>NZ_DASUSQ010000154.1:0-61660 GCF_036375055.1 Umezawaea sp.
GCAGGCGGTCAGCGCGCTGCCAGAGGGGTGCGCACCGGTGCCAGCAGCACGCCGCGGGTGCCCGCCACGCGTTCGTTCCAGCCCAGCTGGTCGCGGCGGAACGCCGGGGTGGCGAAGGAGCCCAGCAGCACCAGCGCCACGGCGGCCAGGTCGAGGCCGAAGCCGGTCCAGCTGGTGAGGTGCGGGGACAGCAGCACCGAGTAGGCGACCAGTCCGGTCACGCCCAGGAGTTCGCGCACCGCGACCCTCGCCGGGGACGGACGGCCGCCGTCCAGGGCGCGCATGCGGTAGCGCATCAGCCTGCTGCCCAGGGTCCAGCCGCCGGTGGCGGCGGGCAGGACCACGCGCAGGGCCACCGCCAGGCCCACCTGGAGCCACCCGTTCGTCGGGAAGAGGAGCCGGGCGAGCACCAGGAACACCACGGCGTCCGCCGCCAGCGCCAGCGCCTTGCGCGGCACGCTCACCGTGCCGGGGCGGACCACCGCCTCGTCGGGGTCCGGCAGCGCGGGCACGACGATCGCCACCGGGGCGATCATCCAGCCGAGCAGGGAGCCGGAGGTGTTGGAGATGAGGTCGTCGACGTCGGAGATGCGGTAGGGGCACGGGTAGATGCCCATGTTCCCGGTGTACTGCACCACTTCCACGATGAGCGAGACGCCGAGACCGATGAACACGGTGGCCAGCACGCCCTTGCCGTAGGCCTTGCGCAGCACGATCCCCAGCGGGACGAACAGGGCGGCGTTGAAGGCCTGCTGGACGAACGCCGAGGACGTGGCCATGGCGACGACACCGGACCGGCCGTAGGCCTCCATGTTGTTGCGCATGTCCGTCACCCACTGGAACGGGACGGTCGAGAGCATCTGGTCGCCCTGGCACAGGTTCGCCCGGTCGGGGAACGGCAGGAAGATCAGGGCCATCGCCACCAGGCCGTAGGCCATCAGGCCGTAGAGCACGACCGCGCGACGCGGCTCGATCCGGCCGAACCGGTAGTAGTGCAGCGCCACGAGGGGCAGCAGCACCAGCGCGCCGATCCCCACGAAGGCCAAGAAGCCGGTGCGGATGTTCTCCAGGTACGAGCTCAGCATGTCCATCCGTTCCACGGTCGTGCGCGTGGGACGTCTCTACCCCCGCGCACCTCGGCGGAAACACGAATGGGAGCTGTTGCGCCGAACGGTAGCCACCGCTGCGGCGGACGCACCGCGGACGGTCCGTCAGGCGGTGGGAACGCGTCCCGCGTGCCGCTGCACCACCCGGCGGGTCACGCCCAGGCGGGAGTCGACGCCGAGCTTCTCCAGCAGCCTGGTCACGTGGACCTGCACGGTGTTGCGGGACATGCTCAACCTCGTCGCGATGTCCGAGTTCGGCCAGCCCGCCGCGATCAGGTCCGCCACGCGCCGCTCGACCTGGTCCAGCGGGCGGCCGTCGACCGCGCTGCGGCCGCCCACCCGCCAGCGGATGCCGAACGGCTTGAGCCGCGACTCGGCGCGGCGCACGTCCCAGGCCGCTTCCAGTCCTGTGTAGACGGTCAGTGCGTCGTAGAACGCGGTGTGCGCGTCCTCGGTGCGGCCCTCCGCCGCGAGCAGCACGGCCCTGTCCTCCGACACGGCGGCCTGCTCGACCTTGCGGCCGACGGTGCCGAAGTGCTTGGCGACCGCCGCCAGCGCGACCGGGTCGCGGTCGACCAGCGCCCGGCACCACTGCGCCGCGACCGCGGCCCGTGCCGGTGACTGCTCGCGGTCCGCGCCCCGCTGGCACAGGGCGAGCGCGCTCCGCGCGACACCGGTCTCGCCGAGGTCCAGCGCGAGCCGCGTCAGGCGCGGCAGCCACTGGTGGCGCGGGACCAGCGGCGGGTAGTCGTCGCCGAGCAGCGGCAGCAGCGCGCTCAGCGCCTCGTCCTGGCGGTCGAGCTGCTCGGCGGCGAGCGACGTCGCCATCGACAGGAAGTCGTCGCGGACCACGGCGGAGGACCGCTCGTACTCGGCCGCGGACTTGAGGTGCGTCTCCAGCGCCGTCGAGTCGTCGCGGTGCGCCGCGATCAGCGCGCGCACGCCGTGCAGCAGCCGGATCGAGCCGTGCTGCCGCACCGCGTGGAAGGTGATCTCCGGGCGGTCGCGCACCACCGCGTCCAGCTCCGCCAGCGCCTCGTCCCACCGGCCGAGCCAGTAGTGGTGCACGGCGGCGGGCAGGTGCGGTCCGCTGGACAGGCCGCGCTGGACGACGGTGTTGCGGGCACCGTCCAGCGTCCGGCCCGCCTCGTCCATCTCGTCGAGGTTGTGCAGGGTGTGGACCCTGTCCTCGGCCAGGCACAGCTCCAGGTCCACGTGCGCCGCGTCGCCCGCCAGCGCCGCGAGCGCCTCCTGCACGTGGGCCAGCGCGTCGCGGTGCCTGCCCTGCGCCGACGCCTCCTCCCACAGCCGCTCCGCGGCGAACGCGCGGGAGAACGGGTCCTCGCGGACCACTGTGGACGGTGCGACCGCGGCCAGCAGAGCACGGTGCCTCGCCCGCCAGCGGTCGGGCACGGACGGGTCGGCCGACACCTGCCGCAGCGCCGCCGCCGCGCGCTCGCCCTCGCCCGAGCCGTGGTCGAGGTAGGCGAGCACGAGCCGCATCTCGGCGGCCCGGTTCGGGTCGTCGGTCGTGGCCAGCACGGACCGGGCGTCCGTCGCGGGGCACTCGCCCAGCCAGAACCGCAGCCGCACCAACCGGGTGGTCAGCGCCTCGCGCGCCCGGTCCCGCAGGCTCGGGTCCGTCACGGCGCCCGCCAGCAGCTCGGCCGCGAGGGCGGGCGACCGGCCCGCGACGGCGTTCGTGTGCGAGAGCAGCCACTGCGCGACCCACGCGTCCGCCGGGACGGGCCCGCCGAGCAGCTGCTCCGCCACCCGTTCCACGTGCGCGCCCGCGGTGTCCAGGGTCTCGGCGGACTGCCGGTGCAGCGCGACCCGCACGGTCTTGGGGATCGCCTCGTACAGCGCGCGCCGCACGAGCGTGTGCCGGAACGCGAACCGCTGGCCGGACTCGCCGATCACGCCCGCCGCGGACGCCTCCTCGACGGCGGGCAGCAGCTCGGAGGCCTGCTTGCCCATGACCGTGGCGAGGTCGCTGAGGTCGAACTCGACGCCGAGCAGCGCGGCCCACCGCAGCGCGTCCCTGGTCGTGTCGTCGAGGTGGTCGAGCCGCCTGGTCACCACCGTGTTCACCGTCGGCTGCGCCGGGTACCGGGCGCGGTCGTGCGCGATGTCCGCGACGCCGTCGAACACGGCCACGGCGTCGTCGCGCACCAGGGCGTCGACGATCTCCTCCAGGTAGCGGGGGTTGCCGCCCGCGCAGTCGGTCGTGGCGAGCAGTTCGGCACCGGGCTCGGTGCCGAGCAGCCTGCGGACCAGCTCGGCCGAGGCGGCGTCGTCCAGCGGGTCGAGGCGCAGCAGCTCGCCGCCGCCCATCGACACCATCGTCCGCAGCGGGTCCAGCTCGGCCCGCCGCGGGTGCGGCCTGCACGAGCCGACGAGCAGCAGCGGCAGGTGCCGGGTCGCCTTCGCGAGCCGGTGCCACACCAGCAGGCTGGCGTCGTCGCCCCACTGGAGGTCTTCGAGCACCAGCACGACCGGACCGTCCGCGCACAGCTCGTCGACGAACCCGACGACGCGGTCCACCAGGCCGATCAGCCGGTCGACCGCCACCAGCACGGTGTCCTCGGACTCCCACGGGTACGCGGGCTCGACCGCGCGGCCCGGCAGCCCCGTCGCGAACTCGGCCCGGCGCGGGTCCGGCGACAGCGAGTCGATGTCCAGGCAGGCCAGGACCATGCTCAGCGGGAAGCGCCTGCCGACCTCGTCTCCCGCGTGCCACAGCACCTCGCAGCCCCGGTCGACCGCGTCGGCCAGACCGGTCGCCAGCAGGGCGGACTTGCCGACGCCCGGCTCGCCCTCGACCCACACGGCCGTGCCCCTGCCCGCCTGCACGTCGTGCAGCGCGGTGCGCAGCGCGGACAGCTCGGCCTCGCGGCCGACGAACACCGCCGGGTACGGCGGGATCGGCGACCGGGGCCCGACGGCGGGCGCGCCGCCCGCGCGCTCGTGGGCCGCGGTGATCTCGTCGTGGACCTTGCGCAGCTTCGCGCCCGGCTCGATGCCGAGCTGCTCGACCAGGACCTCCCTGGTCTCCCGGAACACCTCCAGCGCTTCGAGCCCGCGCCCGGAGCGGTGCAGCGCCAGCATCAGCAGCGCCCTCGGCGTCTCGCGCAGCGGGTAGGCGGTGCTCAGGTCGAACAGCTCGTCGACGGCGGCCGTGAGGTCGCCCGACTCCAGCATGATCTCGGCCCTGCGCTCCAGGACGTCGAGGTGCAGCTCGGCGAGCCTGCCCCGGTGCAGCGCGGCGAACGGGCCGTCGATGCCGGTGAGCGCGTCGCCGCGCCACAGCACGAGCGCCGCGTCCAGCGCCGCCCTGGCGCCCGCCGCGTCCCTGCGGTCCCAGCACTGCTGCGCCACCTCGCGCAGCCGGTCGAACTCGCGCACGTCCAGCAGGCCCGGTTCCAGCCGCAGGCTGTACCCGGAGCCCGCCGACACCAGCATCTGCCCGCCCGTCCACTTGGAACGGACGGGTTCGAGCGCGCGCCGCAGCCGGGAGACGTAGGTGTAGAGGCTGCTGTCGACGGCGCCGGGAGGGGACTCGCCCCAGATGGCGTCGACCAGCTCCTCGCGGGTCACGACCTGGTTCGCGCGCATCGCCAGCACGGTGAACAGCGCCCGCTGCCGCGCGGAGCCCAGCGCCAGCTCGGTGTCCCCGCGCCACGCGCGCACCGCGCCCAGCAACTGGACCCGCAGCGGTTCGGCTGACTCCGTCGACATCTCCGCCGCTCCTGGTTCGCAACGCGTCCGCTGACCCACGCGGGCACCGCTGGTGCCAGAAGTCCACTTTACCGGTCGTGAGGCCGAAAACCCTTGCGTTGAAAAGGCAACATCGTTGATGAATGACGGGTCAAGGGCCTCGGGAAGGGCTTACCCGCCAGTACCTTGACGAGTTCCGACGAAATGAGACGGAGTTTGCAAGGTCGTGGAGGCGGCGTCGAGAACGGTGAGGGCGGAAGTGCTTCCGGGCAGGCATCGCAGGTCAAAAGGCCACGATGTATCAAAACCGCGTGACAGTTCGAGGCTCGTGGGGCACGCTCTCATAGTAAGTTCACGCGTCGTCAAGACTGCGGCGTCCGTCGCGCGCGCGTCGTCAAGAGTTCATAGAGGTCGCTTGGCCACACTTCGATTCAGAGATCGAAGTGTGGAGGCACTCATGGCACGGGTACGGGTCGTCGTACACAGCACGGACCCCATGACCTACGTGGGGCTGACGAGCTACCTCAAGTCACGCCCCGAAATGGTCGTCGTCGAGAAGCACGAAGCAGGTCACGCGGACGTCGCCGTGTTCTCGACCGAGCGGCTCACGTCGGAGGCCATGAACCGGCTCCGGGCGCTCTCGGCGGAACGCACGGTGCCCACCGTCCTGATGGCGAGCGAACTCACCGAGGCGCCGCTGCTCGCGGTGGTGGAGTGCGGTGTGGTCGCGATCCTGCCCAGGAGCGCGGTGACCGGTGACCAGCTGGTGGACAGCATCATGGCCGCCGCCGCGGGCAACGGCGTGATGCCGCGCGACATCCTCGGCAAGCTGCTCAAGAGGGTGGAGATGCTCCAGCGGGAGGTGCTCGCGCCCAACGGGCTCAACGTCGCGGGCCTGGAGCCGCGCGAGGTCGACGTCCTGCGGCTGATCGCCGAGGGGTGGGGCACCGACGAAATCGCGAAAGAACTTCAGTATTCGGAGAGGACCGTCAAGAACGTCATCTACAACGTCACGAACCGCTTGAAGCTGCGCAACCGCGCGCACGCCGTCGCATACGCGTTGCGCGCGGGCGTCATCTGACACGCGAATGTTCGTATAGTTCACGTAAGTTCGTTTCGTTCACCGAGTGACCTTTAGTTCGTTCACCGTTTGACCTAATTGCCGCCGAGGAACCGCGCGCCGCCACGTGAGCGCACCGGTCCGGCGGACACCGTTTTTTCGGGAACGGCGATCGACCGCACGATCGCCGGCAGGAGAGGAACGCGCACCGGTACGGGTGCGCGTTGGACGGACCGGGGCGACCGCACGCCCCGGTCATTCGTCTGTCAGGGTCCTTGTGCACGTGCATCTGCTCAGCACCACGCCGTACGGGATGACCGCGCCGCGAAGTGGGACGCGACCGTCAGCGACCGGTGGCCGAGCGACCCAGCTCGTGGTGGCGTTCGGCGATCTGCGACCTCGACCGCACGCCGAGCTTCCCGAGTATCCGGGTGACGTGGGCCTGGACCATGCGGCGCGGCAGGGACAGCCGGACCGCGATGTCCGGGTTGGACTGACCGCTCGCGACCAGCTCGGCGATCCGGCGCTCGACCGGGGTGAGCGTGTCCCAGCCTCCGGTCGCGCGAGCGGACGCGGCGACCTCGTGGCGGATCCCGAACTCGTCCATCCTGGCCTGGGCCCTCGCCAGGTCCCACCTGGCGTCCAGCTCGGTGAAGATCTCCGCCGCCTCGGCGTAGGCCGCACGGGCGTCCGCCCGCTTCCCGGCCTTCGCCAGCAGCAGGGACGCCTCGTCCAGCGCCGCCGCCAGCTCCACCCGGCGACCCACCTGGCGGTAGTGGCTCACGGCCACGAGCGCCGGCTCGGGGTCACCGGTCACCAGCGCCTTGCACCGGTGCAGCGCGGTGTACGCCCGCGTCGGCACGGACTCGCGGGCCGCCTCCATCTCGGCGACCTCCATGACCTCGGCCACCCGCTCGTGGTCGCCGACGTCCAGCGCGAGCCGCAGGATGTCCGGCAGCCACTGGTGCCGCAGCATCATGTCGGCGTACGCCGGGTTCAGGATCCGCTTCACGGCGTCCAGGCCTCGCCGCACGTCGCCGCCCTGCACGGCGGCGAGGGAGCGGGCCAGCAGGAGGAAGTCGCACGCCTCGCGCTCGGCCGCCGTGACGACCAGCAGCTGGTCGGCCGCGTCCAGGTGCGCGGCGGACGTGGCGCTGTCGTGGCGGTGCAGCGCGATCAGCGCGGACACGCCGTGCAGCAGCAGGCCGTTCGGGCCGGGGTCGACCAGGCCGCTGTAGCTGATGGCGGGGCCGTCCTCGGAGACCGTGTCCAGTGCGAGCAGGGCCTCGTCCCAGCGGCCGGTCCAGTAGTGGTGCACCGCCGCCGAGATCTGGGGCCCGACCGGCAGGCCGTGCTTCACGGTCAGCTCGTCCACGGTGGCCAGCGCGACGTCGACCTCGTCGAGCTGGTCGAGGTTCTGGAGCGTGAACATCTTGTTGTCGAGCAGGTTGAAGTACATCCCGGCCAGCTCGGGCGAGTCCACGACCGCGGCGATGGCGTCGTCCACGTACCGCAGGGCGGCCCGGTGGTTGCGCCGCACCGACTCGACCAGCCACAGCGTCTGGAGCGCGTGCGCGATCAGGTAGGCGTCGCCGTTCGCGACGGCCTCGGCGTGCGCCGCCTTGCCGCTCACCTCCGCCTCGTCGATGTAGGTCACGTCGCGGCGCAGGTGCGCCAGCAGCGACTTGTGCCGGAGCTGCCAGATCTTCGGCACCGACGGGTCGACCTCGACCTCGGTCAGCGTGCGGAGCGCCAGTTCCCGCTTGTCCTGCCGCAGCAGCGTGGCCGCGAGCAGCTGGCGCAGCTCGGCCGAGCGCGCCGGGTCGGTGGAGATCGCCAGCGCCTGCCGCGCCTCGGCGTCGGGGTTGCGGGCCAGGCGGAACAGGACGCGCACCAGCGCCGTGAGCAGCAGCTCCCGGTTCGGGTCCCCCGGCCCGACCAGGTCGAGCGACTGCTCCAGCAGGTCGGCGGCGATCAGCGGCGCCCGGTTCGACAGCTCCGCCGCGCTCCCGATGAGCCAGTCGCCGACCCACGGGTCGAGGTCCGACGCGGCGGCCACGAGCTGCTCCGCGACGCGGCTCGGCGGCGCGTCCGCCTCGGCCAGCGCCTTCGCGGCCTGCTTGTGCAGCACCCCGCGCATCGGGGCGGTGATGCTGACGTACACGGCTTCGCGCAGCAGCGGGTGCCGGAACACCAGCCGCGGCTCGCCGTGGCCGAGCACGTTCGCGGCCATCGCGTCCTTGACCGCGCGGGCCACCTCGGGCACCAGGCGGCCGGACAGGCTCGCGATCTGCGCGATCGTGGCCTCGGCACCGAGGACGGCGGCCCACCGCAGCACCTCGCGGGTGCGTTCGGGCAGGGACTGGGACGTCCGCTGCACGGCGGCGAACAGGGTGCGCGGCGCGTCGTCGGCCTGCGCCTCGTCCACGTGCGCCACGCCGTCGATCAGGTCGACGGCCTGCTCGCGGACCAGCGCGCCCACCATCTCCCGCAGGTACAGCGGGTTGCCCGCGGCCCGCGCGGTCAGCCTGCGCAGCAGGTGGCCGGGGCGACCGCCGACCAGGTCCGCGGTCATCGAGTCCACGTCGGCGTAGGTCAGCGGTTCGAGGACCAGCACGTCGCCGTCGTTGGCGCGGACGCGGGAGCGGAGCTGGTCCAGCTCCGTGCGGCCGTGCCGCGACCGCGAGCAGGTGACCAGCAGCAGCGGCAGCTGGCGGGTGGCGGCGGCCAGGCGCCGCCACAGCGACACCGAGGACTCGTCCGCCCACTGGAGGTCGTCGAGCACCAGCACGGTCGGCGCCCGGTGGCACATCCGGTCGACCAGGGCGAGCAGCCGGTCCACCGCGCTCTGGATCGGGTCGTCGTCATCGGTGCCTCGGCTGCTCGGCTCGCCCGTGCGGAGCCTGCGGGCCAGGTCGGCGCGGTCGGGGTCCGAAGAGGACTGGTCGACGCCGAGGCATTCGAGCAGCACCTGGAGGGGGAACCGGCCCGCCAGCTCGTCGGCGACCGCCCAGCCGACGTGGCAGCCGAGGTGCTCGGCGTCCGCGAGGCCGACGGCCAGCAGTTCGGTCTTGCCGATGCCCGGCTCGCCCTCGATCCACACCGTGCCGCCGACGCCCGCCGCGACGTCGACCAGCCGGGCGCGCAGGCGGTCGGTCTCGGCCTCGCGGCCGACGAAGACCTGGCTGTTGGCCTGCCGCAGCACGCTCGGAGCCTGCGGCTCCTCCTCCGGCTCGTCCTCGACGGAGTCGGCGGGGCTCGCGGCCTCCTCGCCGCTGAGCACCACGGCGTGCGCGTGCCGCAGCGCGGGACCGGGCTTCGTGCCGAGTTCGCGCATCAGGGTCTCGCGCGCGTCGCGGAACACCGCCAGCGCCTCGGCCTGCCGTCCGCCCCGGCTCAGCGCGATCATCAGCAGCGCCCGCAGCGACTCGCGCAGCGGGTAGTCCTGCACCAGCGCGCCCAGTTCGGCGGCCAGCTCGACGTGCGCGCCCAGCACCAGTCGGGACGTGGCCAGCGCTTCCACCGCGGCGACCCGGCGTTCGGCCCAGCGGGTGCGCATGTGGTCGGCGAACGGGCCCGGCACACCGGAGAAGGGCTCGCCGCGGAACAGGCCCAGCGCCTGCTCCAGCGTGCCCGCCGCGCCGCGGTGGTCACCGGAGCCCGCCAGGGTCTGCGAGCGGGTGAACAGCTTGTCGAACGCCACCGTGTCGACCCGGTGCGGGTCGAGCCGCAGCGCGTAGCCGTGCTTGGTGGAGAACAGCGTCTCCTTGCTGTCGGCCACCCCGGCCTCGGCGAGGGCGCGACGCAGCGCGGAGACGTAGGTGTAGACGCTGCCGGGGGCGCTGACCGGTGCGGACTCGCCCCACACCTGGTCGATCAGCTCCTCGCGGGAGACCGCCTGGCCCGCGCGCGAGGCGAGCACGGCGAACACGGCTCGCTGCCTGCTGGGGCCCAGTGGGATCTCGACACCGCCGAGCACCGCGCGGACCGGGCCCAGCAGCTCGACGTGCACCTGCTTGCCGCTCGTTTCCTGCACCTTCACTGTTTTCCTCAAGGCGTCGGTGTGCTCATCTGCTGGACGGTCACCCCCGGACGCCTCTGGTGCCGAATGGGGCACGGGGGCGCAGCGGGGTCAAAGTATCAGGCCTGATCCAGTCGGGCGATCCTCTCCCGGACCTCGTCCGCCGAGAACAGGGACGGTCCGACCCCTGCCATGCGGCCGTTCTCGATGAGGTCCGCCGCCTCGGACCACACCGCGCGGGCCTCGGTGCCCGCGCCGGAGCCCGCCAGCGCGTCGCCCATCAGCACCAGGCCCTCGACCTCCCCGACCAGGCTGGCCTGCGCGCGGTGCAGTTCCACCGCGCGCCGGAAGCAGGTGATCGCCTCCCCGTGCCCGCCGAGGCTCGCGTGCGCCGCACCGAGTTCCGACCAGCAGTTCGCCTCGCCGTGGAGGTCGCCCGCGAGGCGGAACGTGGACATGGCCCGGTCCAACAGCTCCAGCGCCTCGTCGGAACGGTCGAGGCGCAGCGCGCACACCCCCATGCCCTCCAGCGCGATGGCCACGCCCTGCGGGTGGTCCATGTCCTGGTACAGCGCGTGGGCGCGCCGGTAGTGCGCGAACGCCGTGGGGTGGTCGCCCCCGTCGCCGCGGCCCCGCCTGGCCAGCACGTCGCCGATGTTGCGCTGCACGTAGGCCTGCTCGCCGACCCAGCCCAGCTCGGCGAGCAGCTCCTCGGTGGCGCGCAGGACCTCCAGCGACCGGTCGACGTCGCCGGTGAAGTAGTGCGCGCCTGCCAGGCTGCGCAACGTCCGGGCCTCGCCGACCCGGTCGCCCGTGCCGCGCGCGGCGGCCAGCGCCGCGGTCATCGTCGCGGCCCACGACAGGTGCATGCCCCTGCGCTGGAAGAACTCCTGCATGTCCAGCGCCACCTGCCACGCGTGGTCGCCGAACCCGTCGGCCGGGGCGTGCTCGACGAAGTCGTGCAGCACGTCGTGCTCCGCGAAGAACCACGCCATCGCGCGGTCGGCGTTCGGCGCCGTCTCCGGTGTCACGCCGGGCGCGGGCTCCCCGATCGGCACGGCCGCCTGGTGGGGCTTGAGCAGCAGGCGGACGGCGTGGGCGGAGTGCAGGTAGTGGTCGGCCGTCCGCCGCCGCGCCGCCGCGCGGTCCTCCTCGGTGTCCAGCTCCTCGCCCAGCTCCAACCCGTAGGCGCGCACCAGGTCGTGGAACTGGAACCGGCCGGGCAGGTGCTCGGTCACCAGCCGGGTGCGGTTCAGCTCGGCGAGCGCTGCCCGCGTCGTCCTCGGGTCCTCGCCGAGGACGCTGGCGCTCGCGGCGAGCGAGATGTCCGGCCCCCTGGTGTGCGCGAGCAGCCGGAACAACCGGGCGGCGCGGGGGCTCAGCGTGCGGTAGGACCAGGAGAACACCGCCCGCAGGTCGCTCGTGTCGTCGTAGGCGAACGCGTCCAGGCCGCCCTGCGCGTCGCGCAGCTCCCTGGCGATGGCGCTCAGCGGCACGTCCGGGTACGTCGCCGCGCGGGCGGCCACGATGGCCAGCGCGAGCGGCAGCCGTCCGCACATCCCCACGATCCGGTCGACCGCGTCGGGTTCGCGCGCGCTGCGGGCCTCGCCCAGCCGCAGCGCCACCATCGCGCGGGCCTCGCGGACCGGCATGGGGTCCAGCGTGAACGTCTGGCCGCCCTCGGTGGCGACGAGCCCGGTGAGCCTGTCGCGGCTGGTCACGATCGCCAGGCAGTCGGGAGAACCGGGGATCAGCGGCAGCACGTGCTCGACGTCGCGGGCGTTGTCCAGCACCACCAGCATCCTCTTGCCCTTGAGGAGGCTCCGGTACAGGCCGGTCTGCGCGTCGAGGTCCGCCGGGATCCGGCTGCTCGGCGTGCCCAGCGCGTAGAGGAAACCGCGCAGCGCCTCCGCCGTCTCCATCACCGAGCCGCTCGGGTCGTAGCCGCGCAGGTTGACGAACAGCTGGCCGTCCGGGAAGTCGGCGACCACGTCGTAGGCGAGCCGGACCGCGACCGTCGTCTTGCCCGCTCCCGGCATGCCGTCGATGAGGGCCAGCGACATCGGCCGGTCCGGGTCGCGCAGCGACGCCACCATCCCGGCCAGCTCGGCGTCGCGCCCGCTGAACGTCGCCAGGTCCTTCGGCAGCTGGGCGGGGCGGACCGCGACGGGCTCGGGGGAGTCGCCGCCGAGCGCCTTCTGGTGGGCCGCCCGCAGCCGGGCACCGGGGTCGATGCCCAGCTGGTCGGCCAGTCGCTCCACCAGCGACCGGTACACCCCGACCGCCTCGGCCCGCGCCCCCGACGCGGCCAGAGCGAGGATCAGCCTGGCGTGCAGCTCCTCGTTCAGCGGGTCGAGCGGGGACACCTTGCGCAGCAGGGGGAGCACGTCCCGCGCGGCGCCGCAGCGCAGCGCCGTGTCGGCCGCCTCGACCGCCGCCGACACGCGTTCGCGGTCCAGCGCGGCGAAGTCCTGGTCCTCCAGCGGTCCCCGCCGCAACCCGTGCGCGCACGGGCCGTGCCACAGCTCGACCGCGTCGGTGAACAGCCGCAGCGCCTCGACGTCCGAGCCCCGCGCGGCGGCGGCACGGGCACCCGCCACGAGCTGCCGGAACCGCGGCACGTCGGACGACGCCGCGTCGACCCGCAGCCGGTAGCCACCGCCGTCGCGCAGCAGCCACCCGCCCGCCGCGCGCAGCGGCAGGTCCGGTTCCAGCACCCTGCGCATCTGGCCGACGTGCCGGTGCACGACGTTCGCCGCGCTCGCGGGGGCGTCGTCGCCCCACAGCGCCGCGATCAGCTCACCGAGGCCGACGGGCTGGTCCGGGTGCACCAGCAGCACCGCGAGGAGCAGGCGCTGCTGCCGCGGCCCGAGGTCCAGTTCGTCGTCCCCGTGCCACGCCCGCAGCGGACCGAGCACGGAGAACCGGATCCGCGAGGAGCCGCCGTGCGCGGTCGACATCCCGGCAACCCCCCCTCGCGTTCCGCGCGCCGCTACCCCGGTGAACGACGACGTGCCCGTCACGGGCGACGTTCCGATGAGGACCACTGACGCGATCCTAGTGCGACCCGAGGAGTGGGGGTCTCGACTCGGGGATGCTCATTTCGTTGTTTGCGCAACGAGCGGGGAGCGGCGGAACAATCATGGCGGTGGCTTTCGGTGTGATCTCCGAGGTCCCGTGAACCGTTCTGCGGCGGGCACTTCCGGCACGCGGGCGGGGTGTGCGGTCGGTGCGGCCCCCGCGGTGGCGGCAAGCGCTTCCCGCGTGACGGCGGAGGAGTCCGGGACGGCCCCCGAGCGCGCGACCGGGGGGCCGGCAGGCGCTCGGGGGCCGTCCCGCCCGCTCGCGCCGGGGGCGCGGAACGGGACGGTGCGCGCGGTGGGGAAGGGGGTGTGCGCACCCGGCACACTACGGGCGGAACCCTCCCTGAACAGGCGTTCTCGTGGCGTTTTGTTGCCAGGGGGAGGTGCGGTCCCGTCGGTGGCTCTATGGTTGCGCGACACGTGCCGCGAGCGCTGTCGCCGGTCTGACGACCCGCGTCACTGGTGCGTCACTACTTGGTCACTCTTTCTCCACACGCTTCTGCCTACGCTGAGGCGGACGCCAGGGCCGCGCCCTTCGAGTTCCGCCGCGGAACCAGGCCCCGTGAACGTGTCGGTCCAGGTTCCGCTCGCGTGGGTATGGAGAGACCATGACTATTTCAGACAATTCGACCCGAGTGGACGGGATCAGCTCCCCGCAGCAGCGGGGAAGCGCGGGGAAATTCTCACCTGAATTGGCCATGCTCAACGAGCAGCAATTCCAGCTCATGCAGATGTTGGCGATCGGTCTGCCTGACCGTTCGATTGCGCGTCGGCTGTGCCTCGCACCGCGCACGCTCGCGCGGCGGATATCCGAGATCTACCGCATCCTCGGCGTCGAGACGCGGTTCCAGGCGGGGGTGGCGGCCCAGCGGCTCGGGCTCATCGGCGAGCCGGTAGGGGTGGACCGACCCGTGCGACCTCGTACGGGAGCCGCTGCTCACGGGTGATGTGCGGAAGGGCAGAGTAGGGGTACCCCTAGGGCAGTGTTGTTGCGGGAACCGGGTGTCCTGTCGTTAGCTGGACATCGTCGTACTGTTCAGCATCCAGCACCTCACATCTCGTTCGCGGTTTCACGGGCACGGGGATGAACGCTGTTCTCCTGTTTGGTCGAATTGAGATGATTCCCGCCCGAGGAGGGTTCCAGTGCCGGCAGGTGACAGCACCTCGGTGGACTTGGTCGGTATGGGTCAGGCGCGGATCCAGTTCGAGAACACCGCCTCGGCCTTCGCCAGGCAGCTCGGCCAGGTCGTGGACGAAGTCACTTTGTTGCATTCCACCTGGATGGGCGGCGAGTCGTTGGAGTTCGGCTCGGCGGTGGACGACTGGGAGAACAGCCTCTCCACCGTCATCGAGGAGTTGCGGGCCGTGGTCGAGGCCATGGGCGGCGGTGCCCCGGCGTCGACCGCGCGGCAGGACGACGCCGCGGGCGGTTGGTCCGACGGCAACGGCTAGGCCCGCCCCTCCTGCTCCTCGACCGCCGAAAGGACAGCCGCGATGACACCCGCGTACACCTTCAGCTTCCAGATCGCGGACAGCGTCCGCGACAACATGGCGGCCTGCACCAGGGCCGTGCTGGACCAGCTCGCCGAGCTCAACACCACGGCCCAGAGCGGCCTTGCCGGTTGGGACGGTGCGGCGCGCGACGCCTACGCGGCCCACAAGGCCAATTGGGACAGCGCCGCCGCCAGGATGCCGGAGGCGCTCGGCCGCGCGGAGGCCGCGCTGAACGAGATCTCCGGCGGGTACCTGAAGGTGGAGCACTACGCACGGGGTGCGTGGCTGTAGCGGGAGGTCGGGGCCGCACGTCCCGTCGACGCGGCCGTTCGCCCGCGGGGTCAGATCCAGTACGTGCGGACCTGGTTGATGCTGTCGACGAGGTCCTGGGGCACCGGCTCGGGAGCCTTGGTGGCCGCCGTGTCGAGCGTGCGCACCACGGACTTCAGCCACCGGGTGGTGAACCGGGTCCGGCTGGCCAGCACGGGATCACCGTCCCGCGCGGCGGCGGACATCGCGACCCGCAGGTCGGTCAGCGACCGGGACCAGGCCTGCGCGCAGTCGACCGAGTGCAGCTGGACCAGCCCGCCCCGCTCGGGCAGCGACCCGAGGACCCTGGTGATCGCCTTGTGCAGGGGCCGGAACACCTCGGGCTCGCGCCACGGGCCGACCTCGCCGACGCGGCGGCGCATGATGGCCCGCAGCCGCTTGTCGTCGCTCTCCACGAGGGGGTAGGGCACGCCGAGCTGCTTGCCGGGCGGGCAGTCGCGGGTGTACTCCGCGAACCGCGCGTCGAGCACCTCCCGCAGCCCCACCAGGTAGCCGCGCAGGCGGTCGACCTCCATCTGGTCGAACAGGCCAAGCACGAGGTGGTCGCCGACTCGGTCCCAGCAGATCACGGCCTGCACCTTCCTCGTTGACGGGTCGCGTCCGAGTAGACCACCGTCCTCCGGTGAAAGTCCGGGAATCGCCGATCTGTGGTCGCCGGTACTCCGACGGCTGCACTTTCGCACGTCGGCCGGTGCGTTCCGGTCGGTCATTGCGTTGGCAACGACCGTTCCCACCCCTCGGAACGGACGTTCCGACTCCGCTACGCTCGGTCGCGCTGGTGGTTCGCCGAGCCCTCCGGGGCGGAGCGAGGCAAGAGGGAACCCGGTGGGAATCCGGGACTGCCCCGCAGCGGTGAGCGGGAACGACCGCCGTCACGAGAGCACTGGGCCCGCGGGGCCCGGGAAGCGACGGCCACTAGGTCCACCGGTCCTCCGGTGGGTGCCCGCGAGTCCGAAGACCTGCCACCGGTACGCGCACCACCGGTGCGCGTGGAGTCCGGGACCTCGTGGGAGGGTCCGCGCGGACCTGGACGGCGTGCGCGCCGTCCCTCCTCGTGTGCCGCCACGCCGCCTCGGGCTCGTCGGCACGCTCGCGAGGAGAGAGCTGTGAACACCCCCGAGATCGGCAGCACCGTGCTGGGCTACCCCCGGATCGGCCCCCGGCGGGAGCTCAAGCGCGCCGTGGAGGCCTACTGGGCGGGCCGCACCGACGCCGACGCGCTGGCCGCCGTCGCCCGCGACCTGCGCGCCGACACCGTCCGGGAACTGGTCGAGGCGGGCCTGGATTCCGTGCCGGGCAACACCTTCTCGTTCTACGACCACGTGCTGGACACGGCCGTGCTGTTCGACGCGGTGCCCGCGCGGTTCCGCGACCTCGGACTGTCCGCTGTGGACACCTGCTTCGCCGCGGCGCGCGGCCGGGACGGTGTCGCGCCGCTGGAGCTGACCAAGTGGTTCGACACCAACTACCACTGCCTCGTGCCGGAGCTGGAGCCGTCGACCCGGTTCGCGCTGACCGGGGACAAGCCCGTCGCCGAGTTCCGCGAGGCGCTCGACCTCGGCGTGACGACCCGGCCGGTGCTGCTCGGCCCGGTCACGTTCCTGCTGCTGGCCAAGGCTTCCGCCACCGCGCCGCCGGACTTCGCGCCGCTCGACCTGCTCGACGAGCTCGTGGACCGCTACGTCGAACTGCTGTCGGCGCTGGCCGACGCGGGCGCGCCGTGGGTTCAGCTCGACGAGCCCGCGTTCGCGGCCGACCGCACCGAGGCCGAGCTGGCGGCGCTGCGCCGCGCGTACACCCGGCTCGGCGGGGCCACCGCGCGCCCGGCGATCCTGGTCGCAGGCTACTTCGGCGACCTCGGCGACGCCCTGCCCGTGCTGGCCGACGCGCCCGTCGAGGCGGTCGCCGTCGACCTCGTCACCGCGCCCGCCGCGCTGAACCGGATCCCGACCCTGCTGGGGCTGCGGGACAAGACGCTGGTCGCCGGGCTCGTGGACGGCCGCAACGTGTGGCGCACCGACCTCCGCGGCGCACTCGCGACGGCCGCGACGCTGCTCGGCTCGGTGGGCTCGCTCGCCGTGTCGACGTCGTGCTCGCTGCTGCACGTGCCGTACGACCTGGACGCGGAGACCGACCTCGACCCCGCGGTCGTGTCCAGGCTGGCGTTCGCGCGGCAGAAGGTCGCCGAGGTCGTCCTGATCGGCAGGGGCCCTGCGGTGCGAGGGCACCGAGATCGGCTCCTCGGCCGGAGGCTCGCCCTCCGTGACGACGAGGTGCGGGCCCGCGTCGCCGCGCTGGGCCCCGAGCACCGCACCCGCGCCCCGCACGCCGAGCGCGCCGCCGTGCAGCGGGCCCGCATCGCGCTGCCCCCGTTGGCGACCACGACCATCGGCTCGTTCCCGCAGACCGACGACGTCCGCAGGGCCAGGGCCGAACTCCGCGCAGGCACGCTCGACGAGGCCGGGTACGCGGAGCGGATCCGGGCCGAGGTCGAGCGGGTGGTCCGGCTCCAGGAGGAGATCGGGCTGGACGTGCTGGTGCACGGCGAACCCGAGCGCAACGACATGGTGCAGTACTTCGCCGAGCACCTGGAGGGCTTCGCGTCGACGGCCTCCGGCTGGGTGCAGTCCTACGGGTCGCGCTGCGTCCGCCCGCCGATCATCCACGGCGACGTGTCCCGCCCCGGACCGATCACCGTCGGCTGGAGCGCCTACGCCCAGTCGCTGACCGGCAAGCCGGTGAAGGGCATGCTGACCGGGCCGGTCACCATCCTCGCCTGGAGCTTCGTCCGCGACGACCAGCCGCTGCGCGACACCGCCGAGCAGGTGGCGCTGGCGCTGCGCGACGAGATCCGCGACCTGGAGGCCGCGGGCATCGGTGTCGTGCAGGTGGACGAGCCCGCGCTGCGGGAACTCCTGCCGCTGCGCGCGGAACAGCGGGAGGCCTACCTGGACTGGGCCGTGGGCTCGTTCCGGCTGGCCACCGCGGGAGCGGCGGCGTCCACCCAGGTGCACACCCACCTGTGCTACTCGGAGTTCGGCGACGTCATCGGCGCCATCGACGGGCTGGACGCCGACGTGACCACGATCGAGGCCGCCCGGTCCCGCACGGAGGTGCTGGACGACCTGAGGGCCGTCGGCTTCAGCCGCGCCGTCGGGCCCGGCGTGTACGACATCCACTCGCCGAACGTGCCGACCGAGGACGAGGTCGTCGACCTGCTGCGCGCCGCGCTGGACGCCGTGCCCGGCGAACGCCTGTGGGTCAACCCGGACTGCGGGCTGAAGACCCGCGGCTACGCCGAGGTCGAGCCCGCGCTCCGCACCCTGGTCGCGGCGGCCCACCGCGTGCGGGGCTGACGTGCCGTGGGGGACGGCCGCCCCGCCGTCCCCCACCGGGGCACCCAGTAGGTTCGGGGGCGTGGACGCGCTGTGGGGTGGGGCAGAGCTGGACCTGGACGCCTACCTGGCCCGGATCGGCTACGACGGCGACCGGACGCCGACGGTCGGGACGCTGCGGGGTGTCCAGCGCGCCCACGTCACCTCGATCGCGTGGGAGAACCTGGACATGGTCCTGGCCCGCCCGGTCGACCTGGCGCTGCCCGCGCTCCAGGCGAAGCTGGTCCGCGGCACCCGCGGCGGCACCTGCTCGGAGCACACCACCCTCTTCGCCGCGGCGCTGGACGCCCTGGGCTTCCCGCTGTCCGGGATGCAGGCCCGCGTCCGCCTCGGGGCGACGGAGGTCCGCCCGTCCACCCACAACGTCCTGCGCGTCACCGCCGACGACCGCGTCTGGCTGTGCGACGTCGGTTTCGGCAGCAGCCCGCTGGAGCCGGTGGAGCTGGCCGACGGCGCCGAGTCGGCCCAGGGCGGGTGGCGCTACCGCCTCACCCGCGAGGCCCCGGAGTGGGTGCTGCACACGCGGCGCGGCGACCGCTGGCTGGCCGTCCACGCCTTCACCGAGTCGCCGCGCTACCCGATCGACTTCCTGGCCACCAACCACTTCATGGCCACGCACCCCCGCTCCCACTTCCACGGCCGCGTCATGGCGCAGCGCATGGGCGCGGACCGGCTCAGGGTCCTGGAGGGCACCCGCCTCACCACCCACCACCCGACCGCGGACCGCGAGGACCTCGAACTCGCACCGACCGGGGTCGTCACCGCGCTGGCCGACGTGTTCGGCGTGGTGCTGGCCGACGACGACGCGAAGACCGTGATCACCAGGCTCGGGGGCTGATCGGCGGCCCGCTCACGCCGGGTAGGTGTGGACCTCGGTCGCCTTCAGCGCCGCCCACAACCGGGTTCCCGGCACGAGGCGCAGCTCCGCCACCACGGCGGTGGTCACGTCGACCAGCACCGCCGGGCTCCCCGACAGCCGCACCCGGACCGTGTGCGCGTGCTGCTCCACGCCGACCACGGTCACCTCCCACGTGTTGCGCGGGCTCCCGGACGGCCGGTCGGGGTGCAGGCTCACGGCCGACGGCGGGAACGCCACGTGCACCGAGCCGGACGCGGGCGAGGCGACCGTGAGGGTGCCGCCGTCGTCCAGGTCCACCGCGGTGCCGGACGCCCGGCCCCGGTAGAGGTTCAGCCCGACCAACTGGGCCACGTACTCGGTGCGCGGCTGCCGGGCGACCTCGGTGGGCGGCCCCGACTGCACGACCCGCCCGTGCTCCACGATCACCAGCCGGTCGGCCAGCACCATCGCGTCCAGCGGGTCGTGCGTGACCAGCAGCGTCCGGCCGGGGTAGTCGGTCAGGTGGTGGCCCAGCTCGGTGCGCACCAGCAGCCGGTTCCCCGCGTCCAGCGCCGCCAGGGGCTCGTCCAGCAGCAGCAGCGACGGCGAGGTGGCCAACGCCCGCGCCAGCGCCACCCGCTGCGCCTGCCCGCCGGACAGGGCACCGGGCTTGGTGCCCGCGTGCTCGGCCAGCCCGACCCTGTCCAGCCACTCGGCCGCCGTCCGCCGCGCGGTCCGCCGGTCGGTGCCCCGCGCCCTCGGGCCGAACGCGACGTTCTCCAGCGCGGACAGGTGCGCGAACAGCAGGTAGTCCTGGAACACCACGCCGACCGGCCGGAGTTCGGGGCGCAGGAAGACCGACGGCGGCTCGTCCCACACGACGTCGTCGAGCCTGATCCGCCCGCCGTCCAGCGGCAGCAGCCCCGCCAGCGCCCGCAGGGCCGTCGTCTTGCCCGCCCCGTTCGGCCCGAGCAGCGCGACGACCTCACCGGGCGCGACCGTGAGCGCCAGGTCGAGGCGGAACGCCGACCGCTCGACCCGGACGTCGGCCTCCAGCGTCACGTCGCGCTCCTGGTCCACCGGTCGCGCAGGCTGGCCAGCACGACGACCGACACGAGCAGCAGCACGACGCTCAGCACGATCGCCGCGTCCGGATCGCTCTCCAGCGCGAGGTACACGGCGAGCGGCATGGTGGTCGTCCTGCCGGGGAAGTTGCCCGCGAACGTGATCGTGGCGCCGAACTCGCCCAGCGCCCGAGCCCAGCACAGCACGGTGCCCGCCACGATCCCCGGCATGATCGTCGGTAGCGTGACCCGCCGGAACACCAGCCAGCGCGACGCGCCCAGCGTGGCGGCGGCCTCCTCGAACCGGGGGTCGGCCGCCCGCAGCGCTCCCTCGACGGAGATGACGAGGAACGGCATCGCCACGAACGCCTCCGCGATCACGACCCCGGTCGTGGTGAACGGCAACGAGATCCCGAACCAGGAGTCCAGGTAGGACCCGACCAGCCCGCGCCGCCCGAGCACCAGCAGCAGCGCCACCCCGCCCACGACCGGCGGCAGCACCAGCGGCACGGTCACCAGCGCCCGGACCACCCCGCGCCCCGGCACGTCGCCGCGCGCCAGCAGCCACGCCAGCGGCACGCCGAGGAGCAGGCAGATCACCGTCGCCAGCGACGCGCAGACCAGCGACAGGCCGAGGGCCTCACCGACGGCGGGGCTGGAGAGCTGGTCGAGCAGCGTCGACCACGGAGCCCGCACCAGCAGCCCCGCCAGCGGGACCACGAGGAACGCCAGCCCGACCACGGCGGGCACGACGAGGACGGCGGGGAGCCGCCCCCGCGTGCCCTGGCGGCGGCTCACGGAGCGGCGAAGCCGGCGGCGGACAGCACCTCGCGGCCCGCCGCCGACAGCACGAAGTCCACGAAGGCCTTGGCCGCGGCGGCGTTCGGCGCCTTCGCCAGCGGCGCGATCGGGTAGTCGTTCACGGCCTCGTCGGCTTCGGCGAACTCGATGCCCTCGACCTCGGAGCCCGCGGCCCCCACGTCCGTCCGGTACACCAGGCCCGCGTCCACCTCGCCGAGCTTCACCTTGGTCAGCACGGCCTTCACGTCCTGTTCGAGGGTGTCCGGCGCGGGCGTGACCCCGGCCGCCTCGAACACCTTCCCGCTCGCCGCCCCGCACGGCACCTGCTCCGCGCACAGCGCGATCTTCAGGTCCGCCGTGCCGAAGTCGGCCAGCCCGGAGACCTTCGCCGGGTTGCCCTTCGGCACCACGATCTCCAGCTCGTTCTTCGCGAACGTGGTCGCGTCGCCGGTGATCCCGCCCGCGTCGGCGACCTGCCCCATGCTGGTCGGCGCGGCGGAGGCGAACACGTCGGCGGGCGCGCCGGAGTTGATCTGCTGCGCCAGAGCGGAGCTGCCCGCGAAGTTGAACGTCACCTCCACGCCGGGGTTGGCGGCCTCGAAGTCCTCGCCCAGCCGGGTGAACGACTCGGTCAGCGACGCCGCCGCGAACACCGTGAGCGGTCCGGTGACGGCGGACGAGCCCGATCCGGACGGCGGGCTGGTGGCCGCGGTGTCCCGCGCCGAGCAGCCCGCGAGGGTCAGGGCGGCGGCCAGCACGACGGCACCGGTGCGGCGGAACATTCAGGCCTCCGGGATCTCGACCACGACGTGCGTTGACTTGATCGAGGCGACGGCGACGACCCCGACCTCCAGCCCGAGCTCCTCGGCGGCTTCCCGGCTCATCAGGGACACCACCCGGAACGGCCCGGCCTGCATCTCGACCTGCGCCATCACGCCGTCCTTCACGACGCGGGTGACGATGCCCCGCATCCGGTTCCTGGCGGACGCGGCCACCGTGCTCCCCGCCTCGGGGTTGTCGGCGAGCCGCTGGGCGAACGCGGCCAGCGCGCTGCCCTCGACCGCCATCCGCCCGTTGTCCCCGTGGACGACCGGCAGACGGCCCTGGTCGGCCCACCGGCGCACGGTGTCGTCGCTGACCCCGAGCAGCGCGGCGGCCTCGCTGATCCGCAGATTCGGCATACCGCGAATTGTATAGCCGCTTTCGCGGTTGCGGGCTGCTGCCGCGGCTGCGGATCTGATCCCGATCGGTGAACGCGGTTGCGTACCGCTTCGGCCTCACGACGTGCACTCGCGGAGAACGGCGGCTTCCCGTGATGGTGGCTTCCGCGGAGACCGGTCCGGCCTGCCGGTGACTCACGACCCCAGGCCTGCCCGCCCGCGCGGGCCCGCTCGCGGCCAGGTCCACCGGCGTCGAGGTCCGACAGCAGGTCGTCGCCGGGGTTCGCGCGCTTCTCGACGATCGGGGCGGCGAAGAACTCCTCGACCTCCTTCCGGTCGGCGTGGGGGACGCCCGGCAGCTCCGAGATCACCTCGTGCGGGCGAGCGTGAACCGGCGGTCGACCCGGAGCGGGTCCCCGGACCGCGGATCGGTCATCGCTCGCACGCGGGTGCGTCCGCGTCCCTGGAGAGGGGAGCGCCCGCGGGGTTGACGTACAGGACTTCCAGCACCATCGGCGTCGTGCCGTGGTTGCGTCCGATGTGGACGTAGTCGGAGCCGTTCGGCTCGCTGATCGACTCACCCGGCCGGTACACCCCGTCCACGGAGCAGGTGTCGTCGTAGTGCGTGAGGGTGCCGGACCTCACCACGCCGTACACCCTGCCGTCGTGGAAGTGCCACCCGGTCTCGCCACCGGGCTGGATGGTGATCTCGCGGACGACGTAGTCCTTGTCGCCGACCGTCTTCTGGAAGAGCAGCTTGGCCGACACCCCGGTGCCGGGCGTGGCCGACGAGACGCCCGCGAGACCGCCGAGGGCGGCGACCGCCGCGGTGCCGATGACGAGTGCGCGAACGGAGGTGGTGCTGCGCATCCGGGTTCTTCCTTCCCTCGCTGGTCTGCCGACCCCTCCATGCTAGGAGCCGGAACCGGTCGGGTCGTCCGGGGAAGCGCGCCGCCACACCCGAGCGGCACGGGGCCCACCAGGCGAATCCGGTGCCCCGCGCGGACTTCCGGGAGGAGGAGCGTGGCTCGAACTCGCCACCTCGGGGAGGTCGTCACGCGCTGGCGGTCGCCTCGTCGACCAGCCTCTCCACCAGCGGCCGGGCGGAGTCGAACGACGTCAGGTCGCCGGTCGAGGTCGCCAGCGCCGTCGCCCCCTCGAAGAGCAGCATCAGCGTCCGGCCGAGCCGCTCCGGATCGCGGCACCCGGCCTCGCGCGCCGAGTCCGCGATCCGCCGCTCGAAGCTCTCCTTGTACGCGTGGATGACCTGCGCGGCCGGGTGGCCCGGCGTCGTCAGCTCCACGCTCGCGTTGTGGAAGGGACAGCCCCGGAACGGGCCGGGGTCGGGGCGGTCGAACAGTCGCACGATCCGGTCCCTCGGCGGGAGGGCGTCGTCGAACAGGGTCCGCTCGGCGGCGAGGACCTTGTTGTCGCGCACGTGCGCGAGGTAGGCGGCGACCAGGTCGTCCTTGCCGCCGTAGAGCTGGTAGAGCGTGCGCTTGGAGACCCCCGCGACCTCGCACAGCTCGCTGACCCCCGTGGCCTGGATCCCGTTGCGGTAGAACAGGCTGATCGACGCCGCCAGCAGGCGTTTGCGCGGGCTGGGCGGTGGTGCGAAATCCGTGCCTGAGTTCCCCATTCCACGAGGGTACTGAGAGCACTCCGCCGTTTCACCCGAAAAACGGAACCCAGGGGAACGGGTGGTTTCAGGTGGTGAACTCCCTGGTCGGCCCTGTGGAAACCGGTCGGTATCCAATTTCCCGGCCCGCCTCCGGCTAGAGGCGCGCCCTCGCCCACCGCGACAGCGCCCGCCGGTCGGGGAGTTGCAGCTTGCGCAGCACGGCGGCGGCGTGGGTCTCGACCGTGCGCCCGGAGATCGACAGCCGCACGCCGACCTCCCGGTAGGTGTACCCGGCGGCGACCAGCCGCAGCACGTCCCGCTCGCGGGGCGTCAGCCGGTCCAGCTCCGGGTCGCCGCGGAACGCGTCCAGCACGAACCCGGCGAGGTGCGGCGAGAAGCACGCGTCGCCCTCGTGCACCTGGCGGATCGCCGCCCGCAGGTCGGCCCCGGTGATCGCCTTCGTCACGTAGCCCCGCGCACCCGCCCTGATCACCGCGATGACGTCCCGCGCGGCGTCCGACACCGACAGGGCGAGGAACCGGACGGTCGGGAACGCGGGCACGGCGGCCTCCAGGACCGCCCTGCCGCCACCGCCGGGCAGGTGGACGTCCAGCAGCACCACGTCCGGGACCAGCGCCCGGACGGCCTCCAGCGCGGACGCCACGTCCCCGGCCTCGCCGACCACGTCCAGCCCGTCGTCCATCTCGGCCCGCACGCCCGACCGGACCAGCGCGTGGTCGTCGACCACCAGCACCCGGATCACCCGCGCCCCAACGGCATCCGCAGTTCCACCTCGGTGCCCTCGCCGGGCGCGGACCGGATCACGGCGGCGCCGCCCTCGTGCCGCATCCGCCGTTCGATCGAGTCGGGGATGCCGCGGCGGTCCGCGCCGCAGCGGGTGGCCGGGTCGAAACCCCGCCCCCGGTCGCGGACCAGCGCGAACACCTCGGCCTCGCTCACCTCGGCGAACACCGACACCCGCCGCACCCCGCCGTGCTTCGCCGCGTTCGTCAGCGCCTCCCGCATCGCGCCGACGACCGCCCGCGACCGGGTGTCCATCGCGCACGTGCCGACCGACACCAGCTCCACCACCACGTCGAACGCGTCCTCCACGACCTCGGCGGTGGCCGTGACGGCGGCCGAGAAGTCGTTGCCCGCCACGGGTTGCCGCCCGTACAGCCACGACCTCAGGTCGCGTTCGGTGCTCCGCGCCAGCTTGCGGACCTCCGTCGAGTCGGCCTGCTTCTGGATCAGCGTCAACGACTGGAGCACCGAGTCGTGCAGGTGCGCCGCCAGGTCCGCGCGCTCCTCGGCGCGGGCCCTGGCGGCGCGTTCCCTGGCGAGCATCCGGGTCGTGAGGAACAGCCACGGGAACACCACCGCGCCGACCAGCGCGACCCCGCCCGCGGCCATCACGGACAGCATCGCCGCGGGCGACGCCAGCCTCTCCTGGTAGCTCAGCGCCACGGCCGCCGCGACACCGCCGACCGCGATCACCACCGCCGCGACCAGCACCCCGCGGAACAGCCCCCTGACCTCGGGGTCGTCGCCGAGCCTGGCGTGCACGAGCGCCACCCAGGGCCCGACGGCGGCCGTCACCACCACCAGCACGATCGCGACCACCGCGGGGAGGCCGGGCCGCGGCGTGTGGCTGATCGCCCACAGCAACCCGCCGAAACCCAGCAACCCCAGACACCCCAGCACGACCAGACCGCGCGACCCCATGCGCATCCCCCGAGACTAGTGCCGCGCCCGGCGACCTCCGCCGCGCATTCGACGCCCGGCACCGCGCCCGGCAGACCGCCGAGCACGGGCCGCTCCCACTAGGACGTGCGGAACACGTTGCGGGCCAGGTCGCGGCGCGGGACGTCGGTGTTCAGCGCGATCACGTCGCCGAGCCCGTGCCGGTGGTCGATGCCGAACCTCTGCCTCACCATCGCGAGCACCGGGTCGTTGCCCAGGTGGAACCGGTCGCCGTCCCGCATGGCGGTGAACTGCTCGCGCCAGATCGCCAGCTGGAGTTCACCGAACTCCGTGCCGGGCACCTGCGGCTCGGCGCTCATCCCGACGAACGCGTCCAGCGCGGAGACGTCCCCGTACAACGCCTTCAGCCGGGCCGCGACGGTCGTCCGCCGCACGCCGGGGCTCACGAAGTCGATGCTGTCCGGGTCGTCGACCTCCGCGCCCGGCGTGAGCTCGGGGTCGACCGGGAAGGCCTCGGTCGACTCGCCGGTGACGGCCTGGAACGACGCCTTCGGTCCCAGCCCGTAGGCCGCGCGCAGCTCGTTGTAGGAGGGCATCCCGTGGTCCCGTCCGCGTTCCACGTCGATCGCGGCGATGTCGAAGATCGCGGTCAGGCAGTTCGACCCGCACCCCGGCTGCGTGAGCGCCAGGCTGCGCACGACGTCGTCGATCTGCTCGTCGTTGCGCGACTGCGCCTGCGACGCCAACCCCTTGAGCAGCGGCCCCAGCTGCACCTCGCCCACCAGTTCCGGCCGGAACGCGCCCAGCGCGGGTGGGATGGTGATCTCCACCTGGTCGCCGCTCGGCACGACCAGCGCGCCCTTGGCCCGCAGCGCGTCGAGCTGCTCCGCCGAGTACCGGGAGGCCTCGGTCCGCACCAGCACGTTGCCGCGCAGCATGCTGTGCGCCCGGTACCCGACGGTCGCGAACTCGTTCGACAGCGTCGCGTCCACCGACGGGTCGTAGCCCCGGTACGGGGCCAGCCGAACCCCCAGCGCGGGCAGGAACTCGGTGTAGGTGATGTGCTGCTGCGTGGCGATCACGACCCGCCGCGCGAGCTGGAACCGCTGCTCCTCCGGCAGCCACGACGGCAGCAGCGACACGATCCTGTTGTGCTCGCGGGCGAACAGCGTCTGCACGGCCGTGAGCGACACGTTCTCGTTGCCCCGGTCGTCCCCCGTCACGACGGCCCGCGCCCCCATGCCGACCGGGTCGTCCGCGCGCGGCGCGGTGGAGGCGTCGCCGCGCGCGTCCCGGCGCGGCAGCAGGTTGTCCGGCATCAGCAGCTTCGCGCCGTCGCGCATCCACGCCAGGCGGTCGGGCTCGTTGCCGTACACGGCCTCCGCGTCCAGGTACGAGTTCAGCCTGTTCGGCTGCTCCCGGGGGGTCGTGACGCCGGTCCCCGGAGCCACCGCGCTGCGCCCGAACGGCACCACCGGGAGGTCGCTGTGGAAGTCCTCCATCGGTGCCCCGTTGACGAACGGGATGCTGCCCGGCTCGTTCGACCCGATCCGCTGGCCGAACGAGTGGTCCAGGAACTGGCCCCACGCCGTGCCCCACTGCGTGACCCGCTCGGACGGCCGCGTCACGCCGCCGTCCGCGAACACGCGGTTGCTCAGGTACCGCGCGCTCGGCCCCGTGACGGGTGCCCCGATCCCGTCCGCGTAGTGCGCGGGCGCCACCCGCGAGTAGTTGGCGCCCGCCGCGCCCCACTCCGGGTGCGCCCTGTTGTTCCCCGTCCCGTCGAGGCTCTGCACCTCGAACGGGACCCCGGTCCCAGCCCCGGCCGTGCCCGTCAGCAGCGACGACCCCGCCACGACCGCCAGCACGACCCCCAGTGATCTCCTGCGTCCCATGGGTTCCATGCTCGGCGGCACCACCCGCCCACCACATCCGTAGACGGCCCGCGCGCACCCCTTAGCCCAAACGGGCGCGGAACTCCTCGACGGTCCGGACGCCGTGGTCCAGCACCGCGTCGTACACGTCGACGCCGCTGACGACGTCGGGGTACTCGTCGAGGCGGCACCAGTGGTCCTTGATCACGAGGATCGCCGCCCGCGTCTCGTCGTCCAGCCGGTCGCGGAGCGCGGCGGCGTCGGAGAACCCGCCGGACGGCCCGGTGCTGGTCCACAGCGACAGGTCGACCTTCCAGCCCCGGTGGTGCAGCACGGCGTAGTACCGCTGGTCCTTGGGCAGGCCGGAGGGGGTGTGCGGACCCGTGAAGTGCAGGTCCGCCACCTCCGGGTGCGCCACCAGGTCCCGGACCACGTCGGCCACCTCGGCGCGGGAGGCCGACGTGTGGACGCTGATGTCCAGGTCCCGCCACACCATCAGCCCGGACGCCGCGCTCCCGATCACCTCGACCCGGCCCAGCCTCCCCAGCAGGGCCATGAGGTCGAGGTCGGCGACGACCCGCGCCGCCTCCCGCTGGAGGTCGGCCTGCCGGGCCAGCAGGTCCGCCAGCCGCTCCGCGTCCGTGTCAGCCATGGTCTGGATCGTGCACCCCCGAGAGGGTCGCGGTCGACCCGTTTCAGACCTCCCGCACCAGGCGGAACCTGGTGAACCCGCCGCCGGTCGTGCCGGGGAACTCCTTGACCGCGCGCCACTTCTCGCCGAGTCCGACGGTGCCCTGCCCCGAGGCCTCCAGCGCCGCGACGTGCGCCGCCTCCGACGTCCAGCCCGCGAGGTTGAGCGCCCGCGTGCCGTCGGCGCTGACGTGGAAGTGCGCCGAGATGCCGCCGGGGGCGGGGGAGTCGTCCGCGGCGAGCGCGTCGAGCACCGCGTCGACCCACGTGCGCGGGTCGACGACGCCGTCGAACTCGGCCGTGACGATGACGACGCAGCCGACCTCGGGCGGGTCCGGCCGCGTGGCACCGCGGTACCACCGGTACTCGACCGCGCCCTCCCGCCGTTCGGTCGGGGTGCCCCGCCACTGCTCGTACAGGAGCACCGAGGTCCCGTCGAACCCCGCGTACCCCGCCGCGGCGACGAGCCCCTCGGGCTTCGCCCCCGCCAGCGCCTCCACGACGGCGGCGTCCGGGTCGTCGGCGGTCCACCTCGTGACCAGGACGGAGTCGACGTCCGCGCGTTCCGGATCGAGCACTGCCACTCCCGTTCCTCAGGCCGCGTAGGGGGTGCGGGCGTTGGCGTCGCGCAGCGCGCGGGCCCACCAGGCCACCTGGTCGAGCATCACCCCGGCCGCCCGCTCGCACGCCTCGGGATCCTTCGGCACGCCGTCGTCGAACCGGCCGTGCGCGTTGTGGAAGCTGACGGTGTCCCGGACCGTCACCGCGTGCAGCTCCGCGAAGACCTGCCGCAGGTGCTCGACGGCCCGCAGCCCGCCGGAGATCCCGCCGTAGGACACGAAACCGACGGGCTTGGCCCGCCACTGCGTGAAGTGCCAGTCGATCGCGTTCTTCAGCGCCGCCGGGTAGCTGTGGTTGTACTCGGGCGTCACGACGACGAACGCGTCCGCCTCGGCGAGCTTCGGCGTGACGGCCGCGAGCTGCGCGGCCTGCTCCGGCGTCGGGTCGCCGGTGATCGTCGTGGGCAGGGGCGTCTCCGCGAGGTCGACCACCGTGACGGTGAGGTCGGCGCGCCGCTCGGCCAGGCCGGTGAACCAGGAGGCGACGACCGGTCCGAAGCGGCCGTCACGGGTGCTGCTCACGATGATCGCGAGCCGGAGTGGTGTGGTCATGGGCCCAGCATCGAACTTCAACAAAGGTTGAAGTCAAGCTACCGTGGCCGACGTGGCTCAGCTCCCGGCGAACATCCACGAGATCACCATCGGTGAACTCTCCGCGCGCAGCGGCGTCCCCACCTCCGCCCTGCGCTTCTACGAGCGCGAGGGCCTGATCCGCAGCCGCCGCACGCCGGGCAACCAGCGCCGCTACGGCCGCGAGGTCCTCCGCCGGATCGCCTTCATCCGCGCCTCCCACCACCTCGGCATCCCGCTGGCGTCCATCGGCGGCGTGCTCGCCCTGCTCCCCGAGGGCGTTCCGCCCACCCGCGAGTTCTGGGAGCGCGCGTCGAGCTGCTGGAGCGAGCAGGTCAACGCCAGGATCGAGAAGCTGGAACGGGTGCGCGACCGCTTCACCGAGTGCGTCGGCTGCGGCTGCCTCTCGTTCGACACCTGCGCCCTGGTCAACCCCGACGACCGGCTGGGCGCCAAGGCCGTCGGCCCCGAGCGCCTGCTGGACCCGTAGCGGCCGGTCAGCCCGCCAGGGTCGCGAGGTCCACGTCGGGGTCGGCGAGGCGGTCCACGGCGGGCGAGGTGCCGATCAGGGCCTTGATCCGGTCGTTGACCTCCCAGACGTTCACGTTCGTGCCCGCGACGAGGACGCCGTCCTTCAGCCAGAACGCGAGGAACTCGCGGCCGGGCACGTCGCCGCGGAACACGACCCGGTCGTAGCCGGTGATGTCGCCGACGAACTCCATGCCGACGTCGTACTGGTCGGTGAAGAAGTACGGCTGCTCCTGGTAGCTCGCGCCCCGCCCGAGGATCGCGGCGGCGACGGTCGCGGGCTGGTGGAGCGCGTTCGCCCAGTGCTCGACCCTGATGTGCCTGCCCAGCACCGGGTTGAACGCGTTCGCCACGTCGCCGACGGCGTAGACGTCCGGGTCGCTGGTGCGCAGCGTCGCGTCCACGACCACGCCGTTGTCCACGTCGAGCCCCTCGGCGAGGTCCACGTTCGGCACCGCCCCGACCGCCACGAGCACGTGGTCGGCGGGCAGGACCGCGTCGTCCAGCCGCACACCGGTCGCGGTGATCTCCAGCACCCGGCTGTCGAACCGGAACCCCACGCCGTGCTCGGTGTGCAGGTCCGCGAACACCCGCGCCACCTCGGCTCCCAGCGCGCGCCGCAGCGGCAGCGACGACGAGTGCACGACGGTCACCTCGACCCCGGCCTGCCGAGCCGCGGACGCGGCCTCCAGACCGAGCCACCCGCCCCCGACCACGACCAGCCGGGAACCCGCCGTGAACGCCTCCCGCAGCCGGTCGGAGTCCTCGACGGTCCGCAGGTACAGCGCCGACCCCGCACCGGGGATCGACGGCACCCGCGGCGACGACCCCGTGGCCAGCACCAGCTTGTCGTAGTCGAGGTGCGACCCGTCGTCGAGCACGACCCGGTGCCCGGCGAGGTCGACCGCGACCGCCGTCGTCCCCAGCCGCAGGTCGACGTCGTTCTCCGCGTACCAGCCGTCGGCCAGCGCCGTGAAGCTCGACCGGTCGTCCCGGCCGCCCAGGTAGCCCTTGGACAGAGGGGGCCGCTCGTACGGGCGGTGGCGTTCCCCCGCCACCAGCACCACGGCGCCGTCGTACCCCTGCGCGCGCAGGGCCTCCGCGGTCTTGGCACCCGCCAACCCGCCGCCCAGGATCACGATCGTCATGGCCCCAGTCGTACACCCTCCGGGGCGGGTCGGCCCGCCGAAGAGCACCTATCCCGGCAGCCGTCCCACGCCCGCGAAACCGGGGAAGCGGGCCGCGTCCGGCTCCAGGTCGTCCACCGACTCGGGCCGCCACAGCGGGATGCGCGTCACACCCGGATCGACCAGGTCGAAACCCTCGAAGAACGCGGTGACCTCGGCGTGACCGCGCGAGGAGAGCGGTGTGACCGAGGCGGCGTACAGGTCGCGGTAGCGCTGCCAGCCCTCCGGTTCCTCGCCGGGCTCGGTGCCCAGCTGCGACAGCGCCAGGTGGCTGCCCGGTGCCAGGCGGTCCCGGTAGCCCCGGATGATGCCGATCGGGTCCTCCGAGTCCGGCACGAAGTGCAGCAGCGCCACCATCAGCACCGCGACCGGCTCGCCGAGGTCGAACAGGTCCTGGACCTCGGGCGAGTCCAGCACGGCCCGCGGGTCGCGGATGTCGGCCTGGAGCACCGCCACCCCGGCGTCACCCATGAGCAGCGACCGGCTGTGCGCCACCGCCACCGGGTCGCGGTCGACGTACACGACCCGCGAGTCGGGAGCGGCCTGGCGGGCGACCTCGTGCACGTTGCCGACCGTCGGGATCCCCGACCCGAGGTCGAGGAACTGCCGCACGCCCGAGGCCGCGAGGCTCTGGACGGCCCTGCGCAGGAACGCCCTGTTCATCATGATCGCCGACTTGAGGCTGGGCATGACGCCCAGCGCCTGGTCGGCCAGCGCCCGGTCGGCCGCGAAGTTGTGCGCGCCGCCCAGCCAGTAGTCGTAGACCCTCGCGATGCTCGGTCGTTCCAGGTCGATTTCGTCGGGTGCCCAGTCAGGTCTTGCCACCGGCTCATGGTGTCAGAAGGACGTCGCCGTGGAACGCGCGCGAACGGTCGGATCGACCGCCGCTCCCGGCGCGGCCGTCCGCCGTTCCGGAGAAGCCGGAACTTCTCCGCCGGAATGGTTCTCCGGAGGCGCGATCCGTCCTATCCGGATCTTCACCGGGCTCCGCCGGTGCGAATTCCCGAAGGCCGGGGAAGGCCGAACCCGCCGGGGCCGCCATCGGGGGCGTCGTCACCTCGGACATCGTTGTTATCGTAGCCACGGGGTCGCGAGGCCCGCCGGTGGCCGAGTGAGCCCCGACGGAACAGAGAACCGAACGACGGTGGGGTTGATGTCGACGATGGCGAATCTGCGGTCTCGTGTGCTGACCAGGCTCGGGCGGGGTTACCTGACGCGGTTGCAGAAAAAGCCGTTGGACCTTTCGACGCTGTCTTTCTTCCCCCATTCCGCGCTCATGCCGCTGCGCCGCGACGGCGTGGACCCGGTGCCGGAACTAGGGGTTCGGCGCAGGCGTGAGCCGGTGAGCAAGCTGAAGCTGCCGTTCGGCATCAACGTGTGGTTGGTCACCGGTTACGAGGAGTCGAAGGAGGTGCTCGGCAAGGTCGAGGAGTTCAGCAACGACTTCGCGAACCTCGTCGGCACGTCCGGCGGCCTCTCCGCGGACAGCAACCCCGGTGGCCTGGGGATGGCGGACCCGCCCGTGCACACCCGGCTGCGCCGCCTCCTGACGCCCGAGTTCACCATGCGCAGGCTCAGCAGGCTGGCCCCGCGCATCGACACCATCGTGAACGACCGCCTGGACGCCATGGCCGCCGCCGACGGCCCGGTGGACCTGGTCGAGGCCTTCGCGCTGCCCATCCCGTCGCTGGCGATCTGCGAGCTGCTCGGCGTCCCCTACGAGGACCGCGAGGACTTCCAGCGCCTCAGCATGACCAGGTTCGACCTGTTCGCGGGCGCGAACCCGTCCCTCGGCGCGATGTCCGAGTCGCTCGCGTACTTCATGGACGTGGTCAAGAAGCAGCGCGAGAACCCCGGCGACGGCCTCCTCGGCATGATCATCAAGGACCACGGCGACGAGGTCGGCGACCGCGAGCTGGCAGGCCTCGCGGACGGCGTGCTCACCGGCGGCTTCGAGACGACCGCCAGCATGCTCGCGCTCGGCGCGCTGGTGCTGCTGGAGGACCGCGAGGCGTTCGAGAAGCTCCGCGACGACGACTCGGCCGTGAACCCGTTCGTCGAGGAGCTGCTGCGCCACCTCACGGTCGTGCAGGTCGCGTTCCCCCGCTTCGCCCGCACCGACCTCGTCGTCGGCGGCAAGCACATCGCCAAGGGCGACGTCGTCGTGTGCTCGCTGAGCGGGGCCAACCGCGACGAGTCGATGGGCGGGGACATGGAGTCGTTCGACCCGACCCGCAAGTCCCCGTCCCACCTGGCCTTCGGCTACGGCATCCACCGCTGCATCGGCGCCGAGCTGGCCCGCATGGAGCTGCGGGCCGCGTACCCGGCGCTCGTGCGGCGGTTCCCGAGCATGCGGCTGCACGGCACGCAGGCCGACCTCGCGTTCCGCAAGACCTCGGTCGTGTACGGCGTCGAGGCCCTGCCGGTCGTGCTGGGCGGCTAGACCGCCGCCAGCGCCTCCGTGGGGGTGAGCCGGGCCCGCCGACGAGCAGCGCCACGCCCGCCAACCCCGGGAACAGCGCGGAGAAGCTGCTGTCGGCGGCGCGCGCGTCCGACGGGCGGGCTCACCCGCACCAGCCCCGGCAACCGCGGGTGGAGCGTGGCGGGCAGCACGGCCCGCACGTCCTCGCGCGACTTCACGCGGACCACGGTCGGTGCCCGTCGAACCCCAGCTCCGAGCGGGCCGCCTCCCACCCGACGAGCACGGACCGCTCGACGTCCGGCGCCGGCGGCACGGGCTCCAGCACGCCGACCACGGTGAACCACGTCGTCCCGGTGCGCACCTGCGGGGCGCGGCCCGCCGGGACCTCGGCGATCCCGAGCCTGCGCGTGCGGGAGGTGCGGCCGACCTGCTGGAGCAGGCCGCGGTCGCGCACGGGGCGAAGGCGCGCGCGGCGGGCGCTGACCTGCGCGTGGACGCCGCCGACGTGACCGCGGTCGCGGATCCCGAGCGGCTGCGGCAGGTCGTGGACAACCTGGTCGGCAGCGCCGTGCGGCACACCGGTCGAGGGGGTGTCGTCGCGGTCGCCGCCCGCCGCGAGGACGAGCGGGTGGTGGTCGAGGTGGCCGGCACCGGCGTCGGCGTCGAGGACCTGGCCTGGGTGTTCGACCGGTTCTGGCGGGCCGAGAAGTCGCGCGACCGCGGTTCCGGCGGCGGCGGGCTCGGGCTCGTCATCGTCCGCGACCTGGTGCGGGCGCACGGCGGCGCGGTCGCCGCCACCAGCGTCGTCGGGCGGGGGTCGACGTTCACCGTGCGGCTACCGGCTCGCGGCCGACCTCTCGGGAGTCCACGACCCGCAGGCCCGCGAACACCCCGGACAGTCCCCGGTGCCCCTTGGTCCGCCACGCCCCGACCAGGCTCGCGAACAGCCACAGCGACAGCAGGCCCCGCAACCCCTCCGAGCCGGTGGCGGTCTCCAGCCCGCTGGCCAGGAAGTAGCCGCCCGACCCGGCCAGGAACCGCACCAGCACCCTCCCGAGCGCGGGTGGGCCCTCCGGCCGCAGCCGGACGGACCGCTGACCGGGTGTCGCGCCGTTGCCGAGCAGCGGCACGACCAGCAGCAGGACCACCGCGGGCAGCCACTCGCCGAGCACCGCGTCCCGCAGCGGGTGCTCGTCGAGCACCGCGAGCGACCGGTCGTCGGAGAGGACGTACTCCACGGCCCTCGACAGCACGACCAGCGCGACGCCCGCGAGCGTGACGCCGATCAGGTCCAGCACCATCCCGAGCACCCGCCGCCCGGTCGTCACGGGCCGGGGTGCCGCGGCGTCGGCGGCGGCCACCGAGGCCGCGGGTCTGGTCAGGACCGCCCCGACGGCCGCGCCGAGGGTGTTGAACAGCAGGTCGCCGGTGTCGAACAGCCGGTACGGGCACTGGAACAGGAACCACACGCCGGTGAGCTGGGTGCACTCGATGAACAGCGACACCAGGAACCCGCTCGCCACCGCCGCGCCGACGCCCCTGCCGAACAGCCTCCGCAGGAAGAAGCCCCACGGCACGAACAGCACGACGTTGAACACCACCTGCTGGAGCGCCGGGTTCGACAGCGGTCCGGTGTCGAACTTCCGCATGTCGGTGAGGAACTCCAGCGGGTTCCACACGGGGTGCGCCAGCGCGGTGTTCGCCGCGCAGAACTCCGCGTCCACGACGGGCTGGGGCAGCAGCGTGTACGTGACCAGCGCGAGCGCGTGGACGAGGAACGCCAGCCCCATCACGGCCCTGCCGGTGCCGACCCGGCCGCGCATCCGGTAGCTGCGGGCGACGAACGGCAGCACCAGCACGAACGCCAGGGCGAACCCGCCCATCAGCGCCAACAAGGTCTGCCCTGTCCACTGAGACATCACCGGAGGGTAAGCAGAACGGCGGTCTCCCGCCCGGCGTGGATCACCGCCGCGCACCGGCGTGACACGCATCGTGCGGGCTGGTAACGATTGTCCACGTCCCGCGCGGCGACCCTGTTGACACTTCGTTCACCGTGTCGTAGAAATCAGCTATCCAATATCCTATAGGATTGAGGCTGGCGATGAGGCCGTTCGCGAAGCGGACCAGGCTGTGCGCGGTGGCCGTAGGGCTGCTCGCGGTCACGGTCGGATGCACCACCAGGGGATCGGACGCCGGGCGGTCGGCGGCCGGGCCCGAGAAGAAGGACGCGTCGAGCGTCAAGGTCGCCTTCGTGCCCGGCGGCCCGCACCCGTACTTCCAGCCGTGGAAGGCCGCGGCCGACCAGGTGAAGGCCGACTTCGAGGTCGGCGGCACGGTCTTCGACGAGACCAGCCAGTGGGACCAGGCGAAGCAGAACAGCGCGCTGAACTCGTTGGCGTCGCAGGGTTACAACGCGATGGGCATCTTCGGCGTCTCCCCGACGGACATCAACAGCACGTTCACCGACCTGAAGGCCAAGGGCATCACCGTGGCCTCGTTGGGCTCCTGCCCGGCCGGTGACGAGAACGAGGCCGACTTCTGCCTGTCCACCGACGTCGGCGAGGCCGCGTACAAGGCGGCCAGGACCGCCATCGAGGCGATGGGCGGCACCGGCAAGCTGGTCCACCTCACCGGCAACAACGTCGACGCCAACACGCAGCGCCGCATCGCGGGCGTGCGGAAGGCCGTGGACGAGACCGGCGGCGAGGTCACCATCCTGACCACCATCCCGGACATCGACAAGGACCTCCAGACCGCGCAGAAGGCCGTGGCCGACCTGCTCTCCGCGCAGGGCAACCAGATCCAGGGCGTCGTCACCACCGCGTACAACCCCGCGGTCGCGGCGGCGGCCGGGGTGAAGTCGGCCGGACTGCCGATCAAGGTGGTGGCGATCGACGACGACGCGACCATCCTGGCGGGCATCAAGGACGGCTCGGTGGCGGCGACCATCGCGCAGAACCCCACCGGCCAGGCCTACGTCGGCGGGTGGGCGCTGACCCAGCTCGCCACCGGCGCCTGCACGGTGGCGACCCCCGGCACGGCCGTCGACTCCGGCTCGTTCGTGATCACCCAGGCCAACGTCGACACCTACGACACCGAGCGCGAGGCCAAGACGACGCAGCTCACCGAGCAGTTCAAGAGCAGCGTCCTCAAGTGCTCCTGACCTGAACCAGCGCACGGAGAGGGGCCCGCGGTGGCCGTCGTCAGCAGAGCCGAAGCGTTCATCGTCGACCTGGAGGTGGAGCAGGTCCGCACCGACGCGGTGCAGGCCTTCCTCAAGCAGGAGACCGTTTTCGTGGAGGTGGGCACGGACGACGGCGCCGTGGGGCTCGGCTACTCCTACACGATCGGCACGGGTGGGACCGCGGTGCACGCGCTGCTCCGGGACCACCTGCTGCCGAGGCTGATCGGCCAGGACTCCCGGCTCGTGGAAGGCGTGTGGCACGACCTGTTCGCGTTCACCCGCGCCACGACCGTCGGGGCCATCACGTCGCTCGCACTCGCGGCGGTCGACACCGCGCTGTGGGACCTCAAGTGCCTTCGCGCGGGCGAGCCGCTGTGGCGGGTCGCGGGCGGTTTCCGGCCCGTGGTTCCCCTGTACGACACCGAAGGCGGCTGGCTGCACCTGAGCACCGACGAGCTGGTGCTCGGCGCGGAGGCCGCCGTCGACGCCGGGTGGAACGGCGTCAAGGTCAAGGTGGGCAAGCCGACCGCGCACGAGGACCTCGAACGCCTGATGGCCGTGCGGGACGCCGTCGGACCCCGGTTCGACCTCATGGTCGACGCGAACCAGTCCATGACGGCCGCCGAGGCGATCCGGCGGGCGGAGGCGTTCGCGCCCGCGGATCTGTTCTGGCTGGAGGAACCGCTGCCCGCCGACGACGTCGCCGGGCACGAGCGGCTGGCCCGCTCCACCAGCATCCCGATCGCCGTGGGCGAGTCGTTGTACTCCGTCGGCCAGTTCCGCGACTACCTCCAGCGCGGCGCGGCGTCGATCGTGCAGGTGGACGTGGCCCGCGTCGGCGGCATCACGCCGTGGCTCAAGGTCGCGCACCTGGCCGAGGCGTTCAACGTGGCCGTGTGCCCGCACTTCCTGATGGAGCTGCACGTGAGCCTCACCGCGGCCGTCCCCAACGGCCGGTACGTCGAGCACATCCCCCAGCTCCGGTCGATCACGACGGCGGAGATGGCCGTCGAGGACGGCCAGGCCGTCGCGCCGTCGGCGCCCGGCCTGGGCATCGCGTGGGACCGCGACGCCATGGACGACCGGAGAGTCGCGTGACCCCCCAGGTCCTCCGGCGGTCGCTCGCCGACCAGCGCACCGGTCTGGTGCTGCTGCTCGTCCTGCTGGTCGCGGTCTTCGGGTCGATGATCCCCACGTTCTTCGACGAGCGGTTCGTGGTCTTCCCGCTGCTGCGCGACGTGGCCACGCTGACCGTGGTCGGGCTGGCGCAGCTCGCCGTGCTGTCCATCGGGCACCTGAACATCGCGGTCGGGCGGATGGCGGCGTTCGGCGCGATGTTCACGGGTCTGGCCTACGAGCAGTGGCACCTGCCGCTGCACGTCGGGCTGGTCATCGGGGTCGCCGCGGGGGCCGCGATCGGCGCCCTGACCGGGCTGATCATCACCTCGTCGGGGGTGAACTCGTTCGTGGTCACGCTGGCGATGGACTTCGCGCTGCTGGGGTTCGTGTCGCTGGTCTACTCCGAGCTGACGGCCTCCGCGGCGTTCACGACGAAACCCCCTGGGATGCAGGAACTCCGCACGTTCTCGCTTGCGGACGTCTGCGTCGGCCCGATCTGCGGCACGGGCGCGATCCCGCAGCTCGCGGTCTTCGCGGTGGCCGCCATGCTCGCGGTCGGCTACCTCTACTCCCGCGCCCGCACGGGCCGCGAGATGCTCATGGTCGGCAGCAACGCCGTGGCCGCCGAGCTGTCGGGCATCCCGGTCGACCGCCGGATCGTCGGCGCGCACGCGCTGTCCGGCGGACTGGCGGCGCTCGCGGGCTTCATGCTCGCGGTCACCAGCGGCTCGTTCACCGCGACCATCGGGGCGGAGTTCATGCTCCCGTCGTTCCTCGGGCCGGTGCTCGGCGGGACGCTGCTGACCGGCGGCGCTGTGTCGATCATCGGCACGTTCCTCGGCACGTCGCTGACCCAGGTCATCCGGCAGGGCCTCACGATGCTGGGCGCCAGCGTGCAGAGCCTGTCGATCTCGCTGGGGATCATCCTGCTGGCCGCGCTGTCGCTCGACCGCGTGCGCCAGGTCATCTCCGAGCGGAAGGCGGTCCGGCGGTGATCACGCTCGACGCACGGCTCAAGTCCAACGAGACCACGCTCGCCGTGGTGGCGGTGGTCGGCTACACCGCGCTGGTGGTGACCTCCGGCGGTGCGCTGCTCAGCGGCTCCGCCGTCGAGACCTTCTTCGCCTACCTGGCCGTTCCGGTCCTCATCGGACTCGCGCAGCTCGTGGCGCTGGCCGTCGGGCAGATGAACCTGTCCGTCGGCGCGCTCGGCGGGTTCGTGGCCTGCGCGGGCGGTGTCGCCATGGCGCAGCACGGGGTCCCGGTCTGGCTCGCCGTGCCGGGCGCGCTGGTGCTCGGGGCGCTGTTCGGCACGCTCAACGGCGTGCTGGTGGTGCTGACCCGGATCAACGGGTTCATCGTCACCCTCGCCACGATGACGGTCCTGACCGGCCTCCAGTACGAACTGGTCGGCACCACCACGGTCTCGGACTACTCGCCGGTGCTGCGGGACCTCGGCCGGGCAGCGGTCTTCCACATCCCCGTGGTGTTCCTGGTCGCGCTGGCCGTCGCCGTCGTGCTGGCGGTCTTCCTGCGCCGAGCCGTGCTGGGCCGGTACCTGCTCGCCAGCGGCGGCAACCCGGTGGCCGCCAGGCTGTCCGGCATCTCCAACAACCGGTCGATCGTCCTGGCCCACGCGCTGTCCGGACTGCTGGTCGGCGTCGCCGCGGTCGTCACGCTGGCGTCCGCGCCGGGCGTGAACCAGAGCATCGGCGGCGACTGGCTGCTGGCCAGCTTCGCCGCGCCCATCATCGGCGGGGTCGCCCTGTCCGGTGGGGCCGTGTCGGTGTCCGGGACCGTGCTGGCCGCCGTCATCATCCGGCTGGTCGACGTGGCCCGCGCGCAGTTCTCGCTGAACCCCAGTTGGGTCAACTTCGTGGTCGGCGCGGTGGTGCTCGGCACCGTCGTGCTCACCCACCGTCGAGGGGCGGCGTAGTGCTCATCGCACAGGACCTGGTGAAGCTGTTCCCCGGCGTTCGGGCGCTGGACGGGGCGAGCCTGCGGATCGAGCCCGGCTCGGTGCACGCGCTCCTCGGCGAGAACGGCGCCGGGAAGTCCACCCTGATCAAGATCCTCACCGGCGTGCACCGGCCGGACGGCGGCACGCTGTCGGTCGGCGGCACCGAGGTGCACCTGGACTCGCCGCAGGCCGCGTCCCGCGCGGGCGTCGGCGTGGTGCACCAGGAGCGCAACCTCGTGCCGGAGTTCTCCATCGGCGAGAACATCGCCCTGCAACGCCTGCCCGCCAGGGGCGGCCTGCTCGACCGGGCCGCCATCCGGGCGGAGGCCGAGCGGTGCCTGCACCTGCTGGACCTCGACCTGGACCCGGACCGCCGCGTGCGCGGCCTGCCCGTGTCGCAGCTCCAGCTGGTCGAGGTGGCCAAGGCGCTGTCGATGAACAGCAGCGTGCTGCTCCTGGACGAGCCGACCACCGCGAGCACGCCCAGCGAGGTCGAGCGGCTGTTCGAGGTCATCCGCAAGCTGCGCGACAACGGGACCGCCGTGCTGTTCGTGAGCCACAAGCTCGAAGAGGTCTACGAGCTCTGCGACACGGTCACCGTCCTGCGCGACGGCGTGTCCGTGCTGGAGTCCGTGCCGCTGGGGGAACTGGCCAAGCAGGACCTGATCACCGCGATGGTCGGCCGCGCGCACAGCGCCGTCGACCTGCCCGCCCGGCCCGCCGCCACCGCGGAACCCGTGCTGGAGCTGGTGGACGTCTCCACCGCCGTCGGGCACCGCGACGTCTCGTTCTCGTTGCGGCCGGGGGAGGTCCTCGGCCTCTACGGGCTCGTGGGCGCGGGGCGCAGCGAGCTGGCGAAGGCCGTGCTCGGGCTGTCCGCCATCACCTCCGGCGAACTGCGGGTGCGCGGGAGGTCCGTGCGCATCAGGGACGTGCGCGACGCGCTGCGCACGCACCGCATCGGCTACGTGCCCGAGGACCGCAAGGAGGAGGGGCTGTTCCTGGACCAGCCGGTCGCGAGGAACATCGCCGTGGCGGTGTGGGACCGCATCCAGAGGCGGATCGGCGGCGTGTCCGCGAAGAGCGAGCGCGCGCTGGCCGAGACCTACGTCGAACGGCTGGGCATCCGGCTGTCGTCCACGGACAAGCTCGTCGGCGAGCTGTCCGGCGGCAACCAGCAGAAGGTCAGCCTGGCCAAGTGGCTGGCCGCCGAGACCGAGATCCTCATCATCGACGAGCCCACGGTCGGCATCGACGTCCGCACCAAGGCCGCGTTCCACGAGCTGATCTGGCAGCTGGCCACCGACGGGCTCGCGGTCCTGCTGATCACCAGCGACCTGGTCGAGATGGTCACCCTCGCCGACCGGATCGTGGTGATGCGCGACTTCCACGTGTGCGGCGAGGTCGACAACGACCACGACTACGAGCCGACGAGCCACCGGGTGATGGGGTTGATCCACCAGGACGCCGGGTGAGCACCGTCCTCCGCGTCGACCTCGCCGCGGGCCGGTCCCGCGGTGTCGGAGCACGGCGGCCGTACCGCCCTCGTGCTCACGGGCCGCGCCCCGCGTCCGTCCTACCCGCCGGTGCGCCCCACGCCGGCCCACGGCCTGGACGCGGAGGACCTGCCGGCGCGGGACGTCGCCGAGGTGCTGCCCGCCAGGCGCGGTCGGGACGCCCGCGTGGTCGACGCTGAGCGCTGCCGGGCCGTGGTGCTGGGACCCCCTACCGCCTGGGGTAGGCGGCGCGCAGGCGGGCCCTGGACGAGGTGAGGTGCGCCCGCATGGCGGCCTCGGCGGCCTCGGGGTCCTGGTCGGCGATGGCCTGCACCACCCGTTCGTGCTCGCGCTTGGTCTCGTCCGCCATGCCGGCGCGGAAGTACAGCCGGTAGTTGTGCGTGTGGGCGTGCAGCCGCGACAGCGCGTCGACGATCAGGTGGTTGCCCGACGCCTCGGCGATCGTCCGGTGCAGCAGCGCGTCCAGCACCGCGAAGTCCCGGTACCCCTGGTAGTTCTCGCCGTGGGGGCGGCCCGCCATGTCGCCGATGACCTTCCGGAGGTGGTTCACCTGCGCCTTGGAGGCGCCGCTCGCGGCCAGCCCGGCGGCTGCCGGTTCGATCAGCAGGCGGAACTCGTACAGGTTGTCCAGGGACACCTGGTCCATCAGCGGGGCGACGGTGTAGCCCGCGTGGGGGCGCTTCGCGACCAGGCCGTCGGATTCGAGCTTGGTCATCGCCTCGCGGACCGGTGTGGGGGAGACCTCCAGCTCACGGGCTATGCCGTCGATGGAGAGCCGGGCCCCCGGAGCGAGGTCGTTGTCCATCAGCATGCCCTTGATGGCCTCGTAGACCGTGTCGCGCAGCATCGTCCGCGGTGGCGGTGTCAACCGCGGCAGACGTGACGACGCGTCCTTGGGCACTGTGGCCATCCTCCCTCGTTCCCCTTCCGACCCGGTCGTCCGATCTTAGGCCCGAGCCCGGTCTTCGCCGACCGCCTCCGCGAGCGAGTCGGCACCGGCACAGAACGACACTTTCATATCTGATATCCGATCTTAGCGCATCTCGGCCCGTCGGTTCCGGACGAGAACGCCACGGCGCGACCTGCCGCACGCCGGCCGTCGACCCGCTTCGGGCCGGAGCGGCGGGGAGGGACTTGTTCCCCGTCCGACGCCTGGTCCTTCGTGGTGCCGGGCTCCGGCGTCGTGCGGTCCTCCACCGGGTTCGGCACCGGTCCGCTGGTGCTCGACCACGCGTCCACCGCCCTGCGTGCCAACGCCGGGAACGCCACCGCGGTCGGGGGTTCGGCGCGCCCGCTGACGTTCAGCGGGCGCCAGGGCGCCACGGTCCCGGCCGGGTCCACGGGGGCGACCCGAGGCGCGGTGAACGAGTTCATCCGCACCGGCGGCCTGCTGGACCTCGACGCCGCCCCGCGCGGCCCGCGGACCCGCTGCGCCTCAGCGCCGAGCACGACTCGGGCGACCACCCGCACCCGACCGACGCGGGCGACGCGGCGCTCGCCGCCGCGGTCGACCTGAACGCGCTCTACCCCTTCACGACCAGCGGATCTCGTCGGTGCTGGAGAGCGGTGCGCGGTCCGCCGCCTCCAGCACCTCGGGAGCCACGACCTGGGCGTCGTGCAGCACCTGGTCGAACTTGAGGCCGGTCCGCTGCTCCAGCTCGGCGATCGTCACCTGGAAGACGCGGAACTCGTCGAGGTCCAGCGCCTCAAGCTGGTCGAGGTTCTGCGTCAGCAGGAACGCGCTCGTCCTCAGCACACCCGCCTCGGCGAACGTGATGACCTTCCAGAACTCGCGCGGCAGCGCGACACCGCGGAAGACCCGGTCGTCGCCCCCGAACACCGGCCCGCCGCTGACGGACACCCGCAGGTCGTCCACCTCGACGTCGGCGTACAGGGCGTCCTCCAGCCTGCCCCACAGGCCGTCGCGGGCGCTCTGGTTGAAGTCGTCCCTCTGCGGCGCGATGTTGGTGAAGCAGAAGGAGTCCGTGTTCGCCCTGCGCGCGGCGGCCTTCGAGCCCCACAGCAGGTCGGCGCGGCGCGCGAGGTGGCCGCGGTCGAGCCGGTTGTTCCGGTACAGCTCGTCGCCGACCTGGGACTCGGCCGGGAGACGGGTGTCCTTGACGAACGGGATGCCGCTGCGGTCCAGCTTCTGGATCGACCCGCCGTCGACGTTCCACGCCACCCACAGCGCGAACCTGCGCGACTTGCTCATGGCCAGCGAGAAGTGCGTGTAGTCGATCCGCTCGGTGCCGCCGACGAGCAGCGCGTCGTCCTTCGTGGACGCGGTCAGCGCGGGCGCCTCCACGCGGGTGCCGAGGAAGTCGGCGTCGTAGCCCGCGGACACCGCCTCGGCCGGGACGCGGGGCGGGTCGAGCGTGATCTCCAGCTTCTCGAACACCGAGCGGGGCAGGCACGCCAGCGCGTGCTCGTCCGGGTCCCCGCCGCCCTCGCCCGCGAAGTGCAGACCGGCCAGGACCCGGCTCGGACGGCCGTTGCCGAGCTTGAACACCCAGGCGGCGCCGGAGTCGCCGCCGGAGCTGATCTCGCCGTCGGCGGGCTTGTTCCGCTCGTCGACGCCGATCTCGAAGCCGCCGATCTCGCACTCGCCCGCCGTGCCGCCGTAGTCGATCTTCACGAGGGTGTCGACGCGCCGGACGACCCCGTGCGTGACCCCGGTCGTCCGGCCGCTCTTGACGACCTTGTCGCCCAGTTCCGGCTCGCCGATCCGGTTCACCGCGACGCCCAGCTCGATCGAGGTCGGGTCGAAGTCGCGGTCCTCGATGGACGCGACGGCGCAGTCGCCCGCCTTGCCGAGGTAGGAGCGCACCAGCCTGCCCAGCCGGTTGCGGTCGACCCGGTTGTCGTCGTGAGGACCGGGCTGCACCACGTCCTCGCCCAGCTCGCCCCTCGCCCCGTGCAGCACGTGCCAGTTGCTCAGCACGTACGGCGTGCCGTCGGCCCTGTCGTAGACGACGCAGCCGATCGTGCCCGCGCTGACCCGCACGTGGCCGACGCTCGCACCGGGCGCGATCGGGTCGACGCGCGTCTTGCGCTCGACCGCCGCGGCCTCGGGCACGACCGTGAAGTCCGGTTTGTAGTCCCGTTCCAGGACGTCCGTCGGGACCTCGACGCCGTCCACCACGACCACCTTGGGCAGTTCGACGGTGCCCAGCGCCTCCAGCTGCTCCGGCAGCGCCTTCCGCCGCACGGTGAACTGGACGGAGATCTCCTCGGTGGGCTTGCCGTCCTGGTGCTTGTACCCCACGCCGATGGACGACACGTTGTCGTCCCGCAGGAAGTCCGAGCCCCTGGAGCGGATGAACCGCCGCAGCGAGACCATCAGCTCGTCGCGGCCCCTGGCGGACTTCCTCGCGGCCATCGCGCACTTCCTCTCGGATCACCTTGCTGTCGCCCGGTGTCCGAGGGGTGTTAGCCCAGCCGCGAACCGCTCACCCGAACAGCCCAGGATCCACGCGCACGGCGACGATCGGTCGCTCCAGTGTGGTGCGCGACGCGGAACTGTTGACGCTCCAGCGGTACCGGCTGAACCCGCCGGTGGCGTCGGAGGCGTAGAACATCATGTGCCCGTAGCCCGCGCCGGTGCGCTGCGTGGTCCCGTCGACGATCCGGCTGTCCGGGAACCTCGGGTAGTCCCCCAGGCCGAACACGCCGTGCGGCTCCGACGTGCAGTCCACGACCTCGACCGCGTACTGCGTCTCGCCCGCGAACGCGCTCCGCCCGTCGTAGACCTCCTTGACCTCCCGCACCATCACGATGTGCCCCGTGTTGGTGCCCTGGTCCTGCCGGAAGTCGATCGCGACCAGGTCGCCGGGCTTCAGGTCCGCGACCTCCTCGACGACGGAGAAGTGCGGCACCCGACCGCTCGCGAACGCGGTCAGGTAGCCCCGCGCGTACGGGCTGCGCGACCCGAAGTGCTTCGCGAAGAACCACCGCGTGGCCCACTTCGGGTAGGCCCGCCGCAGCACGGCCGTGATGAACGACGCGCACTGGCTCTGGTTGGTCCAGCTCTCGGGAACCCCCGGCCTGCCCCACCGGACCACGTTCCGCTGGGACGGGTCCTTGTAGACGTTCCGGTCGGCGGGGAGGTTGTCGATCAACCGCTCCGCGACGACCAGGTGCGCGGGCCGCCCGTCGGCGGACCGGTCCGCGGCACCGTGGAGAGCCGCCCGAGTGCTTCTCATGGTGGACCACGATAGGTGCGGGTGACGGCGCGCCCGGCGTCCGGGGGCAGGGCACCGCTGCTCCGCGGAGACCGCCGGGAGGGCCGCGACGACCGATCGAAGGGCTCTGACCAGCCGGGGAGCGCCCGGTGCCGCGACGGCCACCGCGTGTCGAGGTGTCCGCGCCCGCCCGCCAGACCGAAACGGTGTTCATGTGGCGAGACGCTCATCCACGCACCGTGACCGGCCATTAGGCTCGACCGTGCGGCCGGCGGACCGGGCGCGACGCGGAGCCTGGAGGCAGTTGCATGACGTTCACCGAGGGGCGGCAGAAGTGGCTGACCGTCGCCGAGGAGTTGGCGACGGCGTTGCGCGTCGACGCCGCCGAGCGCGATCGACTCGGCGGGTCCCCGGTGCGGGAGCTGGAGCTGCTCAAGCAGTCCGGCCTCCTGACGATCCCGGACTGGACGACCCAGCAGGCCGTCACCAGGGTGGTCGGCGCGGCGGACGCGAACATCGGGCACCTGCTCGGCTACCACTACCTCCAGATCTGGCGCAGCGGGCTGTTCGACACGCCCTTCGAGACCGGTGACAACCTGTTCTGGGCCGGTGTCAGCAACCCGCTCGACGCGGCGCTCCAGCTCACGCCGGTGGACGGCGGCTACGCCGTGGACGGGCGCAAGACGTTCGCCACCGGCGCCGCGCTGGCCGACCGGCTGGTCGTCAGCGCCACCCGCACGGACGACGGCGAGAAGCTGACGTTCCTGCTCGACGGCGGCGCGCCCGGCCTGTCGTTCGCGGGCGACTGGAACAACATGGGGCAGCGCCTCACCGCCAGCGGCGGCGTCGTCTTCGAGAAGGTGTTCGTGCCCGCCGCGAACGTGCTCGGCGTGCAACCCGACGGCGGCGGTTCGCCGCGCCTGTCGCTGGCCGCGCTGGGCTTCCAGCTCGTGCTGGCCCAGCTCCACGTCGCCATCGCCGAGGGCGCCCTGGCCGAGGCCGCCCGCTACACGCGGTCGACCACGCGGCCGTGGTTCCTCAGCGGCGTCGACAGCGCCACGGACGACCCGTACGTCCTCGCCACCTACGGCGAGCTGGTCGCGCAGGTCGAGGCGGCGGGCCTGCTCGCCGACCACGCGTCCGAGGCGCTGCTGGCCGCGTCCGACGCGGGCCCGGAGCTGACCGCCGACCAGCGCGGCGCGACGGCCGCCGCGATCTCGTCGGCCAAGGTCTTCTCGACGAGGGTCGTCAACGACACCACGTCCAAGGTGTTCGAGCTGTGCGGAGCCCGCGCGACGGCCTCCGGCTACGGCTTCGACCGGTTCTGGCGCAACTCCCGCACCCTGACCCTGCACGACCCGGTCAGCTACAAGGCGCGCGAGGTGGGGGAGTACTTCCTGACCGGCGGACGGGCACCGTTCACCGGGTACACCTGATGGAGCCGGTGCTCGCGAACAGCGTCCGGCTGGAGGCCGACGGCGTGCACGTCCTCGACCGCCGCGACTTCCCGTTCGAGCGGACGTGGGTGCGCTGCACCACGGTCGAGGCCGTCGCCAGGTCCATCGAGGACATGGTCACGCAGTCGTCCGGCCCGTACTTCGCGGTGCTGTGGGGCCTGGTCCTCGCGGCCCGCGAAGCGGCACCGCTGAACGCCGCCGACGCCCGCGCCCACCTCGGCCGCGCGGCCGAACGGCTGGAGAACACCCGCCGCACCAACAACCACCTGCGCAAGGCGGTCGCGGCCGTGCTGACGGCCGTGGACGCGGCGGGTCCGTGCACGGGCGCGGACCTCGAAGCCGCCGCGCTGGCGGGCGCGCGGGCAGGGGACGAGCGCTACCGCTCCCGCAGCCGCGCGCTGGGCACCGCCACCGCCGCACTGCTGCCCGACGACGCCTGCGTGCTCACCCACTGCTGGGCCGACCTCTACCTGACGGAGACCGTCTCCGCGGCCCAGCGCGATGGCAAGCGCTTGCGGTTCATCTGCACCGAGACCCGCCCGTACCTCCAGGGCGCCCGCCTCACGGCCGAAACCCTGGCCGAGATGGGCGTCGACACCACCGTCATCACCGACGGCACGGGCGCGGCCGTCCTCAGCTCCGGCGAGGTCGACGCGCTGGTCACGGCCGGCGACCGCGTCACCATGGACGGCCACGTCGTCAACAAGATCGGCACCCTGGGCCTGGCCGTGGCGGCGAGCGCGTTCGACGTCCCGTTCCACGCGCTGGTCCAGGCCCCCGACCGCCTGGCCCCCACGGCGTCCGACGTCCCCATCGAGTACCGCGACGGCGACGAGGTCCTGACCGCGCGGGGCACCCGCACCGCCAGCCACCGGGTGCGCGGCCACTACCCGGCGTTCGACATCACGCCGCCGAGGTTCGTCACGTCGATCGTCACCGACCGCGGCGTCTACGCCCCGGACCGCCTGGCCGACTACTACCGAGGAGAACAGCAGTGAGCACCCCCACGTGGGTAGTCCTGGACATCGAGGGCACCCTCAGCTCGACCGACCAGGTCCTCGTGGTCCTCTACGACTACGCCCGGCCCCGACTCGGCCCGTGGATCGACGAGCACCCCGACGACCCCGCCGTGGTCGAGGCGGTCGCCCAGATCCGCGAGCTGGCGGACCTGCCCGCGGACGCCACCACGGCCGACCTCGTCGCCGTGCTGCACGACTGGATGACCCGCGACCAGAAGATCGGCCCGCTGAAGACGTTGCAGGGCCTGATCTGGCAGCGCGGCTACGCCGAGGGCGACCTCGTGGCGGAGTTCTTCCCCGACGTCGTCCCCGCCCTCAGGGCCTGGCACGCGAGCGGTTCCCGGCTGGCCGTCTTCTCGTCCGGTTCGGTCGCGGGCCAGGTGGCGTTCTTCGCGCACACCACCGACGGCGACCTGACCCCGTTGCTGGAGCACCACTTCGACACCGTCAACGCGGGCCCGAAGCGCGAGGAGCAGTCCTACAAGACCATCGCCGCCGCCCTCGGCGCCGCACCCGACGACATCGTCTTCTACTCCGACGTCCCCGCCGAGCTCCACGCCGCCGCGGCGGCGGGCTGGGGGACCGTCGGCGTGGCCAGGATCGGTGAACCGTACGGCGAAGCCGACTTCACCCCGCACAGGACGGTCCGCGCGCTCCCGTGAACCTGGACGAAGCAGGTCGGGCCCTGGCCGCCGAGTGCGCCCGCTACACCGCCATGGGCTGGATGCGCGGCACCTCCGGCAACCTCTCGGTGGTGCTCGACCGCGACCCCCTCAGCCTGGCCGTCACGGTCAGCGGCAAGGACAAGGGCGAACTGACCGAGGACGACGTCGTGGTGATCGACGCCAACGGCGACACCACCGACCCGGTCAAGACCCCCTCGGCGGAAGCGGGCCTGCACGGCCGCATCGCCGCCGTCTCCGGCGCGGGCGCGGTGGTCCACGTCCACGCCGTGGCACCGGTCGTGGCGGGGGAGCACTGGCCGGACGGCGTTCCCCTGCGCGACCTGGAGATGCTCAAGGGCTTCGGCAGGGCCGCCCACGACGACGACGTCCTCATCCCCGTCGTGCCCAACTCGCAGGACATGCGCGTGCTGGGCGACGCCTTCGAAGCCTGCTACCGCGAGGACACGCCGGCCTTGATCGTGGCCCGGCACGGGGTGTACGTCTGGGGGGACGACCTGCACCAGGCCAGGCACCGGGCGGAATGCCTCGACTGGCTGCTCCGCTTCACCGTCGAAACGAGGAGGGCAACCCCATGACCCTGCTGACAGTCTGGCCCGACTCGGACCCGACAACGGTCCTCACCAGGACCAGCACCCCCGGCGACATCGCCGTGGAGCTGAAGCGGTTGGGCGTCCGCTACGAGAACTGGCCGGTAGCGGAAGGCCTACCGCCAACGCCGACGTCGGAAGAGGTGCTGGCCGCCTACCGCCCGCACGTGGACCGGGTGGTGGAGACCGAGGGCTACATCCTCGTGGACGCCATGCACATGACCCCCTCGACCGACCCGGAGTGGCAGGAGAACGCGGCCGAGGCCCGCAAGAAGTTCCTGGCGGAACACACCCACGACGACGACGAGGACCGCTTCTTCGCCAGAGGAGCAGGAGTCTTCTACCTCCACGTGGAGAACAAGGTCTACGGCATCCTCTGCGAAGCGGGAGACCTGCTCAGCGTCCCGAAGAACACCACCCACTGGTTCGACATGGGCACCACCCCGGACTACATCTCGATCCGCTTCTTCCACGACGACGACGGCTGGGTGGGCAACTTCACCGGCAGCAAGATCGCAGACGACTTCCCGACCTTCGACACCTTGATGGAGGGACACAGGTCCTCCCACCGGCCATCCACGACGGAACCGGCAGCCACGACCTGAGAAGCGCGGCCGATTTCACTCGGGGGGTTCGACCCTTGGCCTGTGTCGGGCAAAGGCTTCCCACCCGCCCTTTCCAGCCCGCCAAAGGGTCGGATCGAGGGGTCCCCGAGTCAAATCGGCCACACCGCGCCGGAACCGGCACGCTCACCCGTCCGCTGGAACAGGCACGCTCACCCTCCGAGCGAAGCCAACTCCCGAACCATGTTCCGCCGCGCGCCCGAACTCCAACGCTCCCGCGCCACCTCGGTGATGTACAAGGGCTCCCGCCCCACCAGCGACGCCAGCACAGCCGCCCGCCCCACCCGCCAGGCCTCCTCGGGCACGTGCGAGTACTCCAGCCGCACAGCAGCCCGGTACCGCTCATAACCAGCCGGATCAGAGCCCAGCACGGCCAGGTCGGCGTCGAGCAGCACCGCGGCGAGACGGTCCCCCGGCACGACCTCGTGCGTCAGCGTGGCCAACACCAACCCCTCCACCCGAGCCACGTCCGGGCCGGCGACTCCGGCAGCCGCCAACTGGTCCCGCACCCACTCCGCGGACCGCCGCTCGTCATCCCCCGGCTTCCCGTCGTACACCACGTCGTGGGCCAGCGCGGCCAACGTCACCACGGCGACCTCCCGAGCGGAACACCCGACGCACAGACCCACCGCGTCCCGCACGACCTGCCGCACGTGGTCGGCGTTGTGGTACGCCCGGTGCGGCTCCGTGTACCTCTCCCACAGGTCGGTCGGCCGGGGCACCCCACCCAGCACCCGAACGGCGTCGTCCCACAGCGCTTCCACGTCACACCCCACCGGGCAACGTCATCGTGAAGCAGGCCCCACCCTCGGGAGCGGGCCCGGCCGAGATCGTCCCACCCAACCGCGTGACCAACCCGTGCACCAGCGCCAACCCCACCCCCGTCCCCACCGGCCGCGTGGTCGAGTACTTGGCGTGCAACGCCCCCCGGTCGAACGCGATGGCGTAGTCCTCTTCGGACAGCCCCGGCCCACCGTCCCGCACCTGCACCACCGACCCGAGCGACAGCACCACCACCCGCCCGGCGGGCGTCACCCGGACCGCGTTCTCCAGCAACCCGTCCATCACCTGCCGCACCCGCCGGGCGTCGGTCGGCACCACCACCGGCGCGTCGGGCACCTCGAGGCTGAACAGCACCCCCTTGGCCGCGCACCGCGCGCGCCACACGTCGGCGGCGGCCCGCACGACCGGCACCAGGTCGACGGGCGTGACGTCCAACCGGAAGTCGTCCGCCCCCAGCCGGGCCAGGTCCAGCAGGTCCGACACCAGCCGGTCCAACCGCCGCGACTCCTCCTGGATGGTCCGCCCGACGGCGACCACGTCGGGCCCGGTCACCACCCCGTCGGCCAGCGACTCGGAGAACCCGATCACCGCCGTCAACGGCGTCCGCAGCTCGTGCGACACCGACAGCAGGAACTCCCGCTGCCGCGACTCGCTCCGCTGCAACGCGTCCGCCAACCCGTTGACCGCCCCGGCCACCTCGGCGACCTCCGTGGGCCCGTGCTCGGGCGCCCGCAGGTCCCGCCGCCCGGAACTCATCGCCAACGCCACCCCGGCGGTGCGGCGCAGCGGTCGCGACAGCAGGTTCCCCAGCACCAGTCCGGCCACCCCGGCGATCAGCAGGCCCAACCCCAGCGCCAGCGCGATGTTGCGCACCAGCTTCCGCGTGGTGGACGTCCCGTAGTCCGCCTCCTGCACCAGGGCGAACCGGTCGCGCACCTCCACGATCCACCCGCCGGTGACCCCGCTCGTCCGCCCCGCGTCCCGCACCGCCCGCACGGCGGTCGCGTCCCCGCGCAGCACGCCGTTGGCCCCGATCCGCACCACGGAGATCTTCTGCCCCTGCAACACGGCCACGACCCGCCCGCGCGGCGTCTCCCCGATCTGGTCGGCCACGGTGTCCGCCTGGTTCGCCAACGCCGTCCGGCTCACCTCACGGGCCGTGTTGACCACCAGCCGCACGGACACCAGCCCGGCGACGACCACCGCGATCCCGGCGACCGCGAGGCACAGCGCGGTGATCCGGAACGCCAGGCTGGACCTCACGGGGCCTCCACCGAGTAGCCGACGCCCCGCACGGTGCGGATCGGGCTGTGCGCGCCGAGCTTCGCGCGCAGCTGGGCGACGTGCACGTCCACGGTGCGGGTGCCCGCCACCGCCGCGTACCCCCACACCGCGCTGAGCAGCTGCTCCCGCTCGAACACCCGGCCGGGGTGCTTCATCAGGTGCGCGAGCAGCTCGAACTCGGTCGACGTCAGCGGGACCTCGTCCCCGCCCGCCCACACCCGCCGCCGCTCGGCGTCCAGCCTCACGGCACCGACGACGTGCTCGGGCGCGCTCGCGTGCGCACCGCGGCGGAGCACGGTGCGCACGCGAGCGGCCAGTTCACGCGGGCTGAACGGCTTGGTGACGTAGTCGTCCGCCCCCATCTCCAGGCCCAGGACGCGGTCCACCTCGTCGTCGCGCGCCGTCACGAACAGCACCGGCGTCCAGTCGCCCGCGGCCCGCATCGTCCGGCACACCTCGACCCCGTCGATGCCGGGCAGGCCGACGTCCAGCAGCACCGCGACCGGCTTCAACCGGCGCAGCGCCGCCAGCGCCGCCCGCCCGTCGGACTCGACGTGCACGCCGAACCCGTCCCGGCGCAGGTAGAGCGAGATCAGGTCGGAGATGGCGCGCTCATCCTCGACCACCAGCACGAGGCCGCGGGCAGACTGGTCCGGTTGCACGGTGGGCCATGCTGTCACGGTTCGTCGAGGTCGGCCTCGACGCCGTTCAGCGTCGACTCGATGCTGCTCAGCTCCGCGTCCGGGTTGCCGGTCGACGGGCTGGCCTCGTCCTGGCAGCCCGCGAGCCCCACCGCGGCCACGAGGGCGACGACGAGGGCCAGCGCTCTCACTTCGTGCCGCCGGGGTAGGCGCAGTGCTCGGTCTGGAACGCGTCGATCCGCTTCTGCGCGTCGGCCAGCTTCGTCACCCGCTCGCCCCGCACCTCCTTGCGCGCGTCGAACAGCTTGGCCTTCGACTCCTTGCCCGCGTCCCGAGCCGCCTTCGCCTGGGCCTCCAGCCACTTCGTCGAGCCGCGCGTGGAGGCGTCGCCGTTGATCCGGTCGGTGGCGGCCTTGATCCGCGCCTCGATCTTCGGCACGCGCTCCTCGCAGCGCTTCTTCACCTGCTCGGCGCTGATCGTCATGGGCGCGGGGCCCGTCGGGGTCTCGTCGGCGCCCGCCGTGCCGGACAGCGCGAGCCCCAGTGCCGCGGAGGTGCCCGCGACGGCGATGATTCGAGTCCAGGTCGTCATGGGGACGACCCTGCCGGGCTCGGGTGAGCGGATCGTGCGGCGAGTGTTCGGGTTCTGCAAGGACGTCAGGGCACCTGGTCCCGCCAGAGCAGCGCCACCCCGTGACCGGGCAGCAGCCACGACCGCACGTCCAGGTCGCCCAGCTCGTCCGCCCGCAGCCACCGCGCCGACGACGTGTTGGACCGGAACGTGAACGGCACGATCCGGAACTCCCTGGTGGGAGCGCTGTCGACGGCCAGCTCCTTCGCGTTCATGGTGATCCGCTCGACGTAGCAGGGGTACGGCGACTGCCAGTAGCAGTACCCGTCGTCGATGCGCTGCCTCGTCGTCGACCGCACGGTCAACCGCTCGATGGCGTGCACCACGTGGTCGTCGTCGGCGATCCCGCTCAGGTCGCACCGGAAGATCCGCAGGTCGCTCAGGTGGCTGCGCGGGTTCTGCCGGGGGAGCGGGCCCATCGCCTCGCGGAAGAACGTCAGGTAGTCGGCCCACTGGCCGAAGCTCACGTCGTGGAGGCTGATCCGGCTCGACTCGGCGACCCGGTGCTGGCCCTCGCCGTCGACGTAGTCGATGCCGATCCGCACCGAGTGGGCCATGTCCTCGGTCGAGTCCTGGAACAGCGCGGTGTCCGGGATGAACCACAGCTCGAACAGCGGCAGCCGGGACCCGTTGATGATCGAGTCCCGGAGCAGGGCGTTGCTGGTGGCGAAGATGACGAACTGGTCCACGGCGACGTTCTTGCGGAAGCTGTAGCTCACCGTCGACGTCAGGTGGTAGGTCTCGTGGTCGACGGCCCGCAGCTCGTAGTCCACCGTCGTGCGGGTGCTGATCGTCAGGTCGCCGCCGAGCGGGCGCAGGCCCTCACCGCCGAGCACGCCGGTGAGCACGTCGTCGTTCGCGTCGTTCTCGCCGTAGATGGACGACAGGAACGTCCGCATCACCTGTTGCGGCAGCAGGGTTTCCACGATGCCCGGCCCGGCGATCCTGGCGATCTCCGACAGCAGCCTGCGGTGCAGGTACACCTCGTAGACGGTCATCAGGAACGCGGCGATGACGAGCAGCGGCCAGAGTTCGAACAGCAGGCGGTGCACGACGAGCTGCCAGTCGTCGTCGGCGGGACGCCAGAGCAGCACGACGGCCAGGTCGACGGCGGCGAACGCCGCCAGCCCCAGGGCAGCGAGGAGCACGCTTCGCCTGCCGCGCGGACGAAGGGCGCCCTGACCTGCCCGATCGTCCGTCACGCCGTCAGGTACCCCTCTCACCGCCCTGCACTCCCATGGTGGGAGCGGGACCGGCGATCCACCAGGTCCGTTCGGCTGATCTGCCCCCTACGGCTCCTTGATCCACTCAGGTTCGTCGTCGCCGTCACCGGCGTAGGTGCTCAGCGTGGCGCCCGTCTCCGGGCTCAGGTCGAGGTACAGCCCGAGCAGGTGCGTCGTCATGGCCGCCCGCGCGCCCGCCTGGTCGCCCCTGCGGAGGAACCAGACGATCTGGTTGTGGTCGTTGACGGACCGGTTGTGCACCTCGCGGGTCGCGTGGCCGTGCCACCGGAAGTCCCGAAGCTGCGGCTCCAACGCCTGGTAGGACTGCTCGAACAGCACGTTGTGGCTCGCGCGGACGATCGCGCCGTGGAACGCCTCGTCCGTCCGCAGCAGCTCGTGCTTGTCCGTGTGCGGCGCCTCCTGGTGCTTGGCGCTCAGCTTCGCGATCTCGTCCAGCTCACCCGGCTCGGCCCGCATCGCGGCCATGCTCGCCGCCGTCGTCTCCAGCGCGATCCGCATCTCCAGCAGGTCCGTCGGCCGGTAGCGGTGCGTGCCGAGACCGCCGAGCGGCTCCTCGGCCGGGGAGGTGTCGGTCGACCGCACGTACCAGCCAAGACCGCGCTTGACCTCGACGAACCCCTGGATCTGAAGGCGCTGCAACGCGGTCCGCAGCGAACTGCGCGCGACACCCATCCGGTTCGCCAGCTCGGGCTCGGTCGGCAGCCGGTCGCCGACGGCGAACTCGCCGCCCGCGATCTGGGCGCTCAGCTTGTCGGCGATCACGTCCGGGAGCGGGCGGCGTGAATCCGCGGAGAGCGCCCACTCGTCGCTCTTCGCCGCGGGCTCGCCCGGCTCGGCGCTCATCGTCGACGACCTCTCTGCGTGGCGAAAAGCATTCTCAACAGCGTAGGGCAGTCCGACAACCGAGGCAAGTTGTCTGGCAGCAAGATGTAGGTTGACAGACAACCGACATGGCAGGAGGATTCAGGTGGGACAACCCGGCACCCCGGTTGCCCCGGCCGCCCACCCACCGGAGGTCGTCATGCCCGCGACAAGCGCAGTAGGAATCGCCGTAGTGGCCGCCATCGCCGTGATGGCCATCGGCTGGAGGACGTTGCTCACCATGTTCGTGCTGGCGGTGGTCGCCTTCACGATCGTCGGCCTGGTCAACGTGGTGAACATCTTCTCGGCCTGACCACCCGCGCGGCTTGGTGGGGCGAGTGCCCCGCCAAGCAGTCGGTTGTCAGACAAGCGGGGCGTTGTCTGGCGAGTACCCGGATGGAGTAGTGTGCGCGCACTGTCCGTCGGGGGCCGTGATATCGGAGTCGTCGTTGGCGCCGGACCTAGTTGCAGTGCACGCGGCCTTCGCGAGGCCCGATGAGATCGTCGCCGAGCGCCGCGCGCTCTACCGCCTCGCCGCCGAGCTGATCGGCGTCGCCGGTCCCGTCCCCGACGACGTGCTCGACAGCCCCCTGGTCCGCCACCGGCTCGGCGGTGCGCTCGCGGGCCAGGTCGACCTGGCCGGTCGGGACCTGGCCGTGGACCGGGCCGCGGTCGGCGACGTCGTGGACGCGGGGCTGCCCGTCGTCGCCGACCCGGTGGCGCGGGACGCGCTGGCCGACCTGCTGCGCATCATCGGACCGGTCGCGGGCCTGCGGCTGGTGACCTCGGCCGACGAGGGGTTCGACGACGTCCTGGCCGTCGTCGCCGACGGTGTCCGGCTCGTGCGCGAGGCCGGGGGAGCGCTCGCCGAGGACCTGCTGACCCACGTGGACCTCCTCGCCGTCGTGGACCCGGCGACGGCGGGCGGACTGGTGTCGGCCTCCTCCCGGTACTTCCCCGGTCTGGTCGTCGTCGCGCGCCCCGGCTCGGCGTTCGAGGTCGCCGAGGCGCTGATTCACGAGGGTGCGCACGAGAAGTTCTTCGACCTCGCGATAACTCGCCGTTTCTTCCACGTTAATTCCGATGAAGTGGAGGAGTTCACCCCATCGTGGTCGGGGGCGCGGTGGCCGTTCGAGCAGGTGTTCGCCGCGTGGCACGCCTACCTTTGTCTGGCCCAGTTCGAGCGGGGCTCGAACGGTCTGCCCGCCGGGCCGGACTCGCTGCTCCCCGTCGCCGAGAAGCGTGCCGCCGAGATCGGCGAATGGCTGCGGGAACACGCATTGCACCTGCTCCAGGATGCGCGGACCATGCTGGGTGACCTCCTGGAACGGCCTGTTCCGCAGGCATCTAGTATCCCGTCGAGGTCAATGCCCTCGTCCTATTCGTACGTGACGAATCCAGCAGTGCGTTCGAGCGGTTTGTTGCCGACCGGTCGCACCGTGGTCGGACGTACTGGTTCACCGCCCGAATTGTTCTGGTTGGAAAACGATTCAGCAGCAGTCCTCGACCTCCTGGTCCGCCAGACCGGTGGACCCCGGACCGGGGACGACCTCGTCGCAGCACGAGCGTTGTGGGACGTCGAGGAGAACCAGGTCCTGGAGCGGTTGACCACCGCGCTGGGAATGCTCGCCGACTACCAGCTGATCGACACAGCCCCCGCATCAGAGGAAGACACCAACAGCACATGAGCCCCAACGATCGTCGAGTGGTGCCGAACCACTCCCTCGGTGTGCCGCCGCAGCAGCCCGCGGTCGGCGTTCCCGCACCGCAGTTCCCCGCAGGTGTCGGGCACGTGGGGCAGCCGGTCAACCCGGTCGACTTCTTCCGCCGAATGCCCGGTGGCGGCACGGTCTACGTGAAGGCCGCCGCGCCCGAAGCGACGGACTGAGCCCCGCGGCTCGCGCGGTGACCGCGAACCCGGTGGGGTCGAGGTCACCGCGCTAGTGCGGCCGGTCCACCGGCGGCACCAGCGCCGCTTCGAGCTGCTCGTCGGCCGCGTCCCGGTACTCCGGGAAGCGGCGCTCCAGCACCGTCAGCCACCCGGCCGCGTGCAGTCTCCGCAGCCGCAGGGGGAAGGCGAGTCCACCGCGCGGCACCGGGTAGCCGCTCGCCGCCGCCATCCCGTCCAGCCTGCCCGTCAGGGCCAGGCACGCCAGGTCCCACGTCACGGGGCCGCGCCAGGTGTCCTCGAAGTCGTTCCAGACCGGCCCGTTCGCCGTCATCAGCAGGTTTCCGGGGTGGGCGTCGCCGTGCAGCGGCTGCACCTCGTCGGCGGGCCACCGCTCCACCAGCGCGTCGCGCACGGCCGTGAACGAGTCCAGCTGGTCCGCGGGGCGGGTCCACCCGGCTCGGGCGGCGTCGATGTCGGCCAGCGGGCCGCGGTCGGGCAGCGGGCCGGGGTAGGAGCGCAGCTCGGCGTGCAGGTCGGCCAGGCGGGGCGCGAAGTCGGTCGGCACCCACGTCGGGTCGTGCGCGACCCACTCGGCGAAGCTGACGACCATGCCGTCGTGGGTGAACGGCCCGGCGGGCACCTCGTCGGGCGGGCCGACGACCGGCACGCCCCGCCCCGCCAGGTAGGCCGTCACGTCCACCGCGCGCCGGAAGTGCTCGGCCACGTCCACCCGCGCCAGCGCCGTGCTGGTCGCGACCCGCGCCACGACCGGGGCCGGGCGCAGGTGGACCAGGAGGTTGCTGACGTCGCGCAGCACCACCGGGTCGGACGCGCGCAGCCCCAGCGAGCCCGCGACGGCCACCGCGGCGCGCACGCCGCGCCGGGTCAGCTCATCCACGGCCGGACACGTTGGCGGTCAACTGGCGCAGGGAGACCCGGAGCCGCTCGACCTCGGCCTCCGGCAGGCCGATCGCGGCGCCGATGGCGGGGGTGATGGAGCTGGTGGCCTCGCGCATCCTCGACCCCTCGGGCGTCAGGCCCACCTGGACCGAGCGCTCGTCGTCGATCCGGCGCTGCCTGGTGATCAGGCCCGCGGCCTCCAGGCGCTTGAGCAGCGGGGTCAACGTGCCGTAGTCGAGCTGGAGGGCGTCGCCGAGGTCCTTGACCGGCATGGACTCCCGCTCCCACAGCGCGACCATCACCAGGTACTGGGGGTAGGTGAGGCCCAGGTCCTGGAGCAGCGGTCGGTAGGCGGCGGTCAGCGCCCTCGACGCCGCGTAGAGCGCGAAGCACAGCAGGTCGTCGACGGCTGACGTGCGGTCTTCCGGAGTCGTGGTCATCGGTCATCCCTTCCAGGTCGCTCCACCCATGATGCCACGCACGCCAGTAGTATGCATACAAGTAACTTGCACACGAGTTAAACGTGCGCTAGCTTTGCGTCATCGGTCACGACCCGAAGGAGAACGAGATGAGCACCAACCCCACCGTCGTCCTGGTCCACGGCGCGTTCGCGGACGGTTCGAGCTGGGCCCCGGTCGTCGAGCGCCTCCGCGCCCAGGGCATCGAGTCCCTCGCGGTCGGCAACCCGCTCCGCGGCCTCACCCACGACGGCGACTACGTGGCGAGCGTCGTCAACCAGATCGACGGCCCGGTCGTGCTGGTGGGCCACTCCTACGGCGGCCCGGTCATCACGCACGCGGGCTCGAAGGCGGAGAACGTGAAGGGCCTGGTCTTCGTGGCCTCGTTCGGCATCGACGAGGGCGAGAGCGCGCTCGGCTCCGTCGCCGGGTTCCCCGAGGTCGAGCTGGGCACGTCGCTCGTGCCCCGGCAGTTCCCGACCGCCGACGGCACCGGCACCGAGTTCACGATCCGCCAGGACGCGTTCGCCAGCGTGTTCGCCGCCGACCTGCCCGCCGAGTTCACCGCCACGGCCGCCGTCAGCCAGCGCCCGGTGGCGCAGGACGCGCTCGGTGAGCCGCTGGGCGTCGAGCCCGCCTGGAAGACCCTGCCCTCGTGGTTCGCCGTGGCGACCGCCGACAACGCCATCCACCCGGACTCGCAGCGCGCCGCCGCGAAGCGCCTCGGCGCCACCACCGTCGAGGTCGACGGCGGGTCGCACGCCATCGCCGTGTCCCGCCCCGACGAGGTCGCCGGCCTGATCGTCGCCGCCGTGCGCGCGGTCGCGTAACCACGGCCCGGAAAGGGGGCCCGCCGACATCGGCGGGCCCCCTTCGGCGTGCTCGGACCTCGGTCAGGAGCTGGGTCACCCTGTCGATCTCCGCCCGCCGCGAACCGCCCGACCTCGTCGTCGGAGCCTGCCGCCGGCTGCCGGTCCGCGGTGCCGAGGGCTCCCCGGTGGTGCTCGACCGTCGCGGTCGGCCAGGCGCGGTCGAGGTCCGCGCCGGTAGGTGCCGTGGCGGGGCGGGCGGCTCCACAAAGCCGCGGCGCGCGCAACCGGGACAGGTCGGGAGCGCGCCACGCGGGTGGCCGCTCACGAGGGCTGCGGGTGACCGGCGCGGCTTCGGCGACCGTCGTCGCGAGGCGGACGCCGCCCCTGGTCAGGTGCGGCGCGAGCAGGCCGAGGGCCGTGACGGCCAGACCGGGGCACGGGTGCGGCCCGCCGTCGTGCTCCTCGTGGTCCGCGGGCGCCGGGTGGGGGTCCACGGCGGACGTCCCCGCGGTGGAAGCCGCGTGGACCGGGGCGGCGAGCCGGTCCGCGGAGAACACGCGGAACGGCGGCGCGAGCACCACCGGGCCCCGTGCGAGCACGGGGCGACCTCACCCGCCGAGCGGGTGTGACCTGGGCTACGTGCGCGCGAGGTGGTCATCACCCCATCACGCCGTCCCCGGTAGCGCGGTCTACGATCCGGTGAGCCACTGGGCGGTCCTCGCCGTTCGATGGCGCCCGAACGACGTTGGTCCCACCAAGGCCACCATGTAGGTGAACAGTGCAGGAGGCACCGTGACGGCCGTAGCCCCGCAGCCGATCGCTACGCGTCCTTTCCCGGCGCGCGAAGCGGTCAAGGGTTCGTTCCTGCTGCGGATGTTCCGCACCACGGACCACAAGCAGATCGGCATCCTTTACCTGGTCACGTCCTTCGCCTTCTTCATGGTGGGCGGCGCGATGGCCATGCTGATCCGCACCGAGCTGGCTCAGCCCGGAATGCAGTTCCTGTCCAGCGAGCAGTACAACCAGCTCTTCACGATGCACGGCACGGTGATGCTGCTGCTGTACGCGACCCCGATCGTGTTCGGCTTCGCGAACTTCATCCTGCCGCTCCAGATCGGGTCGCCCGACGTGGCGTTCCCCCGGCTCAACGCCTTCTCGTACTGGCTGTACCTCTTCGGCGGCCTGATCGTGATGTCGGGCTTCGTGACGCCCGGCGGCGCCGCCGACTTCGGCTGGTTCGCCTACACGCCGCTGAGCAACGCCATCCACTCGCCCGGCGTCGGCGCCGACCTGTGGATCACGGGTCTGGCCATCGGTGGTCTCGGCACGATCCTCGGTGCCGTGAACATGATCACCACGGTGGTCTGCCTCCGCGCGCCCGGCATGACGATGTTCCGGATGCCGATCTTCACCTGGAACATCCTGGTGACGAGCATCCTCGTGCTGCTGGCCTTCCCGATCCTGACCGCGGCCCTCTTCGGCCTGCTGGCGGACCGGCACCTCGGCGCGCACGTGTTCGACCCGGCCAACGGCGGCGTGATCCTCTGGCAGCACCTCTTCTGGTTCTTCGGTCACCCGGAGGTCTACATCGTCGCCTTGCCGTTCTTCGGCATCGTGTCGGAGGTGTTCCCGGTGTTCAGCCGGAAACCGATCTTCGGCTACAACGGCCTGGTCTACGCGACGCTGGGCATCGCGGCGCTGTCCGTGGCCGTGTGGGCGCACCACATGTACGCCACCGGCGCCGTGCTGCTGCCGTTCTTCGCGTTCATGACGTTCCTCATCGCGGTCCCGACCGGCGTGAAGTTCTTCAACTGGATCGGCACGATGTGGAAGGGGCAGTTGACCTTCGAGACCCCGATGCTGTTCAGCATCGGCTTCATCGTGACGTTCCTCTTCGGTGGTCTGTCCGGCGTCCTGCTGGCCGCCCCGGCGATCGACTTCCACGTCTCGGACACGTACTTCGTGGTGGCGCACTTCCACTACGTGCTCTACGGCACGATCGTGTTCGCCACGTTCGCGGGCATCTACTTCTGGTTCCCGAAGATCACCGGCCGGATGCTCGACGAGCCGCTGGGCAAGCTGCACTTCTGGACCACGTTCCTCGGCTTCCACGCGACGTTCCTCGTCCAGCACTGGCTGGGCAACGAGGGCATGCCGCGCCGGTACGCCGACTACCTGGCGAGCGACGGCTTCACCGCGCTGAACACGATCTCCACGATCGGCGCCTACATCCTCGGTGCCTCGACGCTGCCGTTCATCTGGAACGTCTTCAAGAGCTACCGGTACGGCGAGATCACCACGGCGGACGACCCGTGGGGCTACGGCAACTCGCTCGAGTGGGCCACCACGACCCCGCCGCCGCGGCACAACTTCAAGGAGCTGCCGCGGATCCGGTCCGAGCGGCCCGCGTTCGACCTGCACTACCCGCACGCCATCGAGGACGCACACCGCGACAAGTACGTGGGTGCCTTCAGCGGCAAGCACAAGGCCACCGTGCCGGACGCGCCGTCGGAGAAGCTGTCGCACGCGATGGAAGA
>NZ_DASUSQ010000155.1:0-18564 GCF_036375055.1 Umezawaea sp.
GGGTCGGCGTGCAGCGGGTTGCGGTCGCCGCACAGCCGGTACAGCAGCGCCTGCTGGGGCAGCGTGGGGGTTTCCAGCACGGCGTTCGGCGCGCGGTCGGGGACGTCGACCCGCGTGGACGGCCCGCGCGAGCCGCCGAACCCGCCCTCGCCGCGGGCGAAGATGCCGGAGCGCGCGGTGAACAGCTCGGTCCCGTCCGGGGCGACGGCGGTCGACTCCTGCACGATCACCGCGGCCGTCCCCTTGTCGAACACGTCGGCCACCCTCGTGCGCAGGACGGCCTCGCCGCGCACCGGGAGCGGGCGGTGCACGGTGATCTCCTGCGTGCCGTGCAGGACCCTGGCGAGGTCGACGTCGACACCGGGGAACGACACGGTGGGCGGCTCGGTCGCGCGCAGGTGGGCCGCGACCACGCCGAACGTCGGCAGCACGTGCAGGTCCCGCTCGTAGGTGTAGCGCAGGTCGCGCGGGCCCGCGCCGAGCGCGAGGTGGTAGAGCAGCACGTCCGACGGTGTCCAGGAGAACGGCACCTCGGGCAGTTCGGCACCGACGGCGACGGCGGGATCGATCGGCATGGCTCCCCCTCAGGTGTAGGTGATCTTCACCGCGTCGGTGACCGGGACCGCCTGGCAGGCCAGGACGTAGCCCTCGGCGAGGTCCTGCTCGTCCAGCACGTCGTTGGCGAGCATCTTCACCTCGCCCTCCACCAGCCTGCACGCGCACGCGCTGCACGCCCCCTCGCGGCACGAGTACGGCGCGTCGAGCCCCTGATCCAGCAGCAGGTCGAGCAGCCGCGTGCGGGCGGGCCAGGCGAAGCGGTGGTGCTCGCCGTCGAGGTCGACCTCCACGGTCGCGTCCGGACCGTCCTGCGAGGGCACCGCCTCCTCGAACGGGTTGCTCGACAGGGAGGTGAACCGCTCGACGTGGATCCGCTCCACACCGAGGCCGCGCGACGCGGTCCTGGCGGCCTCCATGAAGGGGGCCGGGCCGCACAGGAACGCCTCGTCGCACGGCCGGGCGAGCGCGGCGAGCAGCGGCGCGGTCGGCAGGCCCTGCACGGACTCCAGCCAGTGCACGACCACCAGCCTGTCCGGGTGTTCGGCGCTGAGCCCGGCGAGTTCCCCGGCGAAGATCACCGAGCGCTCGTCGCGGTTGGCGTACACCAGGGTCACGCGCCCGGTGCCGCTCAGCAGCACCGCCCTGATGATCGACATGACCGGCGTGATGCCGCTGCCGCCCGCGAACGCGAGCAGGTCGCCGTCCAGCGACGCGGGTGTGAACACCCCCACCGGCCCGAGCACGTCGAGTTCGGCGCCCACGACCGCGTTGTCGCACATCCAGTGCGAGCCGTACCCGTCCGGCGTGCGCTTGACCGTGATCCTCAGCGGCTCGTGCGGGGCGCTGGACAGCGAGTAGCACCGCGCGGCGCTCCCGATCCGCACGGTCAGGAACTGCCCCGGTCCCGGGGTGAACCCGCCGCCCTCCAGCACGAACGACTTCGCGTCCGGCGTCTCGTCGACCACCTCCACCACCCGCAGCCGGTGGACGTCAGCCATCGGCCACCTCCAGGACGCCGTCCCGCACCGCCCGCTCGATGCTGTCGCGCAGCGCCAGGCAGGTCGCGATGAGCGCCGTGTCGCGCCCGGCGGCGGCGAACTCGGGGCAGCTCAGCGCGGCGTCCGACGTCCACTGCACGCTCGTGTGCCGGAGGCTGTGCTTCTTCACCAGCACTCGGTTGCCGCAGGCGAGGCACTCGACCGGGCGCAGACCGCCCTCCAGGAACTCGCGGCGCTCGGACACTAGGCGCCGTCCCCGCGGGCGATGTTGGCCGCGACTTCCCTCTCCCACACCTCGACGGCCCTGCTGGTGTCGACCTCGAACTCGAAGCGGCGCACCATGTCGTCGGTGACGTCCTCCACGTCGACGTAGAACTGGTCGTACCAGCGGCGCAGCTGGTAGACCGGCCCGTCCTCCTCGCACAGCAGGGGGTTGTCGATCCGCGACTTGTTCCGCCAGATCTCCACGTCCTGCAAGAAGCCCGCGCCGATGCCGCGCGCGAACTTGTGGGCGATCTTGTCGGCGTGCTCGTCGGTCAGGCCGGGCAGCTTCTTGACGATCGCCCCCCACTGGAGCAGGAACGAGTTCGCCGTCACCGGGTAGTGGCAGTTGATCAGGACCGTCTCGATGATCGTGCCCTGGTAGTCGTTCCACAGGTGGTCGATCATGTAGGACGGGCCGAAGTACGACGCCTCCGAGCGGACCACGGTGTCACCGGTGTAGTTCGTCCCGGCGCCCGTGACGTCAGGGCGCCCCCGCGTCGTCAGGTACTGCGTCGCCACGTGCCCTTCGAGCACGTTCTTGAAGTACGTGGGGAACGCGAAGTGGATGTAGAAGAAGTGCGCCATGTCCACGACGTTGTCGATGACCTCGCGGCAGTTGGCGCCCTCGATCAGCACCGAGTCCCAGGTCCAGTTGCTCCACTCGTCGCTGTAGGCGGCGTCGACGCGGGGGATCACGACGTCCTCCGGCGGCGGGTTGCCCTGCGGGTCGTTCCACACGAAGAGCTGCTTGTTCTGCTCCAGCGTGGTCCACGCCCTGGTCCGCGCGCGCAGCGGAACCCGCTTGGCGTAGGGGATGCCGACGCACCGGCCGCTGCCCGCCCAGCGCCAGTCGTGGAACGGGCAGGCGATGGCGTCGCCCTTCACGGTGCCCTGGCTGAGGTCGCCGCCCATGTGCCGGCAGTACGCGTCGAGCACGTTGAGCGCGCCGTCCTCGCCCTGGAACACCACGAGCTTGGTGCCGAACGCCTCCACGGCGTGCGGCTCGCCGTCGCGGAACCGCTCGGCGAGCCCCAGGCAGTGCCAGCCGCGCGCGAACCTCGTCGGCGGGGCCCCGGCGTCGATCGTCCGAACCGCGTCCTCTGTCATCGGGTCCCTCCACGGTGGTCGTCGGTGGTCGCCGCTGCGGCGATGTCCAGCGCTGCCAGGTAGCCGAAGGTCATCGCCGGACCGAGCGTGGCACCCGGCCCCGCGTAGGTGTGGCCCATCACCGAGGCGCTGGTGTTGCCCGCCGCGTACAGGCCGGGGATCGCCGTGCCGTCCTCGCGGAGCACCCGCGCGCGGGTGTCGGTGCGCAGGCCGCCCTTGGTGCCGAGGTCACCCGGCACGATCCGCACCGCGTGGAACGGCGGTCTCCGCAGCGGCGCCAAGCACGGGTTGGGGCGGTTGCGCGGGTCGCCGTAGTACCGGTCGTACGCGCTGTCGCCGCGGTGGAAGTCCTCGTCGCGCCCGGTGTCGGCCATCTCGTTGAACCGCAGCACGGTCTCCGCCAGCGCGTCGGCGGGCACGTCGATCAGCCGGGCCAGCTCCCGCACGGTGTCCGCGCGGTGCACCACGCCCGCCTCGTACCAGTGGCCGGGGAACGGCTGGCGCGGCGTGCGGCCCGCGAACGGGTAGCGGTCGCGGTAGCGCTGGTCCGCCACGAGCCACGTGGGCATGTTCCCCTCGTACATGGCGTTCACCGCGTCGACGTAGGGCGCCGCCTCGTTGACGAACCGCCGCCCGGCGCCGTTGACCAGCAGGCAGCCGGGCAGGGTGCGCTCGGACAGGCAGAAGTAGGGACCGCGGGGCAGCGGGACCGACGGTCCCCACCAGGCGTCGTCCATCAGCCCGACCGCGCCACCGGCCCGGACGCCCGCCTCGATGCCGTCGCCGGTGTTCTCCACGGCGCCCGAGGTCCACTCCGTGCCGATCGGCTCCCGCTGGTGCTCCTTGCGCATCCGCTCGTTGTGCTCGAACCCGCCCGCGGCCAGCAGCACCCCGTGCCGGGCGCGGACCAGTTCCCCGCCGCCGACCCTGACCCCCGTCACCCGGCCGTCCTCGGAGTGCAGGTCGACCAGCGGGGTGTTCAGCCGCACCGGCACGTCCGCGGTGAGCAGGCCGGCCCGCAGCCCGGCGGCGAGCGCCTGGCCCAGGGTGAGCAGCGTGCCGCGGCGGAACCGGCGGGTGAACACCCTGGCGGCGGTCAGCACCCCGCGCGGGTGGCGGGCGGCGAGCGTGAGCCACCGGTAGTCGGCGGCGGTCACCACGATCCCGGCGGGGGAGGGCAGGTAGGGGGCGTTGAGGTTGGCCCGTTCGGCGCCGAGCACGTCGGCGTCGAACGGCTTCGGCTCGATCGACCGGCCGAGCGGTCGCCCGCCCGGCGCCTCGGGGTAGTAGTCGGAGTAGCCGCGGACCCACTGGAACCTCAGCGGCGTGTGCTCGCGGACGAACGCCAGCATCTCCGGCCCGCGGTCGAGGTAGGTCCGCAGCAGGTCCTCCGGCACGTCGTCGCCGACGATGTGCCGGAGGTAGGCGGTCGCCCGCTCCGGGGTGTCGCTCGGGTCCGCCGCGCGCAGCACGGCGTTGTTCGGGATCCACAGGCCCCCGCCGGACCGCGCGGTCGACCCGCCGAAGCGCGGGGCCTTCTCCAGCACCACGGCGCGCAGGCCCCGGTGCGCGGCGCACAGCGCGGCCGTCATCCCCGCCGCGCCGCTGCCCACGACGACGACGTCGAACTCGGTGTCCTGGTCCACGGTGCCTCCACGGAGAGTCAGACTAGAACAGGTTATAGTTTCGCGGCGTCTTGGCGCTATGGTGGAACAGAGCGAACTGAGCCGCCGATCGAGAACGTGTTCCGGGGAGGGTGCGTGGACGTCAGCGCGGACGTGGTGGTCGTGGGCTTCGGCGCCGCGGGCGCCTGCGCCGCGATCGAGGCGGCCGGGGCGGGTGTGTCGGTCGTCGTGCTGGACCGGTTCGCCGGCGGCGGCGCGACGGCGTTGTCCGGCGGCGTGGTCTACGCCGGCGGCGGCACCCGGCAGCAGGTCGAGGCCGGGGTGCCCGACACCCCCGAGGGCATGTTCGACTACCTGCGCCACGAGGTGGGCGAAGCGGTGTCCGGCGAGACCCTCTGGCGGTTCTGCCGGGGCAGCGCGGACATGCTGACGTGGCTGGAGGCGCGGGGCGTGCCGTTCGACGCGAGCCTCTGCCCGTTCAAGACCTCCTACCCCACGAACGACTACTACCTCTACTACTCGGGCAGCGAGCAGGCGCGGCGCGACGTCGCCCCGCCAGCCCCGCGAGGCCACCGGACCAAGGGCAGGGGCACGTCCGGCGCGGTGTTCTTCGCCCGGCTGGCCGACTGCGCCCGCCGGTCCGGCGTGCGGGTGCTGCCGCAGACCGCCGCGCGGGAACTGGTCACCGACGGCGGCCGGGTCACCGGCGTCCGCTGCCGAGGGCTGTCCGGCGCGCCCCGGATCGCGCACCGGGTCCTGTCGCGGTTCGCCGTGAAGCCGGGCCTGTACTACCCGCCGCTCGGCCGCTCGCTGCACCGGCTGGCCGCCGCGCTGGAACGCCGCCACGGCCGGGATCTGCTGGTCCGCGCGCGCCGGGGCGTCGTCATCGCCGCGGGCGGGTTCGTGTTCGACCGCGAGTTGATGGACGAGCACGCCCCGGCGTACCGGAGAGGCCTGCCGCTGGGCACCCCCGGCGACGACGGCAGCGGCATCCGGCTCGGCACGTCCGTCGGCGGGACCACCGCCCGGATGGACCGGGTGACGGCGTGGCGGTTCATCACCCCGCCCAGCGCGCTGCGCAAGGGCGTCCTGGTCGGCCCGGACGGGCGGCGCGTGTGCGACGAGTCGCTCTACGGCGCGGCCGTCGGCGAGGCGATCATCACCGGCCACGGCGGCCGGGCGTGGCTGCTCGTCGACGACGGGGTCCTCGACGAGGCGCGCAGGCAGGTGCCGTGGCAGACGCTGTGGTTCCAGCGGTTGCAGGCCCGCTACCTGCTCTCGCGCGGACTCGTCACCGGGCTCACGCTCGACGAGGTCGCGGAGGCGGCCGGGATCGACGCGGCCGGGCTCCGGGCGACCGCCAAGGCCTACGGCGACGTGCCGGACGCCCTCGGCAAGGCCCCCGAACTGGTGCGCCCGCTGGTGCCGCCGTACTCGCTGATCGACGTCTCGATCCGGTCCCGCGTCGGGTACCCGTGCCCCGTGCTCACCCTCGGCGGGCTGGTGGTGGACGAGCGCACCGGCCGCGTGACCGGGGTGGAGGGCCTGTACGCGGCGGGCCGGTCGGCGGTCGGCGTGTGCTCCGAGTCCTACGTCAGCGGGCTCTCGCTCGCCGACTGCGTCTTCTCCGGCCGCCGGGCCGGGCTCCACGCGGCGGGGGAGGCCCCGTGCTGACGACCGACCAGAGGACCGCCGCGGCGGAACTGCTGCGGCAGGCCGAGCACGACCGCGTGCCGGTCAAGCCGCTGGCGCAGCTCTACCCCGACCTCGACGTGGTCGACGCCTACGAGATCCAGCTGGTCAACATCCGCCGCCGGGTCGACCGGGGCGCGGTGGTGGTCGGGCACAAGGTCGGCCTGTCGTCGCTCGCGATGCAGCGGATGATGGGCGTGGACGAGCCGGACTACGGCCACCTGCTCGACGACATGCGGCTGCACGAGGGCACGCCCGCGCGGGCGGCGGACTACTGCTACCCCCGCGTCGAGGTGGAGGTGGCGTTCCTGCTCGGCGCCGACCTGCCCGGCGAGGGCTGCACCGAGCAGGACGTGCTGGCCGCGACCGAGGCGGTCGCGCCGTCGATCGAGCTGATCGACAGCCGGATCGTCGACTGGCGCATCGGCCTGGTCGACACCATCGCCGACAACGCCTCGTCGGCGGGCTTCGTGCTCGGCGCCGACCGGGTCCCGCCGTCCGAGGTGGACCTCCGCACGATCGACGCCCGGCTGCGCAAGGGCGGAGAGGTGCTCGTCGAGGGCCGCAGCGACGCCGTGCTCGGCAACCCGGTGGTCGCCGTCGCCTGGCTCGCGGCCAAGGTCGCGGGCTTCGGCGTGCGGCTCAGGGCGGGCGACGTCGTGCTGCCCGGCTCCTGCACGCGCGCCGTCGACGTGCACGCGGGCGACTCCTTCCACGCCGAGTTCGACGGGCTCGGCACCGTCTCGCTGTCCTTCGGGTGAGCGTCCTGTCCGGTGAGGGGAACGACATGGGTTCGGCGAAGGCGACCGCGGCGATCGTCGGGTCGGGGAACATCGGCACCGACCTGCTGCACAAGCTCCTGCGCTCGCGGCGGATCGAGCCGCGCTGGATGGTGGGCGTCGACCCCGGGAGCGAGGGCCTGCGCCGCGCGGGGGAGCTGGGCCTGGAGGCCTCCGCGGAGGGCGTGGACTGGCTGCTGCGCCAGGACGAGCGTCCCGACGTCGTGTTCGAGGCGACGTCGGCCGCCGTGCACCGGGCGAACGCGCCGCGCTACGCCGAGGCGGGCATCCGGGCGGTCGACCTGACCCCCGCGGCGGTCGGGCCGCACGTCGTCCCGCAGGTCAACCTGCGCGCGCACCTGGACGCGCCGAACGTCAACCTGATCACCTGCGGCGGCCAGGCCACGATCCCGATCGTGCACGCGGTGTCCAGGGTCGTCCCCGTCGCCTACGCCGAGGTCGTCGCCAGCGTGGCCTCGGTGTCCGCCGGGCCCGGCACCAGGGCGAACATCGACGAGTTCACCCGCACCACCGGCCGGGGCATCGAGGAGGTCGGCGGGGCGACCAAGGGCAAGGCGATCATCGTGCTCAACCCCGCCGACCCGCCGATGATCATGCGCGACACGGTCTTCTGCGCCGTCCCGGCGGACGCCGACGAGGCCGCGGTCGCCGAGTCGATCACCCGGATGGTGGCGGACGTGGCGACCTACGTGCCCGGCTACCGGCTGCTGAACGAACCGCAGTTCGACCGGGTGCGGGCGGGGACCGGCGAGGTCCACCGCGTGTCGGTCTTCCTGGAGGTGGAGGGCGCGGGCGACTTCCTCCCGCCGTACTCGGGGAACCTCGACATCATGACCGCCGCCGCGACCAGGGTCGGCGAGGAACTCGTGCAGGCGCTCGCGACCGTCTCGGGAGGACAGTGATGCTGCGGTTGACCGACACGTCGTTGCGGGACGGCTCGCACCACAAGCGGCACCGGTTCACCACCGAGGAGGTCCGCTCGGTGGTGGCCGCGCTGGACGCGGCGGGCGTCCCGGTGATCGAGGTCGCGCACGGCGACGGCCTCGGCGGGTCCTCGTTCACCTACGGCTTCAGCCTCACCCCCGAGCAGGAGCTGATCGCCACGGCGGCGCGCACCGCGAAGCGGGCGAGGATCGCCGTGCTGATGCTGCCGGGCGTCGGCGTGAAGGACGACATCCTGGTCGCCAGGGACAACGGGGCCTCGATCTGCCGCATCGCCACCCACTGCACGGAGGCCGACATCTCGGTGCAGCACTTCGGCCTGGCCCGTGACCGGGGGCTGGAGACCGTGGGGTTCCTGATGATGGCGCACTCGCAGCCGCCGGAGGCGCTCGCCAAGCAGGCCAGGATCATGGCCGACGCCGGGTGCCAGTGCGTGTACGTGGTGGACTCCGCGGGCGCGCTGGTGCTCGAACAGGTCGCCGACCGGGTGTCGGCGCTGGTCGCGGAACTGGGCGACGACGCCCAGGTCGGCTTCCACGGCCACGAGAACCTCGGGCTGGGCGTCGCCAACTCGGTGATCGCGGCCCGCGCGGGCGCGGCGCAGATCGACGGCAGCGTCCGCCGGTTCGGGGCGGGGGCGGGCAACACGCCGCTGGAGGCGTTCGTCGGGGTGTGCGACAAGCTCGGGATCGCCACCGGTGTCGACTTCTTCGCGATCGTGGACGCGGCCGAGGACGTGGTGCGGCCCGCGATGCCCGAGGAGTGCCTGCTCGACCGCATGGCGCTGGTGATGGGGTACGCGGGCGTGTACTCCAGCTTCCTCAAGCACGCGTTCGTCCAGGCGGAGCGCTACCGGGTGTCCGGCGCGCAGATCCTCGTGCGCGCGGGCGAGCGCAAGCTCGTCGGCGGGCAGGAGGACCAGCTGATCGACATCGCGCTGGAGCTGCGGCGCGAGCAGGTGTGACGTTCGTCGACAGAAACGAGAACGTGTTCTAGTCTGGCTCGTGCCGGAGAACGGGAGTTGCGATGAGCGACCAGGTCGGCCACGAGGTCCTGGCCAAGGTGCGGGAGCTGCTGCCCGTCCTGCGCGACCGGGCGCAGGAGGCCGAAGACCTCCGCCGGGTGCCCGAGGAGTCCGTGAAGTCGTTGCAGGAGATCGGCTTCTTCAAGCTGCTGCAACCCGTTCGCCACGGCGGGGCCGAGGCGCACCCGCTCACCTTCTACACCGCCGTCAAGCTGATCGCGAGCGCCTGCGGCTCGACGGGCTGGGTCGCCTCGGTCCTCGGCGTGCACCCGTGGCACGTCGGCCTGTTCGCAGACCGGGCGCAGCAGGACGTCTGGGCCGACGACCGCGACACCCGCATCTCCTCGTCCTACGCGCCGGTGGGCCGGGCGACCCCGGTCGACGGCGGGTTCCGGTTCACCGGCCGGTGGAGCTTCTCCTCCGGCTGCGACCACGCGACGTGGGTGCTGCTCGGCGGGCTGGTGATGGGCGAGGACGGCAAACCGGTCGACTTCCGCACGTTCCTGCTGCCGATCGCCGACTACCGGATCGACGACGTCTGGGACACCGTGGGGCTGCGCGGCACCGGCAGCAACGACATCGTCGTCGAGGACGTGTTCGTGCCCGAGCACCGCACGCTGAGCATGGGCCACACCGCGAAGTGCGTGTGCCCCGGCCAGGAGGTGAACACCGGCCCGCTGTTCCGGATGCCGTACGGCACCGTGCACCCGTACGCGATCACCGCGCCGATGATCGGGATGGCGCTGGGCGCGTACGAGGCCCACGTCGGCGCCACCCGCGACCGCATCCGCGCCTCCTACCTCGGTGAGAAGTCCTCGGAGGACCCGTTCGCCCAGGTGCGGATCGCCAGCGCCGCCAACGACATCGACGCCGCGTGGCTCCAGCTTGAGCGCAACGTCACCGAGGAGATGGCGCTGGCCGAGACCCGCACCAGGATCCCGGTGGAACTGCGGCTGCGGGCGAGGCGGGACCAGGTGTGCGGCAGCGCGCGGGCCGTCGCCGCGATCGACCGGCTCTTCGAGAGCGCGGGAGGCAAGGCCATCGGCACCGGTCAGCGGATCCCGAGGTTCTGGCGCGACGCCCACGCCGCCAGGGTGCACGCGGCCAACGACCCGGAGCGCGCGCTCGTCCTGTACGGCAAGGGCGAACTCGGCATCCCCGTCCGCGACGGGCTCTTCTGAGGTGGGGGACGACGTGACAGCGCTCGGTTTCGAGGCCACCAGCCGCTACGCGGACGTGGGCGGCCTGCGGCTGCACTACCACGAGGCGGGCTCCGAGCACGGCACGACCGTGGTGCTGCTGCACGGCGGCGGACCCGGCGCGTCGGCGTGGAGCAACTTCCGCCGCACGATCCCGGTGTTCGCCAAGACCTTCCGGGTGCTCGCGGTCGACCAGCCGGGGTTCGGCCTCTCGGACAAGCCGACCGAGCACGACCAGTACTTCACCCACAGCGCGCGGGCGCTGCGCGGCCTGGTCGACGCGCTCGGCGTGGACAGGGCGCACCTGCTCGGCAACTCGCTCGGCGGGGGAGCGGCGGTGCGGTTCGCGCTGGACCACCCGGACCGGGCGGGGCGGCTGGTCCTCATGGGACCGGGTGGGCTGAGCGTGAACGTGTTCTCACCCGACCCGACCGAGGGGGTGCGCGAGCTCGGCCGGTTCGGCGCGAAGCCGGGGCCCAGCAGGGAGAAGCTGGAGGCGTTCCTGCGCACGATGGTCTACGACCGGTCGCTCATCACCGAGGAGCTGATCGAGGAGCGCTACGCGTCGGCGAGCACCCCGGAGTCGTTGCGCGCCATGGCCGCGATGGGCGCCTCGTTCAGCCGTCCCGACTCCTTCGAGCAGGGGATGCTGTGGCGGGAGGCCTACCGGCTGCGCCAGCGGGTGCTGCTGGTGTGGGGCCGGGAGGACAGGGTCAACCCGCTCGACGGGGCGCTGCTGGCGCTGAAGCTCATCCCGCGCGCCCAGCTGCACGTGTTCGGCCGGTGCGGCCACTGGGCCCAGATCGAGAAGTTCGACGAGTTCAACCGGCTCGCGATCGACTTCCTCACGGACGGGGAGTGACAGGCATGGGAATCCGTTCGCTCGGCTACCTCCGCATCGAGGCCACCGACATGGACCGGTGGCGCGAGTTCGGGCTCAAGGTGCTCGGCATGGTGGAGGGGAAGGGCGCCGACCCGGCCGCGCTGTACCTGAGGATGGACGACTTCCCGGCCCGGCTGGTGGTCTTCCCCGGCGAGCACGACCGGCTGGCCCAGTCCGGCTGGGAGGTCGCGAACGAGGCCGAGCTGGTCGAGGTCGGCGAGCGGCTGGCCGCCGCCGGGGTGACGGTGAAGGAGGGTGACGACGCCGACCTGGCCGACCGCCGCGTGACCGGCCTGATCCGGTTCGACGACCCGTCGGGCAACACCCTGGAGGTCTTCCACGGGGCTGCGCTCCAGCACCGCAGGGTCGTCAGCCCGTACGGCCACCGCTTCGTGACCGAGGAGCAGGGGCTCGGGCACGTCGTGCTCTCGACCCACGACGACGCGGCGGCGCTCGCGTTCTACCGCGACGTGCTCGGCTTCCGGCTGCGCGACTCGATGCGCCTGCCGCCGCGGTTCGTCGGCCGCCCGGCCGACGGGCCGCCCGCGTGGCTGCGGTTCTTCGGCTGCAACTCCCGCCACCACAGCCTCGCGTTCCTGCCGATGCCGACACCGAGCGGGATCGTGCACCTGATGGTCGAGGTGGCCGAGACCGACGACGTCGGTCTGGCGCTCGACCGCGCGCTGCGCAGGAAGGTGCCGCTGTCGGCGACGCTGGGCAGGCACGTGAACGACCTGATGCTGTCGTTCTACATGAAGTCGCCCGGCGGCTTCGACATCGAGTTCGGCACCGAGGGCAGGCAGGTGTCCGACGAGGACTGGATCGCGCGGGAGAGCACGGCGGTCAGCCTGTGGGGCCACGACTTCGGCGTCGGTGCGCGGGGGTGACCGTCCGCAGCGGGTTCGACGCGGCCCGGTTCCGCACCGTGCTGGGCCACTTCTGCACCGGCGTCACGGTCGTGACCGGTGTGGACGGTGAGCGCCCCGTGGGGTTCGCCTGCCAGGCGTTCGCCGCGCTGTCCCTAGACCCGCCGCTGGTCCTGTTCTGCCCGGCCAGGTCCTCGCGGAGCTGGCCGGTCATCGAACGGGCGGGCCACTTCTGCGTGAACGTGCTGGCCGAGGGCCAGCGGGCGGTGTCGACCGTGTTCGGCACCGCGGGAGCGGACAAGTTCGACGCCGTGGGCTGGACCCCGTCCTCGACCGGCGCCCCCGTGCTGGACGGGGCGCTGACCTGGGTCGACTGCACGGTGGAGGCCGTGCACGAGGCGGGTGACCACCACGTCGTCGTGGGCCGCGTCGTCGACCTCGGCGAGCACCGCGACGAACGCCCGCTGCTGTTCTTCCGGGGCCGCTACGCCGCCACCAGCACCAGCCCGCCGGACGACCGGGGCTGGACGGGCGAGGTGCTCGACGACCTCCTCACCTGGCCCCGCCAGTCGGACTGGATCTAGCGGCGCGAGAACACCCGCGGTGCCAGCCGGGCCACGTGCTCGGCCGGGTCGCCGAACAGCCGCGCGCTCCCGTGGGCCCGCTTGAAGTACAGGTGCGCGTCGTGCTCCCACGTGATCGCGATGCCGCCGTGCAGCTGGATCATCTCGGCCGCCACCCGGCACACCGCCTCGGAGCAGTGCACCTTGGCGACGGCCGCCGACACCGGGTCGTCGGCGGCGGCCTCCGCCGCCGACCGCGCGGTCTCCACGAGGACGTGCAGGTCGGCCATCCGGTGCTTGAGGGCCTGGAAGCTCCCGATCGGCCTGCCGAACTGGACGCGCGTGCGGGTGTGCTCCACCGTCAGCTCCAGTGCGCGCGCGGCGGTGCCGACCTGTTCCGCGCAGAGCGCCGCGCAGGCCACGTCGCGGACGCGCGGCAGCGCCGCCGGGCCGAGGCGGCGGCCGACGGCGCCGGTCAGCGCGACCGTGGCGAGGCGGCGGGTCGGGTCCACCGCGGGCACGGCGGTGCGCTCGACCCCGGCGCCCGCCGGGTCGACCTCCCACAGCGTGATCCCGTCGGACCCGCGCGCCGCCACGAGCAGCACGTCCGCCAGGTCGCCGTCGAGCACGTGGTGCGCCGTGCCGTCCAGCGTGTCCGACGCCGTCACGGCCACGGCGTCGGGGTCCCACCGGCCGTCGGCGCCCGTCCAGGCGAGCGCGGCGATCGTGGTCCCCGCCGCGATCCCCGGCAGCAGCCGCCCGCACGCCTCGTCGTCGCCGCACGCCAGCAACGCCCGCGCGGCCACCACCGCCGACCCGAGCAGCGGCGCGGGGGTCAGCGTGCGCCCCAGCTCCTCCAGCACGACGTGCGACTCCGCCTGCCCGGCGCCGAGCCCGCCGTAGACCTCGGGAACGGCCAGCCCCGCGACCCCGACCTCCCCGCACAGCCTCGCCCACAGGGCGGCGTCGTACCCGCGCGGCGACGCCATCGCCGCGCGCACGTCGGAGTGCTTGGCCAGCAGGCCGCGCACGGAGTCGCGCAGCGCGCGCAGCTCGGCGGTCACAGCGCCTCCAGGACGCGGTCGCGGTGCGTGGACGGGGTGCCCCAGGCTCCGACCAGCGCGCGGGTCTTCGCCAGCCACCGGGACAGGTCGTGCTCGGCGGTGTAGCCGATGGCGCCGTGCACCTGGAGGGCGGTGCGCGCGGCCCGGTAGGCGGCGTCGCCCGCGGCGACCTTGGCCGCCGACACGTCCCGGCCGGTGAGGGTGACCGCCGCGCCGTGCACCAGCGGCCGGGCCAGCTCCAGGCCGATCAGGACGTCCGCGAGCTGGTGCTTGACCGCCTGGAACCCGCCGATCGGCCTGCCGAACTGGGTGCGCTGCCGGGCGTGCGCGGTCGCCATCTCCAGCATCGCCCGTCCGAGCCCGAGGAGCTGGGCGGCGCACGCCAGCACGCCGAGGTCGAACGCCCGCGCCGCCCGCGCGGTCGTGCCGAGCACCGGTCCGCCGACGAGGTCGACCAGCCGCCGCGTCGGGTCCACCGAGGTCAGCTCCGCGACGGCCTCGGCCGACCGCAGCGCCTCGCCGTCGAGCAGGAAGTACAGCTCGGCCTCGTGCGCGTGCGGGACGTGCGGCGGGATCGCCACCGACGCGGTGAGCTTCCCGGTCGCCAGCTCCGGCAGCCAGCGGTCCTCGCCGACGTCGGCCAGCAGCGTCGGCACCACGACGACCGACTCCACCAGCGGGCCGGGCACGGCGTGGTGGCCGAGTTCCTCGAACGCGACCACGAGGTCCACCGCGTCGGCCGCCACCCCGCCGAGCCGCTCCGGCACGGCCAGCGCCGTGACGCCCAGCTCGGGCAGGTCGAGGCGGCCCGCCGCCAGCGATCCGTGCAGGGACGCGCCGAACTCGACCTGCTCGGTGGACAGCGCGAACCTCATCGGTCACCCCTCGGCAGGCCCAGCAGCCGTTCCGCCACCACGTCGCGCTGGATCTCGTTGGTCCCGGCGTAGATCGGGCCCGCCAGCGAGAACAGGTAGCCGTCCAGCCACTCGCCCCCCACCTCGCCGCGCGGGCCGAGCAGGTCCAGCGCCGTCTCGTGCAGCGCCACGTCCAGCTCCGACCAGAACACCTTGGTGACGCTGGACTCCGGGCCGAGCGCACCGCCCTCCGCGAGCCGGGTCACGGTGCCGAACGTGTGCAGCCGGTAGGCCTGCGCGCCGATCCAGGCGTCGACCACCCGGTCCCGCAGCGCCCGGTCGGGAGCGGTCCGCCACAGGCCGACGAGCCTGCGCGCCGCCGCCAGGAACCGGCCGGGGCTGCGCAGCGACAGGCCCCGCTCGCTGCTCGCGGTGCTCATGGCCACCCGCCACCCGTCGCCGACCTCGCCGAGCACGTCGCGGTCCGGCACGAACACGTCGTCGAGGAAGATCTCCGCGAACCCGGGCTCGCCGTCGAGCTGCGCGATCGGCCGCACGGTCACGCCGTCCGCCCGCAGGTCGAACAGCAGGTAGGTCAGCCCGCGGTGGCGCGGCGCGTCCCGGTCGGTCCGGAACAGCCCGAACCCCCTGTCGGCGAACGCCGCCCGTGAGCTCCAGGTCTTCTGCCCCCGCAGCAGCCAGCCGCCGTCGGTGCGCACGGCGCGGCTGCGGATCGCCGCGAGGTCGCTGCCCGCCTCCGGCTCCGACCACGCCTGCGCCCACACCTCGTCCGCCCGCGCCATCGGGGGCAGCAGCCGCGCGCACTGCTCGGGCGTCCCGTGGGTGAACAGCGTCGGCGCGAGCAGGAAGATCCCGTTCTGGCCGACCCGGCCGGGCGCCCCCGCGGCGTGGTACTCCTCCTCGAACACCACCCACCGCAGCAGCGACGCGCCCCGACCGCCGAACTCCTCCGGCCACGACACGACGGACAGGCGCGCGTCGGCCAGCTCGCGCTCCCACTCGCGGTGCTGCGCGAACCCGGCCTCGGTGTCCATCGAGGACAGCCGCCGCACGTGCTCCGCGAGCCACGCGCGCACCTCCTCGCGGAACTCCAGCGTCCCGTCGTCCAGGTCGAGGTCCACCGCTCAGCTCCCCGCCCTCTTCATGGCGCGGGCGTCCATGCCCGCCAACGAGTCCGCCCCGACCTCGGCGTTGTGGGCGTGGGCGAAGTGGTGGAGCCCGAACACCGAGTCCATGCCCGCGCGCATCCCCATCAGGTCCTCGGACTGGTTGACCGCGCGCTTGGCCAGCGCCAGCCCGAACCGCGGCATCGTGGCGATCCGCTCGGCCAGCCGGTGCGTCTCCGCCTCCAGGTCGGCGCGCGGCACCACCCGGCTGACCATGCCCCACTCCCGCGCGCGGTGGGCGTCGAACCGGTCGCCGGTGAACAGCACCTCCTTGGCCGCGCGCGGCCCGAGCACCCACGGGTGCGCGAAGTACTCGACGCCGGGGATCCCCATGCGCACCACGGGATCGGCGAAGAACGCGTCCTCGGACGCCACGACCAGGTCGCACACCCACGCCAGCATCAGCCCGCCCGCGACGCACGCGCCCTGCACCATCGCGATGGTGGGCTTCGGGATCTCCCGCCACCGGCGGCACATCCCGAGGTACACCTCCATCTCCCTGGCGTAGCGCAGGTCCCCGCCCCGCTTGCCCACGTGGTCCCACCACAGCACGGACTTCCGCTCGAACGAGGTGTCCACGTCCCGCCCCGGCGAGCCGATGTCGTGCCCCGCCGAGAAGTGCTCGCCCGCACCGGCCAGCACGACCACCGACACCTCGTCGTCGTCGACGGCGCGGGTGAACGCGGCGTCGAGCGCGTAGGTCATCGCGGAGTTCTGCGCGTTGCGGTACTCCGGCCGGTTCATGGTCACGACGGCGACGGCGCCGCGCCGCTCGTACTGGACGACGGTCATGCGTCCTCCTCGCGCAGCAGGTGCTTGACGACCTTGCCCCCGGCGTTGCGGGGCAGGCTCGGCGGGAACTCGACGAGCCTGGGGACCTTGTAGTTCGCCAGCCGCTCGCGGCAGAACCCGATGACGGCCTCGGCGGTCAGGGTGTGGTCCGGAGCGGTGACGACGTGCGCCACGCCGACCTCGCCGAGGCGGGCGTCGGGCACGCCGACGACGGCGGACTCCGCCACCCCCGGCAGCCGCGCCAGCACCTGCTCCACCTCGGCGGGGTAGACGTTGAACCCGCCGCAGATGTACATGTCCTTGAGCCGGTCGGTGATCGAGAGGTACCCGCGCTCGTCGATCCGGCCGACGTCCCCGGTGTGCAGCCACCCGTCGGGGTCCACGGCCGCGGCGGTCGACTCCGGGTCGTCGAGGTAGCCGAGCATGACGTTCGGCCCGCGCAGCAGGACCTCGTCCCGGTCGCCCAGACGGAGTTCGAAGCCCGCGGCGGGCGCGCCGCAGGTCCGCGCGACGGTCTCGGCGTCGTCGCTCGGCAGGCACATCGTCGCCACGACGGCCTCGGTCAGGCCGTAGGCCGTGAGCACCGACGAGAAGCTGAGCTCCCGCTGCATCCGCTCGACCAGCGCGACGGGCACCACCGCCGCGCCGGTCACGGCCAGGCGCAGGCTGGACAGGTCGCGCTCGGCGCGGCCGGGGTGGTCGAGGACGGCCTGGTAGATCGTCGGCGGTCCCGGTAGGACCGTGACGCGCTCCTGGTCGACGAGCCGCATCGACTCGTCGACGTCGAACACCCGCTGCGGCACGATGGCCGCGCCGCGCAGCAGGCACGCCAGGATCCCGGCCTTGTAGCCGAAGCTGTTGAAGAACGGGTTGACCACCAGGTAGCGGTCGGACCGGCTGAGGTCGCCGCGTTCGGCCCACGCGTCGGCGACGCCGATCGACTGCCGGTGGGCGCTCATGGCCCCCTTGCTCCGCCCGGTCGTGCCGGACGTGAACAGGATGTCGGCGACCTGGTCCGGGGTGACCGCGTTCGCGCGTTCCAGGACGACCTCCACCGGCACGTCCTCGGAGACCCGGTCGAGGTCGGCCCACTCCACCACGCCGTCCGCGCGGGGTTCGGCGGTGATCGGGATCCGCACGACGACCTCCGGCAGGTCCCGGTCGGCGGCGCGGAGCCGGGCGAGCCGGTCGACGTCGAGGAACGTTCCCACGACGACGAGGGCGCGGGCCTGGCTCCGGTGCAGCACGTCGAGCGTTTCCGCCGCGGTGAAACGGGTGTTGACCGGCACCAGCACCGCGCCCGCGTGCAGCGCCCCGAGCGCGGCGACGACCCAGTGGTGGGTGTTGGGGGAGCACAGCGCGACCCGGTCGCCCGCGTCGACGCCGAGTGCGACGAACGCCCGCGCGACCGTGCGGACCCGTTCGCGCAGTTCGGTCCACGAGAGCCGGACGTCCCCGTCCACCACCGCGTCCGCTCCGCCGAAGCGCAGCGCGGCCGCGTCCAGCGCGGCGGGGATCGTGTGCTTGCCGAGTTCGAGGTTCATCACGACCTCCAAAGCAAGTGCTTGGTAGGGTAGCCTACGCAGGAAGCCGACCACTTGGCCAGACGCCGGAGGTGCTCGTGCGGGACGAGGCCTTTCGCCGCGAGGTGCGGGACTGGTTGTCCGCCAACCTGTCCGGCGAGTTCGAGGGGCTGCGCGGCCTCGGTGGACCGGGGCGCGAGCACGAGGAGTTCGACCGGCGCATCGCGTGGGACCGGCACCTGGCCGCCGCGGGCTGGACGTGCCTCGGCTGGCCGGTCGAGCACGGCGGCAGGGCCCTTCCCCTGCACCGGCAGGTGGTGTTCCACGAGGAGTACGCCCGGTCGGGCGCGCCCGCTCGGGTGAGCCACATCGGCGAGGAGCTGCTCGGCCCCACGGTGATCGCCTTCGGCACCCCCGAGCAGCGGCGGCGGTTCCTGCCGCCGATCGCGCGGGTCGAGGAGCTCTGGTGCCAGGGCTACTCCGAGCCGGGAGCGGGCTCGGACCTCGCCTCCGTCAGCACGAGCGCGGTGCTCGACGGCGACGAGTGGGTGGTCACCGGCCAGAAGGTGTGGACGTCGCTGGCGCACGTGGCCGACTGGTGCTTCGCCCTGGTGCGCACGGAA
>NZ_DASUSQ010000156.1:0-50050 GCF_036375055.1 Umezawaea sp.
TCACACCGGGCTCGCGATCACGAGCGACCCGCACGACATCGTCGCGGAACTCCTGGGGGTAGGGCTTGGGCACAACGACATCCTCCCAGGCCAGCCTCACGGCTAGCCACCTCAGATGTCACCTATCGGTGCAGCAGACCCGTTCACCAGATCCGCAGCTTCGTTGGCAGACAGCACGTCCAGCGCCACGGTGGGAACACCGCGCCACCCGCTGGCCTTGCGGCTGGTCACCACTACCGTTCCCGTCCGCACCCGTTCCAACACTCCGACCGCATCCGCCGGAGTGCTCAGGTTGTCCAACACCAACAACCACCCGTCGTGACCAGCCAGCCACCGAACACCCAACTCCACTCGCTGCTCCACCGACAAGGCCGCGGCCTGCGGCGCCATCGCCACGGCCAAGTCCGCCACCCCCGCTTCGACCGCCGCCAGCGAATCCGCCGTCACCCACCACACCGGCGAAAACCGGTCCGCATGTAACTCGGCAAACCGGGCCGCCAATGTCGACTTGCCCATCCCGCCCAGACCATGCACCGCCACCACCACCGCACGACCACCCGAACCCGCGACAGCGGCGTCCAACCGCGCCAACTCGCCCACGCGGCCCACGAACACAACCGAACCCGCTGGCCGACGACCAACACCCGAGACCGAAGGTACCGATTCCATTCGCGGCACGACCGGCGAGGTGTGGAGCGTGAGATCCCGCCCCGCGTGATAGTTCTGCCCTCCATCCGAGGCCGTGCTGTTCTGAGTGACTGGGCCTGGCACACCATTAGCCTCGGAGCCGACCAACCTTCACCTCACAACTCAATGGCCAGCCTGTCTAGCCGATCGTCACGACAATCGACCCCACCGCCCAGCACAACGCACAACTGCGGATATCGCCGGTTCGAGAGCAACCGAACGTCCGCACATGCCACTGACCGTGCTCGTTGACGTCCGCCACGGCCGCATAGCGCATGCCCACTAAGGCTCCGGTCCGAGTCGCCACAGAAGGTAAACGACGAACAGTCCGACCACAGATCCCTTCAGCGGCAAGCAACACACGCGGTTCACGTTGAGGCGGACTTCCGCAACGAAGTCAGCACGGACACGAGATCCAGCCAGACCGCAGGCGATCAAGCATCGAATGCCGCCTTCCGAGTAACTCCCAAGCAGCGGCATCCAGATCTAGGCGCACGGTCATGCGAACTTCTCGGTAAAGGCTCACGCTTCAACGGACCAAGATCAGGCCGTCCACAGGCCGTCGCAGGTCCAAAAACGACCAGTTCCAGCCGGATGCAACCGGATAAAACCAGCAGGTCAGCGACTTGGCGCCACGAGTCGTCGCAGGTCAGAATCGTGCCTGGTCATAACACTCCCTTAGGACGATGGGGCCGGGAGAACCATGATCAAATTCCTTCATCGCAGAACTCACCGCCTCCGCACCCCGGCCGCGGCGCCCGTGGTGATCACCGGTCCGGTGGGCGTCGGCAAGGGCGACTTCGCACCGCACCACGCCCACCGCGTGGCCACTGACGTGGTCGACGGCCAGCTGCACGCCGACCTGCGCCCGTTGACCGGCACCGCCCCGGACGCCGGCTACGTGCTGGACGGCCTCCTGCGCGCGCTGGGCGTTCCCCCGGACCGGATGCCGGGCACGCCCTGCCGACCACCACTCCCTTCCCACGCAGGCGGGGCGTTCCCGACACGGGCGAGCGACGACACCCCCGGTCCGTGGCACCCCCACGGCCCCCTCTCCCTCAGGACGTCCCCGGCCCCGGCGGACGACCGGGTCACCTCTCCCGTGCAGGCGGACGGGGCCGGGCGGCCCGCCCGGCCCCGCTCCCGTTCACCCGCGAGAAGGCCAGGTCCGCGTCCTGGACGGGAGATCGGCGCAGGAGCTTGACGTCGGCGTGGTAGTCCATGGACGTCAGCCAGGGTTTCCGGTCGCCCTGGCTCGGCAGCTGGTCGAGCGCGCGCTGGACGTACCCGGACGCCAGGTCGAGGAACGGTCGTTTCGGCATGGCCGCGTCGGGGACCGCCGGGACGCAGACCTCGTACCCGTGCGCGTCCATGTGCGCCAGCAGCCGGCAGAAGTACTCGCACAGGAGACCGACCTTGAGCGTCCACGACGACGCGGTGTAGCCGACCGCGAAGGCCAGGTTGGGCACGCCGGACAGCATCATCCCCTTGTACGCCACGGTGTCCGCCAACCGGACCGGCACGTCGTCGACGGTGACGGCGATCCCGCCGAACGGTCGCACGGTCAACCCGGTCGCCGTGACGACCACGTCCGCCCCGAGTTCGCGGCCGGATTCCAGCAGCACGCCCGATTCGGTGAACCCGGCGATCCGGTCGGTGACCACCGACGCGTCGCCCTCGCGGATCACCTTGAACAGGTCACCGTCGGGTGCCACGCAGAGGCGTTGGTCCCACGGGCCGTACGGCGGGTTGAAGTGCTCGTCGACCGGGTAGCCCGCGGGCAGCAGCGTGGCGTTGATCCGGCGGATCACCGCGCGGGCCGGACGCGGGAACCTCTGGCACAGCCACCAGATCGCCCGCTGCTGGGCGATGTTCTTGCGCCGGATGACCCGGTACGCGCGTTCCTCGCCGAGCAGGGCGCGCAGCCTGTTGCCGATGGCGTCCTTCGACGGCACGGGGAGGACGTAGCTCGGGGTGCGCTGGAGCATCGTGACGTGAGCCGCGGTGGCGGCGAGGGCCGGAACCACGGTGACGGCGGTGGCACCGCTGCCGATCACGACGACGCGCTTCCCCGCGCAGTCCAGGTCCTCCGGCCAGTGCTGGGGGTGCACCACGGGTCCGGCGAAGTTCTCCCGGCCCGGAAGATCCGGTGAGAAGCCCTTGTCGTAGCGGTAGTAGCCCGTGGCGAAGAACAACCAGGTCGCCGTGAACGCCACCACGTCACCGACGTCGGCGCGCTCGACCTCCACGGTCCACCTCGCGTCGGAGCTGGACCACGTCACGCCGAGCACGTGGTGCCGGAAGCGGACCTTCCGGTCGATGCCGTGCTCCGCGGCGGTCTCGCGCAGGTAGTCGAGGATCTTGTCGGCGCTCGCGATGGCCCGCTCGTCCCGCCACGGCTTGAACTCGTAGCCGAAGGTGTGCAGATCGGAGTCGGAGCGGATTCCGGGGTAGCGGAACAGGTCCCAGGTCCCACCGGTGGCCGCGCGGGCTTCGAGGATCGCGTAGTCGCGGTTCGGGTGGTCGCGCTGGAGGTAGTACGCCGCACCGATACCGGAGATCCCGGCGCCGATGATCAGGACGTCGAGGTGTTCGGTCTCGACGGGAGAAGTGGTCATGTGCGCGACTCCCCGGCCTGGCGGACGAACCCGACGGAACCATCGTGTTCGCCCGCCGTGCCGCGGGGCAAGGGCTCACCCCTCGGAGAGGGAACGGACCGCCTCGCGCAGCGAGTCGTCGATCGGTCGCGGCTTGAGCCCGAACACCTCCGTGGACTCGGAGGAGTCGAGGACGAAGGGCCGGGTGAACTGGTACGCCGTGGTGCGCAACTCCTTCACCATCGGCGAGAACAGGCCGATGGCGCCCAGCACCGGGGCCGGGATCCTGCTGAGCTTCGGTTCGCCGACACCGGCGACGGCGGTGAACCGGGTGGCGAGTTCGCGCACCGTCAGCGGCGGCTCGGTGGGCACGGGCCACGCCCTGCCCCACGCCCGCTCGTCGGTGGCGACGGTGGTCAGCACCGCCGCCACGTCGCTGATCGACGTCCAGCTGTGCGACACGTCCAGCGGCGTGGGCGACCACGCCCGCTTCCCGGCGAGCAGCGGCGCGCCGAGGCCGAAGGAGAAGATCGAGTTGGCCTCGATGTAGTCGCTGCCCCGGACCTCGGTCGCCCGGATCCGGCCCGCCTCGTGGGCGGCGAGCGCGGCGCGCCACATGTCCGCCTTCAGCTTCAGCTTCGGGTGGGTCGCGGCGAGCGGCGTGGACGCGGTCATCGGACCGTCCACCTCGCCGTACCCGTACAGGCTGCCGGTCATCACGTACACCGCACCGGACCGCTCGGCGGCCGTGAGCAGCGCCGACGCGATCGGCGGCCAGTCCGTGAGCCACCGGTGGTACGCCGGGTTGACGCAGTTGTAGAGCGCGACCGCGCCCTCGGCCAGCGCGCTGAGCCGACCGGCGTCCCCGGCGTCGGCGGCGACCCGTTCGACGTTCGGGTGTTCGGGCCCGCCGCCGCTCCGGCTGACCACCCGCACCTGGTCACCACGCGACGCGAGCAGCAGGGCGGTACCGGAGCCGACCGGTCCGGAGCCGACGACCACGTGCAACGACATTGGGATCCTCCTCGGAGAAAGAGCAGTGCTCTCTAAGTAGAGCACACTTTCCGAGAGCAGTGCTCTCTGTCTCGTGCGACAATCTCGTCATGTCAGCAGGCTCCCTCCGCGCCCGTGTCCGGGCCGAAATGACCGAGGAGATCAAGACGACCGCTCGCCGCCACCTGGCGACGGACGGCGCGAACCTCTCCCTCCGCGCCGTGGCCAGGGACATGGGCATGGTGTCCTCCGCCCTGTACCGCTACTTCCCCAGCCGCGACGCCCTGCTGACCGCCCTGATCGTCGACGCGTACAACTCCCTGGGCGCCGCGGCCGAGGCGGGCGACACCTCGGTCGCCGACCGCACGGCCCTGCGCGGGCGCTGGCTGGCGATCTGCCACGCCGTCCGCACCTGGGCCCTGGCGAACCCGTCGGAGTACGCGCTCCTGTTCGGCAGCCCGGTCCCCGAGTACCACGCGCCGGAGGACACGATCGCCGCCGCTTCCAGGACCCCGCTGGCCCTGATCAACGTCCTCAAGGACAGCTACGACGCGGGTTTCTCCACCGCGACCGACCACCTGCCCACGGTCCTGCACGCCGACATGGCCCGCCTGCGCGACCGGACCGTTCCGGGCCTGCCGGAGGAACTCCTGGCCCGCGGCGGCATGGGCTGGATCCAGCTCTTCGGCGCCGTCAGCTTCGAACTCTTCGGCCAGCTCAACAACGTCGTGGAAGCCCGCGAGGCCTACTTCGGGTACCAGATGGGCCGGGTGGCCACGACCATCGGCATCCCCGACTGATCCCGATCGGCGCTCAGGCCGTGCCGCAGGCGCCGGACCCGACGTCCTCGGCCAGCGTCGGCCCGGTCGGCTCCCAGGACAGGCTCTCCCGCGTGAGCGCGCTGGAAGCGGCCATGGACATGGCGGAGAAGTCGCCGACGAACCCGAGGTGCTTCCCCGCGGCGGAGCGAGTCGAGGTCCCCGAGGAGCGCCGTCGCGCCCTTCTTCTCCAACGACAGGGCGGAATCAGCTTGTCGTAGCGAGTGGCCGCCGCCCGGTGGCGCTTGAGCCGGTTCAGGATCGCCTCGTCGGGCACGCCGGGTTCCAGCGCTCGTTCGCGGCTTCCGCTGTTCGCTCGTGGGAGCGACGGTGCGCGCACACCTCGGCTACCGAGGAGAAATCCGGTCCACGGCAAGGCGAGCAGGCGGATGCCGAAGATGGCGGCCGTCAGGCTGACGGGTGCTGGTCGAGCAGCCCGACGGGGTCGGTGCTGTAGGCGACCATCCAGCTGGGGTCGATGCGGTACCAGATGTTCTCGTCCCAGAACGGGTCTTCGCCGTCGCCGTCGTAGTGGGTGACGAGGTAGTCGCGGATCGCCGGCCAGGTCGGGTCGCCGCTCGTCCCCTCGGGGTTCAGCGGAACGGCGTGCCCGTGCGTGAAGATGCCGAGCTGCTCGCCGCGCATGTAGGTCGCGCTGATGCCGGGCCGCGCCGCGAGATGACGGGCTTTGGCGGCCTGGCGGTGGGTGCCGACGATCCAGCGGCCGTGCAGGAGGTGCCCGTCGGCGCCGCTGATGCGTGGCTCACCGCGCCGGGTGACCGTGGCGATCGCCAGGGTGCGCATGCCCTGGCAGACCCGCACGACCTGCTCGGCGTCCAAGGTGCTCTCACCTGGCCGGATGATCGATTTGAGGTGGCTGCTGGAGCCGGCCAAGGACGTGTCGAGCAGGACCTGGAGGCTGCGGAGTTCGTCGGGGGTTTCGAACATTCGGCTAGTCAACCAGCTCCCACCGACAGTGTCGGTACAGCCGAACCCCGTGGAGGTCGATCACGTGCGTGAAGCAGGTGGGTCAGTCGGCGGGACGCTCCCGAGCCCGGTCGCGGTGGGCCTGGACGCACGCTGGTCCGCCCCCGGTCACCGCTACACCCCGGTCACGAACTCGGGATCCGGGACGGTCTCCACCATCGGCGTCCGGACACCGTCCCACCGGACAATGGGAACCTCCGCCACCAGCACGTCCAAGCGAAGGACGCGAACGTGACACCTCCTCGACTGGCTCGTCGACTGGGCACCGGCGACGCGGTGACCATCGGTCTGGGCTCCATGATCGGCGCGGGCGTCTTCGCCGCCCTCGCTCCCGCGGCCCGCGCCGCGGGGGCCGGGTTGCTCGCCGGGCTCGCCATCGCCGCCGTCGTCGCCTACTGCAACGCGACGTCGACGGCACGGCTCGCTGCCCGCTACCCGTCGTCGGGAGGAACGTACGTCTACGGACGCGAACGCCTCGGCCCGTTCTGGGGTCACCTCGCCGGGTGGGGCTTCATCGTCGGCAAGACGGCGTCCTGCGCGGCGATGGCCCTCACCGTCGCCACCTACGCACTGCCCGATGCCGCCAGGCCGGTGCGCGCCGCCGTGGCCGTCCTCGCCGTCCTCGCGCTGACCACCGTCACCTGCTTCGGCGTCCGGAAGTCGATCGCGGCCACCCGCGCGATGGTCGCGGTGGTCCTGGTCGTGCTGGTCCTCGCCGTCACCGCGGCCGCGACTGGCGGCCACACCGCGAACCTGGCGTGGACACCGGGCACGACGAGCACGTTCGGCGTGGTGCAGTCGGCAGGTCTGCTGTTCTTCGCCTTCGCCGGGTACGCCCGCGTCGCGACCTTGGGTGAGGAGGTCCGCGATCCGGCGCGCACCATCCCCCGCGCCGTTCCGCTCGCCCTCGCCATCACGCTCGTCGTCTACACGGCCGTCGCCGTCGCCACGCTCGCCGCGCTCGGACCGGCCGCGCTGGCCGTCACCCCGGACCCGCTCGCCTCCGCGGCAGCGCCGTGGCCGTGGCTGGTGCCCGTGATCCGCGTCGGCGCCGTGGTCGCCGCGCTCGGTTCGCTGCTCGCCCTGATCCTCGGCGTCTCCCGAACCACCCTGGCGATGGCCCGCGACGGCCACCTCCCACGCACCCTCACCGCCGTCCACCCCCGCCACCAGGTGCCCCACCACGCCGAGATCGCCGTCGGTGCCACCGTCGCGGTTCTCGCTGCCGTGGTGGACCTGCGCGGCGCCATCGGGTTCTCCTCCTTCGCGGTGCTGGTCTACTACGCGATCGCCAACGCCTCCGCGTGGACGCTGCGCGCCGACGAGGGTCGCCCGCCACGGGTCGTGCCCGCGACAGGCCTGCTCGGCTGTCTCGTCCTGGCCGCCGCGCTGCCGGTCGACTCGGTCCTCATCGGCGCCGCCGTCCTGGCCGTGGGCGCCCTGCTCCGGCTGGTGCGGCGAGCCCGCGTGTGAGGTCGGGACGCCGGATGCGACCGGACTGGACCAGCGACCCGGTACCGCGAGTCGCCGCAGGACCACGCGTGGTCGTGGCACTCCCCGAGGACGGTGGGCCCGCGAGCGCCGGGATTCACGCGGACGCGCCGCCCGCCGCGCGGCGGAACCTCGTCGCGAGGCGGTCGAACGCCGCCGCCAGCTCGTCCCCGTCGACCACCTCGACGTCGACGTCGAGCTGCGCCATCCACAGCGCGAGGCGGTCCGGGTCGTCGGCGCCCAGTTCGACGCGGCACGTGGACTCGTCGACCGCCTCGACGTCGACCGGGATGTGGATCCTCGCCGCGACCTCCGCGGCGGGAGCGTGCACGAGTACGCGGGCGCGGTACCTCCAGGCTCCCCTGCTGACGCGGCTGACGACGTGCTCGACGGCGCTGTCCCCCGGGATCTGTCGCGGTCGGAACCGCGCCCCCGTCGGTGCGCGCGGAGCCATGCGGTCGACGCGGAAGACCCGCCAGTCGTCACGGTCGAGGTCCCACGCGAGCAGGTACCAGAGCGCTCCCCAGGTCACCAGCCGGTGCGGTTCGGCGTGGCGCGACCCCTCGTCGTCCCCCGGCTTCGTGTAGCCGAACCGGAGCCGTTCGCGGCCGCGGATCGCGGCGGCGACCGCGCCGAGGACGGAGAGGTCGAGCGGCGGTCCGGCCCCCTGGACGACGCTCGTCGCCTCGCGCACCGCCTCCACACGGCGGCGCAGGCGCGAGGGCAGCACCTGCTCCAGCTTCGCGAGCGCGGTGAGGGACGTCTCCTCGACCCCGAGCCCCTGGGTCGCGACCGCGCCCAGTCCGACCGCGACGGCGACGGCCTCGTCGTCATCGAGCAGCAGCGGGGGCATCGCCGTCCCGGCGGCCAGCCGGTACCCGCCCGAGACGCCGGGGCGCGCATCCACGGGGTACCCCAGCGACCGCAGCTTGCCGATGTCGGCGCGCACGGTCCTCGTGCTCACGCCGAGCCTGCCCGCGAGTTCGGAGCTCGTCCAGTCGCGCTTGAGCTGGAGCAGCGACAGCAGTCGGAGCAGCCGGGCCGAGGTCTCCACCATGTCTCGATCATCCCGGGAATCGCGGAAGGGATCCTGCCGCATTGCCTGGGAGCGTCGACGTCATGAACGAGAACACCGCACTCACGCCGTTCCGCGTCGCCGTCCCGCAGGCGGACGTCGACGACCTGCGCGACCGGCTGGCCCGCACGCGCCTGCCGATCCCCGTGCCGGGCCGGGACGACCGCACCGACTTCAGCCGCGGCATCCCGCCGGTGTACCTGGAGGAGCTCGCCGAGTACTGGCGCGACGGGTTCGACTGGCGGGCGCAGGAGGAGAAGCTCAACGAGCACGGGCAGGTCACGACGGTCGTCGACGGCCAGACGTTCCACGTCGTCCACGTCCGGTCCGCGAACCCGGAGGCCACCCCGCTGATCCTGAACCACGGCTGGCCGGGGTCGTTCGTCGACTACCAGCGGCTCATCCCCCTGCTGACCGACGAGTTCCACGTGGTCGTCCCGTCCCTGCCCGGCTTCGGGTTCTCCACCCCGCTGTCGGGGACCGGCTGGGAGCTGGCGCGCACGGCGGACGCCTACGCCGAGATCATGACGCGTCTCGGCTACGAGCGGTTCGCGGCCCACGGCACCGACATCGGCGCGGGCACCACCGGCCGCCTCGCGGCCGTCCACCCGGAGCGCGTCATCGGCACGCACATCGGCAGCGACCCCCGGTTGCTCGGGTTGCTCGGCGTCAAGTTCCCCTACCCCGAAGGCCTGTCCGATGACGAGACCGCCCGGATCGAGGCGGTGCGCGCCGAGGACGCGGCCGACCACGGGTACCTCCGGTTGCAGGACCACCGGCCCGACACGATCGGCGCGGCGCTCACCGACTCGCCGGTCGGCCAGCTCGCGTGGATCGCCGAGAAGTTCAGGACCAGGTCCGGCGGCGGCTACCGGACGCCGGACGAGTCGGTCGACCGCGACCAGCTCCTCACCAACACCAGCCTGTACTGGTTCACCCGCAGCGGCGCGTCGAGCGCGCAGTTCTACTACGAGTCCGAGCACTCCGGACTCGCCCTGGCCATGGCCTCCGACGTGCCGTCCGGGTGGGCCGTGTTCGACACCCACCCGCTCGTGCGCCGCGTGGTGGACCCGTGGAGGGCGGTCGACCACTGGAGCGAGTTCACCGAGGGCGGCCACTTCCCCGCGATGGAGGTGCCGACGCTGCTCGCGAACGACATCCGCGCCTTCTTCCGCGGCAAGTCCTGACGGCGTGCTCATCGCACCGCCCCCTCGGGTCGGGGGCGGTCAGTTGAAGCGCGAGTACGCGGGCGCTGTCCAGGCCGGGGGGAAGGCGTTCTCGGTCCAGACCGCCTCGGTGACGCGGAAGACGGTCTCCAGGCCGTTGGCGGGCCCGCTCCCCCGTTCGACGGCCTCGCGCACCCGCGCCGCGCCCGTCAGCTGGAGGGTCGCCCCGGACTCCCAGTCCGGGAACAGCAGTCCCGCCGACGGGTTCACCCCGAGGTTGCCCGCGGTCATCATCATCGCGTTGCCCGCGTAGTCCGGCCAGGACAGCTCGGTGGGCGAGACGACCTGGACGAAACCGGGGTTGCCGCCGCGGTGCGAGACGTCCGCGCCGACGTCGGCCGCCGTCGCGATGAAGAACGTGTCGGCGGTCGACACGAGGACCGACCGGCTCGTGTCGAGCCGGTCGGCGCGGCGCACGACGGGGTGGGAGGCCGCGGGTTCCCCGGTCATGACGCGGGCCTGGATGTACTTGGGGCAGTTGCCGAACGCCTGGTGCACCTCCACCTCGCCGCCGCGCGGCGTCGGCCGCCACCGCCCGTTGACCCGCAACCGCTTGCGCATCAGCAGGTCGATGGCGAGGGTGCCGACGTCCACCTCGTCCCGCAGGACGTCCGCCAGCGGGTCGGTGGGCACCGGGGTGGCGTCGACCCGCAGCGTGTGCGGGTCGGCCGCCGAGAGGAACCCCTCCGGCCCCACCAGGGCGGTGGCCCAGGGCCGCCCGTCGCGGTCCCGGGCGCCGAGCACCAGCATCCGCCGGCGCACGAGGAAGTCGAACGCCCCGCGGGGGATGGCGTCCGAGATGATGGGCCGGACCCTCTCCGCCATCTCGGAGGTTCCGGCCACCCGTTGCGCTTCGCGCTCGCCGGGGTGGAAGGCGAGCCGGTCGACGAGGTCGGCCACGGCGTCAGAAGGTCAGGACGTGGTAGCCGGACCGCACCAGTTCACCGATGCTCGCGACACCGGCGGTGCCGGGCGCCTGGTTCTGGCTGACCTGCTTGACGTCCTCGGCCTCGACGCCCCCGGTCGCGCCGAAGGCGGTCGCGCAGCCGCCGGACGCCACCGTGGCGACCTGCTGCCTCATCGCGGTGTGCAGCTCGTGCGCCGGGTGGGCCGGGTCCGCCGGCACGGCGGGCCAGCGGGTGCCCGCGCCCTGGAAGAGCACGAGCGCCTCACCGCCCTGCGCGAACTCCCGGGCGGCGGCGAGCGCGTTGACGACGCGGCCCAGGGCCTCGTCGGTGCCGGTGGACGGGTCGGACAGCACCACTACGGCGGTCTTGCTGCTCATGGACGCGCGCTCCTCGCTGTTCGGAAGGCCAACGCCCACCATAATTACCGAACGTACGGTAAACTTCAAGGTGTCCACGGTCACCCGCTTCCCGCACGGCGCGCCTAGGCTGCTGCCGGACCGTCCGACCCCACCAGGGGGCCGGGATCAGCGCTCCGCGGGCCCCGGCGCCAGGATGCTCGGCATCAGCGCCACGCTCTCGACGAAGGCGCTGGTGTCGCCCAGCACCCTGGCCAGCACCAGCGCACCCTCGATGCGGAGGAACGCGTCCCTGGCCGCGCGCACCGCCTCGTCCGGCGCGCGCCCCGCGCGCCGCGACGCGTCGGCCATCACGTCGATCCAGGTCTTCGCGAGCGCCCTCGCCTGGTCGCGGACCTTCTCCGGCGCGCCCGCCAGCGTCATCGTGTCCAGCACGCACGACAGCGCACCGGCGCCGTAGAAGTCACCGAGCCTGCGCGCGGTCTCGTCCATCCCCCGCGCGAGGTCCTCGTCCTCGCCCATCGGTCGCAGGATCCACCGGAACCGCCGCCCGACCTCGGCCAGGACCGCCTCCGCCATGCCCTCCTTGCCGTCGGGGTAGCGGTGGTAGAGGCTCGCCCGCCGCAACCCCGAGGCCGCCGACAGGTCGCCGATCGCGGTGCCGTCGAACCCCTTGTCCCGGAACACCGCGATGAGCGCGTCCAGCAGTTCGGCCTCGTCGATGGAAGGTGGTCGCGCCATCCCCCCACATTACCGAACATTCAGTCAAGAGGGACCACGTGGTCGAGGAGTGCCGCGCGCTCGTCACGGACGTCCCCGCCGTCCGCGGGGTCGTCAGAGGGGTACCCGGCTCGACCGCGCCCACCCGACGTCCACAGGGGACAGGGGACGCCGTGGTCCACAGTGGAGCCGAACGGTCGGCCGCGGTCGGGTCGGTGTCGTCGACGGCGACCCGGCCGCGGCGGTCGGGATCAGCCCCCGATCGAGTACGCGTAGAGGTGCCAGCCGTCCGACTGCGTGTACTGGCACCGGGTGCGCACGTCGCTGCTGGCCCACGCGTCAGCGGCCACGAGGCACTGCGCCTCCGTGGGGTAGCTGCCGATGAAGACCCAGGGCACCGCTGACGCGGTACCCGCGGTGGCGCCGAACACGATGGCCGCGGATGCGGTGAGAATGGCGAGTCGCCCCAATGCCCTGTTCACCCCGGCACCGTCTCATGATCGAGTTCGACGTGTCGGAGCTTCGCCGGGATTCGGCGGCGAGATCACCGGATAGGGGGATCACCCCGTGAGGGAGCGGTACTCGGAGTTGTCCGGCCTCGGTCCACCGTCCACAGGCGACCGCGGCGGCGGGAACTTGACGGGAGCTTGAGGAACGGCGGAGGGAGGCCAGAGGTCCGCCGTCGATCCTCGCTCCACCGCACCGCGACAGGCGGTGCACACCGGACAAGGACGCGCCATGCCGAACCACGCCCTCCCCGTTCCCCACCGCCGCCGCTCCCCCTGGCGGCCGATCGCGCTCGCCGCGATCGCGGTGTCCGCCGTCGTCGCGGTCGGCGGCGGCGTCTGGGCCACCCTGAGCGCGACGACGGCCAACGGGACGCCCGAGCAGGTGACCACCGGCACGCTGAAGCTGGCGATGGCGGCCAACGGCTCCGGGTTCGACCAGGCCATCGCCAACATGGCCCCCGGTGACGTGGTCAACCGGTACGTCGACCTCACCAGCGGCGGCACGCTGGACGCCCAGGCGCTGACGCTCCAGGTGGCGGCGACCGGCTCGGCGGGCCTGGTCACCGACGGCGCCACCACGAGGGCGCTGCGCGTCACCGTGCGGCAGTGCGCGAACGGCACGTGGACCCCCGCGACCGGCCTGTGCGGCGGAAGCGCGACGACGCTGCTGGGCCCGGTCCCGCTGAGCACGCTGGCGAGCGCGCAGTCGCTGATCCCCGGCGTGGTCGCCGCGGGCGCCGTGCAGCGCCTCCAGATCTCGGTGCAGCTGCCCGACCAGACCGAGACCACGGTCAACGGGGTCCTGCCCGCCGCGACGATCCAGGGGCTGACCGCGAACCTGACCTACACCTTCGCCGAGACCCAGCGCACGGCCACCACCACCAACTCCTGATCCACGACTCCCAGGGAGAAGGCCGATGTCGAAGCGGGTCGCGGCGGTGGTCGGGACGGCGGTCGCGCTGGTCGCGGCCGTCCCCGCCACCGCCACCGCGGGGGCGGGCGCCGCGAGCGCCGGTCCCCCCGTCGGCGCCACCAGCCTCTCCTGGTCGGCCGTGCTGGTCGACGGCTCGGGGGTCGCCCAGACCGGCAGGCCCCTCACCGCGGGGTGGGCGGTGATCGGCGACCGCGCACCGCGGTTCGGCAGCGTCCGCAACACCGGCACGGCGGCGCTGACCGGCCAGACCTACACCGCGTCGGTCAACGGCCTGCTGGCGAGCCCGGTGCGGGTGGACGCGTGCGTCGGCGCCGCGTGGAACACCACCGCGAACACCTGCGCCGGGACGGTGACCACCCTGGTCACCTCCGCCGCGGGGACCGGATCGCCCGCCACGGCCCTCGCGGTCGGCGGTCAGCTCGGCATCCGGATCAGCCTCACCGGGGCCCTCAGCGGCACCACCAACGCCACCGTCGGCGTCTCCGTCGCCAACGGCGCGCACGTCCGCGCCGCCACCACCACCAACTCCTAGGGGAACCCATGCCCGCAGCCCACGCCGCGACCCGCTCCACGGCCGCGCGCACGTCGTCGCGGCTCCCCCGACGCCTCCCCGGTGCCGTCCTCGCGGTGCTCGCGCTGGCCGCGGTCGCCTGCGCGGTGCTCGTGGTCGGCTTCCGGGTCGGCTTCGCGCCGGTGCTCTCGCCGAGCATGTCCCCCGCGTTCGACCCCGGAGCCCTGCTCGCCACCCGTCCGATCGACGCTCGATCGGTTGAAGTCGGCGACGTCGTGGTGCTGCCCCGGCCGGACGCCCCCGGTGAGCGGTTCGCGCACCGGGTCGTCGAGGTGGACCTGTCCCGCGGCGAGCCGCTGCTGCGCACCAAGGGCGACAACAACACCGACGTCGACCCCCAGCGGCTGCGCATCACCTCGGCGACCGTGCCCGTCGTGCTCGGCGACGTGCCCTGGATCGGCCGGGTCGCGCTGCTCGGACGGCACGCCCCGGTCGAGGTGGCGCTGATCGCGTTCGCGGGCCTCTGCGTGCTCGTGGCGGCGAAGCGCGCGCTGCGGGACCGGAGGTGACCGGTTCTCCGGCCCTGCCGGGGCCGAGCGGTCTGGGCACAATCCAGCCCATGACGAGGGTACTGGTCGTGGAGGACACCGAGAGCATCCGCGAGATCGTCGAGATGGCGTTGACCGAGGCCTGCTTCGACGTGCGCACCGCGGGCGACGGCCACGGCGCGCTGCTGGAGCTGCGCGCCTGGCGGCCCGACGTGGTGGTGCTGGACCTCAACATCCCCGGCCCGAGCGGGCTGGAGGTGTGCTCGCGGCTGCGCGACTTCTCCCACGCCTACGTGCTGATGCTGACGGCCAGGGCGGACGAGGTCGACAAGCTCGTCGGGCTCTCCGCCGGGGCCGACGACTACCTGACCAAGCCCTTCTCGCCGCGCGAGCTCGTGGCCAGGATCCAGGCCATGCTGCGCAGGCCGAAGGCGCTGGGCGACGCCCCGGCCGCACCGCTCCCGACCGAGCGGGTCGTCGGACCGGTGCGGATCGACGTGGCGGCGCACGAGGTCACCGTGGACGGGGCGCACGTGGCGCTCACCCGGCTGGAGTTCGCGCTGCTGGACCTGCTGACCGAGAACGTGCGCCTGGTGCGCACCCGCGACCAGCTCCGGCAGCGCGCCTGGGGCGAGCCGTGGCTCGCCGACGACCACGCGGTGGACGTGCACCTGTCCAACCTGCGGCGCAAGCTCGCGAGCGCGGGCGCGACCGGGTTCATCGCCACCGTGCGCGGCGTCGGCTACCGGGTGAACCGGGACGCGCGATGAGGACCCTGCTGGTCGTGGACGACGACCCCGACGTGCTGGAGGTGCTCAGCCTGTCGCTGGGCTTCCGGGACGAGTGGCTGGTGGAGACGGCGAGCGGCGGGGAGGAGGCGCTGCGCCGGTGCCTGGCCGGAGGGGTCGACGCGGTGCTGCTGGACGTGGAGATGCCGGGGCTGGACGGTCGCCGCACCCTGCGCGCGCTGCGGGAGGCCGTGCGGTTCGGCTCGCTCCCGGTCGTGTTCATCACCGCCGCCCCGGACCTGGAGGATGAGCTGCGAGGGCTGGGCGCGCTGGCCGTGCTGCGCAAGCCGTTCGACCCGCTGCGGATCGCCGACGACCTGGCCGCCCTGCTGGACTGGGTGGCCTGAGGCCTACCACCAGGGCCGGTCGGTGGCGGGTCCGGCCACCGGCAGCACCACGGTGAACGTGCTGCCCTCCCCCACCGTCGAGCGGACCGCGACGCTGCCGCCGTGGGCCTCGGCGATGCCTCGGGTGATCGACAGCCCGAGCCCGACCCCGCGTGCGCTCGCCCCTTCGAGCTGCACGAACGGATCGAAGATGCGGTCGACGTCGTGCCGCGGCACCCCCGGTCCCCGATCCCGGACCGCCACCTCGACGCGGTCGCCCGCGCGGGCGCAGCTCACCAGGACGGTGCTGCCCGCCGGCGCGAACTCCACCGCGTTGGCCAGCAGGTTCGTGAACACCTGCACCAGCTTGTCGAGGTCGCCCCGCACGGGGCACGCCGCGCAGTCCGCCTCCAGCGACACGCCGGTCCGGTCGGCAACGCCCTCGACGGCGTGCACCGCGTTCTCGACCGCCTCGGCCACGTCCACGTCGGCCAGCGTCAGCCGCAGCCCGCTCTGCAACCGCGTCAGGTCCAGCACGTCGTTGGACAGCCGGATGAGCCGGTCGGTGTTCTTCGCCGCGATCGACACCAGCCGCGCCGCGCGCTGGTCGAGCGTGCCGAACCGGCCCGACCCCACCAGCTCCAGCGACCCGTGGATCGAGGTCAGCGGGGTGCGCAGCTCGTGGCTGATCACCGAGATGAACTCGGCGCGCACGTCCCGCGCCAGCGCGCGGTCCCGCTCGGCCGCCGCCACGGCGTACTCCACCTCGACCCAGCTCCCGAGGTCGCGCAGCCGCTGCCGGTCCTCGACGCCCAGCTCGCGGGGCCGCCGGTCGATCAGGCACAGCGTGCCCACCCGGTGCCCCGACGGGCCCCTGACCGGCTGGCCCGCGTAGAACCGGATGTGCGGCGGGCCCAGCACCACGGGGTTGTCGGCGAAGCGCGCGTCGCACGTGGCGTCCGGGACCTCCATCAGGTCCGCGCTCTCGATCGCCCTGGAGCAGAACGACTCGCTGCGCGGCCCCTCGCGGGTGTCCATGCCCTGGCTCGACTTGAACCACTGCCGGTCGAGGTCCACCAGCGACACCAGCACGATCGGCACGTCGAACACGTGCTGGGCGAACCTGGTGATCCGGTCGAACCGCTCCTCGGCGGGCGTGTCGAGCAGCTTCAGCGACCGCACGGCGGCCAAGCGCTCCAACTCCGCGTCCCACGCCGTTCTGGCCACGCGCACCTCCCGGATCACGTTCGGTCGCGGCCCCGATGCTCGCGGACAGGTCGCGGGCGCGCTCACGCCATCGTGGGGCAGCCGAGGGAGAACGGACCGCAAACCACACGTTCGTATGACATCACGACGTCCATCGAGACCCAGGGTCACCGAGCGGGCCGGGACCGATCAGGCGGGACGCGGTCGAGAACGCGAGGACCGGTCCACTGTGGATCTTCCGCGCGGACCCGCCCGGCAGGGACGTCGCCGCGGTGCGGGCCCGCTCACCACGAGGGCGGTCCGCGGCGGGAAGCGCTGCCGCTGCTCGCGCGAGGTCCTCCCGGTGTTCGTCGTGGTGGGAACGCTGGTGAGCGCGCGGCGCTGGAACGATCCCCCGACCGCCGGACCGGGGCGGAGCGGACTCCACCCCCACGACCGCCCGGTTCACGACATCCTGGTCCTCCGACCGATCGGAGGGGGACGTCGTGGGTGCTGGAGACCTGCTCGTGGAACGCGATCACGTGCTGGTGGCGTTGGACGGTCCGGTGGCCGAGGAGCTGCCGGTGCGGTCGGTGGCCGAACGGCTGCGGGTGCTGCTGGCCGAGGACCGGTTGCCGCGCCGGGTGCTGCGGACCGGGGACCCGTACGCGGTGCTCGCGCACGCGGGGTCGATCGGGCCCGCCACCAGGCGGGCGGTGTACGCGCAGTGGCGGCGGATCGAGCACGGGGCGGTGGCCGCGGCACGGGTCGCGGCCGGGGTGCGCGAGGCCTTCGCCGCGGTGGCCGCGGCCGGGGGTCGGATCACCGTGGTCGGCGCGCTGGACGTCGAGGCGATCCGGGCGTTCCTCGTGCTGCACGGGCTGGACGAGCACGTGCGGCACGTGGTCGGCCGGGTCGAGTCGGACCACGCCGGTCCGCCGCCCGTGTCGGACCTGATCAGCTCGGCGGTGCACAGCGGTGCCGTGCCGAAGGGGTCGTGCGTGTTCGTCGGGAGCACGGGCGCCGACCTCGCCGCCGCGCGCGCGGCGGGCGTCGACTCCCTCCGCCACCACCGCGCCGCCGCCGAGCCCGAACCGGTGGCGCGCCCGAACCCGTGGTTCGCGGCGCTGCGCCCGACGGGCGGGCGACGTCCCGGAGCACCGTCCACAGTGGACGATTTCCTGCCACCGCGCCGTTCCTCGGGTTACCCGACCGGAGTATTGCGACCGGGCGAACGGGATCGATAGGTTTTGAGCGCGTTATCGATGGGGGTGGAACCGGGGGGTTCGGCACCGCGGGGTTGTCCGCACAGGGTGTCCTCTTCTTTCTCGACCACGTGACGGCTGACGTTCGGGCACCTCGTGCCCTCGGCAGGCTCGGGTGGTGGCGCAGCGCGCGTATCGGTCGCCGTCGACCCGTCGGAGCGCCGCCGCGCGCGGGGTGCGCGCGGCGCCGTTGTTCCGCGATGTGGGGGAAACGTGTCGAGAACACTGAGAAGAAGGGCACTGGTCGTTCTCACGGGGGTGGCGCTGCTCTGCGGGGGGCTCGTCGCGCCGGGGGCGTCGGCGGGCGGTCCACTGGTCAGACCGGCGCAGGTCACGTCGTCCGCGGTGCTGGACGAGGCCGAGGGCAGGGCGACGCCGGTGCCGCCGGTGAGGCTGGGTGGCGTCGCGACCCGCTCGGAGGGCTGTTCACCGGCCGCGCTGGCGGCGGCGGCCGAGTCGGCTGAGCCCGTGGGCGCCGAGTACGGCGCGGAGCACGTCGGCGCGAAGGCCGTGTCGTGCGCCGTCGTGACGGAGAGGGGCACGCCCTCGGCGGCGCGGGACGGCGCGCTCGCCTCGGCGCGCGCGGCCGGGCCGACGGCGCGGGACTACCTCGAACCACCGGACTGGTGCTTCGACCACGCCTTCGACGGGTGGTGGGGCACCCGCACGGAGATGTGCAGCATCGCCGACGGGCTGGTCAACCTGTGGCTGTACCAGAACGGCGTGCCGGTGCGGCTGCTCGGGCAGGCGCAGTGGTTGGAGATCAACTTCGCGTACACCAGCGCGGACCTGGACACGTGGGCGCACCAGATCCGCGTGGAGAAGTACTGGGGCACCGCGGCGGGCAACGGCGCGGCGACCGTGTCGGGCTTCTCGACGTGCGGCGGGGAGTGCAAGCAGGACACCGACACCGGCCTGCGTCCCGGCAACTTCGCCACCGACGTCGCCAACGACGGGGAGGCGTACAACACCTCGACGTCCAGCGAGCTGGGCGAGGTCGGGCTCGCCGAGGGGCAGTGGGAGTACTGGCTGACCTACGCCGGGTTCCCGCCGACGAACAGCCTGTACGTCGACCTGCCGACCGTGCGGTGCGACAACGCCATCGGGGACAACGAGAACAACTCCGGCGATCCGGCGTTCGCCGTCGCGGCGGCGGGCGCGGGCTGCGTCTTCCTCGGCATCCTGCCGGTGATGGTCTACTCGAAGACCGGCTTCTACCCGACGCTGGCCACGCACATCGAGGCCGCCCAGCAGAGCGGGCTGCCGGGGGCGTACCCGAACGGCGCCGTGCTCAACCGCATCACGAACGCGACGGACAAGGCGAGCAACGGCCGCACCGCCTGCCCGGCGGGGTGGGCGCGACCGCAGGGCAGGTCGTGCGACGAGTACCCGTTCCGCTCGACGAAGCAGGGGGCGTCGACCCAGACGCCCAAGGGCACCGCGCGCACGTTCGCGCCGCCGAACACCGCCTGGTGCCACATGGACACCGCCTGGGGCGTTCCGACCGGTGTCACCGGTCCCACCGGCTGGTCGTCCTGCATGATCGACGCCACGGACAACCGCAACGGCGGGGCCGCGCTCGGCGCGTTCTACTCGTCCAAGCGCGTGCTGGACGGTGATCCGTACCTGGTGTGGATCCAGCCCTGATCGAGACGGGCCGCCGGGTTCCGCCGGGACCCGGCGGCCCGTTCGTGGAAAGGTCGTCACCATGCCGTCACCGGTCCCCGCGGTCGAGCACTACGCCGAGTTGCTGGCCTCCGGCGCCCTGCCGTCCGACGCGCTGTGCCTCACGGCGGTGCGCGGCCTGTCCACCGCCGAGGCCCTGGCCCGGTTCGACGCGGCCGGGACCACCCGGCCGACGACGCTCGCGGACGCGGGCGCGGCCACCACCAACGCCTTCCCCGACCAGCTGCCGCTCGTGGTGGTGAGCGAGCACGACGGCTGGGTCGTCCTGGTGGAGAACAACGGCTTCCGCGGCGCGGTCCCCCGCACGCTGGCCCGCCTGTCGGAGGGCTCGGTCGCCGCCAGCGCCTACTGGAACGTCGACTTCGACAGCGCGCTCGCCCTGGCGCGGGACGGCGCCGTCGTGGGGTCCTACGAGTTCACCATCGGCGGCGACCCGCCCCCTGGTCCGCTGGCGCCGCTGCTGGACGGTCTCGACTTCGAGGACGCGACCGTCCTGTGCGCGTCCGCGCTGGCGTTCGTCGAACGGGTCTCCGGCGTGCGGCTGGACGCCGACTGGGCCGCGGCGGCGCACCCGACCGCCGTCGTCGACCCCGCCGGACCGGCGGCCCCGGCGGGCTGGCTGGCCGTGAACGCGCCCGAGGTGTCCGCCGCCCTGCCGGGGGCCGACCCGGCCGTGCTGCGCGACCTGGCCTCCGAGGTGGCGGCACGGGCCCGCGCCGCCACCGGCGCCGACCCGGCGTCGGAGCACGAGCGGGCCGACGACCTGGCCGCCCTCTCCCGCGCGGCCTACCACCGGGCCCTGGAGCTGCGCTGGGACCGGTGCACGCCGCCCGACGAGGTGGACCCGATCGCGCGCCTGCGAGCCGAGCAGGTCCGCAGGCGCGCCGACACGACCGAGGAGCACGCCCTGGTGGCCCGCTCCCACGCCTACGCCGCCGCCATGGCCGCCCTCGCGCCGAACCCGGCCGACGCGGTGGCGGAGGCCGTCGTGCACGCCTGCTGGGCCGACCGCCCGAACTGGGACTCCCTGCGCGCGGCGCTGGCCGCCCGCCTCACCTGACCGACCGCGTCAGCTCGGCAGGGGGTGCGGCCAGGCGCGCGGCTCGTCGGGGACGTGCACCCAGCCCTGGCGCGGCACGGACCCGATCCGGACGTTCACCAGCGGCGCGTACGACGGCACCGCGATGCCGTCGTAGCCGTGGTGCACCACCGACCAGTAGAGGTCGTCGGACACCACGAGGACCAGCGGCGCGCTGGTCTCCCGCAGCGCGAGCTTCAGCCGGGGCGCGTCGAGCAGCCTGCACGCGACGTCCAGCAGCTCGCCGAACTGGCCGTGCTCGTCGAAGTGCACCTCGCCCGCGTGCACCACCGCCCGCAGCCGGACGGCCAGGTTCGGGAACTGCTCGTTGTGGCGGCGGAGCGCGCCGCTCAGCTCGGGCACGACCGATTCGAGCAGCAGCGTCTTCGGAACCCGGTCGGACGGTCGGATGAGGACGATCACGCCGTCCCCGAGGTCCACCAACCGGTCGATGTCGTCGCCGTGCACCCCGTGCGCGGCCAGGGATTCCGCGACCGCCTGGTGCACCACCCCGCGCAGCACCGACTTCTCCCGGTTGCTGCGGCTCGTCGAGCCCTCCATGTCGACCCCGATCGCGATGCGGTAGACGGGGTGCCGCGTGTGTGCGTTGACCATGGGGCAACGTTCTCGTTCCCGCCTTCCCAGGAACAAGCGGTGCCTCGTCCCGGATTCACGGGTGCCCGCCGTCGGCCGTGAAGCCGATCTCCCTCGCCTTCTCGACGACCCCGTCGCGGTCGGCGACCTGGAGCTTGTGCTGGACCTCCAGCACCCGGTTGGCCACGGTCTTGGGCGATATCCTCAGTTTCGCGGCGATCTGCGGGTTCGTCAGCCCTCCGACCATCAGCTCCAGCATGCGGCCCTCGGCGCCGGTGAGGCGGAACGGCAGGCGGCCGAGCGGGCGCGGCTGCTGGACGACGAGGGCCCTGCCGACGAGCGGGTCCAGCACCATCTTGCCCTCGGCGACCGTGCGCACCGCCTGCACGATCTCCTTCTCCTCCTTGCGCAGGTAGCCGAGCGCCCCGGCCGCGAGCGCGGCCCGGACGTGCTCCGGCTCCTCGTGCATGGACAGCACGAGGACCCTCGTCTCCGGAACCCGCTCGACGATCCGGCGGATCACGTCCGGCCCGCAGAACTGCGCGGACACGCCCGCGGCGGGCGGGATCCTGAGGTCGACCAGCACCACGTCGGGGCGTTCCCGCTCCGCGAGGGCGACGGCGTCCTCACCGGTCGCGCACTCGCCGACCACGTGGACGTCCCCCGCGTCCTCGAACTCGTCGCGCAGGCCCCTGAGGTAGATCGGGTGATCGTCAACGACCAGGACCCGGTATCCGGTGGTGTGCGTCATGGTGCGCTCCCAGTGCGGTGACACGGCGGCAGGGGTTCCGGCACCACGGGCTGGTCAGGTCCGTCCGAACGGGATGCGCGCCGTGATGCGGGTACCGGGGGACGACGGTTCGACGTGGAACTCCCCGCCGAGATCCTGGCAGCGTTCCTCCATGGATTCCAGTCCCACTCCCGGAACCGGATCGTCCGGCATCCCCCTGCCGTCGTCGGCGACGACCACGTCGAGGCCGCACGCGGTGCCCACCACGTCGACGCGGCAGTTCGAGGCCTCGGCGTGGCGGACGACGTTCGTCAGCGCCTCGCTGATCACGAGGTAGGCGGCCAGTTCCACCTCGGCCGGGACGTCGTCGAACCGGCCGGTGGCGACGACCCGCACGGCCGTCTCGCCGTCGAAGCGCTCGGCCAGGCGGTGCAGGGCGTGCTCCAGCCCCAGCCGCAGGTCGAGGACGTGGGTGGAGCGGACCACCTCCCGCACCGTCCCGGTCAGCGTTTCGAGGTCGGCGGCGGCGTCGCTGAGCCGTCTTCGGGCCTTCCCGTCGTCGTCGCTCATCGCCCTGAGCACGCCCTTCACCTGCTTGTGGATGCCCGCGACGCTGGGACCGATGATGTCGTGCAGGTCGTTGCCGATCCGGTGCAGCTCCTGCCTGCGCCGCTGCTCGAACCGGGCGTCGGCCGCGCGCAGCGCCAGCGCGAGCCGCGCCGCGTGCACGGCGGGGGCGGCCTGGACCGCCATGTGCTCCAGCAGGCGGCGGTCCCGCGGTCCGAGCTTCTCGTCCCCCGCCCGCTCCTCGGCCACGAGCACCCCGACCCGCTGCTCGCCGTGCCACAGGTCCACCTGGAGCCGGTCCCACCCGCACGAGCGCCCGTGGACGCCCGACCGCGCGGAGTCCGCGCTCAGCTGGACCTCGACGTAGGGCAGCCTCAGCGACCGGCCGACCGACGCGGCGAGCGCGGGCAGCAGCTCGTGCGGGCGGCGCGGTTCCGCCAGCGTGCGGCTCAGGGCGACCATCGCGCGGTACGGGTCGGAGCGGTCGCCGTAGAGCCACCGCTCCAGCGCGCGGCGCAGCTTCTGGTGCAGCGGACCGAGAGCGGCCACGACCACGACGGTGGCGATCACGGTCGGGTAGGCGGGCACGCGCGCGGTGGTGACCAGCACGACGGCCGTGTACGCGCAGACGAGCAGCGCCCCGAGCAGCCCGTAGAGCAGCGTGCGGTGGATGACCAGCTCGATGTCGTAGAGGTCGTGGCGGACGATCGCGACCGCCAGCGCCGCAGGGAACGCCGCCGCGGCCGCCAGCCAGGCGCCCCAGGCGGAGCCGAACAGCAGTTCCAGACCCAGCGTCGGGACGAGCACCAGCGTGCCCACCAGCGCCCACCCCACCACGAACCGGTGCGTCCCCCGCGCCCCGCGCCACCGCACGACCAGCGAGGCCACGGCCGCCGCCAGCGCGGCCCCGAACGCGGCGAACCCGGTGATCGCCAGCCCGACCGCGACACCGCGCCGAGCGGTGCCGCTGGAGACCTGCCGCCAGAACGCGGCCGGTTCGGCCCACGAGGCCCACCCGAGCCCGACCAGCGGCAGCACCACTCCGACGCCCGCGACGGCGACGGCCGCCCACCACCAGCGGCCGGGCGGCCGTCCGGTGGGGAACAGCAGCAGCACCACCGGCAGCGCCGCGTACGTGGGCCACCACACCCAGGTGCCGACCCACGCCGCCCACCGCTCGTCCGGCCACGCCCCGGCCCCCGCCGCGACGGCGCCGCACACGCCCGTCACGAGCAGCGTCCAGCCCACGGCGTTGCGCCGCGCGTGGGCCACGATCCGCTCGCCCAGCAGGCAGTACACGACCGCGATGAACCAGTTGTGCGGGTGCTCGGGCGCGGTGGAGGTGATCGCGTGCACCACCACCGCGCCCGCCACGAGCGCGAACGCCCCCGCCGCGAGCAGCCGGGAACCGAGCACGGCCCCGCTGTCCCTCCGAGTTCCCGCCGTCGACCCCGATAACATGCGCCCCCCTCGTGGGAATCCGCGAACACCGCCCCCGCGGTGGTTCAGGACGTGCCGTTGAGCCAGTGCCAGAAGTTGTGGCACGGAGATCCCTCGTCGTTCGTCTCGGCGGTCCCGTAGGCCAGCTCCACCGACCCGGCCAGCCCACCGCCGGTCAGGGTGACGGCCGCGCCCGCCGCCGCGGCCGGGTGCGGGTGCCGGTGCACGCCGTCGGCGGTGCGCCCACCCGCCTGCTTCCAGCGGTCGAGGGCTTGGCGCAGGGTCGCCAGGTCCGGCAGCAGCCCCGGCCCGACCAGTCCCCCGTAGGTCGCCTCGAACCAGCTCAGCCCCGCCCGCACCCGGTCCGCGTCGAACGGCGCGCCGACGACGTGGGAGCTGGGGAAGTGCGGGTTGCCGGTCGGGGCCGCCGCCGCGTAGGCGACGAACGCCTCGTGCCACTGCGCGAGGTCGCCGAGGACGGGGTGCGACAGCTGACCTCGGTCTTCGGTGGGTGCGGACATTCGGTCTTCCTCCGGTCTGCAGGTGTGGTCGTGGTCGAGCCTCCCGATCCCGGTGTCACGGGAACCAGAGGTCGTGTTCCCGAATTTCCGGGTGGGTGCCCGCGCCCCGCCTCCGCGGCGGGACCGATCGCCGTCGTGCCTGTGCAGTCTCTGGAACCACGGGCGTCCGACAAGGTCATATGACTCAGACGGGCGCGCGGCTGTCACAGCCGTGGCCGCTGTCCGGTCTTCCCCGCGAGAGCACCCACCACCGCTGGAGGACCCCGTGACCGACACCGAACCGCGATCGACCGCCTGGCAGACGGCGCTGACCTCGTTGCAGGAGGTGGAGATCCCGTTCATCCCGGACGGTGCCCACGGCATGACGGTGGTGGTCGAGTTCCCGCCGGGCGACCCCGGTTCACCGCCCCACCGGCACTCCGGTCCGGCGTTCGGCTACGTGCTGGAGGGCGAGATGCTCTTCGAGCTGGAGGGCGAGCCCGCGCGGGTGCTGCGCGCCGGGGACGCGTTCTGGGAGCCGGGCGGCGACGTCGTCCACTACCAGGACGGCAACAACCTCGCCGACGCGCCGCTGCGCTTCACCGTGACGATGCTGTGCGCTCCCGGCGAGCCCATGTTCACGCTCGTCGACGACGAGGAACTGGCGCGGCGCGAGCACCTCCGCGCTCGGACCGCGTGATGATCGGCGCGGAGGTCCCCTTCGGACCGGACCTCCGCGCCGGGTGTCACCGCGCGAGCGCGGCCCTCACCTTCGCGACCACCGCGCTCTCCTCGGCGGCGACCTGGCCGTCGGCCTCGGCGACCTCGCGGCAGATGGCCACGACGGCGGCGGGGAACGCCTCGGCCTCGGCGGGCGCCTTGGCCGCGAGGATCTCGACGGACCGCCGCAGCGCGAGGAGCACGCCGTCCTCCACGTCGGCCACCGACCCCACGGGCAGGACGGGCTTCCCGGCCCGCAGCACCTCGCGGAGCGCGGGCGACAGGTGGGCCACCGCCCTGGCGCCCGCGTGGCTCTCCTGGTCGAGCGAACCGGGAGCGGCCGTGGACACCAGGACCATCGCCCCGAACACGGCCGTGCGGAACGTCCGGCCTTCCTCTTCCGTGTACTCAGTCATGCCACCACCCTAGGGACGCCCGACGCCCCGCCGTCCGCCCGCTCCCACCGGGACACACCGCGAAGCCGAGCCGTGCTCGCCTGTTATCGTCCGCAATGGACAAACCCGAGGCGCACAACCCTTGTCACCCAATGGAGTTAGCGCCGAGGCGAGGACGGAACCTGTCAGGAGCTCCCATGTCGGTGCGCGACCGCGTAGGCCACGTCGTGGAAGGCGCGCGGTTCCAGCGGGTGATCATCGCGGTCATCGTCGTGAACGCGGTGACCCTGGGCTGCGAGACCTCCCCGTCGCTGGTGGCCGAGCACGGCGCGTTCCTCACCGCGGTGGACCGCGTCGCCCTCGGCGTCTTCGTGGCCGAGCTGGCGGCCCGCCTCTACGCCCACGGGCCGGGGTTCTTCAGGGACCCGTGGAACTGCTTCGACTTCCTGGTCGTCGGCGTGTCCCTGCTGCCCGCCGCGGGGGCGCTGGCGGTGATCCGCTCGCTCCGCATCCTCCGCGCGCTGCGCCTGGTGTCGATGGTCCCGAGCATGCGCCGCGTCATCTCGGCGCTGGTGAAGTCCGTGCCCGGCCTGGTTTCCCTGTCCGGCCTGCTGGTGCTGCTCCTCTACGTCGGCGGCGTGGTGGCCAGCAACCTGTTCCAGCCCACCGGCGACCCGAGGTTCAGCGACCTGGGCGCGACCGTGCTGACCCTGTTCCAGATCACCACGGGCGACGGCTGGTCGGACATGATGCGGGACCTCATGCCCGCCCAACCCCTCGCCTGGGTCTTCTTCGTCTGCTACCTGCTGGTCGGCACGTTCACGATGCTCAACCTGTTCATCGCGGTGGTGTGCAGCGCGATGGAGTCCGAGATCGGGGCCCAGCCGACCGTGCCCGCGCCGCGCGAGGCCCCGGACGAGGTGCTGGCGGAGATCCGGGCCCTGCGCGAGGAGGTGCGGGCGCTGCGGCTCCAGTCCGTCGGCGACCCCGACTGATCCACCTCCGCCCCCGCCGCGGCAGGAACCGCCGCTCGGCGTCGGCGGTCACCAGCTCCAGCGCCTCCCGGCAGGCGGTCGCCGCCTCGGCGTCGGCGGTCACCAGCACCAGCGCCTCCGGTGGGCGGTCGCCTCCTCGGCCCGCGACCCCAAGCGCCGCACCAGGTCCGCGCGCGTCACCGCCGGCAGGTGGTGGCCCTCCAACCCACCCGACGACTCCACCGCCCGCACGAGCACCAGCCCCGCGGCGGGCCCGTCGGCCATCACCACGGCCCGGTTCAGCTCCACGACGGGTGAGGGCACCAGCCGCGCCGGCCTCCCGCACAGGCGGATCTTCCTCTTGGCGCGCACCAGCCGCTGCGCCATCGTCGCCTCGGGCACCAGGACCGCCCCCGCGATCCCCGCCGCCTCGTCGAGGTCGGCGCCCTCCCTGGCGCAGATCAGCGGCATGTGGCGCGTGGCGCACCTCCGGTGTTCGTCGTGTCGGTGACCCGACGAACGGGAGCACCCGAGATCGACGGCGTGGCACGACGAGTTCTCGACACCACCGGGGAACACCCGCGCCCCGACCTGCCGCGCCGAACCCCGAAACAGGGGTTCGCGCAGCTCAGCGGCCCTGGTCGAGCACCTACCCCGACTTCTCCCGCAGCGACAGCAGGAGTCTTCGCGCCACCTCGACCAGCTTCGTGTTCGTCACCTGCGACTCCTCCACGAGCCGCTGGAACGCCACGTCGGGCTCGATGCCGTGCACGGCCATCAGCGCGCCCTTGGCCTGGTCGATCTCGGCGCGGGAGACGAGCGCCTTGGTCAGGTTCGCGATGATCTGGCGTGAGCGCGCCGAGCGGCGGGCCGCGGTGATGGCGCCGGAGGCCGCGGTGGTGAAGAGGCGGAGCAGGGCCTCGTCGTACGGGTCGAAGGCCTCGTCGGTGTAGCCGTAGACGTTGAGCGAGCCGAGGACGTCGTCGCCGACCGCGAGGGGCGCGGAGAGGTAGGCGCGGACGCCCGCGTCGGTGGCCGCGTCGGCGAACGCGGGCCAGCGTTCGAGGGTCTCGCCGACCACCACGCGCACCGGGGTGAGGGTGCGGGCGGCCTCCAGGCACGGGCCGTTGCCCGAGGCGTACTGCTCGGCGTCGATGCGGATGACGTCGTCGCTGGTGGACGCGACCGTCCTGGCGTCGTCGCCGTCGATGACGGTGATGCTGACCGCTCCCGCGTCGGCGGTGACCCGCACGGCGGCTTCGGCGAGCCCCTTCAGGGCCTCCTCGATGGGCTCTTCCCCGGCCAGCACTCCCTGGAGGTCTTCCAGGGCCGCGCTGGCCTCGTCGAGTCGGGCCGCCGACTCCACTTCGTCGATGCTCACCCCAGCATTGTCCACACCCCGGAAGCGATACTGAACCACCACACGCGGGAGGAGCACTGTGCGGGTACTGCTCGTCGAGGACGACGACGGGGTGGCCGACGCCCTGGTGGAGGCGCTCGGGGCGAACGGCCACGAGCCGAAGCGGGTCGGGCGGGGCGCGGACGCGTTGACGGCGCACCGCGACTTCGACCTGCTGCTGCTCGACCTGGGCCTGCCGGACACCGACGGGCTGGAGGTGCTGCGGAAGGTCCGCCGCGTGGCCGACATCCCGATCGTGGTGCTCACGGCGCGGGGTGACGAGCGGACGATCGTGCGCGGGTTGCGGCTCGGCGCGGACGACTACCTGGTCAAACCGGTCCGGCTGGCGGAGCTGCTGGCGCGGATGGACGCGGTGGCGCGGCGGTCGGCCGCTCGGGCCGCGCCCGGCGGCCGGGTGGTGCGGTGCGGCGACGTGGAGATCGACCTGGACGCGCGGCGCGTGCTCGTGGCGGGCGAGGAGGTCGCGTTGACGACGAAGGAGTTCGAGGTGCTGGCCGTGCTGGCGGGCCGTCCCGGCACGGCGGTCAGCAGGCAGCAGCTCATGGACGAGGTGTGGGGTGACGCGTACCTCGCGGTGTCGCGGACGCTGGACGTGCACCTCACGCAGCTGCGGGCGAAGCTCGACCGGCCCGGTGTGCTGACCACGATCCGCGGGTTCGGCTACCGGTTGAGCGCGGATGCGTAGGCGGCTGCTGGTCGTTCTGCTGCTGTTCTCGGCCACGGCCGTCACGGCGTTCGCGCTGCCGCTGCTGTCGAGCACGGCGGCCGAGCGCACCCAGCGGTTCACGATCAGCCGCACGGCCGACGTGGACCGGTTCGCGGCGCTCGCGACGGGCGACCGGGAGGCGCTGACCGCCGAGATCACCGCCTACACCGCGCTGTACGACGAACCGGTGCTGGTCATCGACGTGCAGCGGCGGGTCGTGGCCCGCTCCGGCGACCTCTCCCCCGACGACCCGGCGCTGGCCGCGGCGGTGGACGCCGCGCTGCGCAACCAGCCCGCCGCGCCGGTCCCGACCGTCCGGCCGTGGTCGGGAGGGCCGGTCGTGTTCGCCCGGCCGGTGGGCACCGGGACGAGCGTCGCCGGTGTCGTCGTGCTGCGCGCGTCGACCGAGCGGGCGGCGGCCGACGTGGCGGTCGGCTGGGCGTGGGTGCTCGCGGGCGCGCTGGCCGCCGCGCTGGGGTGCGTGCTGCTGGCGCTGGTGGTGTCGCGGTGGCTGCTGCGGCCGCTCGCGGAACTGGAGGGCGGTGTGCGGGCGGTGGCGGCCGGGCAGCAGCGGGCGCACGTGCCGGGGAGCAGCGGCCCGAAGGAGCTGCGGGCGCTGTCCGAGTCGTTCAACCGCATGTCCGACGCCGTGAGCGAGGCCGCCGACCAGCAGCGCAGGCTGATCGCCGACACCTCGCACCAGTTGCGCAACCCGCTGGCCGCGCTGCGGCTGCGGATGGACGTCCTGTCCGCTCAGGTCGGCCCGGACGGCACCTACCGCGCGGCCGTGGCCGAGGTCGAGCGGCTGGAGTCCCTGCTGGACGGCCTGCTGGCGCTGGCCACCGCCGAGAGCACCGCGACCGAGGCGGCGGCCGGTGGCCGGGAGCCCGCGCTGGCCGACCTGGGCGCCGTGGTGGCGGACCGCGCGGACTTCTGGTCGGCGGAGGCCGAGGTGCCGACCGGGCTCGCGATCCTGGTCCGCTGGCCGGAGTCCGACGTCGCGCAGGTCCTGGACGTGCTGCTGGACAACGCGACCAAGTACGGCGGTGGCGGCCGGGTGTCGATCGGCGCGGACCGGGCGGGCGGCACGGCCTGGCTGGAGGTGGTCGACCACGGCCCCGGTCTGTCCGCCGAGGACCTCCCGCTCGCCACGACCCGGTTCTGGCGCGGCGACACCGGCGGCGCGAAGCCCCGCGGCACCGGCCTCGGTCTGGCCATCGCGGACCGCGTGGCCACCGCGCGGGGCGGTGCGCTGGTGCTGTCGCCGGTCGACCCGCACGGCCTGCGCGCCCGCCTCACCCTCCCCCTGGAGCCGCCGCTGTGAAGCGCCGGACCTTCCTGCTGGGCGCGCTGGCCGTCACGGCCTGCGGCACCACCGCGCCGACGGCCGACCTGACCCTCGCGGCCGGGGAACAGGGCGGCCTCTACCTCGACTTCGCCACGCTGCTCGCCCGCCAGCTCGGGCCGACCGTGCGCGTCACACCCCGCGTCACGGCGGGCAGCCTGGAGAACCTGTCGCTGCTGCGCGACCGGCGGGCCGACCTCGGGCTCACGCTGGCCGACACCGCCACGGGCACCGACCTGCGCGCGCTCGGCCGCGTCTACGAGAACTACTTCCAGCTCGTCGTCCGCGCCGACGACCCGGCCCGCTCGGCGCGCGACCTGGCGGGCCGACCGCTGTCGCTCGGCGCTCGCGGCTCGGGCGCCAGCGTGTTCGGCGACCGGCTCGTCGCGGAGGCGGAGCTGGGCGAGCGCGTCGACCACCTGCCGCTCGCGGAGGCCGCGCAAGCGTTGGCGGACCGCCGGATCGACGCGTTCCTGTGGTCCGGCGGCGTCCCCACGCCGACGGTGTCCACATTGGACGACCGGATCCCGATCCGCCTGCTCCCGCTCTCCGATCTGCTGCCCTCCCTCCGCGACCGCTACGGCCGCGCCTACGAACCCGTCTCCGTTCCCGCGGGCGTCTACCGCGCCCCCGCCGAGGTCCCCACGGTGGGCGTCGCCAACCTGCTCGTCTGCCGCCCGGACCTGCCGGACGACATCGCGGGAGCCGTGACCCGCGTGCTGGTCGAGCGCGCCGCCGCACTGGTGCCCGAGCAGGCACTGGGCACCCAGTTCCTGGACGCCCGCAGCCTCATCGGCACCACGGACGTCCCGCTGCACCCCGGAGCCGCCGCCGCCTACCGCGACCTGCACGGGTAGACGGGCGGGGACGCCCGGTTCGCGACTCCCGAACCACCCGAGCCCACCCACACCGACGCAGGACCACAGCGATCCACGGCGACGGGCTCGTCGGTGCCCGCCACCGACGAGCACGACGCGGGCGAGCAGCACCGGACGGCCCTAGTCGAGGAACCTCCGTGCGGCCACCACCCCCGCCGCCGCGTCCTTCGAGGGGCCGACGACGCCCGCCACCTGCTCCTCCGTGGCAGCGGCGCCCGCGGCGATCAGGCCGCTGACCGCCGCGTCGTCCTCGGGTCTCCCGGTGAACGCCGCGATCAGGGCGCGGCACCTCTCGTCGGACACCGCGGGCGGCGCGACCGACGTGAAGCCGTCGGCCAGGTCGTAGTCGGCCCGCTGCCACCCGCCGTCCTCGTAGCCGTAGACGAACCCGATCCAGCGCCCCGGCTCCTCCGTCGCCCGCACCGGCTCACCCCACCAGTCGGGCGCGCCGTCGAGCAGGTCGGTCTCGTCCTCGCCGAAGTACTCGGCGGCCTGGCCGTAGTAGGTGTCGGAGTACTCGTGGTCGTGGCCGAGCAGCACCGCCCGGTCTCCGTCGAGCCGGTGCAGCTCCACCCAGTTGCCGCCACCGTCGTCGTAGTACCACCGGCCGCCGTCGGCGTGGGAGCTGTCGCCGTACCCCAGCGCCGCGACGACCGCCGAGTGCGCGGCCCACCTCGCGCGCATGTCCCGCGGGCTGGGCAGGTCGACCGGAACCAGTGCCACGTGCTTCTCCTCGTCGTCGGATCGGGCAACACGGCTCATGCTGCCGAACGGGTCCGACAATTTCCGGGGGCTACGGCAGGCGCTGGCTGAACACGAGGGCTCCCGCCGCCGACAGCATGGCCAGGATCGTGCCCAGCACGAGCCACGGCTTGCTGGCGTCGGCCTGCTTCTTCTCGAAGCCGATCTGCTCGCCGAGCGTGTCGTACACGCGGCGCAGCTCCTCGGCGCTGGCGGCCTTGAAGAACTCACCGCCCGACAGCTTGGCGATCTCCTTCATCGAGTCGTCGTCCACCGGCACGTCCTGGCGGCGGCCCTCGATCTCGACCACGCCCTCCTCGGTGCCGAAGGAGATCGTGGAGATCGGGATGCCCGCGGTCTTGGCGTCCTCGGCCGCGTCGAACGCCTTGCGCGTGCCGACCGTCTCCTTGCCGTCCGTCATCAGCACGATGCGGGCGGGCGGCGGGCCGTCCGCGCCGCCGACGACCTTGCCGAACGAGTCGATGGCGGCCATGGCGGCGACGATCGCGTCACCGGTCGCGGTCGACTGCGCCAGCTTCAGGTCGCCGATGCTCTGGCTGACGGCGTCGCGGTCGGTGGTCGGCGCGACGAGCACGGTGGCCGAGCCCGCGAACGAGATCAGGCCCAGGTTGATGCCGGGGGTGAGGCCCTCGGCGAACGACTTCGCGGCCACCTGGGCGGCCTCCAGGCGGGACGGCTGGATGTCGGTGGCCTTCATCGACAGCGACACGTCGATCACCAGCATGACGGTGGCGCGGTTGCGCGGCACCTTCTGCTCGGCGGTCGGCCCGGCCAGCGCGACCGTCAGCAGCAGGAACGCGACCAGCAGGAACGCGGCGGGGACGTGGCGGTACCAGCCCTCGCGCTTCGGGGCGACCCTCTCCAGCAGTTCCAGGTTGGCGAAGCGCAGCATCCGCCTGCGGCGCACCCGCTGGAGCACGACGTAGACGCCCGCGAGCGCGGCGACCGCGATCGTGAGCAGGAACCACCAGGGAGTCGCGAACCCACCCAAGCTGAGCCCGAACATCAGGCGACTCCTCCAGACCAGCGGCGCTTGCGGGCGACGACGAAGCGGACGACGTCGGCGATCCAGTCCGAGTCGGTGCGCAGCACGAGGTGGCCCGCCCCCGCCTGGCGCAGACCGGAGGCCACGTCGGCGCGGTGCTCCGCGGCGGCGGCGGCGAACTCGCGGCGCAGCAGCGGCGACGCGGTGACCTCGCGCTGCCGTCCCGTCTCCGGGTCGGCGAGCACGACCGTGCCCACCTCGGGCAGGTCGATGTCACGGGGGTCGACGACCTCGATCGCGACCAGGTCGTGCCGGGCGGACAGGGCGCGCAGCGGGCGCTGCCAGCCGGTGTCGCCCAGGAAGTCCGAGACCACCACGACGAGACCGCGGCGGCGCGGCGGGCGGCGAAGCTGCTCGACAACCCCGGCCAGGTCTCCCCTGGTGCCCTCGGGCGCGCGGGGCGTCTCCGCGACGCGGCGGACCAGGCCGCGGGCGTGCGCGAGACCGCCTCGGGCCGGCACGCGCACGAGCGTGTCGCCGGTCGACACGAGCGCGCCGATCCGGTTGCCGCCGCCCCTGGTGAGGTGCGCGACGGCGGCCGTGGCGGCGATGGCCAGGTCGCGCTTCTCGCAGACGGCGGTGCCGAAGTCGAGGCTGGGCGACAGGTCGATCGCCATCCACGTCTCCAGCTCGCGGTCGGCGACCGTCTCGCGGATGTGCGGGACGGTGGTGCGCGCGGTGACGGCCCAGTCCATCCGGCGCACGTCGTCGCCGGGCTGGTAGGTGCGCGCCTCACCCGGTTCGGAGCCGGGGCCGGGCACGAAACCCAGGTGGTTGCCCTGGAGCAACCCGTCGAGCCTGCGGCGCACCTCCAGTTCGAGGGTGCGCAGGGCGGCCTCCATGCGGCCGCCGTGCATCACCGGCGGCGCCCAGGACGGGCGCTCGCCGGCCTTCTCGGCGCTCACGGCCTGCCGGCCATCCCGGCCTGCGCGACCGGCTGGCCGGTGGGCGGCTGCGGCCGGGCGGACACCTGCGGCAGCGGCACGGTCTGGAGGACGCGCGTGATGATGTGGTCGAGCGGCACGCCGTCGGCGAGCGCGTCGTAGGACAGCACGAGGCGGTGGCGCAGCACGTCCGGCACGACGTCGACGACGTCCTGCGGCAGCACGTAGTCGCGACCGCGGACCAGCGCGAGCGCGCGGGCGGCGGCGATGATGCCGAGGCTGGCACGGGGCGAGGCGCCGTAGGCGACCCAGCCCGCGACGTCGTCGAGCTGGTGCTCCTTGGGCGCGCGGGTCGCGATCACGACTCGGACGACGTAGTCGACCAGGGCGTGGTGCACGAACACGCGGGACGCGACGCCCTGGAGGCGCACCAGTTCCTCGGGGCTGAGCACCTGGCTCGGCACGGGCGCCTCGACGCCCATGCGGTAGACGATCTCGCGCTCCTCCTCGGCCGTGGGGTACTCGACCTGGATCTTGAACAGGAACCGGTCGCGCTGCGCTTCCGGGAGGGGGTAGACGCCCTCGTTCTCGATCGGGTTCTGGGTGGCGAGCACGAGGAACGGGTTCGGCATGGGGAACGTCCTGCCGCCGATGGACACGTGCCGCTCCGCCATCACCTCCAGCATCGCCGACTGCACCTTGGCGGGCGCGCGGTTGATCTCGTCCGCGAGGACGAAGTTCGCGACGACCGGGCCGAGCTCGACGTCGAACGTCTCGCTGCTCTGCCGGTAGATGCGCGTGCCGAGGATGTCCGCGGGCACGAGGTCGGGGGTGAACTGGACGCGCGAGAACGAGCCGCCGACGACCCTCGCGAAGGTCTCGACCGCGAGCGTCTTGGCGACACCGGGCACGCCTTCGAGGAGGAGGTGGCCCTTCGCGAGCAGGCCGACGAGCATCCGCTCGACCAGCCGGTCCTGCCCGACGATCACACGCTTGACCTCGAACACGGTCCGTTCGAGCAACTGGGCATCACGCGCGGGGGTGTTGGGCGTCGACTCGCCCACCGCACCCTCGGTACCCGGACCGGACTCGGTCACGTGTCAACCTCCTAGAAAACACACGGCACTGGCGGTTTCGCGAGCCTAGTCAACCCGGTCACCGGTATGGCGCTTGTGAAGGGTGGACAGGTCCTCCGGCGTGTCCACGTCGTCCGCCTCGCCTGCCAGCGCGGGGACCTCGACGGGGGCGAGCGGGCGGAGCACGGACCGGAGCGGCAGCCCCCCGGGTTCCGCGGGCAGCGCCGCGCGGAGGGCGGACGTCCGCCACACCCCGGCGAGCCACTGGAGGTGCCCGTCGTCGACCAGGACCGCGCCGGACGCGTCGCCGACGGCGGCGCGCAGACGGTCCACAGTGGAGGCCGTGACCCCCGGCTGGTCGACCGCGAGGACGGCCACGAGGTCCACATCGGTCACGGCCGCCAACCCGGCGGCCAGTCCCGCCACCGGTCCCCCGCCGGGCGGGTCCTCCCGTGTCCACACGACACCGTCGGCGGCGCGCTCGGGCCCGACCACGACGACGGGCGCCGCGCCCGCGACGGCCGCGAGGGCGCGGTCGAGCAGCGTCGCGCCGCCGAGCACGACCCCGGCCTTGTCGACGCCGCCGAGCCTGCGCCCGGAGCCCCCGGCGAGCACGATCGCGGCCCAGTTCGTCATGCCCCCCACGCTAGGGCAGGGCGGTGACGGCCGTCCGCACGGCGTGGTCGAGCGCCAGGCGGACGGCGCCGTGCAGCGGGGCGAGGACGCCGAGCGTGCCGTGGTCGACCAGGGTGGGGCTGGGCGAGAGGGCGGCCATGGCCTCGCGGACCGGGGCGAGCAGGGTCGGGTGCGTGCCGACCGGGCCGCCGAGGAGGACCACCTCGGGGTCGACGACGGCCGTGACGGACGCGACGACGCGCGTGACGGCGGAGACCAGCACGGCCAGCGCCCTGCGGTCGTGCCCGTCCAGGGCCTCCAGCACCGCCGCGACGTCGTTGGAGGGGGCGTCGGAGCGGCCGAACCCGTCGGCCGCGAGTTCGGCGGCCAGCGTGCGGGGGCCGGAGCCGGGCAGGTAGCCGATCTCCCCCGCCAGGCCGTGCGCGCCGCGCACCAGCCGGTCGCCGAGGTAGAGGCCGAGGCCGAGGCCGGCGCCGACGTAGACGTAGGCGAAGCTCGACGCGCCGACGGAGCCCTGCTCGGCGAGCGCGGCGAGGTTCACGTCGTTGTCGACGAGCACGGGCGCGGTCACCAGGTCCGCGAGGACGGCGGACGGGCTCACCAGGCCCTCCGGGAACGGCGTGCCGGGCAGGGCGATGACCTCGTGCGTGGTCGGGTGGACCGGGTTCGCCAGGGAGACCGCGACGGCGCGCAGCGGGCCCGCCGGGGCCGTGGCGAGCGCCGAGGTGACGACGGCGCGCAGCGCGTCGACCAGCGCGCCGGTGTCGCCCGCGCCGCCGGGCGGCCGCTCGTGCCGGTGCCGCACGCGGCCCGCGAGGTCGGCCGACCACGACTGGACGCCGGACTGGTCGACCTCCACCGCGAGCACCCAGCCCGCCGCGGCGCCGAGTTCGTAGAACGTGCCGACCCGGCCGCGCCTGCCGGTCTCCTGCGGTCCGGTGGCCGCGAGCAGCCCGCCGCCGGTCAGCCGACGCACGGACTCGGAGACGGTGGGCTTGGAGAAGCCGGTCGCGGCGGCGAGTTCGGCCCTCGTCACGCGGTCACGGCCGACGACCTCGTCGAACAGCGCGCGGTCCGTGGCCGCGCGCAGGACCGACTGGGGCAACGCCCGTTCCACCCTTGCGCTCCCTCCGTCGGGGGGCCTACGGTAGGCGAATGTTCTAGTTAGGTCACCTTACCAAATACTCGGAGGTACCCCGTGACCACGGTTCCCTCGGACGTGCCAGCCGCCATCGCCGCGGTGAAGGCCCAGCTCCGCGCCCGGATCGGCGATGTCGAGAAGGCGTTCGCCCGCGCCGAGGAGCTGATGCGCGCGGAGGTCGCCGAGGTCGTGGCCCAGCGCGAGCGCGGCGAGCAGGTCTGGCCGGTGGTCCGCTTCGCCGACGTCGCCGCGGGCACCGTGCCCGCCGACGTCGTGGAGGCCGTCCGGCGGCGCGGGTGCGCCGTGGTGAAGGGCACCTTCCCGCGCGCACGGGCCGAGGCGTGGGACCGCGAACTGGTCGACTACCTCGACCGCAACGAGTTCGAGAAGACCTACGAGTACGTCGACGACGGCGTCTTCGGCGGACTGGCCGCGGGCAAGCCGTCCATCTTCCCGATCTACTGGTCCAAGCCCCAGATGGAGGCCCGCGAGGACGACGGCATGGTCGCCGTGCGCCGCTTCCTCAACGGCTTCTGGAAGCACGAATCGCTGGGCCGCACCTGGTTCGACCCCACCCGCGACACCGCCTACCCCGACCGCGTCCGCCGCCGCGCGCCCGGCGCGACCTCCGGCGGCCTGTCCCCGCACACCGACTCCGGCTCGGTCGAGCGCTGGCTGCTCCCCGCCTACCAGGACGTGTTCCGGCACGTCTTCGACGGCGACGTCGACGCCTACGACCCGTGGGACGGCGCCTACCGCACCGAGGTGCACGAGTTCGAGTCCACCGTGATGTGCTCGGCCTTCCGCACCTTCCAGGGCTGGACGGCGCTGTCGGACATGGAGCCGACGGAGGGCGTCCTGCACGTCGTCCCCATCCCGTCGGCGATGGCCTACCTCCTGCTGCGCGCGCTGCGGGACGACGTGGCCGACGACGACCTGTGCGGCGCGGCCAACGGCCAGGCCCTCCCGGTCGACGAGCGGTGGCACCCGGTCCTGCTGCCCGCCCTCACCCCGATCCCCGCCGTCGAACCCGGCGACACGGTCTGGTGGCACGGTGACGTGATCCACTCGGTCGGCGAGGTCACCGACCAGAAGGGCTGGGGCAACGTCATGTACATCCCGGCCAGCCCGCACTGCGAGAAGAACGCCGCCTACGCCGAGCGGTGCGGCCGGGCGTTCCTGGAGGGCAGGAGCCCCGGCGACTTCGCGGCCGAGGACTACGAGGTCGACTGGACGGGCAGGCCGACGGCCGCCGACCTGACCGAGACCGGCAGGCGCCAACTGGGCCTCGCCCAGTGCGGCGGTGACCGCGATCCCCACCGGGTTTCGCCCGGCTCAGGTGGGCCCTCGTCCTGACCGGCGCGAAACCCGGCGAGGGGTGGCTAGGTGACGCCGATCCAGGCCGCCAGCCGGACGGGGTCGGGCGCGGAGCCGCACCGGAGCTGGACCTCGCGGTGCACCGCCCTGACCAGTTCCGGCCGGTGCAGCAGCGCCGCCCCCGCGGGCTGGGCGTGCAGCGCGTGGCCCAGCCCGGTCCACGCGCACGCGTGGTCGGGCCGGTCGCGCACCAGGTCCAGGTAGCCGTCGGCGGCGGAGCGCGGGTCGCCGGTGACGAGGGCGAGGTCGGCCTCGGTGGTGCCGGGCACGGTCCGGGGGTCGGCGGTCATCGCCGCGAACCGGTCCGGGTCGGCGAGGCTCGCGCGGACCAGGGTCGTGCGCGGCGTGGGGTCGTCCGGGGCCTCGGTGGCCGGGATCATGGTCGGCTGCGGCTCCGGCAGGAGCGGGCGCGCCCGCTCCGCCAGCCACGCGGTCGCGAGCGCCGCCACGTGCTCCCGGTCGGGGCGCAGGTGCCGCAGCCTCCAGGTCGCGTGGTGGTCGGCGGCGGCGAGCCGCGCCGTCGACAGCACGTCGGCGGGCACGGGTTCGGCGCACCACGCCGCGAGCTGCTCCGACATGCCCGCGACGAACCGGCGGCCGAGGCTCGTGAGGGCGGGGGCGTTGCGCAGCGTGCGGGCGGCCCGGCGCGTCTGCTCCCGCCAGTGCGCGAACTCGAAGTGCGCCAGCGGCGTGTCGTCGACCCGCCGCTGCGCGCGCCAGAACCCCGCGACGCCGACGAACGAGTAGGTGCCCTGGAGGAGCCCGCCCAGCGGCCTCGGGTCGTCGCGCCACGGGGCGTAGAACCGGCTGTCGGAGCCGTCGTCGCGGTGCAGCTCGACCAGGTCCAGCAGGGCGCAGAGCTTGCTGTGCTGGAACTCGTGCACGAACGTCGCCGCGAAGTCGACCGCCGTGGGCGGCAGCGACAGCGCCACGCAGCCGAAGGCGTCCTCGGCCGACGCGCTGTAGGGCTGGAACGGCCCCGCCGGGGGCCTGGGGACCAGGACGGTCAGCCCCGTGGCAAGCGCGGCGGCGGTCTCGGCGTGGTGCTCGGTCAGCAGGGTCCACGTCTCGGTCAGGCCGGTCTGCCACCGGGCGAGCTCGTCCTCGCTCAGCCGGGAGGGCGGCAGCCTGCCGGTGAAGCCGCGGAACGGGTCGAGGTCGTCCAGCAGGAGGTCCGCGGCCGGACCGCGGAGCCGGTGCGCGGCCCACCAGCCGTCCGCGTCGGCCGTGAGGTCGCCGTCCACGCGCACCGTGCCCGTGGGGCCGCGGACCCGCAGCCTGCCGGGACCACCGCCCGCGGTCGCGACCGCCCACCGCTCCCGGACGTGCGGGACGCGCGCGAGCCCGACGGTCGGCAGCACCACCGCCCCGTCGGCGACCGGCACGTCCAGGCTGAACCGCAGGCCCGCGAGGACCGCCGCGGCGGCGGCGACGCAGTGCAGGTACCCGAGCGCGACCCACAGCGGGGCGGGGTCGGTGGTGGCGCGGTGCAGCCTGCGCAGCGCGTGCACCGCCCAGACGGCCACGACGGGGTGGCGCAGCAGGCGTTCGACGACCTCGGGCCGGTCGCGCTGAGCCGCGGCCAGGAGGTCCCAGGCCGCGCCGGGGGGCGCCAGGGGCCCGTGCGAGTCGGGCCGCGCCTCGGCCGAGTCCAGCACGGCGCGCAGCAGGGCCAGGTGCTTGCTGCGGTTGGTCGTGACGAGGTGCCTGATCGCGTTCGGACCTCCGCCACCGGTGGCGAGTGAGTCGAAGTCCGCTCTGGCCAACTGGTGGGGACGCGTCACGTGCCCTCAGCCGATCCGCTTCACCTCTTGTCGCGGCATACGCTGTTCTCCAGAACGACGTGAACCGCGCGTTCGGTACGGGCGACCAGCCTGGCGACGGAACCGGTCAACACCGAGCCGTTCGTCGTCCGCACCTGCGCCAAGGACAATTCGGACAGGTCTGCCAGGTCTGTTTCCAGATCAGCCGCAGGGGTCCCCATCATGTCGATCCTCCTCGCAATGGCGACGACACGACTTCATCATGCATGAGATCGAGCGCCGGGGTCAGCGCCACTAGACGTAAAGCACACCGAATGACGAGAACGGACTCACCCCGGCGGCACCGGGCGAGTCCGTTCTCCGCAATTCTCGTACTTCGGCCGCTGCTCCGATTCGGTTGACCGGAAGGCGACCGAATGGAACACGACGGGTTAGATCTGCATAGGATCGATGTCGCAGTCGGCCCGCACGTTGTGCATCGCACCCATCGTCGCCGGGTGGTTCGGACCCAGCACCCGCTGGAAACGGGAGACCGTCTCGGCCTGGATCTCGTCGGCGCGGTCGTCGTCGCCGAGACCGCGCAGGTCCAGCGCGATGTTGGCGTCCAGCGCGAGGGTCGACGGGTGGTCGCGGCCGAGCACCAGCTCCGACCGCTCCCGCGCGGCGACGTCCATGTCGTACGCGGTCCGGTAGTCGCGCAGGGCGTGGTGGTCGCTCGCGAGGTTCGTCGCGCAGACCAGCGTGAAGAAGTGGTTGGGCGTCAGCACGTGCTCGAACCGCGCGAACGCGCGCTCGTTCAGCTCCCTGGCCTTCTCCGGCTCCCCCAGGTTGCGCAGGGTCACCGCGAGGTTCGTCGCGCCCGCCAGGGCGAACGGGTGGTCCTCGCCCATCGCGTCCCGGTACAGGCCCCAGATCTTCTCGCCGAGCTGCCTGGCGCCCTTCAGGTCCTTGGTCTGGCGCAGCGACACGGAGTGGTTCATGCCCGCGGACATCGCGTCGGGGTGCCGGGCGCCGTACCGGTCGAGCAGCCCCCGGTAGGACTCCTCCGACAGCGCGCGGCCACCCTCGTGGTCACCGGCCTTGCGGCTGGCCACGGACAGGTTCTTGATGGCGGACAGCGTCAGGCTGTTGTGGCTGCCGATGATGTCCCGGAACCGGCGGACGGTGTTCTCCTGGAAGCGGCAGGCCCCGTTGTAGTCACCGCACTCGCGCAGGTCGACGGACAGGTTGTCGAGCGTCAGCAGGGTGAACCGGTGGTCCTCCCCGAGCGCGATGGCCCGCTTGCGCCACGTGTCGTCGTCGAGTTCCCTCGCCGCCTGGAGGTCGCCGGTCAGGCGCATGCTCAACGCGTAGTTGTTCGCCGCCCGCAGCGTCTCCGGGTCGTCCTCGCCGAACGCGGCGCGCGCCCGCAGGTAGGTGTCCTCGTTGAGCAGCCGCGCCGTCTGGAACTCGCCGCGCGCCCGCAGGTCGGACGCGACGCCGTGCGCGGTGAGCAGGGTTTCCTCGTGGTCGTCGCCGAGCGTGGCCCGCAGCCGGTCGAGGGTGTTCTCCGCGATGCGGCCGGACTCGGCGTAGCGGCCGACCGCCCGCAGTGCCCGCCCGTGCCACCGGCTCGCGATCAGCGTGTCCAGGTGGTCCGGCGGCAGCTGCACCTTCCACTTCTCGACCATCTCCGACGCCAGCACGCGGGCCCGCTCCGGGTCGCCCCAGGAGAACAGGAAGTTCGCGATGTTGATGGCGAGCTTGCGCCCCCACGGGTCGTCGCACTCGATCAGCCGCGTGGCGCGCACGTGCGGCAGCAGCTCCTGGTAGCGCGGCCAGTGGCTGACGTCCTCCGGTTGGTTCGGGTCGCCGTTGGCCAGCAGCAGGTGCGCGACGTGGCGCATCTGCCGCAGCTCCTCCGGGTTCATCTGGCTGCGCAGCACGGTCTGGACCAGCCGGTGCAGCTGGAGGGTGTCGTTGCGGTGGTCGATCGTGGCGAGGCTGTACCGGTTGATCGCCCGGATCGCCCGCCCCAGCAGCACCGGGTCGCGCAGCGCGTCGGCCAGCTCCTGCGGGAACGGCAGGTTGCGGACGCCCGCGAGGAGCTTGCGCGCGATCGGCTCCGGGGCGAAGAAGGAGCAGACCCGCAGCAGCTGCAACGCGGCGGGGTGCTGCTCGCGCAGGCGGTCGAGCGACACGTCCCACGCCGCGGCCACCGTCAGCGGGTAGTCGGAGGGCTGCGGGTCGAGGCTCAGCAGCTCGGCCCGCTTGTCCTCGAAGAGCTGGACGTACTCGTCCGCGGACATGCCGGTCTCGGCGCTCCACGCGGCGGCCTGGTCGACCGCGAGCGGCAGGTCGCCGAGCACCTCGGCGAGCCGCTCGGCGTCGGCGTCCGGGAGGGCGGGGTTGCGGCGCTGGAGCAGCTTGCGGCTCTCCTCGCGGGTGAACACGTCCACCGACAGCGAGGACGCCACGCTCGCCCAGCTCGCGTTCCGCGAGGTGATCAGGACGTGGCCCGCGCCGTGCGGGAAGTACCTGCGGACCTCCTCCGGCGAGTCGGCGTTGTCGAAGATCAGCAGCCAGCGGCGGTACGGGTCGCCGAGGCGCAGGGCCTCCAGCACCGCGGGCACCGCCGTGTCGGCCGCGGGCTCGGCGCGCAGCTTGAGCTTGGCGCACAGGTTCACGTACGCGGCCTGGATCTGGTCGACGTCCTCGGCGGAGATCCACCAGATCAGGTCGTAGTCGGCCATGTGGCGGTGCACGAACTCGACCGCCACCTGGGACTTGCCGATGCCGCCGAGGCCGTGCAGGGCCTCCGGCAGGACCGCTGTGGTGTCGCCCTGGTTGAGCCGCCGGTGGAGGTCGTCGAGGAGTGCGGCGCGCCCCGTGAAGTTGACGTTGCGCAGCGGCACGCCGCCGAGCACGGCGGGCTGCTGCGCGGGACGTGCGTGCGGCAGCACCGCTGCTTCCCTGTTCGGGCTGAGCGCGGTCACGTCGTCTTCGCGGTGCGCATGAATTCGAGCCACCCCATCAGTTTTTCTCATCGCCTCAGGCGGCCACGCATGCGTGACCGCCGGCCGTCCGGCCGGCGCTGAACCTATCGGCTTTCGTCCATCTGACTCAAGCTCCGGCGCCCCCCAATTCCCCGATGCCCCCCTATTGGGCGATATTATGGCTTCGAGCGCGGTCGCCCGGCGCGCATACGGACCGGAGAGCGCGCGGAGCACCGTGTGCTGGAGTCTCAGAAACGGGAGAGCGGCACCGGAAAGGACCGGTATCGCGGCGGTGTCCGGTGCCCGCAGCACTTCGCGCAGATTGCCCACGGCCTCGACGCGGGGGCCGAGGAAATCCGCTACCAGCCGGAATACCGCCGACGTGTCCGACCGCGCTCCGCCCGCCAATAGCTCCGACCGCACACCGGGGTGGAAATCGTATTCGAGTACGCCCGTACTGATTCCGTTGGCCGAATGCGCGTACGGGCGGAGCAGGCCGCCGAGGAAGACCTCCGCGAGGTGCGCCGCCGTCGACGACGGCAGCAGCGCCTCCTGGACGACCCGCATCATCGGGACGGACAGGGGCGCCGCCGCGAGCAGCACGGCCAGGCGGAACGCGGTCGGGGTGGCGATCCGCCGGAAGCGGAGGATCCGCTCGACCGGGTCGGACGGCACCGCGGGCCCTGGGTCCGCGGGGGCGAGACCCGCGGGTCGGAGGGCGGGCAGCTCCACCTCTCCCGTCCCGCTCGCGGTCACCAGGTCCACCCAGCGGCCGAACCACCGGCCGTCGAGTTCGAGCACGGGCACCGGGATCACGCCCTCGTGGTCGTGGAGCACGGAGGCGTCGGTCGGCACGGCGACCCAGCGCGCGGACGGCAGCAGCGGCGCCGGGCTGCTCCACCTGGCCATGGCGGTGCGGATGACGGACCAGGACGGCCACATGCCCGACGGGAGCACCTGCACCACGGCCACCGGTCCGCTGCGGCCCCAGCCCGCGAGCAGGTCGTGCATCCCCCCGGTGCGCCAGCCCGCGCCGACGCCGTCGGTGAGCACGAGGATGATCCGGCGGCCGGTCGGGTCGGCCACCCTGGCGGGCGCCTGCGGCACCGCACCGGGCGACTGCCCGCGCAGGACGAGGGCGTCGTGCTCGCGGTCGGTGTCGAGGTGCACCACCCGCACGTCCCGGAACGCGCCCTGCCGCCGCAGCAGGTCGCGGAACTCGACCACCCCGCTGCGCCAGATCCGCATCGACGCGCTGTCGTCCACGACCAGGACGACGTCGAAGGGGTGCACCTGCGCGGGCCGCCGGGCGGGCAGCCACAGGCCCTCCTCGGCGGCGCGGACGGCGGTCGCCTCCTCGTCGAGGACCAGGTCCACCCGCGAGGGGACGGTGCGCGTCAGCGGCCGGAGCGCGCGGACCACACCGCGGGCGTCGGGCAGCTGCGACGGCCCCCGCCACCGGGCGGCCACCCGGCGGCTCGCCGACCGGAAGTGCGCGGGCTCGACGACGTCGACCGTCAGCTCACCCCGGCCGGGCACCCGGTCGACGGGTCCGCCGGTGGTCTCCGGGAGGGCCGGGTCCACCGGGTCGAACCCCGGCGGTTCCGGCGGCTCGGCCGGGGGCGCGGGTGGCCGCGCCCCCGGCGGGGGTGTGGGCGGCGCGTCCCTGGCGTTGCGGATCTGGGCGGCGAGCCACAGCGCGTCGGCCAACTCGTCCGGTCTGAGTTGGCCGGTGCCCAGGTGGTCGCGTCGCCCCCCGGTCATTCCACGCCCGCCACGCCCAGTTCGCGCCACAGGGAGTCGCACAGCCGCTGCCAGCTGTCGTCGACGGCGTAGGCGCCCGAGGTCGCCATGTAGATGGAGTTCAGCAGCTGGTCGGCGGCCAGTCCCCCGTCGCGGGCGCTGCGGTCGACGAAGGAGCGGATCAGCTCGGTCGCGTGCGTCAGCTCCACGCCGTGGAAGTGCGCCGCGACGATGTTGGCCAGCTGCTCGACCGTCGGCTCCGGCATCTCCAGGCGCAGGCACCGGCGCAGGAACGCGGGAGGGAACTCCCGCTCGCCGTTGCTGGTGACCACCACGACGGGGAAGGCGTTGCAGCGCACCAGTCCGCGGTGCACCACGGCGGAGCTGTCCTGGTCGGCGGTGAACACCCGGACGTCGGGCTGGCGGCCCGCGATCCGCAGCAGGGGCCGGATCCGGAACTCGCCGTCCTCGAACACGCTCAGCAGGTCGTTCGGCAGGTCGATGTCGGACTTGTCGAGCTCGTCGATCAGCAGCACCCTCGGCGAGGAGTACGGCAGCAGCGCCGTGCCCAGCGGTCCGAGGTGGACGAACTCCCCGATGTCCGGCTCCTGGTCGCGCTGCACCGCGGCGGCCTGCACGCGGCCGATGGCGTCGTACTCCCAGAGCCCGTCCTGGAGCGTGCTGCGGCTGCTGATGGGCCACCGCAGCACCGGACCGAGCTTCAGCTCCCTGGCGATCTTGTAGGCGAGGCTGGACTTCCCGGTGCCGGGCCGACCCGTGACGAGGAGCGGCCGACGCAGGTACAGGGCCGCGTTGACCATGGTGATCTCGTCGGTGGGCATGTCCTGCATCCGCACCACCGACGTGACGCCGAGCCTGCGCTCGTACTCCGTCCGCCCCCCGGTGAGGTCCACCGGTGTGACCGGGCCGCCGTCGAACGTCCGCCACGAGGGCGGTGGCGGCAGGACGGAGGTCGGATCGGCTTCCGCGCGGGGCCGGCCGGTGCCGCGGTAGATCCACCAGCGCGGGTCGCCGTCGCCGACCGGGTCCGTCTGGTTCATGGGGCGGGTACCTCCTTGCACGGCGCGGTGGGCAGCTCCACCGGCTCGACTGGTCGATCGGGGTCGTCCCACAGCAGCGACACGTGGCCGCCGATGCGCCCGGTGGACCGGACCGTGCCCGGCGCCCGCCCGCGCAGCAGCCTCACGCCCTCCGGCAGTTCGCCCAGCCCCTTGAGCAGCGGGCGGATCGCGGCGTCGAACGGGCGGCGGGACCCGTCGTCGCGGTGCCAGATCATCACCGGCAGGCCGCTGCGCAGGCCGATGACGACCTCGTCGACGGTCGTGGCGGGCGCGGGCGGCGGCGGGGCGCTCAGCACGAGCGACACCAGTTCCTCCCGCAGCACCAGCACCCGCTCCAGCGCGCCGAGGTCGCGGGCCTTCCCCGAGCACCAGTGCGTCATCGGCACGCCGTTGACCGAGTGGTCCCGGCTCGACCGCAGCCTCGCCCACCGCTGCCGCCACCTCCGGTGCCAGTGGTGGGTGCGGGCGCGCTCCAGGCTGCGCAGCACGACCTGGTAGCGCAGTCCGAGCGGTTGCGGCAGGTCGGTGCTCGCCTCCAGCTTCCACTGGTCGACGGGCAGGTTCAGCAGGTCGTGGGGCAGCAGGAACTCCACCCGGATGGAGTCCGCGTTCCGGGCCCAGTGCGCCTCGGCCTCCTCCACCAGGTCCGCCACCCGCGCCTCGATCTCCGCGAGGGAGCCCTTGAAGTCGTCGCCGCGCTGGGGGTACCAGCCGGTCGGGTGGCTCTGCCGCCAGTCGGTGAGCACGAAGGTGTCCCGGTCGAAGCCGTGCCGCTCGATCCGCAGCACCAGGCAGGCCTCGACGTCCACCTCTGGCGGGTCGACCTCGGCGTCGCGGCCGCGCAGGGACCTGAGCTGGTCCACCACGTCCAGCTTGCGCGCCAGCTGGTCGTTCCAGTCCCTGAGCTGGTCCGCGTGCGGTCCGTCCAGGCGCCTCGCCAGGTGCTCGACGAACACCACGAGCGGGGGAAGGCCGTCGGACCGGGCGTTGAGCTGCTCCAGGTGGGCGAGCGCGTCGGCCAGCTCCTCGGGTTCCACGGCGGGCTCGGCGGCGGCGGGACCGGCGGCGGTCCGGCACAGCTCGGCCACGGTCGTGCACGTGGTGTGGGAGAACAGGTCCAGCAGCCGTTCCCGTTCGCGGTGCGACAGCAGGTCGGCGGCGCGCATGTTCTCGAACACCTGGCAGGCCCGCCGCACCGTCGTGGACCGCGGATCCATCTGGTCCAGCACCTTGAGCAGCGTCACCAGCCCGTCCCGGTGCTGCCTGCACGCCAGCACGATGCTGAACAGGTGCATGCGCAGGGAGGGGAAGGCCTGCACCTGCGGGGTGAACCCGAGCTCGTCGGCGAGCAGGTCGAGGCACAGCATCCGGCCGTTGGGGTCGCGCAGGACGTGCACCTGCTCCAGCGCGTCGACGAGCACCCACAGCGACGCGTCCGGACCGGTCGGTGATCGCACCCCACACCCCTCCCTCGTCGGCTGGTCGTGACCCGGATGACCGGTCGCCGGATTCAGCGCGGCGGATCCGACGGCCAATTCCGGGACACCTCGACCAGACGGCGCACAGCGGGCGTATTCCCGTCGAAGGCGCTCAACACCTCGACGAGTTCCGCCAGACCTCCGTCGTACCGCAGACAGGTGCGCAGCAATGACACGACGTGCACCCGCGTGCGGGAATCGTGGGGGACCGAGGCGCTGATTTCCGGCCTCAACAGGTCGAGCACGGACTGCCTGCCCGCCACGTCGTTCACCACCGCGATGTCGAGCACCGCGTCGACCAGTTCGAAAATGTTTCCCGGCCGCGCCGCGCGATTCGTTTCCCGGCGCGGTGCCGCCCCGTTGCGGTCGGGCAGCCGCAGCCAGGCGGAGGTCTCCGTCCCCTTCACCGAGACCGGGATCCGGCGGTAGGAGGTGGGGTCGGCGGCCGGGTCGGCCAGGACCACCTCCTCGTAGAACCGCTCGGAGGCGATCAGCGCGAGCACGCCGCCGGACTCGGCCAGCGCCTCGCGGGCGGCCTGGGCGTCCAGCAGGCGGAAGGCGAGGTTGACCGCCTGGCTGACCACGCCGTTGCTGCTCAGGTGGATCTCACCGGCGTGCAGGACGACCCGCAGCCGCATCGTGGAGGACTCGGAGTGCACCGCGTTGTGCCTGCGCAGGGCCGCCGCGAGCCTGGTCGGCCACTGGTCGGCGAGGAGGATCTTCGGGAACTCGGGCGGGACGAGGACCATCGCGCCGTCGCCCCGGTCCTCCACCGAGCACCGCTCCAGGTCGAGCCCGGATTCGGCGAAGGTGCCGTCGAGCATCTCGTAAAGGGCGTGGTGCACGGTTTTCTGGTCCTCGGCGGTGCGCAGGGGATCGGTGAAGCCCGCGATGTCGACCAGGACGATCGCCCGGTGTAACGCCACGAAGCACCACCCCCACGAATTCACCCCAGGCGGGTGCACCGGACCACCTTAGCCGTGTTCGGGGCAGCCTAGGACGAAGTGCCGCTCGATTGTTCGACAATCGAGCGGCACTGGCAACGGTTCAGCCCTTCGGGCTATTCGGGAGGTGACCGGAACAGCACGTCGCCGCGACCGCGGGATAGTGGAAGACATCCGAATGGAGCATTCGGAATCCGCATCTTTGCGGAGTTCTTCGCCCTGAACGGGAATATCCGGAACGGGTGACCGATCAGAGCAGCCGGGTCGCGTACGGCATGATGCCGCCGTACCGGACCGGGGACACGCGGACGCTGGAGCCGGAGTACGGGGCCTCGATCATCATGCCGCCGCCGAGGTACAGGGCGACGTGGGTGCCGCCTCCGGGACCCCAGAACAGCATGTCGCCGCGCTGCGCCTGGTTGAGCGGGACCTTGCGGCCGGAGTTGTACTGGTAGCCGCTGTAGTGCGGGATGTACACGCCCGCGCCCGCGAAGGCGTACATCATCAGGCCGGAGCAGTCGAAGCCCACGCTGTAGTAGTCGCCGTAGGAGTCGCCGACGCCGCCGTCGCGGATGCCCACGGTGGGCCCGTTGTAGTTGCCGCCGCCCCACGAGTAGCGCGTGCCGATGTACGCCATGGCGCGGGAGATGGCGATCTCGACGCCGTCGCCGCTCGGGGCGGACTGGACGGGGCGCGGCCGCTGGGCGGGCTGGGCCTGGGCGGGGGCGTCGTCCTCCTCCTGCTGCGCGGCGGCGGACTCGGCGGCGCGGCGGGCGTTCTCGTCGTCCTCGCGCTGCTTGTTCGCGGCCCACTCGTCGTACTGGGCGCGCTGGGCGGTGAGGCCGTCGACCGCGCCGAGCGCCTCGGCGAGCTGCGCCTCGACGCCCGCCTTGCTGTCCCTGATCAGGGCGGCCTGGCCCGCCTGGTCCTGCTGGGCCTGGACGGCGACGGCCTGAGCCTCGTCGGCGGCCTTCTTGGCCTCGTCGGCGGCGGCCTGCTTCCGGTTCGCCTCGTCGAGCGCGGCGCGGGCGGCGGAGTCCTTGTTCGCCTTCTCCGTGCGGCTCAGCTCGATCTGCTCCATGGCGTTCAGGCTCGACCCGGACACCGCTTCGAGCAGCTGGGCGCGGGCTAGGAGGTCCTCGGGGCTGGTCGCGCCCAGGTACGCGCTGATCGAGCCGATGGTGCTGCCCTGCTGGTAGCTGGCGGCGGCGAACTCGTCCAGGTCGCGCCTGCCGTCCTCGACGGCCTTGCCCGCCGCGTCGGCCTCGACGCGGGCCGACTCGGCGTCGGCGAGGGCCTTCGCGGCCTCGGCCTGCGCCGCCTCCAGGTCGACCCTGGCCTTGTTGACCAGCTCCATCTTGCGCGAGACCTCGTCGGTCAGCTCTTGCAGGCGCGCCTCGGCCTGGGTCAGCTCACCGGTCAGCTCGCCGACCCTGGCGGCCTTCGCGTCGGCGTCCGCGCGCCCGGCGCTGATGTCCGAGTCGCTGGGGTTGGACGGTGGGGGTGGGGCCGCGGACCCCGGACCCGCCTGCGCGAGCGCCACGGCCACCGCCACCAGCGCGGAGACCGCCATCCGAGCGACCGCCCGTCGTGTGGACACGACGTCACCTCCCACCGTTCAGCCCGCCGGTACTGGGCCGAACGGCCTAGTACCGGTGCTTCCTGGCAGCGTGCCACCCCCACCCCGTTGTCGCCACCGGGCACACGTGCACCATCAACCACACGTGTCACGGGCACACCGGGGGTGGGTCAGTTCACCTTCCGGGTCAGCCCCTCCCAGTAGGGCTCGCGCAGCCGGAACTTCTGGATCTTGCCGGTGGCCGTGCGCGGGATGGCGTCGCGGAACTCGACCGACGTCGGCGCCTTGTACCCGGCGAGCCTGGCCTTGCAGTGGGCGATGATCTCCGCCTCGGTGACCGACGCGCCGTCCGCCACGACCACCAGCGCCTTGATCGTCTCGCCCCACTTCTCGTGCGGCACGCCGATCACCGCGGCCATGGCGACATCGGGATGCGAGGACAGCACATCCTCGACCTCGCGCGGGAAGATGTTGAAGCCGCCGGAGACGATCATGTCCTTCTTGCGGTCGAGGATGAACATGTAGCCGCGCTCGTCCTTGCGGGCGATGTCGCCGGTGTGCAGCCAGCCGCTTTCCAGCGTTTCCGCGGTCTGCTCCGGCCGCTTCCA
>NZ_DASUSQ010000157.1:0-48153 GCF_036375055.1 Umezawaea sp.
TCGGATCGTCGGATGTGGTGTGCGCGCCCATCCGGTAGGTGTAGGCCTCGATCAGCGTCGGTCCGTTGCCCGACCGGGCCCGTTCCAGCGCCGCCGTGGTGACCGCGTGCACGGCCAGCACGTCGTTGCCGTCGACGCGGATGCCGGTGAAGCCGTAGCCCTGCGCACGGCGGTAGAGCGGCACCCGGGTCTGGCGCTCGTTCGGCTCGGAGATCGCCCACTGGTTGTTCTGGCAGTAGAAGACGACGGGCGCGTCGTAGACCGCGGCCCACACGAAGCCCTCGTGCACGTCGCCCTGGCTGGTGGCGCCGTCGCCGAAGAAGCAGATCGTCGCCTCGCTGTCGGAGTCGCCGACCTGGCCGTCGAACTTCTGGCCCATCGCGTACCCGGCGGCGTTCAGGACCTGGTTGCCGATGACGATCGTGTAGGGGTGGAACTTGTGCTTGACCGGGTCCCAGGTCCCCATGTCCGTGCCGCGGAAGATGCCCAGCAGCTCGGTCGGGTGCACGCCGCGGGTCCAGGCGATGCCGTGCTCGCGGTAGCTGGGGAACGCCATGTCGTCGGGGCGCATCGCGCGGCCCGCGCCGATCTGCGCCGCCTCCTGACCGAGCAGCGGCACCCAGATGCCGAGCTGGCCCTTGCGCTGGAGGGCGTTCGCCTCGCGGTCGACGCGGCGGATCAGGACCATGTCGCGGTACAGACCGCGCAGCTCCTCCGCCGTGATGTCGATGTCGAAGTCCGGGTGCTGGACGCGCTCACCCTCGGGGGTCAGCAGTTGCACCAGGTTGGCGTCACCTTGGTCTGTCGCTCGCAAACCTGCGATCACCTGTTCCGCGGTCGGCTTCGCCGCGGTCGCGGCGGGTGCCGACGCAGGCTCGGGGTGCGTCCATTGCTCGGGGGACGACATTGCGCCTTCTCCTCGTCTACGAGGCCGCCCGGTCGCTTGTGGCGACGTGTGTGCGGCAGTGCACCGCCAGCCGCCTCCGCCCCTGTGGGGGCGGCGGTCAACCGTCGGCGCTGACGGTGGTTCTCATCCACATCCTGACACGGCCCCGCCCGACTTGGTGAGTGCCATCCCACTTCGTAACACACAGGCCAGCGCCCTGAACTGGGAGAACAGTTGGAAGGTCGACCATCTGCCCTCCGAGCACCAAGTTCGGTCACCGAACACCACTGTCCCGGTTACCGTTCGTTAACCGGTTGACCACCCTCCGGACACGCCGTGGGGCGATCACCGCGCCGATCGTCCACGCGGTGAGATCCACCCCTCAGACATCCGATCACTCTGAGCGCGCGTTTGGTTCGTTCGTAGCACCCAAGTGCGGTTAATTAGTTCATCGGATACGCCATACAGCCTGATTGCCTGCTGTGAGCTACACAGACATCAGATGTCTTGTTAACGTCGGGAGCACCTGCATGCGTCGACGCGGCGGTCACCGCCGTTCGGCGCGCACCCGGTCGGTGGAGGACGCATGAACGCCCTGCGCACAACCGTTCCCGCACTCGTGACGATCCTGCTCTCCGCACTCACCCCGGCCGTCGCGGCGGCGCCCGACGTGGGCACGACGGCGGCCGGACCACTCACCCTCTGGTACGACGAGCCCGCCACGGACTGGGAAACCCGATCCCTGCCGATCGGCAACGGGGCGCTCGGCGGCGGCGTCTTCGGCACCGTCGCGAAGGAGCGGATCCAGCTCAACGAGAAGACCCTGTGGACCGGCGGTCCCGGCTCGACGCAGGGGTACGACTTCGGCAACTGGACCAGTCCGCGCCCGAACGCCATCAGGGACGCGCAGGACCGGATCGACCGCGAACGCCGGGTCGCGCCGTCCGCCGTCGCGACCGCCCTCGGGCAACCAAAACGCGGTTTCGGTTCCTACCAGACGTTCGGCGAGCTGGGTCTCACGCTCACGAACGCACCGAGCGGCGTCACGAACTACCGGCGCGACCTGGACCTCGGCCGGGCCGTCGCCACGGTCGCCTACGACGCGGGCGGCGTGCGCTACACCAGGGAGTACTTCGCCAGCGCGGCCGACGGGGTGCTGGTCGCGCGGCTCTCGGCGAGCCAGCCGGGCCGGGTCGGCTTCACCGCGGCGATCACCGCGCCGGACAACCGGTCCAAGCGGACGACCGCGAGCGGCGGGCGCAGCACGTTCGCCGGAACGCTCAACGACAACGGGCTGAAGTTCGAGTCGCAGCTCCAGGTCGTCGGCCAGGGCGGGTCGCGGACCGACAACGGCGACGGCTCGGTGACCGTGGCGGGCGCGGACAGCGCCGTGCTCGTCCTCGCGATGGGGACGAACTACGCCGCCGACCACCCCGCCTACCGCGGCGCCGACCCGCACCAGCGGGTGGGGTCGACGGTCGACGCGGCCGTGGCGAAGGGCTGGAACGGCCTGCTCAGCGCCCACGAGCGGGACTACCGGAACCTGTTCGACCGGGTCCGGCTCGACCTCGGCCAGCAGGTGCCGACGATCCCCACCGACGACCTGCTCGCCGGCTACGCGACCGCCGCGCCCGCGATCAAGCGGGCGCTGGAGGTCCTGTACTTCCAGTACGGCCGGTACCTGCTGATCTCGTCGTCCCGCGCCGGGTCCCTGCCCGCGAACCTCCAGGGGGTGTGGAACAACAGCACGTCACCGCCCTGGGACGCGGACTACCACGTGAACATCAACCTCCAGATGAACTACTGGCCCGCGGAGACGACGAACCTGTCCGAGACCACCGCGCCGCTGTTCGACTACGTCGACGAGATGCGCGAGCCCGGCGCCGTGACCGCGCGGGAGATGTTCGGCAACCGCGGCTGGGTGGTGCACAACGAGACCAACCCCTACGGCTTCACCGGTGTGCACAACTACGCGCAGTCGTTCTGGTTCCCCGAGGCGGGGGCGTGGCTCGCGCAACACTACTACGAGCACTACCTGTTCACCGGCGACCAGGCGTTCCTGCGCGACCGCGCCTACCCGGTGCTGAAGTCGCTGGCCCAGTTCTGGCTGGACGAGCTGAGGGTCGACCCTCGTGACGGCAAGCTGGTCGTGACGCCCAGCTACTCGCCGGAGAACGGCGACTTCTCGGCGGGCGCGGCGATGTCGCAGCAGATCGTCTGGAACCTGTTCACCACCGTCGTCGGCTCGGCGGGCCTCGTGGGCGACGCGGCGTTCGGCGAGGAGGTGCGGCAGGTGCTGACCAGGCTCGACCCCGGCACGCGGATCGGCTCGTGGGGCCAGTTGCAGGAGTGGAAGGAGGACTGGGACAGCCCCACCGACACGCACCGGCACGTGTCGCACCTGTTCGGGCTCTTCCCCGGCAACCAGCTGACCACCACGGCGCTGACCAACGCCGCCAAGGTCTCGCTGACCGCGCGCGGTGACGGGGGCACCGGCTGGAGCAAGGCGTGGAAGATCAACTTCTGGGCGCGGCTGCTGGACGGCGACCACGCGCACAAGATGCTGTCCGAGCAGCTCACCGGCAGCACGCTGGCGAACCTGTGGGACACGCACCCGCCGTTCCAGATCGACGGCAACTTCGGGGCGACCTCCGGCGTGGCGGAGATGCTGCTCCAGAGCCAGAACGGGGTCGTGCACGTGCTGCCCGCGCTGCCGTCGTCGTGGCCGAGCGGCTCGTACGCCGGGCTCAGGGCGCGCGGCGGCACGACGGTCGACGTCCGCTGGTCCGGCGGTTCGGCGACCGAGATCGGGGTGACCGCCTCGAAGGACGGGCCGCTGACCGTCCGGAACGGCCTGTTCCGGCAGGGCTACCGGCTGGTGGACGCCACGACCGGGCAGACCGTGCCGGTGACGGCGAACGGCGACTCGGTCACGTTCACCGCGCAGGCAGGCCACCGGTACGCGGCCACGAGCGGGTGCGGCGAGCCCGCGGCGGACACGGCCGTGGTCGCGTGGGACCCGCAATCCGGTAACACCGTTACCGACCGGTCCCGCAACGCCCGGCACGCCACCGTGCAGGCCGGGGCGGCGTACGGCGCCGAAGGCCCGACCGGCACGGCGCTGCTGCTCGACGGCACCCGGTACCTGCGTAGCCAGCCGACCGCGCTCGGACGACTGCCGAGGGCCACGTTCGCGGCGGAGGTGAAGGCCACCACGTCCGGCACCTACCGGCGGCTGTTCGACTTCCAGCCCTCCGGCGACCCCGGCACCGACGGGGTGCTGATCGACCTCACGCCGACCAACCAGGTGCGGTTCATCGGGGCGGGCACGGGGGTGACGACGGCCGCGGTCGTGCCGACAGGTCGTTATGTCGACATCGTGGTCACGCTGCTCGACGGGACGGTCACCGTCTACCTCGACGGGCGGCAGGCGGCGACCGCGCAGGTCGCGGCCAGCGGGATCAACGCGTGCGCGACCAGGGAGCTGCGGTTCGGCGCCGACCAGGACGGCGGGCAGCGGCTCACCGGCGCGGTCGACCGGATGGCCGTCCTGCCCAGGGCGCTCGCGGCGGGCGACGTCCCGAACTGGAGGTCGATCGCCTTCGGCTGACCTGCACCGCTCGTGACAGGATCGGGAGCGTGGACCGTTCAACGCTGACCCGTACCGTCCGAGGGCTGTGGGATGACGACATCCTCCCGAGCCTGTCCGAACTGGTGGCCGTACCCGCGATCTCACCGATCTTCGACTCCCGGTGGGCGGAGAACGGGCACCTCGCGGCCGCCATCGAGCACGTCCGGGCGTGGATCACCACCCGCGACCTGCCCGGACTGACCACCGAGGTGCACGAGCTGCCCGGCCACGCGCCGCTGCTGCTCGTGGACGTGCCCGCGAGCGGCAGCAGCGTGGAGGGCACGACCGTCCTCTACGGCCACCTCGACAAGCAGCCCCCGGTGGCCGACTGGTCGCCCGGCCTCGGCCCGTGGACGCCGGTCGTCAAGGACGGTCGGCTCTACGGGCGGGGCGCGGCCGACGACGGCTACGCCGGGTACGCCGCCATCGCCGCGCTGGAGGCCGTGCACGCGGCCGGTGGCGCGCACGGCCGGTGCATCGTGCTGCTGGAGACCAGCGAGGAGTCCGGCAGCCCCGACCTGCCCGCCTACCTGGAGCACCTGGGCGACAAGCTCGGCGACGTGTCGCTGGTCGTCTGCCTCGACTCCGGCGGCAACGACTACGAGCGGATGTGGCTGACCACGTCGCTGCGCGGCCTCGTGCAGGTCGGCCTGACCGTGCGCGTGCTGGAGAGCGGCCTGCACTCCGGCATGGCCAGCGGCATCGTGCCCAGCTCGTTCCGGATCGCCCGGCAGCTGCTCGACCGCGTCGAGGACTCCACCACCGGCGAGGTGCTGGTGCGCGAGATGCACGGCGACGTCCCCGCCAACCGGGTGGACGAGGTGCGCGAGGCCGTCGCCGCCGTGCCCGGCTCGCTGACCGCGACCGTCCCGTTCGCGGGCGGCACCACGGCGGTCGACGAGGACGAGGTCGAACTCGCCCTCAACGGCGGCTGGCGGCCCACGCTGTCCGTCACCGGCGCCGCAGGCCTGCCCCCGCTGGACGACGCGGGCAACGTGCTGCGGCCGTTCACGACGCTGATGCTCAGCTTCCGCCTGCCCCCGACCGTCGACGCCGCCGTGGCGCTCGACGCGGTGAAGAAGCTGCTCACGTCCGACGTGCCGTACGGCGCGACCGTGGAGCTGAGCCGGGTCGAGTCCGCGAGCGGCTGGAACGCCCCCGACCTGGCGCCGTGGCTGCGCGACAGCCTCGACCGGGCCGCGCAGGACGTCTTCGGCAGCCCGTGGCGGACCGTCGCGCTCGGCGGCTCCATCCCGTTCATGGGCCTGCTGCACGAGGCGTACCCGCGGGCCCAGTTCCTGGTCACCGGTGCCGTCGGCCCGGACTCGAACTGCCACGTGCCGGACGAGTCGCTGCACCTGGACCAGGCGAGGAAGGTCACGGAGGCCGTCGCGCTGGTGCTGGACGCGCACTCCAGGCAGGGCTGACCCCCGTGCCGGACGGGGCCGCACGGCCCCGTCCGACACCCGCGGCACCGAGGTGACCGGCCCCTCTGGATCGATGCCGCACACTGGTCCGGTGAACGAGCAACGGCAGAGGACCGAACGGCTGAGGCTCGCCGAGTCGGACCCACCCGATGCGCCCTGGCGCCTGTGGGGCCCCTACCTGGCCGGACGCCAGTGGGGCACGGTCCGCGAGGACTACTCCGCATCAGGTGACGCCTGGACGTCATTCCCGTTCGACCACGCGCGGGCCCGTGCCTACCGGTGGGGTGAGGACGGCATCGCGGGGATCTGCGACGTGCACGGGTTCCTCAACCTCGGGTTGGCGCTGTGGAACGGCGCGGACCCGATCCTGAAGGAGCGGTACTTCGGGCTCACCAACAACGAGGGCAACCACGGAGAGGACGCCAAGGAGTACTGGTGGGTGACCGACGGCACGCCCACGCACTCGTGGATGCAGGTGCTGTACCGCTACCCGCAGACCGAGTTCCCCTACGCCGAGCTGCGGGAACTGGCCGCGGGCGCGGGCCGCGAGTCCCGTGAGCCCGAGCTGTCCGACACCGGTGCCCTGGACGAGAACCGGTTCTTCGACGTCGTCGTGAGCTACGCCAAGGCCGGGCCGACGGACGTGTGCGTCGAGGTCACCGCGACCAACCACGGGCCGGACGCGGCCCCGCTGCACCTGCTGCCGCAGCTCTGGTTCCGCAACACGTGGGCGTGGGGGCGGGACGAGCGGCGGCCGTCGCTGGTCGCGTCCACCGCCGACGGGTGGCACCGGGTCACCGCCGAGCACGGGAAGCTCGGGCGGTACACGCTGCACGTCGAGGGCGCGCCGTCACTGCTGGTCACCGACAACGAGACGAACGACGTGGCGCTGTTCGGCGCCGGGCAGAACCCGACCGAGTACACGAAGGACGGCATCGACCAGCACGTCGTCGGCGGCAACCCGACCTCGTGCCAGGTCGTGGACGGGACCTCGGACCCCGGCACGAAGGCCGCCGCCTGGTACTCGTTCGACGCCGTCGAGCCCGGCGGGACCGCGTCGATCCGGCTGCGGCTGGTCGAGGGGGACGGGCACCAGGACGCGTTCGGGCCGACGTTCCGGTCCACCGTGGACGCCCGCAGGGCCGAGGCCGACGAGTTCCACCACGACCTGATGCCCGACGCGGACCCGCAGAGGGCCGCCGTCGCCCGGCGCGCGCTCGCGGGTCTGATGTGGACGAAGCAGCACTACCGCTTCCGCACCAGGGAGTGGTTGGACGGCGACCCCGCGCAACCGGCCGCGCCCGGCTCGCGCAAGTCGCCCGCCGCGCGCAACACGCACTGGCGGCACTTCGACTGCGCCGACGTGATCTCCATGCCGGACGAGTGGGAGTACCCGTGGTTCGCGGCGTGGGACCTCGCGTTCCACACCGTGCCGTTCGCGATGGTCGACCCGGCGTTCGCGAAGGAGCAGCTCCTGCTGCTGTGCCGCGAGTGGCTGATGCACCCGAACGGCCAGCTCCCGGCCTACGAGTGGGAGTTCGGCGACGTCAACCCGCCCGTGCACGCGTGGGCGGCGCTCCAGGTGTACCGGGCGGAGGAGGTGCCGGACCGGAAGTTCCTGGCGAAGATCTTCCACAAGCTGCTGCTGAACTTCTCCTGGTGGGTCAACCGCAAGGACGCCGACGGCAGCTACCTGTTCGAGGGCGGCTTCCTCGGCATGGACAACATCGGGCCGGTCAACCGGTCCGAGCCGATGCTGGGCGCGTGGCGGCTGGAGCAGTCCGACGCCACGTCGTGGATGGCCGCCTACAGCCTGCACCTGATGCAGATCGCGCTGGAGCTGGCGCGGCACGACGAGTCGTACGAGGACGTGGCGACGAAGTTCGTCGAGCACTTCCTCGGCATCGCCGAGGCGTCGACCCAGTTCGGCTCGGGTGGCGGCGGGATCTGGGACGAGGCGGACGGGTTCTGCTACGACGTGGTGTCGCGCAGGCTCGCCGACGGCACGGTGGAGTCGCAGCCGGTGCGGGTGCGGTCGATGGTGGGCCTCATCCCGCTGCTGGCGTCGGCCGTGCTGGAGCCGTGGGTGTTCGAGGAGCTGCCGAGCTTCACCCGGCGGCTGGACCACCTGATGACGCGCAGGCCGGAACTGGTGCAGTTCCTGACCTGGCAGGACCGGCCGGACGGCCGCCGCAACCTGCTGTCGCTGCTCGACGACCGGAAGCTGCGGCTCGTGCTGGCGCGGATGCTGGACGAGGGCGAGTTCCTGTCGCCGCACGGCATCCGCTCGATGTCGGTCGCGCACCGCGAGGGCATGGAGGTGCACGTCGCCGACCAGCAGCACCGGATCGGCTACGAGCCCGGCGAGTCCCGCACGCCGATGTTCGGCGGCAACTCGAACTGGCGCGGCCCGGTGTGGTTCCCCACCAACGCGCTGCTGGTCGAGTCGCTGCGGACGCTCGACTCGTTCCACGACGGCCGGTTCCGCGTCGAGCTGCCCACGAGGTCGGAACGCGAGGTCACAGCGGGTCAGGCCGCCGACGAGCTGGCGCGGCGGCTGGTGTCGCTGTTCCTGCCCGACCACGACGGCCGCAGGCCCGCGGACGGCAAGCGGGTCGAGTCGACGGACTCACCGCTGTGGCGCGAGCACATCACGTTCAGCGAGTACTTCGACGGCGACACGGGTGAGGGGCTGGGCGCCACGCACCAAACGGGCTGGACAGCACTGGTAGCGGGATTGCTCCATCCGTGACCAGCAAGAATCGGTTCAGAACGTGCGCGCTGCGTGCTCGTGCGGTGTGATGTGACCCGATCGCGTGTACGACATTCGGCCGAACAGGAGTGTGACGCTCGATTCGGCAACGCGAACGGGATGTAACACGCACGTGCTGTCCAGGTTGTCACCCAAGTGGCAGTATCCCGAACACTCGACCAACTCAGTTACGAGGAGTGACCTCAGTGGCCCGTCGAACAAGCAACCAGGTGTTCGCCCTGCTTCCCGCACTGGGGCTCGCCGTCGTCGCGGCCGCGGGCTGTGCCACGAGCACGCAGACGACCGGCACCGCGGGCGACAGCGGCATCGCCGTCGTCGAGTCCGGCAAGCTCACGACCTGCACGCACCTGCCGTACGAGCCGTTCCAGTTCCGCGAGGGCGACAAGACGGTCGGTTTCGACGTCGACCTGGTCGACCTCGTCGCGAAGGACCTCGGCCTCACCCAGACGATCGTGGACACCCCGTTCGAGGGAATCCAGTCGGGCGAGGACCTGAACACGAACAAGTGCGACCTCGCGGCAGCGGGCATGACGATCACGGACGCGCGCAAGCAGAACTTCGACTTCTCCGACCCCTACTTCGACGCCGAGCAGGCCCTGCTGGTGAAGAAGGGCGCGGGCATCAAGTCGCTCGCCGACCTCAAGGGCAAGAAGGTCGGTGGCCAGGCGTCGACGACCGGCAAGGACTACCTGGACGCGAACGCGGCGGCCAACGGCTACACCGTCATCGAGTTCGAGGACCTCGCCCTCGAACTGACCGCCGTGCAGACCGGCCAGGTCGACGCCGCGATCAACGACAACGGCGTGCTGTACGACTACGCGAAGAAGAACGCGGACACCGAGGTCACCACCGAGTTCCCCACCGGTGAGAAGTACGGCATCGGCGTCAAGAAGGGCAGCCCGCTGGCCGCCAAGATCAACGAATCGCTGAAGAAGGCGAAGGACAGCGGCGAGTACGACAAGATCTACGAGAAGTGGTTCGGCAAGAAGCCGGCATCGAAGTAGCCGTCTGACGCGGGGCCGGTGCGCACGCACCGGCCCCGCCGTTTTGTCCCCGTCTCCACTCTCGCGAGGAACTCCCATGGCACTCTCCAAGCGGCAACGGGCGAAGGCCTTCCGCGGTGTCCAGTACGGCCTCCTGGTGATCGCGATCATCGTCATCGCACTCGTCGCCGACTGGGGCAAGGTCCAGCGGGCCTTCTTCGACCCCGAGGTCGCGGTCAAGCTCTTCCCCACCATCATCGTCGACTCGCTGCGCAACACGATCGTCTACTCGGCGCTCGGCTTCGTGTTCGGCCTCGCGCTCGGCCTGGTCCTGGCGCTGATGAAGCTGTCGTCGGTCGCGCCCTACCGGTGGATCGCCACCGTCTACATCGAGTTCTTCCGCGGGGTCCCCGCCCTGCTCGTGTTCATCGCGTTCGGCTACGGCGTGCCCATCGCGTTCCAGGTCCGGTTCGACAACCTGACGACGGTGATGCTCGCGCTGGGCATCGTCGCCGCCGCGTACATGGCCGAGACGATCCGCGCGGGCATCCAGGCCGTGCCGAAGGGCCAGATCGAGGCCGCCCGCTCGCTGGGCATGTCCTCCGCCCGCGCGATGATCACCGTGGTGATCCCGCAGGCGTTCCGCATCATCCTGCCGCCGCTGACCAACGAGCTGATCATGCTGACGAAGGACTCGTCGCTGATCTACGTGATCGGCCTCGCGATCGACGAGCGCGAGCTGACGCAGTTCGGCAGGCAGGCCATGAACGAGTACCGGGGCATGACCCCGATCATGATCGCCGGTCTCTGCTACCTGATCATCACGCTGCCGCTCGGCCACCTGTCCAGGAGGCTGGAGAAGCGCACCGGCGGCCGCAAGATCAGCAGTTCACCCGAGGCGAGTGGTGTGGGGGCGTCCGCATGACCGAGCTGGCAGTCGAGATCACCGGCCTGAAGAAGGCCTTCGGACCGCTGGAGGTGCTCAAGGGCATCGACGTGCGCGTCGACAGCGGTGAGGTCATCTGCATCATCGGCCCGTCCGGTTCCGGCAAGTCCACGCTGCTGCGCTGCGTGAACCTCCTGGAGGAGCCGACCGGCGGCAAGATCGTCGTGAACGGCGTCGAGCTGACGGACCCCGACGTCGACATCGACGCGGCCCGCACCAGGATCGGCATGGTCTTCCAGTCGTTCAACCTGTTCGCGCACCTCACCGTCCTGAACAACCTGACCGTGGCGCAGCGCAAGGTGCTCAAGCGCAGCCAGGCCGACGCGGAGGAGGTGGCGCTGCGCAACCTGGAGCGCGTCGGGCTGAGCGAGAAGGCGCACGCGATGCCCGCGCAGCTCTCCGGCGGCCAGCAGCAGCGCGTCGCCATCGCGCGGGCGCTGTCGATGGACCCCGAGGTGATGCTGTTCGACGAGCCGACCTCGGCGCTGGACCCGGAGCTGGTCGGCGACGTGCTGGGCGTCATGCGGCAGCTCGCCGAAGAGGGCATGACCATGCTCGTCGTGACGCACGAGATGCAGTTCGCCCGCGAGGTGGCGGACAAGGTGCTGTTCATGGACGGCGGGTACGTGGTCGAGGAGGGGCTGGCCGAGCAGGTCATCGGCGACCCCCAGCACGAGCGCACGAAGTCGTTCCTGGCCAGGGTGTTGAACCCGACGCACCAGGACAAAGCCGACTAGATGGCGGAAAGCGGCGCGCGCGGGCTGGACGTCTTCGACCCCAGCCCGGCGCGGTCCTTCCGGATGCCCGCGGCCGACGTCCTGCGCGGCGTCGGCGAGCCGGACGCGACGGGCAACTGGCGGTTGCCCCGGCGGAAGGCCAGCGCACCGCCGGTGATCCGGATCGTGGACCGCTTCCTCACCGGCGTGCTCGACCTGCGGGCGGTGGAGCTGAACTACCTGCTGGAGTTCGAGCGCTGCCGGTTCGAGCAGCCACCGGACCTGCGGCAGAGCAAGCTGGCGGGCATCGACTTCCGGCAGTGCTGGCTGCCCGGCCTCGCGGGCCGCAACCTGACCAGCGCCAACGACGTGGCGCTCGACGGCTGCACCGTGGTGGGCCCGGTCGACCTCACCGACTCCGACATCGCGGGATCGGTGCTGCTGCGCACCTGCACGTTGCGCGTGCCCGGTGAACTGGCGCTGCACGCGGACCGGATGAAGGTCGCGGGAGCGCTGCTGGCGTACGGGATCCGCACCGAGGGCGAGGTCAGGGTCGCGGGAGCGCAGGTCAGCGGCAACTGCAACTTCAGCGGCGCGGTGCTGCACAACCCGACCGGCTTCTCGTTGAACGGCAACGGGATGCAGGTCGGCGGCAACCTGCTGTGCGGGGTGTGGGCCGAGACCGACCAGCACTTCACCGCGCACGGCACCGTGATGCTGCCGAACGCGACGATCAGCTCGGCGTTCACCATGCGCCGCGCGGCCCTGCACGCGGGCGCCGACCGCACCGAGCCGGACCTGGTGGACCCGCACGCCGACCCGCACGCCTCGCTGGTGCTGGACCGGATCACCGTGAGCGGTGACGTGGAACTGGACCGCGGCTTCACCAGCGCTGGCACGCTGCGGATGCTGAACGCCACCGTCGGCGGCACGCTCTCGCTGTCCGGCGCGAAGCTGGACGCGGTCAGACCACCGGGCGGCAACACCGACCCCGTGGGCCGCGGCCGGGCCGTCCACCTCGACGGCGCGCAGATCGGCGGCGACGTCACCGCGCGCGAACTGACCATGAAGGGCCAGTTCCGCATGGTCGACGCGACCATCAGGGGCAGCCTCGTGCTGGACGCCTCGACGCTGGACAACCCGCGCGCCGACACCGTGCTCGCCAACCGCTGCCACGTCGGCAGCAACTTCAGCGCCCGCGAGGCCAACGTGGCAGGCGTGCTGGAACTGCGGGCGGTCCACATCGGGGCGAACCTGGACCTGCGCGGCAGCAGGCTCATCCAGCCGGGCAAGTACCGCCACCAGCCCGGTGAGAAGGCCTCGGTGGACATCGGCGGCGCCACCGTCGGCCGCGACCTCATCTGCGCCAAGGGGACCAAGGAGTTCGTCGCACACGGCGGCGTCCGCACCAGACGCGCCCAGATCGGCCGCACCGCGAACTTCGCGGGCGCCGTGCTGGGAGACAAGCTCGACAGCCACGCCCTCAACGCCCTGGGCATGCAGGCACCGGAACTCGTGCTGACGGTGGTGAGCCCACCCAAGGGCAAGGTCACCCTGCGCGGCGCGGGCTGCACCTCCTTGGAGGACAACGAAACCTTCTGGAGCGCCACGGGCCGCATAGACCTGGAGGGCTTCCGCTACGACTCGCTCCGCCACTCCATCGACCTGCGCGACGACGAGTCGGTGCTCAGGAGGCTCCGCTGGCTCCGCCAGGCAATGCGCCACCGCTACCGCCCAGGCCCCTACGACCAGCTGGCGGAACTGCTGCGCGCCAGCGGCAACGACGAACACGCGTCAACGGTCCTCATGGAAAAGCAGCGCCTGAGGTACAAGGCCGTGGCGGAGGGCACCAGGCTGGTCGGCCCACTGGTGCTGCTGTGGAGCTGGCTGCAACGCTGGATGGTCGGCTACGGCTACCGCCCTGGCCGCGCACTGGGTTGGCTGGTCGTCTCCTGGATCCTGGGCAGCGCCTACTTCGCCGTGGGCCCACCACTAACGGTCATCAACTCCGACGACACCCTCCAGTGGAACCCGTGGCTCTTCACCATCGACCTGGTGGTCCCCATCGTCGACTTCGGCAACAAGAACCGCTGGCAGACACCGGGCGCGGCCCAGTGGATAGCCTCAGCCCTGATAGTCAGCGGCTGGACCCTGGCAACAACAGTCGCGGCGGGCCTGACAAGAATGCTGAAGCGCTGACGGCACAACCACCAGACGGTGAGCCACTGCCTTCCCGACACCAAGGCCGATTTGCTCGGGGGATTCGCCGATCCCGAGGACCGGCAGCCAAACCGCACTACTGCGGAGAAGACGACCACCCCCACGGTGTACAAGACGGATCATGCCCGACCAGGAACCCGTACACCGCGCCCTGCTCTCCGTGGACGTGGAAGGCTCAGGCAGCCGCGACAGCACAGCCTCGGTCCTCTTCCGCGAAGCCCTCTTCACCGAACTGCGCAACGCCTTCGACACCAGCGGCATCCCCTGGAACGACTGCACCCGCCAGGACACCGGCGACGGCATGATCGTCGTAGCACCGGAGGGCTGCTCGAAGCGCCGCCTGGTCCACCCCCTCCTGCCCACCCTGGCGGCAGGCCTGGCCCACCACAACCGCTACGCGAGCCGGGCGACCCGACTCAGGGTCCGAGTGGCGATCCACGCGGGCGACCTCCGGGTGGACTCCCACGGCCTCACCGGCACACCCAAGGTCCTCCTGGCCCGCCTCCTCAACGCCGCACCGCTGCGCGAAGCCCTGGCCACCACCCCGGAAACCACCGTCGCCGTCCTGGTCTCCGACAGCTTCCACGACGACGTGATCACCGAGGGCCACCCCGGCATCGACCCGACCACCTACACCCAGGTCACCATCCGGGAGAAGGAAACCGAAGCCAGGGCCTGGCTGCACCTGGTGGGCCAACCACCCCGACCGACCACCCCGCACCCACCAGCCCGGGCCCCGGAACCCGCGGAAGCCCCGCCCGCCCCAGGCGGCGTGGTGATCACGGGCTCCTCCCAGGTCTCCGTGGCGGGCGACGTCTTCGGCGGCAACAAGTACACCCGCTGACCACGTCGGCACCGTTCCACATCGACGACAATCCGCAAAAATGCGTTGATCCACGTTCGCCCACCGGACGACCCTGTCGCCGTGACGTTCATGGCCGGGCAGTCCGGACCCAACACCGTGAGCCAGAACGAGACCTACCTGGGCAACCGCCTGCTCTTCCAGCGCTCGGGCGAGGTCGAGGTAGGGCTGACCGACGCCATCAGCGGTGACGAGGCGAAGCAGATCCTCAAGAGGGCCGCGCTCGGCGCCGTCCTGATCGGGTTCGCGTTCAGCGGTCTCGGCCTGATCGCGACGATCGGCACCGCCGCGGTCAGCCGCGGCCTCGACTCGTCCAGCGCGGTGGGCGGGTTCTTCGGCCTGATGGCGCTGCTGCTGCCGTGGATCTGGATCGCGCTGGTGCTGTTCCTGCCGACGACCGAGGTGCTCAGCGACTGGCACCTGCTGCTCGACGGCAAGGCGGAGATCGCGGACACCGCGTACGGCGTGGTGTTCCGCTCCCTCACCGTCGACCACCACATCCCGGCGACCGTGGCGCCGAAGCGGGTGCGGGTCGGGCCGCCGGTGCCGGGCGTCCGCAACCTGCTGCACATCGCGATCGGCAAGTACTTCTCGTACGTCTCGGTGTACGCGTTCGGCAAGGACCTCTACCTCGGCTGGACGCTGTGGCGCAGGCAGATCCCGATCCTCGTGGTGTTCCGCTGGCTCGGCTCGCTGTTCGGCGGCGACCCCGGCTACTCGGGCATGATCGAGATGGAGCCGATCAAGGCGATGCGCGAGACCGTGCACAACGCCCTGCGCAGCGCCATCGAGGCCGCGGTCATCGGCCGCTCGATCCCGCTCGTGGAGACGTTCGGCTACGACATCGAGATCGAACCCGAGGGTTCCCAGCCCCCGGTGCACACCGGACCGCAGCACACCGGACCGCAGCCCGTCGTGGCACCGCAGCAGCACACCGGACCGCAGCCCGTCCTCCAGCCGCCCGCCGTGACCGTGCTGCGCCGGGCCGAGGTGTACTCGGCCGAGGACCACCACCCGCTGGGCACCGTCGAGCCCGGCGCGACCTTCCAGGTCGTGCACGACAGCGCCGAGAACGGGATCACCGTGCGGGACGAGAACGGCGCCATCGCCCTGCTGAAGGACCGGTCCGCCGTCCAGTGGCTGTGATCCTCACCGAGACCGCGAGCGGCTGGACGGCGACCTTCGGCATCCGGATCACCGCGGCCGTCGACCTGTCCCTGCTGGTCGGGTACGCCGACCTCACGACCGCGGCCCGGTACGAGCGGGCGCGCGGCGAGGACGTCGGCTACCTCGGCAGGCTGTGCGCGGGTGATCCGAGCTGCGCGTTCGAAGCCCGGTGGGACGTCGGCCCCGACGGCCCGGTCGCGACCGTGATCGGCAGGCTGCGCAGGCCGGACCGCGCCGCGGCCGAGCAGGCCGCGGGTCACGCGCTGGCCAGGCTGGTCGAGGTGCCGGAGCACGTGCGGGCGGAACCCGTGGCCCCCGAACCGATCCCGTGCGCCCCGCCACCGGGCGGGGCCGCCGAGCTGCGGCGGCAGTGCTGGGTCGTCGATCCGAGCAGGCCGTACGCGGGCGTCCGCTTCTACCTCGCCGTGCCGCCGTTCCGGTCCGCGCCCGAGGCCTGGCCGAACCTGCTCGACCGGCTCCCCCCGCTGACCGTCTCCACGACGCTGCGGCCCACGTGGGTGCCGCCGGAGTTCTCGACCATGCTCGGCACGGTCGCCGCGCAGTACGACCGGCTCGCCAGGCCGACGGAGTTCCGCTCCGGTGGCCTCTACTCGGCTCCGGTCCACCTGGACGCCGACCCGTTCGCGGTGACGGCGGCGCCGCTGTTCCACGACGCGGCGGCCCGCTACCGGGGCTGGGTGTTCACGCTGCGCGTCACCGTCACCGCACCGACGTGGCTGGACGACTCGGTGCTCGGGTCGTTGGCGCACGCGCTCGGCGGTGTCTTCGAACGCCCCGCCGACCCCGAGGAGCACCGGCTGCTCGTGGACGGCCTCGGCTCGTTCGACCCGCCCCGCTGGGGTGGCCACCCGGTGTGGCGGAGCCAGGGGGTGCCCCGGTCGCTCCGGCTGCTGACGGAACTGGCCGACCCCTTCGAGGCGGCGCAGGCCGTCTGGCTGCCCGCCGCGGCCGGTGGCGCCCTCCGGGGCGTCCCCACCGTCGAGCCGGTCGCCGACCGCCGGGCCGGGAGCGGCGGCGTGCGGATCACCGGTTCCACGGTCACCGTCGAGGGCGACCTGTTCGGCGGGGACAAGCACGTCGGAGCTTAAGGTGGCCGCACACCCCGCCTTCGTGAGGAGTTCCGACCGTGACGGATGTCGTGCTGGCGCTGGACGTGGGCGGCACCAAGATCGCCGCCGGGCTCGTCGACCGCGACGGCGCGGTGCTGCGGTCCGCGCGCGTGCCGACGCCCGTGGACGACGCGGAAGCGACCTGGGCCGCCGTCGCGTCGGCCGTGGACCAGGTGCTCCGGGGTGACCTCGTGTCCGGCGTCGGCATCGCCTGCGCGGGCCCCGTCGACGCCGAGGCCGGCACCACGAGCCCGATCAACATCCCGCTGTGGCAGCGCTTCCCGCTGCGCGACCGGGTGGCCGACCTGCTGCCCGGCGTGCGGGTCGAACTGGCGGGCGACGGCGTGTGCATGGCGCTGGGCGAGCACTGGCGCGGCGCCGGGCAGGGCAGCCGGTTCATGGTCGGGCTGGTCGTGTCGACCGGGGTCGGCGGCGGGCTCGTGTTCGGCGGACGGCCCTTCGGCGGGCGGACCGGCAACGCGGGCCACATCGGGCACGTCGTGGTCGAGCCGAACGGCGTCGCCTGCACGTGCGGCGGGCGCGGCTGCGCGGAGGTCGTCGCGGGCGGACCGCACCTGGTGGCGTGGGCGCGGCGGCAGGGCTGGCAGGCGCCGAAGCACGCCGACGCCGCCCACCTCGCGGCGGCGGCGCAGCACGGCGAGGAGGTGCCGCTCGCGGCGTTCGACCGCGCCGGGTACGCCGTCGGGCTGGCCATCGCGGCGACCGCCGCCCTGTGCGACCTCGACCTGGCCGTGGTCGGCGGCGGGGTGGCGCAGGCCGGTGACCTGCTGTTCGACCCGATCCGCCGCGCGCTCCGCCAGCACGCGGGCCTGTCGTACCTCGACGGTCTGCGGGTCGAGCCCGCACGGCTCGGCGGCGAGGCGGGCCTCGTCGGGGCGGCGGCGCTGGTGGTCGACCGCTGAGGGTCGTCCGCGAGGCCCACCCCGGCGCTCATCGAAGCGGTGCGGGAACCGGCGTGGCCGGACGAGCCCGTCCCGCGCCCGCCGTGGACGCGGGAGGCCTGACGACGGTCGCGATCAGCACGCCCACGCCACCGAGCGCCAGCCCGACGAGGGCGACCGCGCTGAGGGTCTGGCCGAGCACGAGCCAGGCCAGCAGCGCGGTGACGGCGGGCGTGAGGAAGAACAGGGCTCCGACCCTGCCCGCGGTTTCGCGGCGCAGCATGAGGTTGAGCAGCAGGAACGTGCCGACGGAGTTGACCAGCACGATCCACGCGAGCACGCCGCCGAAGACGCCCCAGTCGGACACGTGCGGCGTCTCCAGGAGGAGCGTGGCCACGCCCATGAACGGGGTGGCGACCAGGAAGTGGACGGCCGTGCTGCTGCGCACGTCGACGTCGGGCGTGAAGGCCTTCTGGTAGACGGTGCCGAGGCTCAGGCCGAGCAGGCCGACGACGCACAGCAGGATCGCGCCGAGCGAGGAGTCGAGCCGGTCGGACACGGCGAGCAGCACGCCGCCACCGCCGACGGCGAAGCCGAGCCACTGGTAGCGGGTCATCCGCTCGTGCAGGACGCCCGCCGCGAGCAGGGCGATGACGACCGGGTTGAGGCCCTGCACCAGCGCCACGACACCGCCCGGCAGGCCGAGGCCGATGGCCGAGTAGAAGCCGCCGAACTGCACGCCCTGCATGAGCAGACCGACGACCACGACGTGCGCGAGCTGCCTGCCCCTCGGCCACCTCGACCCCGACACCCACGCGATCACGGCGAGGAGCACGCCCGCGAGGGCGAACCGGCTGAACGTCAGCAGCATGGGCGGGGCGACGTCGGTGCCGATCACCGCGGCGACGAACGCGCTGCTCCAGAGCACGACGAACACCGGTGGAGCTATCCGTCCCACGACGCCTCCCGAGTAACCAGTTAGAGCGGTTACTCATGACCGTAACCTATTGAACCGGTTATGCTCCACCCATGGACGTCACGTTCGTCAGCGGCAACCTCGCCCTCGACTTCGTCGGCACGGTCGGCTCCCGCCGCACCGAGCGGATCCAACTGCTCGCCGGACCGGCGGACCTGGCAGCGTGGACGACCGCGGCCGGACTGCTCGACGAAGCGCCCGCCGTGGACGACCGCGGGTTCGCCGAGGCGGTGGACCTGCGGGAGGAGCTGTACCGGCTGGCGTGCGCCGCCCGTGACGGCGAGGACTACGGGGACGTGGGACCGCTCAACGCGTGGGCCGCCCGGCCGCCGGTGACCGCGGCGCTCGACGCGGACGGCGGCGTGCGGCGGACCGGCGACCTGGACGCGGTGCTCGCGACGATCGCCAGGTCGGCCGTGGACCTGCTGGCCCGGCCGCTGGCCTCCGAGCTGCGGGAGTGCGGCGCCGAGACGTGCACGCGGCTGTACGTGGACAGCTCGCGGCGGGGCGCGCGGCGGTGGTGCGACATGAAGAGGTGCGGCAACCGGGTCAAGGCCGCGCAGTTCCGGGCCAGGCACGCGTGAGGGCCACCGGGGCGAACCCCGATGGCCCTCGACGCCGTGCGGCTAGTGCCCGGCGATGACCTTGACCCGCGGGCTGTCCTCGTCGACGTGGTAGTCGGCGGGGGTGGTCTGGTCGGTGCCGTTGAACACCCGCATCCTGCGGGCGATCAGCGTGACGACGACCGCGACCAGGATGTTCGCGACCAGGGAGACGAAGCCGACGTAGATCTGCACGGTCGACCCGCCGAAGGGGTGCCAGCCGAGCAGCGACAGCTTGTCCAGCGCCAGCGCGGAACCGCCGAAGTGGTTCTTGCCCGCCGCCGCGTTCGGGATCGTGTAGAGCAGGTACATGCCCCAGCCCATGCCGACGACCCAGCCCGCGATCATGCCCCACACGTGGAACCAGCGGGTGTAGAGCGCGATGGCGACGGCGGGCAGCGTCTGGAGGATCATGACGCCGCCGATGAGCTGGAGGTCGATGGAGAACTGCGGGTCGATGAACAGGATGAACGCGACCGCGCCGAACTTCACCACCAGCGAGGCCAGCTTGGCCTGCTTGGCCTCCTGCGCCGGGGTGGCGTCCTTCTTGACGTACTCCTTGTAGATGTTGCGGGTCCACAGGTTCGCCGCCGCGATCGACATGATCGCCGCCGGGACCAGCGCGCCGATGCCGATGGCGGCGAAGGCGATGCCCGCGAACCAGGACGGGAACTCCTGGCCGAACAGCACCGGCACGATGGTGTTCGTGTCCGGGCGGCCGGTGGCCTGGTTGGTGATCGGCTTGACGCCCGCGCTGATGGCGACGTAGCCGAGCAGCGCCAGCAGGCCCAGCAGCAGCGAGTACGCGGGCAGCGCCACCATGTTCCGCTTGATCACCTTGCGACCGCGCGACGCGAGGATGCCGGTGAGCGAGTGCGGGTACAGGAACAGCGCCAGGGCCGAGCCCAGGGCCAGGGTCGCGTACTGGAGCTGGTTGTTGGCGTTGAGCAGCGTGCCGTCGGCGGGCGTCGGGGTCGCGTCGAACTTCGCCTGCGCGTCGCCGAAGATCTCGCCCCAGCCGCCGAACTTGCTCGGCAGGTAGATCACCGCGACGATGATCACCAGGTAGATCAGCGTGTCCTTGACGAACGCGATCAGCGCGGGCGCGCGCAGGCCGGACTGGTAGGTGTAGAGCGCCAGCACGACGAACGCGACGAACAGCGGCAGGTGGCCGAGGATGCCGCTGCCGTTGAGGCCCATCGTGCGCAGCACGGCCTCCAGGCCGACGAGCTGGAGCGCGATGTACGGCATGGTCGCGACGATGCCGGTGACCGCGATGATCAGCGCCAGCCAGTGCGAGCCGTAGCGGCCTCGCACGAAGTCGGCGGGCGTGACGTACCCGTGCACCCGCGACACCGACCACATGCGGACCAGCGGCAGGAAGACGATCGGGTACAGGATGACCGTGTACGGCAGCGCGAAGAAGCCCATCGCGCCGGCGCCGAACATCAGCGCCGGGACCGCGACGAACGTGTACGCCGTGTAGAGGTCACCGCCCACCAGGAACCAGGTGATCCACGAGCCGAACTTGCGGCCGCCGAGCCCCCACTCGTCGAGGTGTTCGAGGGTGTCGCCCTGCTTCCACTTCGCCGCGAAGAACCCCAGCACGGTGACCAGCAGGAACAGGACCGTGAACACGATGAACTCGGTCCACTGCATCAGTGCTTCCCCTTCTTCGGGTCGCCGGCGTCGAGGTCGTCGACCGCGAGGTGGTCGGCTCCGTGCTCCACCGGCTCGTCCTTGGTCTTGACGAAGACCAGTCCCACGCACAAGACCCCTACCGGGACGAACGCGAACTGGTACCAGTAGAAGAACGGCAAGCCGAGCACCGCGGGTTTCGCGGTGTTGAAGAACGGCGTGATCAACATCAACAGCGGAACCAGCAGCAGCAGGTTCCAGTTGCTCCAGCGCAAACCGCTGGTCTGTGGAGCAGAAGGCATGTTGCCCCTCCGTACGGCCCTGGTTACTCAGGTGTTTCGAGATGTTAGGCCGGAGGGGTCTCGAGCGTCACCGTGTCGAGTGGACCGATCGCGGAGAGAGGGACCGAATCGTGACCAACTAGGGGCCGGACAGCCTGGTCACCAGGTGGGACTCGGCCGTGTCGAAGTACCGGAGCAGCTCCTGCTCGGCCTCGGCGACGGAGTCGGCGTCGAGCAGGGCCAGGATGGCCTGGTTCATCGGCAGGTAGTCCTGGTAGAACTCGCGCGGGTTGCCCATCACGTAGAACGCCAGCCGCAGCTCGGCGAGCAGCCGCTGGACCTCCTCGTCCAGCCGCAGGCTGCCCGCGAGGGCCGTGATCGCCCGGTGGAAGCGGATGTTCGCCGTGCCGACGTCGAGCCAGTTGTCCGTCTCCGCGCCGCGCACGCCGAACGCCACGGCGTCGCGCACGCCCTGGCGGGCCTCCTCGGTCGCGTCGGCCCAGCGGCGGATCGCGCCGCACTCGATCACCCGGCGGGCGGCGTAGATGTCGGCGACCTCCTCGACGCCCGGTTCGCACACGAAGACGCCCCGGCTGTGCTCGTGGACGAGCAGGCGTTCGTGGGTGAGCAGGCGGAACGCCTCGCGTAGCGTGTTGCGGGAGATGCCGAGCGCCTCGGAGATGGCCTTCTCGTTGAGCTGGAGCCCTGGGGTCAGCTCGCCGTCGAGCATCCGGTCGCGGAGCTTGTCCGCGACGCGCTCGGCGCGGGCCCGGTCCTGGCTGAGGCGGTCGTCTGCGAGGGTGCCCAGCCAGTCGTGGGACGGCGCCGTGGTCATCCGCCCATCTTACCCGGTTTGGAGTATTGAAGGATTGTTGAACAATCCTTACCTTGGTATCCAGGGAGGACAACACCATGGACCTCAACGCGGACCTCGGGGAGGGCTTCGGCCACTGGCGACTCGGCGACGACGAAGCCCTCCTCACCATCGTCACCAGCGCCACCGTGGCGTGCGGCTTCCACGCGGGCGACCCGGACACCATGCTGCGCACGTGCAGGCTGGCCGCCGAGCGCGGGGTCACCGTCGGCGCCCACGTCGGCTACCGCGACCTCGCGGGGTTCGGCCGCCGGTTCGTCGACGTCGCCCCGGCCACGCTCACGGCCGAGGTGCTCTACCAGCTCGGCGGGCTCGACGCGTGCGCGAAGGCGGCGGGCACGCGGATCGGGTACGTGAAGCCCCACGGCGCGCTGTACAACACGCTGGTCAGGCACGAGGCGCAGGCCGACGCCGTGGTCGACGCGGTGCGCGCCTACGACCCGGCGCTGACCGTGCTCGGCCTGCCGGGCGCCGTGTGGCTCAAGCGCGCCGAGGTCGCGGGTCTGCGGGTGCGGTTCGAGGCGTTCGCCGACCGGGCGTACACGGCCGCGGGCGCGCTCGTGCCGCGCGAACGGCCCGGCGCGGTCCTGCACGACCCGGCGGAGATCGCCCGGCGCGGCGTCCAGCTCGCCACCGAGGGCACCGTGACCACGATCGACGGGCGGCGGATCCGGGCCAGGGTCGACTCGATCCGCGTGCACGGCGACAACCAGGACGCCGTCGCCACCGCGGTCTCCCTGCGCGACGCCCTCGCGGCGGCAGGTGTGAAGTTAAAAGCTTTCAGCCTGGAAAACCGCAGGTTGACGGCCTGAGCCCGGAACACGGGGTTCCGGCACCCTCGGTGATCGGAAACGATCGCAGCGTGACCCGTGAAAGCACCCACCGACTGCGCGCGCTCCTGCCCGCCGCCGTCGCCCTGTCCCTGCTCATGGCTCCTGGTGTCGCGTCCGCGCAGCAGGACACCACCGCCCGCGCGTGCTTCGACCCCGCCGCCCCGCTGACCGTCGAGGAGCAGCGGCTCGACGACGTCCTCGTCGCGGGCGGCCCCGCCGTCGGCCCCGAACTGGTCCGGCTCGCGGGCTTCACCGAGACCGTCGAGCGGTTCACCGACAAGCTGTGCGCCGCACCGTCGGCGCGCGCCGCCCGGCAGCTCGTCAGCTCGACCGGCACCGCCCTGTGGCAGGCCGCGGTGCAGCGGGCCCAGAGCACCCAGACCACCTGGGACGCCTACGACGACCGCCCCCTGTACTGGGCGCGGCTCCACCTGACCAGGGCTCTGCGGCAGTGGACGCCCAGGCTCGGGGTCAGCGCGGCCGACCGCGCCGCGCTGGTCGACTCGGTCGACCGCACCTCCCGCGGCGTGTCCGACGTGCGGTTCCCGGTGCAGGCGGACGTCCGCCGGATCGTCGTGACCGGCTTCGACCCGTTCCAGCTCCAGGGCACGTCCGTGCGGCGCGGCAACCCCGCGGGCGCGGCGGCGCTGCAACTGGACGGCAAGGTGTTCGACACCCCGCAGGGCAAGGTCGTCGTGCAGGCCGCCGTGCTGCCGGTGCTGTGGGGCGCGTTCGACGAGGGCGTCGTGGAAGCCGTCTACGGCACGGCGCTGGAGGCGCAGGTCAAGCCGGACGCGTTCGTGACGATCAGCCAGGGCAGGCCCGGCCGGTTCGACGTCGAGCGCTGGGCGTCGCGGTGGCGCGGCGGGTTCCCGGACAACAACGACGCCTCGTCGCGCGGCCCCGTGCCGGACGCGGCGGGCTGGCCGCAGCCGTCGACCGAGTTCATCGAGACCACGCTGCCGTTCCAGAAGATGATCGACGCGGGCACCGGTCCGTTCACCGTGCAGCTCAACCGGTCCTTCTGCGAGTGGCCGGTCGGCAGCGTCCCCGGCACCGGCCCGATGTCGTGCCGCAGCGACGAGCCCACGCCCGGTGCGGCGGCGGCGTCCGGCGGCGGCGGGGACTACCTGTCCAACGAGAGCATGTACCGCGCCAACCGCGTGCGGACCGGCCTCGGCGCGACGACCGTGCTCGGCGGCCACCTGCACACGCCCGTGCTCACGCAGCCGGTCGACCCGGCGGCGCTGACCGACGCCGCGTTCGAGGCGCAGCGGCGGGACATCGCCAACCAGGCCGTGGCGCTGGTCGGCGTCGTCTGACCTTCTCCACACCCTGTGCACAGTGTGTTCCACAGGCTGTGGACAACTGTGCGTCCGCGCAGTTCACGGCATGTGGATAGTTGTGCACAACGACGGAAGACCCGGTGGACGGCACTGGCCACCGGGTCTTCCTGGACGCACCTCGGACGATCAGCCGAGGCGCTGCTTCAACGCCTCGAACTCGTCGCGCAGCGAGGTGGGCAGCTTGTCGCCGATCTTGGCGAACCACTCCTCGATGAGCGGGATCTCGGCCCTCCACTCCTCCACGTCGACGTTCAGCGAGGTCTCGACGTCCTCGGTCGGCGCGTCCAGCCCGGACAGGTCCAGCGCGTCGGCCGTCGGCACGTGGCCGATCGGCGTCTCCACGGCGGCGGCCTTGCCCTCGATGCGCTCGATCGCCCACTTCAGGACGCGGACGTTCTCACCGAAACCGGGCCACAGGAAGCGCTTGTCCTCGCCGCGGCGGAACCAGTTGACGTAGAAGATCTTCGGCAGCTTCTCGGCGTCGGCGTTCTTGCCGACCTCGATCCAGTGCTTGAAGTAGTCGCCCGCGTTGTAGCCGATGAACGGCAGCATCGCCATCGGGTCGCGGCGCACGACGCCGACCTTGCCGGTGGCGGCGGCCGTCGTCTCGCTCGACAGCGTGGCGCCCATGAACACGCCGTGCTGCCAGTCGCGGGACTCCGTGACCAGCGGGATCGTGGTGGCGCGGCGGCCTCCGAAGAAGATCGCCGAGATCGGCACGCCCTTCGGGTCGTCCCACTCCGGCGCCTTGATGTCGCACTGCTCGATCGGCGTGCAGTAGCGGGAGTTCGGGTGCGAGGACAGCTCGCCGTTGCCCGGCGTCCAGTCCTCCTTCTTCCACGAGGTCAGGTGGGCCGGGGGCTCGCCCATGCCCTCCCACCACACGTCGCCGTCGTCGGTCAGCGCGACGTTGGTGAACAGCGAGTTGCCCTTCGCGATCGTCCGCATCGCGTTCGGGTTCGTGTGGTAGTCCGTGCCGGGCGCGACACCGAAGAAGCCGTTCTCCGGGTTCACGGCGTAGAGCTGCCCGTCGTCACCGAAGCGCATCCAGGCGATGTCGTCGCCCAGCGTCTCGACCTTCCAGCCGGGGATGCTCGGCTCCAGCATCGCCAGGTTCGTCTTGCCGCACGCCGACGGGAACGCCGCGGCGATGTAGTAGACCTTCTCCTCCGGCGAGGTGAGCTTGAGGATCAGCATGTGCTCGGCCAGCCAGCCCTCGTCGCGCGCCATCACCGAGGCGATGCGCAGCGAGTAGCACTTCTTGCCCAGCAGGGCGTTGCCGCCGTAGCCCGAGCCGAACGACCAGATCGTCCGCTCCTCGGGGAACTGGGTGATGTACTTCGTGTCGTTGCACGGCCACGGCACGTCCGCCTGGCCGTCCTCCAGCGGCGCGCCGATCGAGTGCAGCGCCTTCACGTACTCGGCGTCCTCGCCGAACTTCGCGAGCGCCCTGTCCCCCATGCGGGTCATGATGTGCATGGACACGACCACGTACTCGGAGTCGGTGATCTCGACGCCCAGCATGGGCTCGTCCGCGTCGAGCGGCCCCATGCAGAACGGGATCACGTACATCGTGCGGCCGCGCATGGAACCCCGGTAGAGGTCCGTCATGATGGCCTTCATCTCCGAGGGGTCCATCCAGTTGTTCGTGGGTCCGGCGTCGGCCTCGTCCACCGAGCAGATGAACGTGCGCTCCTCGACCCGCGCGACGTCGGTCGGGTCGGACGCGGCCCAGAACGAGTTCTGCTTCTTCTTCAGGGGCACGAACGTTCCGGCGTCGACGAGCTTCCCGGTGAGCCGTGTCCATTCCGCTTCGGTGCCGTCCGCCCACACCACTTCGTCGGGACAGGTCAGCTCGGCCACTTCGCGGACCCAGGACAACAGGCCCGCATGGTTGGTAGGTGCCTTGTCGAGACCGGGAATGGTCACTGCCGTCATCTCGTCTCGTCTCCTGACTGCGCCACAGCCCACATCGGACGTCGTCGCCCGGCGTGGGACGACAACGTCCTCGGAAATAGCTCCACAACGTCCGGGGGAACCCGGACGTTCTGTGAAGGGGATAGACCGAGGCTAGCGGGGTTAATCCCCGGTTACCGACGGCTGACCTGTCGGGTGCCTCACAAGACCGATTCTGGAATCGATTCAGCACCCGTTCAGCGCGCACGAAATTGTGACCTGGGCTTTATCCGGGGAAAAGCAAGTGCCCCGAGTGCGTCGAACAGCACACGGGGCACTTTTTCCAGCGTGAATGTGGGAGCGCTCTCAGTGGTCCGGACCAGTGAGTGTTCGAGTGCGATTCAGTGCGAACTGTGTGCTGTTTCCGGCACAAGTCCGTTTCGGGTCTAGTTCGGACTGATCCATTGCCCGGTGGTGGAATCGATTCGCACGACACCGGAAACCGATCCGAACGGCTCCTCGCGGTCGTCCGCCCACACGTCTTCCTCCGACAGCACACCGCTCTTGCTGTCCGGCACGTACTTGCCGTCGGAATCGATGTGGCCGCGCTCGACCTCGGTCCACGTGTCCTCGGCGGTGTGCTTGGTCATCACGACCTCGCCCTCCGTCGTGATCTCCGTGGCCAGGTCGGCCCTGCCGTCACCGTCGACGTCGGTGAACAGCCACGTGTCGCCCTGCTCGTCCTTCACCACGGCGGTGTCGGCACGGCCGTCACCGTCGGTGTCCTCGGTCGGGACCCCCACGTTCTGGTCGCCGCTGTCCGTGTCGACGATGATCGCCTGACCGGCGTTGGTGTTCGTCTGCTCGCGCGCGTCCGCGGGGTCGACCGAGATCCACTCGCCCGAGTGCCCGTCGAACCTGGCCTGCGCGACCAGGTTGCCGTCCCGGTCGAACGTGCTCATCAGGTCCGCGTCGCCGTCGCGGTCCGTGTCGGTGAAGGTCAGGTGCCCACCGTCGTCGGTCTCCACCACGGCGCTGTCCTCGACACCGTCGCGGTCCAGGTCGTAGGTCGTCTCGGCGGTGTACTCCTCGCCCTCGACGGTGACCTTGAGCTCGCCGTCGGCTCCGCCGTTCTCGTCGATGTACACCGGGCACCCCTCCTGAGCGTTTCGTACCGGTACGACCCACGTTAGGCCGATTCGGTTCCGAAGGTGAGACTGCACACCCGTTTCGTGCTCGTCCGAACGGACGGAACCGCTCAGGCGCGGTCCCGGACCGCGCGGATGCGCCCGAGGAGCTGGTCGACCTGGGCGCGGCCCGCGCGCACCTCGGCCTGGCGGCGCGTGGTGGTCTGGAGTTCGCGCCCGCGCTCGCCCGCCTCCATGCGGAGCGCCTTGTCGACGTCGCGGAGTTCGGCCTCGATGGCCTCGACCCGCCTGCCCAGCGCCTCGTCCAGCGCCAGGGACAGGTGCTGCTCCGCGGCGATGAGCTGCTCCGCGACGAGCTGGTCGACGGTCGAGCGGGCGTCGGCGATGGCGTCGGACAGCCACTGCTTGAGGTGCTGCTTGTCGGCCGAGTGCTTGCGGGTCCTGGCCATCCACCAGCCCGCGCCCAGACCGAGCACGAGGGTCACCGGCAGCACGATCGGGTTCAGCGCGGCCACGCCGAACCCCGCCAGCGGCAGCACGGCCAACCTCCCCGCGCCGAGTCCGCCGGACACGCCCATGAACACCAGCAGCTTGTCCTCGGCGGTCGGCGGGCGCTTGTCCGGGGGCCGCAGCACGACCGGCTGCGCCCCGCCCCTGGCGAACTGGGAGCGGATCACGGCCAGCTCGTCCGGTGAGAACAGCTCGGCCAGCGACGCGTCGGTCACCTGCGCCAGCCGGGTGGCGAGCAGTCCGCTGAGCCTGCCGGACACGACCTGGAGGGCGGCGTCCACCTGCTGCGGCAACGACACCAGCGCCTCGCGGTCGGCCGCGTCGATGGCCTGGCGGAACCAGGTCTGCACGTCCCGCACCTGGCGGTTCACCTCGTGGGAGCACTCGACGCGGGCCCGCTGGACCTCGCCGCGCAGCGTGAGCTGCCAGCCCCTGGTGGACGAGCGGCGCTGCGCGTTCAGCTCCTCGCGCCGCGCCCGCAGCGACTCGGCCTCCTCCTCGCCGACGCTCAGCGCGCGCTGCTCGCCCGCGAGGCGGACGTCGATCTCGGCCAGCACGGTGGCCAGCGCGCGCAGGGTGTTCGCCTCGGCGAGCATCGACGCGCGGCCGACGACCAGTTCCTGCAACGCCGACTGGAGGGCCGCGATGCCGGAGCGCTCGCGCAGCATGGCCGCGGCGTCCGGGTTCGGCGCCTTCGCGGCCATCTCGAACATCCGCGACGACACGGGGTGGAACACGGCGTCGGCGAACCTCGGCGCGTGCCGGGACAGCAGCGCCTTGTTCGCGGCCAGCAGCTCCCGCCAGCCGCGGAACTGGTCCGTCTTGGTGAGGGCGAACACGACGGTCTCGACGCGGTCACCGACCTCGTGCAGGAAGTCCAGCTCCCCCTTGGTGAACGGGGCTGACGAGTCCACCACGAACAGCAGCGCGGTGGCGGAGGCCGCGGCCTCCAGCGCGAGCTCGCCGTGCGCCGAGTCGAGCCCGCCGACACCGGGGGTGTCCACGACGGACATCCGCTCCAGCAGCGGCACGGGCACGTCGACCTCGACGTGGCGCGGCGGGAGCTGGCCGTCGGGCAGCTCGTGGGCCGCGGACACCCAGTTGACCAGCTCGGAGCGGTCGAACGGGACGGGCTCCAGCACGCCGGGGTAGCAGGCGCGGGCCGCCCACCGCTCGCCGTGCCGGAACACCAGGTAGGTGCTGGTCGCGACCTCGGCGTCCACCGGTGACAGGCCCGGCGTGGCCAGCAGGGCGTTGACCAGCGAACTCTTGCCGCGGTTCGTCTCGCCGACGACGACAACGCTCGGCGTGCGGTCGCGGGAGCCGCGGACCTCGTCGACCCAGTCGGCCGCCTTCGGGTCGACCTCGCGGACCAGCGCGGTCAGCTTCTCCCTGACCTGCTTGACGGTCTGCGGCAGGGTCACCGGGTCAGGCCCTCGCCGTGTACACGGTCACGACGGGCGGGCGCAGCGGCCGTTCGCGGTCGGTGAAGCCCACGACCTCGGTCTCCGCGACCACGCCGTCCAGGGTCGGGTCGTCGGTGGGCACGGTGCCGCCCGCCTCGTGCCGCGACGGGTCGAACCGGTCGCCGTCGGGCCGCACGGCGCGGACCCCGATGTCCGCGAGACCCTCCTCGATCCGCTCGACGACCCCGGCGCTGCGGGCCCGGTCGAGCGCGTACAGGCAGAGCTGGACCAGCGCCCGCCGCTCGGCCAGCGCCTGGTCGAGCAGTTCGTCGCCGATCGTCTCCATCATGGGTGCCGCCACACCCGTTTGCGACGCGGTCGCCACCGCGTCGGTTCCGTCCCCGCTCATCGCTGCCCCCCGCCGCGAAGCTGCTGCCAGATCAAGAAGTACGCGCGGTGCACCACGTGCGCCACCCTGCTCTGCGCCGGGGTCGCGCCGAACGACGCGAACGACCGCCACCAGCCCGCGCGGGCCAGCGCGTACGCGAGCAGTTCCGGCAGCGGTCTGCCGCGCAGGCCGAGCTGGTCGGGGATGTGCGGGCTGCCACCGACCCGCAGCACCTCCTCCACCAGCTCGGCGGGCATCGCGACCGCACCGGACGTCACCAGCGTCAACGCCTCCAGCAGGCGCAACTGGTGCGCCTCGGGCTTGGCGAGCAGCACCTCGATGGCGTTGTGCACGCGCTGCCGCTCGCCCGCGTCGCCGGAGGCCTGGGCGAGCGCCGTCACGGACGCGAGCGCGGCGGCGGCCTTGATGCCGTCGGCGCGGGCGCGGAACACCGCGTTCAGCTTGGCGCGGACCCCGTCGAGCCCGGAGGAGTCGAGCAGCTTGCGCCGCAGCGCCCCCGCGGTGACCGCCGGTTCGGCGGCGAGCGCCGCCAGCGCGCACCGCACGCCGTACAGGTCGAGCTTCTCCACGAGCCGCACCCGCACCCCGGCGGGCACGTCGCACTCCCAGCCGGTGAACAGGTCGGCCGACATCAGCATCATGTCGAGGGTGTCGGCGTCGAGCGCGGCGATCCGGCGCAGCGCCTCGGCGTCCGCGGCGGTGAACCCGCCCGTCTCGGCGGACTCGGCGACCAGGCCGATCACCGGCAGCACGTCGGCGACCCTCGGCTTGAGGATGCGCGCCTGCTTCTCCGCGAGCAGCAGCGCGGCCTTCCAGACGTCGCCGTCGGAGCCGTCGACCGACTCGGGCGCGATCGTGTCGGCCTTGTTCAGCACGGCGATGGCGTTCACCGGCCCGGCCTCGCGGCTCGCGGTGGCCGCGGTGAACGCGGCGAGGGCCTGGTGGTCGTCGGCCCGCACGCCCTGGGTCACCACGTAGAGCACGGCCTCGGCGCCCGCGACCGCGTTGCGCGAGACCGGGTCCAGGTCACCGGCCGCGCCCAGCAGCTCCTCGGTCCTCGCGACCGACGCGGCGTCCAGCGAGCCGAGGCCGGGGGTGTCGATCACCGTCAGGTCCCGCAGCACGGCGTTGGTCAGGTACGCCTCGACGTGCGACACCTCGGCCACGTCGACGCCGAGCGACGCGGGGATCATCCCCTCCGCGTCGAACGGCAGCACCTGCTTGCGGCCGTCGGTGAAGATCACCTCGATCCGGTCGACCGTGCCGTACTGGAACCGGGTCACCAGCCGGGTGCACTCGCCGACCGCCGTCGGGGCGACGCGGCGGCCGATCAGCGCGTTGACCAGCGTCGACTTGCCGGACTTGATGCGGCCGGCGATGGCGACCTGCAACGGGGCCGACAGCCTGCGCAGCACCTCGCGGAAGCCCGCGGCGGTCTCCGGCGACACCTGCGGCTGGAGCGCGACGCACAGGTTCGCGACCGCCGCCGAGAGCGGTCCGGCCAACTGTCGCCCCGTAGCCGTGGTCACGGCCAGATCGTGCCACGACCGGGTGGATCGTGGTGGTCGTTCGGTTTCGGCCCTCGTCGGGTGGGTACACGAAGATCGATGACGTTCGCGGAGGGAGCCAGTCCGATGGACCAGAGCTACGCCGTCTTCCTGCTTCTCGGGGTCGTGCTCGTCGTCGTCGACGGGCAGTTGATCTACCGCAGCGGCCGGGGCTACCTGAGCAAGGCCTACGGGAACGAGGAGTCGGCGCGGTCGATGAACCGGCTCGTGGCCGTGCTCTTCCACCTGGTCGTGCTCGGGCTGCTCATGCTGATCTCCACGATCGACGTGAGCACCGGCGACCCCGTCCAGGACGTCGTGTTCCGCCTGGGCATCGTGCTGCTGCTCCTCGCGCTGGCGCACGGCGCGACGATGGCGATCCTGGGCCGCATCCGCGACAAGCAGCTCCAGCAGGCGCTGGTCGACGAGATGGCCGAGGAGCACCGGCAGTTCGAGGAGAAGCACCGGGGCATCCCGCAGAGCCGCGTCGAGTCCGCGCCGGTCGTGGAGCAGCGCGCGACCGGGACCAGGAGCACCGAGAAGCCCTACTCGTCCAGGTAGGCCGCTTCGCCAGGGTAGGCGGCCCGCACGGCCGCGACCGCCGCCTCCACGTCTACGCCCAGCGCCCTGGCCGTCCCGGCGAACTCCGCCGCGGCGGCCTGGAGCGCGTTCGGGGCGGCGGCGGGCACGGACGCCACGACCGTGCCCTGCCTGCGGCCGGTGCTCAGCACCCCGCCCGCCTCCAGTTCGCGGTAGGCCCGCGCCACCGTGCCCGGTGCGATCCCGAGGTCGCCCGCGAGCTGCCGGATGGTCGGCAGCCGCGCCCCGGTCGGCAGCCAGCCGTGCACGATCAGCCGGGTGATCTGGTCGCGGACCTGGCGCCACGGCGGCACGCCGCTGTCGACGTCGACCACGATCCTCGGCGGTGCGCTCATCTCCCGGCGGCCGCTTCGGCCCGCGGCGGGCTGACCAGGTTCCACCCGAGTCCGATCAGCACCAGGCACAGCGCAGGCACCGCGTACCCGCTCGGGTCGGCCGCCACGGCGAGCACGCCCGCCACCGCCGTCCCCAGACCGAGGGCCACCCGCGCGCTGCGCAGCCGGAACGCCTCGTCCACGGCCTCGTCACCGCTGGTCGGGCGCTTCACGGCCAGCAGGATCGCACCGGTCGACGTGAGCACGCAGAACGCCAGGAACACGAGTGCGGGCACCGCGACCGGGCGGGCCAGGACCAGCAGCACCACCACGACGTCCACCCCGAGGAAGAACGCGACCAGCCCCCACGCGGGCACCAGGTCGCGGACCCGCCGGGGAACCAGCACGGCCACCCGGCGGACGCCCCTGCTCGGGCGCACGGCGGCGATCAGCTCGGCCAGCAGCATGCCCGCGAGCACCGTGGTCAGCACCTGCACGGTGAAGTAGCCGTCGTCGGAGGGGAGGAGCTTCGACGTGCCGTAGCCGATGGCCAGGAACAGCCACGGGTACAGCAGCCTCCGCCGCTTCAGGTACACCTTCGACTCGGCGACCTGCGCGGGTGTCGGGTCGACCACGTTCCACTTCCGCAGCACCTTGGCGGCGGTCTTGTCGGTCGGCCAGAGCGCGATCAGGAGCATCACCCCGACGAACGCCAAGGCCCCCAGTTCGATCCCGGTGTCGCGCACGTCGTCCTCCTGGTCGCGGCCGGTCAGCTCGTTTGTACCAAGCACTCGATACAAGAATCGCACGGGCGTCAACCTGGAGGCGTACGCACGTTCAGCCCGTGGCGCGACGCGGGAGGTTCGCCCAGTACCTAATCTTGCGACGTGCAGCGGTTGAGCCTGTGGATGCGAGCGCACCCGGTGTTCGGGGACTCCCTGATCGCCGGGCTGCTGTTCCTGTCCGACCTGACCGCGTTCGTCGGCTCCGACAAGGTGTCGCCCGGCGCGATCCTCCTGGTCGGGTTGCTGCTCACCGTGCCGGTGGCGTTCCGCCGCAGGTACCCGCTCGGCAGCAGCTACGTGATCCTGCTCGGCGGGTTCCTCCAGCTGATGACGCACGGCGGGCTGGAGAACGGCATGCCGGTGCGGGCCGCCGACTTCGCACTGGCCGTCGCGCTGTACACGGTCGTGGCGTACGTCGGGAAGCAGCAGGCGCTGCTCTACTCGATGGCCCTGTTCGTCGGGACGCTGGTCTGGGCGGTGTGGCGGCTCTCCGACCCCTCGGCGGCGGTGATCCTGACCTTCCTGGTCGCGGTGCTCTTCGGCTTCAGCTGGGCGCTCGGGTCGTTCGTCGGAGCGCGGCGGGCCTACCACTCGGAGCTGGAGCAGCGCCTGAAGCTGCTGGAGACCGAGCGCGACCAGCAGGCGCGGCTCGCGGTCGGCGAGGAGCGGTCGCGGATCGCCCGCGAGCTGCACGACGTGGTGGCGCACGCGGTGAGCGTGATGATCGTGCAGGCCGACGGCGCGGGGTACGCGATCCGGACGAAGCCGGAGCTGGCGGAGGCCGCGGTCAAGACGATCTCCGACACCGGCAGGCAGGCGCTGACCGAGCTGCGGCGGCTGCTGGGCGTGCTGCGCAGCGAGGACCAGTCCGGCACGCAGTGGGCGCCCCAGCCGGACGCGCGCGAGCTGGACGACCTGGCCGAGAACTGCCGGGCCGCCGGGCTGCCCGTGCGGCTGGAGGTCACCGGCGACGTGGAGCGGCTGCCCGCCGGCGTCGGGCTCAGCGTCTACCGGATCGTCCAGGAAGCCCTGACCAACACTCTCAAGCACGCGGGCACCGGCGCGAACGCCGTGGTCAAGGTGCTGCGGACCGACGAGAAGGTCGTGATCGAGGTGACCGACGACGGCTTCGGCACGCCCCACGACCTGGTGGCCGTGTCCGGCGGCAACGGGCTGATCGGCATGCGCGAACGGGCCGGTGTCCTGGGCGGCACCCTCGAAGCGGGCCCCAATCCGGGCGGTGGCTGGCGGGTTCGCGCCGTCATGCCGCTCGCGGCGACCTAGGGTGATCGCGTGATCCGAGTGCTGCTCGTCGACGACCAAGAGCTCATGCGCATGGGCTTCCGCATGGTGCTCGGCGCCCAACCAGACATCGACGTCGTCGGGGAGGCCGCCGACGGCCTCGACGCCGTGCAGCTCGCCGACCAGCTCCGGCCCGACGTCGTGCTGATGGACGTCCGGATGCCCGTGATGGACGGTGTCGAGGCGACCAAGCGGATCGCCGAGGCTGGCACGTCCAAGATCCTCGTGATGACCACGTTCGACATGGACGAGTACGCGCTGTCCGCGCTGCGCAACGGGGCCAGCGGGTTCCTGCTGAAGGACACCCCGCCCGGTGACCTGGTGTCCGCGCTGCGGGCCGTGGCCAGCGGCGACGCCGTGGTCTCGCCGAGCGTGACGAAGCGGCTGCTGAGCCGGTTCCTCGGCGAGGGCGGCGGCGAGCTGCGGGACGCGGCCGTGCTGGACGTGCTCACCGAGCGGGAGCGCGAGGTGCTGGTGCTCATCGCCAAGGGGCTGTCCAACACGGAGATCGCGCGGAAGCTGTTCCTGTCCGAGGCGACCGTGAAGACCCACGTGGGTCGGATCCTGGCGAAGCTGGAGATCAGGGACCGGGTGCAGGCCGTCGTGCTGGCCTACGAGACGGGCCTGGTCCGTCCGGGTGACGTCTGAGCCCTTCCCGCGGGCCGGTGGCGTTACGCGTCACGTCACCGGCCCGGCGGGCGGCCGGGCCTAGCCGACCTTCTCGATGCGGGCGTTGCGGATCAGGAACTTGCCGGGCTCGCGGACCTGCTCGAATGCCGCGTTGTTCAGCAGCGCGCAGCTGCCCGAGACACCGGTGACGCTGACCGTCGTGGACTTGCCGTTGTCCAGGTTCGTGACCTTGAGCTGGGTGCCCACGGGGAACTGGTTGCTGCTGGCGCCGGGAGCGCCGCCCTCACCGGAGAGGGTCACCGTCGAGCCGTCGCAGACGACCTGGCCGGTCGCGGGCTGCGCGGCCGGGGGCTGCGCGGCGGGCTGGGTCGCGGCGGGCTGTTCCGCGGCGGGCTGGCCCGCGCCCGCGCCGCTGACGACCTCGACCTTGTTGTTGCGGATCACGTTCTTGCCCGCTTCGCGGACCTGCTCCATCGCCGCGGTGTTGAGCAGCGCGCAGCTGGCCGACGTGCCGATGACGGGCACCGTGGTGGACTTGCCGTTGTCCAGGTTCGTGATCTTCAACTGCGTGCCGACGGCGAACTTGTTGCTCGTCACGCCGGGCGCGGCGGTGTCGGAGAAGAAGGTCAGGTTGCCGGGGCACGCGGAGGCGCCGCCCCCGGCCGCGGGCTGGCCGGCGGGGGGCTGGGCCGCGGCGGGACCGCCGCTGACGACCTCGACCGAGTTGTTGCGGATCACGTTCTTGCCCGCTTCGCGGACCTGGTCCATCGCGGCCTGGTTCAGCAGGGCGCAACTGCCCGACACACCGGTGACCGGCACGGTGGTGGACTTGCCGTTGTCCAGGTTCGTGATCTTGAGCTGGGTGCCCACCGGGAACTGGTTGCTCGTGACACCGGGAGCACCGCCTTCGGCGGAGAACGTGAGGTTCTGGCCCTGGCAGGCGGCTTGACCGGCAGCACCGCCACCCATGGCGAACGCCGATCCGGCACCCGCGCCAACCACTACGAGGAGACCGGCAGCGATCGTCCAGCGCCGCTTTCGCGCTACCTCGGGCATCCGTCGGCTCATGCCGTCACTTCCTTTCGTCGCGTAGTCAGGCCTACGGACGACCGAGGTGGCTGGTTCAGACCAGTACCGGAAACCTGTGGAGGTCGCCTATCGGTACTTCGACGCATCCACGCTGGTGGGAGCGGTCCCAGTCGACACCACGTCGAGATTCCACCGGCCCCAGTCGGGCGTGCTGCCGTCCAGGTCGGTGACGCCGTAGGTGTTCATCAGCGACCACGACGAGAGGGCCTGACCCGCGAACCGGGCCCGGTCGGGGTCGGCGGCCAGCGCGGCCACCCCGCGACCGAGGTAGTGCGGCGTCTCCGACACCGCGTAGTGCGGCTCCTTGGCGATCGCGTCCCGCCAGGTCTCCTCGGTGACGCCGAACGTCTCCAGCATCTGCTCGGAGCGCAGGAACCCCGGCGTCACCGCGACCGCCGTGCCGCCGTGCGGTTCGAGGTCCTTCGCGAGCCCGTGCGCGAGCCGCCGGAGTCCCGCCTTCACCGAGTCGTACGCGAGCATCCCGGAGTACGGGGAGTCGGCGTCGCCGTCGGTCACCTCGACCACCAGCCCGCCGGGCCGCCGGACCACCAGCGGCAGGAGCTTGTGCAGCGCGATGAAGTGCGACTCCATGCTGTTGCGCCACATGTCCAGCTGCCGGTCGAGGTCGGTCTCCCAGAACGGCTTGAACTCGACGGCCAGTTCACCGCCCCACACGTCGTCCACCAGCACGTCGAGCTGTCCATCCACTTCGGACTCGATGCGGTCGCGGAACGCGTCCACGTCGGCCGGGACCGTGAAGTCGCACCGCACCGCGATGCCCCGACCACCGGCGGCCGTCACGAGTTCCGCCGTCTCGTCGATCGTCTCGGCGCGCCCGATCGGCGACCGGCTCTCCCGCGTCGTGCGGCCGCCGACGAACACCGTCGCGCCCGCCGCCCCCAGCTCCACCGCGATCGCCCGACCCGCGCCCCTCGTCGCGCCGGTCACCGCGGCCACCTTGCCCTGCAACGGTTTCCCCATCACGTCCTCCTCCACGCCCTCAGCACCGCGTCCACGTCCTCGGCGGTCCGCTCCGCGAGCGCGCCCCGCGGCCGGACCGACCAGTCCATCGAGATCCCGTTGATCAGCCCTGCCAGCACCCGCGCCGCGAGCGCGGGGTCGGGTGCGCCGGGCAGGTCGGCGAGCCGGACGAGCTCGCGCAGCTCGTCCTCCACGGCCCGGAAGTGCTCGACCAGCAGCGCGCGCAGGTGCGGGTCGATGAGGTCCACCCCGAGCTGGGCGAGGTGGTTCGCCGCCACGTCGGCGTCCGCGATCTCGCCGAACAGGGTGATCAGCGCGGCGCGCAGCCCGTCGACCGGATCGGCCTCGGCCGCCGCCACGGCCCGCATCCGCGCCACGGCGGCGCGGGTCGACAGCCTGCTGACCTCCTGGAGCAGGCCGCTCTTGGAGCCGAAGCGCTGGGCGACCGTGCCGACGGAGACACCGGCCTCCGCGGCCACCTCCGCCATCGTGAACTCGGGACCGCGGCGGCCGATCAGGACCATCGCGGCGGACACGAGCCGTTCGTCGGTGATCGTCTTCGGTCGCGCCACCCCATTAGTGAACCATGATTCATTAATTCGTGCCACCGACTAGTCTTGACGCAGTGACCACACCCGATTGGCGTCCCCGGCTCATCGCACTCGACATCGACGGCACGATCGCCCGGATGGGTGAGAACGAAATAGCCCCCGCCGTGCGCTCGGCCATCGCCAGGGCGGTGGGGCACGGCGCGCACGTGGTGCTGTCCACCGGCCGCTCCCTCACCGGTACCAGGGCGGTCGTCGAGAGCCTCGGGCTGGAGGGCACGACCGTGCTGTGCTCCAACGGCGCGGTCTGGTGGGACACGACGACGAAGACCGTGGTCAAGCACTCCACGTTCGACACCGGAGCGGTGATGGACCGCCTGGTCGGCCTGCTGCCCGGCGCGGTCTACGGCGCCGAGCTGACCGGGGTCGGCAACCTCGTGTACGGCCGGTTCCCGGACGGCGACCTGTGGGGCGACCTGCGCGACGTCGACCTGGAGGAGTTCGTGGCCGAGCCGACGCCGCGGCTGGTCTGCCGCTGGCTCGACCACTCCCCGGAGGAGATGGCCTTCGCGCTGGTGGACGTCGAGCTGCCCGGCGCGCACTGGACCATCGACCACACGCTGGCGTGGCTGACGGCGGGCCCGGCGGGCGTGACGAAGGGGGCCGAACTGGAGGCCCTGCGCGTCCGGCTCGGCGTGTCGGCGGAGGACACCCTGGCGATCGGCGACGGCAGCAACGACGTCGAGATGCTGCGCTGGGCCGCCCTCGGCGTCGCGATGGGGCAGGCGCCCGCGGTCGTCCAGCAGTCCGCGGACGCCGTCACCGGAACGATCTTCGACGACGGCGCCGCGGACGTGCTGGACCGCTTCTTCCCCGGCTGACGGGCGTCCGCCCTCAGCCCGCCACGTCGAGCTTCGCGACCACCTCGACGTCGCGCAGCCGGACGACGACCTCCTCCGGCACGCCGTTGCGCTCGGCGAACTCGTCCGCGCGGGCCGCGCCCATGTAGCGGGCGCCGATCCGGCCCGTCCAGTACTTGACCTGCTCCCGGTCGTCGTCGATCTCCGCGCGGCCGGTGACCGTGACGAACGAGTGCGGCGGGTTCTCGTCGTCGAAGCAGATCGCGACCCGGCCGTCGCGGGCGATGGACCTGCCCTTGATCGAGCCGGTGTTGGTGGTGAAGACCAGCGTGCCGCCGTCGAGGTCGACCCAGATCGGGGAGACGTGCGGCGAGCCGTCCTTGCGGACCACCGCGAGCTTGCCGGTCTTCGCGGGCGTCGCCGAGATGAACTCGCGCCACCAGCCTTCAGGTGCGTCCGTGTAACCCATGACCGCACACCGTAGAGGCCCGCTTCCCTGAGAAAAATCAGGAAAGACCTAGGGGGCGACTCAGGGTCACCACGGATTACTACGACCGAGGTATCGGAGACAGTAAGACTGAAGTCGCACACAGGAATCAACTACCGACCGATGTGGTCGGCCCCCGCGGCGCGGCACGATGTGGATCGTCAACACGGATCGTCAACCGGGGAACGCAAGTGGACGGCACGGGCCGCCAGGGGGAGAAACCATGATCGAGGCGATCGGCCTCACCAAGCGGTACGGGACGACGGTGGCGGTGGACGACCTGTCCTTCACCATCCAGCCCGGCAGGGTGACCGGGTTCCTCGGGCCCAACGGCGCGGGCAAGTCCACCACCATGCGGATGATCCTCGGCCTCGACCGGCCGACCAGCGGCAAGGCGCTGATCGACGGCAAGCCGTACGCGCAGCTCGACCGTCCCCTGCGGACCGTCGGCGCGCTGCTGGACGCCAAGTGGGTGCACCCGAACCGGTCGGCGAGGGCCCACCTGCACTGGATGGCCAAGTCCAACGGGCTGCCGGACCGCCGCGTGGACGAGGTCCTCGACATGGTGGGTCTGACCGCCGTCGCCAAGCGGCGCGCGGGCGGGTTCTCGCTGGGCATGTCCCAGCGGCTGGGCATCGCGGGGGCGCTGCTCGGGGACCCGAAGGTGCTGCTGTTCGACGAGCCGGTCAACGGCCTCGACCCGGAGGGCATCCTCTGGATCAGGCAGTTCATGCAGAACCTGGCGGCGCAGGGGCGCACGGTGCTCGTGTCCAGCCACCTGCTGTCGGAGATGGCCGTCACCGCGCAGGACCTGGTGGTGATCGGCAAGGGCAAGATCATCTCGCAGAGCAGCACGACGGAGTTCATCGAGAGGGCGACCGAGAACAGCGTCCTGGTGCGCAGCCCGCAACTGGGCAAGCTGGGTCCGCTGCTGGTCGACAAGGGGTACACCGTCCGCAACGACGACGACGGCGCGCTCACGGTCGTGGGGGCGACCAGTGACCAGATCGGTGACATCGCGGGGGCCAACGGCGTGGTGCTGCACGAGTTGAGCCCGCAGCGCGGTTCGCTCGAACAGGCCTTCATGCAGTTGACCGGCGACTCCGTCGAGTACCACGCCGAGATCGGGAAGTGAACTGATGACTCTGCTCGCCGTCGAACGGATCAAGCTCTTCAGCACCCGCTCGCCGTGGTGGTGCATGGCGCTCGCCGTGGTGCTCACCGTCGGCATGGCCGCGCTGATCGCGGCCAACACGAACGACGAGTTCCCGCTGAGCGTGGGGCTCTCCCAGTCGTTCTCCAACTTCGGGATGATCGTGATCATGGTGATGGCCGCGCTGGCCGTCACCACCGAGTACCGCTTCGGCACGATCCGCGCCACGTTCCTCGCGGTGCCGGGCCGCATCCAGGCCCTGCTCGCCAAGACCGTCGTCGTCGCCGTGCTCGCGGGCGTCGTCGGCGAGGTCGTCGCCTTCGGCTCGTGGGGGATCAGCAAGCTGATCAAGCCGAACGCCGACCTGGCCATCAACTCCTCGGTGGAGTGGCGCAACGTCGCGGGCACCGGCCTGGTCTTCGCGCTCTCCGCGGTCCTGGCCATCGCGGTCGGCACGCTCGTCCGCCAGACGGCGGGGGCCGTCGCGATCCTGCTGGTCTACGCGCTGCTGGTGGAGAGCCTGATCGGGCTCATCCCGAAGATCGGCGTGAAGATCCAGGAGTGGATGCCCTTCATGCACGCCAACAACTTCCTGACCGCGGACGGCGCCGCGCTCCCCGAGGGAGCAGGCCCGCCGCGACTCGACTTCCCCTTCGGACCGTGGGGCTCGTTGGCCTACTTCGCGGCCATCAGCGTCGGTCTGCTCGTCGTGGCACTCGCTGTCGCCAAGAAGCGGGACGCGTAGGGGGAACGGGGGACGGATCCGACCGCCGCGGACGTTTGAGGGGACGTCCGCTGGTCGGACACGGGGGAGAGGGAGCCCGGGCCACCTTCGGGGTGTGGTCCGGGCTCCTTCGTCTTCTCCACTCGCGAAGATCAGCGGAGTGCGCGACGGTTACGGCCACGAACGCCGAGATCGGGGGATGGACCAGGTGACGCTCCTCGCCGTCGAACGGATCAAGCTCTTCAGCACGCGCTCACCCTGGTGGTGCACGGCGCTGGCGATGGTGATCACCATCGGCATGGCCGCCGTGATCGCGGCCAACACCGACGAGCGGTTCCCGCTGTCGGTGCCGGTGTCGCAGGGGTTCACGAACTTCGGCATGGTCGTGCTCATGGTGATGGCCGCGCTCGCCGTCACCACCGAGTACCGGTTCGGCACGATCCGCTCGACCTTCCTCGCCGCGCCGAGCAGGGTGCGGCCGCTGCTCGCCAAGACCGCCGTGGTGGCGCTGCTCTCCGGCGCCGTCGGCGAGGTGATCGCCTTCGGGTCGTGGGGCATCGGCACGCTGATCAGGCCCGAAGCCGACATGGCCATCAACTCCGCCGCCGAGTGGCGCAACGTCGCGGGCACCGGCCTGGTGTTCGCGCTCGCCGCCGTGCTCGCCGTCGCCGTGGGCCTCCTGGTCCGCCAGACCGCGGCCGCCGTGGCGGTCCTGCTGGTCTACACGCTGCTGCTGGAGAACCTGGTCGGGATCATCCCGACGGTCGGGCCGAAGGTCCAGCGCTGGCTGATCGGCCGGAACTCCGACCACTTCCTCACCGCGGGCAACCAGTCGTTCATCACCGAGGGCACGGGTTCGGACCAGCCCTTCGGCCCGTGGGGCTCGCTGGCCTACTACGCCGCCGTCTGCGTCGGCCTCCTGGTGGTCGCGCTCGTGGTGGTCAAGCGGCGGGACGCGTAGAACTCGTTCAACGCACAACTGACGTGATCGGAGAGTGGTCATGATCGAAGCGGCGGGACTCACGAAGCACTACGGCCCCACGGTGGCGGTCGACGACCTGTCCTTCACGGTCGAGGCGGGCCGGGTGACCGGGTTCCTCGGGCCGAACGGCGCGGGCAAGTCGACGACCATGCGGATGATCCTGGGGCTGGACACGCCCAACAAGGGGCGGGCGCTCATCAACGGCAAGCGGTACGCGGAGCTGAAGCGTCCCCTCGGGACGGTCGGCGCGCTGCTGGACGCGAAGTGGGTGCACCCCAACAGGTCCGCCCGGTCGCACCTGCGGTGGCTGGCGAAGTCGAACCACATCTCCGTCGGGCGCGTCGACGAGGTGCTGGAGATGGTCGGGCTGACCGCCGTCGCGAAGCGGAACGCGGGCGGCTTCTCGCTGGGCATGTCCCAGCGGCTCGGGCTCGCGGGCGCGCTGCTCGGCGACCCGGAGGTGCTGCTGTTCGACGAGCCGGTCAACGGGCTGGACCCCGAGGGCATCGTGTGGATCCGGCAGTTCATGCACCGGCTGGCCGCCGACGGCCGGACGGTGCTGGTGTCGAGCCACCTGCTGTCCGAGATGGCGCAGACGGCGCAGGAGCTGATCGTGATCGGCAAGGGCAAGCTGATCGCCCAGACGAGCACCGAGCAGTTCATCAAGGACGCCACCGAGGACAACGTCCGGGTGCGCTCCCCGCACGCGGCGAAGCTCCAGGAGCTGCTGGCCGGGTCGGCGACCGTCACCAGCGACGCGATCGACGGCGCGCTCGTGGTGCACGGCATGGACCCGGCGAGCATCGGTGAGCTGGCCGCCGCCAACGGGGTCGTGCTGCACGAGCTGAGCCCGCAGCGCGGCTCGCTGGAGGAGGCGTTCATGCAGTTGACCAAGGAGTCGGTGGAGTACCACGGGGCCTAGTACTTCGGCCGCCAGAACTCGTCGTCCGGTGGCGGGGGCTCCCACCCCGCCACGACCTCGATGCGCGGGCCCCGGCGCGCGCGGGCCCGGCGCAGCAGCACCAGCCCGCCGACCACCGCGAGCAGCAGCACCCCGGCGCCGAGCGCGAGCAGGGTGCCGGTGTCCACCGGGTCGGCGGCGGCCGGGACACCCGGCACGACGACCCCACCGGGCAGCAGGGGGTTGCGGTCGACCCGCGGCACGGTCGCCGTCAACGCCGCCACCGGGTTGACCAGACCGAACCCGGTCGCCTCGTCGCGGCCGGGCCCGGCGATGTCGGTCGCGCTCGCGACCAGCCGGTTCACCACGTCCGCCGCGCTCATGTCCGGGTACTTCGCCCGCACCAGCGCGGCGACGCCGGAGACCAGGGCCGCCGCCGCGCTCGTACCGCTCACCTGCGAGTACCCGCTCTCCGAGACGGACAGGGGCGACGCGGTGACGATGTCCTGCGCGGGTGCGGCGAGCACGGTGAGGGCCCCGGTGTTGGACGACGGCCACGGCGCGCCGCCCTCGACCGTGCCGGACACCGCGAGGACGCCGAGGACGTTCGCGGGCGCGCCGATGTGCCGGGCGCCGTCGTTGCCGGTGGCCGCGACGACCACCACGTCGTTGGCGAACGCGTACTCGACCGCGCCCTTCAGGTCCGGTGTGGACTCGACCGGCGTGCCGAGCGACAGGTTGACCACCCGAGCCCCGTTGTCGACGGCCCACCGGACGCTCTCCGTGACGGAGTCGCTGGGGAAGTCCTCGCCGTCCGTGCCCGCCGCGACCGGCAGGATCTTCGCGCCCGGCGCGATCCCGAGGGCGCCGCCGTCGCCCCGGCCCGCGATGAGCGTCGCCATGGAGGTGCCGTGGCCGTCGGTGTCGCGCACGCCGTCGGTGCCCGCGGCCGACCCGAAGCCGCGGCCCGGCAGCAACCGGCCCGAGAGGTCGGCGACGGTCTCGTCCACCCCGCTGTCCACGACGGCCACGACCACGCCGTCGCCCCGGCTGATCTCGTGCGCCGCGTACGCGTCCAGCGCTCCGAGGTGCCACTGCTCGTCCTCGATCGACGCACCGTGGACCGGTGGCGTGACGAACAGCAGGGCGAGCACCGCGAGAACCAGAACCCTCACGGACATCCGAGCCCCCAAATCAGCATCCGCACACTTCAAACCTGGATGTGGTGCCTTTCACAGCATGGTGCGGATCACAAATATTCCATGTCCACCATGTTTCCAAAACCTCATTCCGGGCACCTGGCACCAGGCACCCGTTAACACCACGTGAACTCCGGCACAGCGCCATGACAAGCGGCTCAGGACAGGCTCAGATGGAAAGCAACGAATCGCGTGCGGCCCTGGTACATCGCGGTGCCCTCCAGGTGTGGCCGTGCCCGCGATCGGTTATCCCCCCGTCAAGGAACTCCGCGGAGGTGAACCCGTGACGGTGCTCGATCCCAACCCGACTGCCGGATACCCGGCGACCGACTTTGCCCGCCCGCGCGCACACGGCGTGCGGGTCGAACCGATGGTCGGCCTCGAATGGTCCCACGCCATCGAAGCCATGAACACCGTCACCCTGGCCCAGAGCCCCGCCGAGAGCAGGCGGGCCTGGATCCACCGCGCCGACGAGGAGCAGGTGCTCGCGCTGTTCCGCTCGGTGCACACCGTCACGCAGAACCCGCCGTCGCCGTGGTGGCTGCGCGCGCTGCACCGCGGCAAGCTGCCGTCCCGTGCCGCGGGCTTCGCCGTCGAGGACGAGGTGACCGCGCTGCTGTCGGCCCGTCCGGGATGGGTGTACGTGCCGTGGGCGTCCGAGGGCGAGGTCGGCTACTGGGAGTTCGTGCCGTCGGAGAGCGGCGTGTACGGCCCGTCCGAGCCGACGACCGTGCAGTTCACGGACCTGCACCCCGGCTGGGTCGACCTGCTGCCCGTGCACCGCGGACCGGGGCTCCAGCAGCCCATCCCGTTCACCACCGCCGATCTGCGGGAGCAGATCGAGGACCTGGAGAACATCGCCTGACGTGCGGTTCGGCGTGGTTTGTAGGCTGTGCGGTCGTGACCCCCAGCCAGCAGACCCCGCCGAACCACCGTTCCATCGTCAGCTTCGTCCAGCGCGGTGAGCGGATGACGGTCGGCCAGCAGCGCGCGTGGGACACCCACTGGGAGCGCCTCGGCCGGGACGTCAAGGAACTGCCCGAGGGGCCCGTGGACTTCTCCGGCTGGTTCGGCCGCGAGGCCCCCGTGCTGCTGGAGATCGGTTCCGGCATGGGCGAGACCACCTCCCAGCTCGTCGCCGACGCCCCGGACGTCAACTACGTGGCCGTCGAGGTCTACAAGCCCGGCCTGGCGATGCTGATCCTGCGCGCGGAGCTGCTCGGCGTCGACAACCTGCGCCTGCTGCGCGGTGACGCGGTCGACCTGATCACCGAGCACGTCCCCGAGGCCTCGCTGTCCGGGGTGCGGATCTTCTTCCCGGACCCGTGGCCGAAGAAGAAGCACCACAAGCGCCGCCTCGTGCAGCCCGACTTCGTCTCCCTGCTCGCCTCGCGGCTGGTGCCCGGCGGGATGCTGCACCTCGCGACCGACTGGGAGAACTACGCCGATCAGATGATGGCCGTCTGCTCGGCCGAGCCGAAGCTCGACAACCCGCACGCGGCCGAGCCCGGCGGATGGGCTCCGAGGCCCGAATGGCGGCCGGTCACCAAGTTCGAGCAGCGCGCCGTCGAAGAGGGCCGGATCAGCCACGATCTGATGTTCCTGCGGAACACGCTCACCTGACCGTGTACTCAAGCCGCGACCCTCAGTGGTCGATGTACCACCACTGAGGGTTTCTAGATCGCTAGATGGGGTGGTCACTGTTGATCACCCGGAGTGCCCCGTCTGGCAGTGACGAGTTAATGCTCAGCGCAACTACGGTTACCGACCGTGACCGCAGTCCACAACGGAGCACGCACGCTCCCCGAGGCAGCAGACCTCGATGCCGCGGAGGGCTTCCTCCGCATGTTCCACGTCGCACACCCCGAGGCGGGCGCCGTCAGCGCCCGGCTCGCGGACGTGCGGGCGGAAGTGGCGACGACCGGCACCTACCGGCACACCGCACAGGAGTTGTCCTACGGCGCCCGCATCGCGATGCGCGACAGCGGCTGGTGCACCAGCGGGCTGCCGTGGCGCAGGCTGAAGGTGCGCGACCTGCGCGGCTTCCGCAACGCGGCGGCGGTGGCGGGCGAGTGCGTCGAGCACCTGCGGCTCGCCACCAACGGCGGTGAGATCAAGCCGCTGATCACCGTGTTCGCCCCGGACTCGCCGTCGGGCCCCGGCCCGTGCATCTGGAACGAGCAGCTCATCCGGTACGCCGGGTACTCCGACGGGCTCGGAGACCCGCGCTACGCCGCGTTCACCGACGCCGTGCTGGGCATGGGCTGGCGGGCACCCGCCGACCGCGGCCGGTTCGACGTGCTCCCGCTCGTCGTGGAGACCGCCCACGAGGGCCCTCGACTGTTCACCCTGCCGCCCGAGGTGGTGCACGAGGTGCCCGTCGAGCACCCCGACCTGCCGTGGTTCGCGCAGCTCGGCCTGCGCTGGCACGCGGTGCCGGTGATCGGCAACATGCGCCTGTCCATCGGCGGCATCACCTACCCCGCCGCGCCGTTCAACTCGTGGTTCGTCGGCTCCGAGATCGGCACCCGCAGCCTCGCCGACGAGCACGGCTACGCCGCCGCGAAACCCGTCGCGCAAGCCCTTGGCCTGGACACCAGCTCCGAGCGCACGCTGTGGCGCGACCGGGCCGTCGTCGAGCTGAACCGCGCGGTGCTGCACTCGTTCGACCGCGCCGAGGTCACCATCACCGACCACCACGCCGAATCGCTGCACCGGCTGTCGTGGTTGCGCGGCAGGCAGCGGCACACCGGCAACCGCCCGACCTTCCGCCTCGACCCCGGTGCGGCGCGGCGCGCGCGCACCGGTGGCCCGGCTCGTTTTTCCGGAACGGCCGCGGAAACCACCCAACCGCAATCCCCAGGGCGATTGGCGGAACTGCTCAAGCACCACCAGGATCGTTCGAGCGGCCTGCACGCCGACGAATCCACCTAATTACACACCGGTAATTCCCGGCGATTTCCTCAGCGCTGCGAGTCGACCATCACGCCTGATAGGGCCATCAGAACGAGCACCAGCAGACCGAGCACCGCACCGAACCAAGTAGCGACAACCGTGAACATGACGTCCTCCGTTTCCCCGAACTCCGCCTCTCCAGAGTCGCTGTTCACGACGTCATCCGACATCGGCCACCGGGGTATTTTCCGGTGACCGGGGGTCAGCCTTACGGCTGATGTGGGACCCGACCGGAGTCGGACGCGGTATCAGCCCGCAGGACCTAGGTTGTCCACGTGGAGAGCACCAACCTGAGCTGGCGGACCATGGTCAGACGTCAGTGGCCCCTGGCTTGTGCCCTGCTCATCCTGCTGGCCCTGGACGCGGCGAGCACGTTCGACCTCGGCTCGCGGTCCTGGCAGCTGCCCGGCGTGGTCGTGCTGTGCGTGATCGCGGTGCTGACGCCGCGCCGTCCGTTCGACGCCGCGCTCACCGCGGCCGCGACCCTGGTGATCGGCTCCGCGGTGCTCAGGCTGAGCGGCCTGGGGGTGTCCCCGCCGATCGTCGGCAAGCTCCTGATCACCGAGACCGCCGCGCTGATGGCGCTGATCGCGATCCTGGTCCGCGAGGCCCCGAGGTGGCGGGCGGCGCTGGGCGTGGTGGTCCTGGTCGCCACGATCGCCGCGACCACGTGGATCAGGCCCGACTACCAGATCGACTGGGGCGAGGGCCCCAAGACGTACGGGCCCGAGCTGTGGCCCAACGTCATCGGCGGCACCGTGTTCCTGATCATCTCGGTCGGCACCGGCCTGTACTTCCGGTCGCGCGACCGGGAGCGCAGGCAGTCGGTCGAGGCGGAGGTGCTGGCGGCGCAGCACGCCGAGCGGATGGCGCTGGCCCGCGAGCTGCACGACGTGGTCGCGCACTACGTGACGAGCATCGTCGTGCACTCGCAGGCCGCCGAGGCGGTGCTGGAGCTGAACCCGGACGCGGCCCGCGAGGTCCTGCCGGTGATCACCAACAGCGGCACGGAGGCGCTTGCCGCCATGCGCAAGCTCGTCGGCACGCTGCGCGGCTCGGAGCCCGCGGGCTCGGGGTCGGTCGGCTCGACCAGCAACCTCGCCGCCGACGTCCGGGCCGTGACCGAGGAGTCCGGCCTCCCGGTCCACCTGGAGTTCGACCGGGCCGAGCAGGTCCCGCCCGAGTTCGAGCGCTCGGTGCTGCGCCTGGTCCAGGAGTCGCTGACCAACTCCCGCAAGCACGCCACCGACGTGACCAGGGTCGAGGTGTCGGTGTCCACCAGGGAGAGCGCGGTCCACGTCCGCGTCGCCGACAACGGGCGCGGCACGAGGCAGGCGCCGGTCGGCGGGTCCGGCGGCTACGGGCTCGTCGGCATGCGCGAACGCGTCGAACTGCTGGGTGGGACGTTCACCGCGGGCACCCGCTCGGGCGACGGCTGGGAGGTGCGGGCCCAGATCCCCATCACGGCCTGAACCGCCCGCGGGCGGAGGTTCGAGGGGCCCGACGCGTTCCTCCGCGCCGGGCCCCTCGTGGG
>NZ_DASUSQ010000158.1:0-9451 GCF_036375055.1 Umezawaea sp.
GGCCGGTCGCCGGAGCGACCGGCCCGCGGGGGTCAGCCGTTCTTCTGCTTGTACCGCTCGTGCGCGCCGTTGACGAGCCGCACGTACTGGCCCATCCCCTTGGCGTCCAGCTCCTGCACGTAGGCGTCCCACGTGGACAGGTCCCGGTCGCCGAGGATGAACTGGAGCGTGGCCTGCGAGGTGAGGTCCTTGAGCGGGGTCTCCCAGAGGGTGGCCTGCTCGCGCTCCTCGTCGCTGAGGGGGGCGGGGGGCGCGAGCGGCCGGTTCTTCTTCCCGGCCACGGCCTTCTGGAAGACCAGCTCCTCCTCGGTGAACATCGACCGGAGGAGCTCGGTGCTGCCGCCGTAGGAGAAGACGCCGCCCTGGAAGCCGAAGTCCCTCTGGAGCTTCTTCGGCGCGTCCGGGTTCATGCCGCCGAACCCGATGTCCGGCTTGAGCGCGCGCTTGCCCGACGCGTCCTTGTCGTACGTGGTGCCGAGCACGCCCCACTTGACGAACTCGGCGCCCTCGTCGGAGTACCACAGCCAGTCGATGAACTGCATCATCGAGACGAACCTGTCGCTCTCGACGGCCTTCGCGGAGATCATCAGACCGTTCTCCAGGCGGGTGATGCGCAGGACGTCGCCCTTGGGCCCGGCGGGGATCGGGATCTTCGCGACGGTCGCGCCGGGGATGTTCTTGATCGCCGGGCGGTAGTCGTTGACGATGGTCTGCGCGTTGCCGCTGATCGCGAAGGACTTGCCGGTGGCGAACTTCTGGATCGCGGGCTCGTCCTTCTGCGTGAAGCTCTCGGGGTCCATCAGCCCCTCGGCGACGAGCTTGTGGAAGAACTCGACCAGGCCCTTGTACTCGGCGGTCGCGCCGGTGTACTCGAACTTGCCCGTGCTCTCGTTCCACTGCGTCTGCTCGTAGCCCCAGCCCGCCGTGGTGCCGAACGACTGCGAGGCCACGTTGAGGATGTTCTTGCCCTCGAACCGGTCAGACAGCGGGTAGCTGTCCGGGTGCGCGGCCTTGATCGCCTTGAGGACGGTGTGGACCTCGTCCCACGTCTTCGGCGTGGCCAGGCCGAGCCTGGTCAGCTCATCGGTGCGGAACGTGAGGGTGTAGTCCGGCCACGGCGCCTCGTGCACGCCGGGCAGCAGGTAGAACTTGCCGTCGTCCTGGCGCAGCGTGTCGAACTCGGGTTGCAGCTTCCACTTCTCGATCTTGGCCTTCAGGTTCGGCATCAGGTCGAGGTAGTCGCTCACCGCGAGGATCGCGCCCGAGGCGACGAAGGCGTCCTCCTGGTTGGGGTAGGTCTTGGCGATGATCTCCGGCGCGTCCCCCGCGCCGACGACCAGGCTCCGCTTCTGCTCGTAGTCGCTCGACGGCACGATCGTCGGCGTGACCTTCACGTTGGTGCGCTTGGTGATCTCCGACCACAGCAGCCAGTCGTCCTTCACCGGGTAGTTGGGGTGGTCGCTGTAGAGCACCCGGAACTCGACCGGCTCGGTCGCCCTGAACTGGTCGCCCTCCTTGTAGTCGGTCATCGACGCGACCCGCTTGCCGTCGAGGTCGACACCGCCGGACGCCCCCTCGCCCTCGCTGCACGCCGCCAGGCCCACCACGAGACCGGCGGCCGCCAACGCCGTCGTTAAGCGGTTCCACTTCGTTCGCATCTGGCTCTCCTCAGGGTGTGACACCGTCGTCGACGTGCGGAGCGCGAGCTACTGCTTGACCGCGCCGAGCATCACGCCCGACACGAAGTACCGTTGGATGAAGGGGTAGATCGCGAGGACCGGCAGCACGGTGAGCACCATGGTCACCGCCTTGATGTTGGAGTTGACCTGCGCGACGTCACCCTGGTCGCTGCCCATGGACGCCGCCGTCGTGGCGCCCGCGACCATGTTGCGCAGGTAGACCGTGACCGGGAACAGGTCCGCGCGGTCGAAGTACAGGAACGCCGAGAACCACGAGTTCCAGTTCGCCACCGCGTAGAACAGGACCATCGTCGCGATCACGGCCTTCGACAGCGGCAGCACGATCCGGAACAGCACCCCGTAGGTGTTGAGGCCGTCGACCGTCGCCGCCTCCTCCAGCTCCTTCGGCATCGCCTCGAAGAACGCCTTCATCACCAGCAGGTTGAACACGCTGATCGCGTTGGGCAGCACGACCGCCCAGATCGTGTTCTTCATGCCCAGCTCGGAGATCAGCACGTAGTTCGGGATCAGTCCGCCGTTGAAGAACATCGTGAACACCGCGATGCCGACGAGCGTGCCGCGCCCCTTCAGGTGGTGCTTGGACAGCACGTACGCGTAGGTCGTCGTCAGCACCAGCGAGATCAGCGTGGCGGTCACCGTGTAGACGACGGTGTTGAGGTAGCTGTTCCAGAAGGCCGAGTCGGAGATGATGACCTCGTAGGTCTTCACGTTGAAGCCCTGCGGCAGCAGGTTCACCCCGCCCGTGCGGATGGCCTGCTCGTCGCTGAACGACTGCGCCACGATGTTGACGAACGGGTAGAGCGTGAGCGCGACGACCACGAGCAGGACGGCGACGTTGACCACGCGGAAGACCCGGTAGCCCCGCGTGTCGCCGACGCGCGTGGGTCGCACGACCGCGGGCTTGGTCACCCGCTCGGCGAGTTCGGTGGGCGGGGTGATCACCACAGGCTCGTCCCCACTGTGCGGCGCGAGATCGCGTTGGCGGACAGGACCAGCGTCAGGCCGATGATCGACTCGAACAGGCCGATCGCCGCGGCGTAGCTGAAGTTGTTCGACACCAGGCCGACCCGGTACAGGTAGGTGGAGATCACGTCGGCCGTCGGGTAGGTCAGCGGGTTGTACAGCAGCAGGATCTTCTCGAAGCCCACCGCCATGAACGTGCCGATGTTGAGGATCAGCAGCGTCACCATCGTCGGCCGGATGCCCGGCAGCGTGATGTGCCACGTCTGCCTCCACCGGTTGGCGCCGTCGATCCGGGCTGCCTCGTAGAGCTGGTCGTCGATGGTCGTCAGCGCGGCGAGGTAGAGGATCGTGCCCCACCCGACGGTCTGCCAGACCTCGGAGGAGACGTAGATCGTGCGGAACCAGTCCGCGTCCTGCGTGAAGGCGATGGGCTCACCGCCGAACGCCCCGATGACCTGGTTGACCGTGCCCTCGACGGAGGTCAGCTGGAGCACCATCCCGGCGACGATCACCAGCGACAGGAAGTGCGGCAGGTACGACACGGTCTGCACGAACTGCTTGAACAGGCGGGAGCGGACCTCGTTGAGCAGCAGGGCCAGCACGACCGGCAGCGGGAAGCAGAACAGCAGCGTCAGCGCGCCCAGGATGAACGTGTTGCCGAACACCTGCCAGAACGTGGGGTCGCTCAGGAAGATCTTGACGTACCGCAGGCCGACCCACGTCTCGCCGAAGAGGTCACCGCCGGGCACGAACCGGCGGAACGCGATCACGTTGCCGACCATGGGTAAGTAGCGGAAGACCAGGAAGAACAGCAGCGGCAGCAGGGCGAGCGAGTAGAGCTGCCAGTCCCTCCGCAGAGCCTTGCGCCACGTGCGCCGGACCCGCTCGGGCGTCCTGCGCGCGGTGGTCCCCTCAGGCTGGACCTCCGGTCCCCTCGTGTCGACGATCATGCGACCACGACCTCCCGCCCGGCCGGGGTCACGGTCACCGCGGTGGTCCGGTCGCGGGTGTGGTCGACCTCGCGCAGCGGGCCGGTGAGCACCAGGTCCACCTCGCCGTGCACGTCGGCGCTGGAGCGGCACACCAGCAGCCGCACCGCGCCGGGCTCGACGACGCGCCGCCCGTCGCGGCCGGTGAACGACGTGACGTCGGCGGGGACGCGGAACACGACCCGCGCTCCGTCGCCCGCCGCCAGCGGAACCCTGGCGTAGCCGACGAGCCGCACGACCGGCCTGGTCACCTGGGCGACGGGGTCGTGCAGGTAGAGCTGCACGACGTCGGCGCCCGCGCGGTCGCCGGGGTTGCGCACCTCCAGCTCCACCTCGACGTGGCCGTCCACGGCCCACGTGGAGCCGGACGCCCGCGGCGGCGACCAGGTGAACGTGCCGTACCCGAGCCCGTGGCCGAAGGGGAACGCGGGCGTCGGGTCGACCGTGGACACCTCGGAGCGCAGTCCGAGCGACGCGGACAGGTAGGTGCCCGGCTGCCCGGAGGCGTCGGCCGGGATGCTCACCGGCAGCCTCCCCGACGGCGACACGGCGCCGGTCAGCACGTCCGCGACGGCCCGGCCGCCGAGCTGGCCGGGGAAGAACGTCTGCACGACCGCGGCGACCTCGTCCGCGAGGTCGCCGATCGCGTACGGCCTGCCGGTGATCAGCAGCAGCACCACCGGGGTCCCGGTCGCCGCGACGGCGCGCACGAGGTCGGCCTGCGCGCCGGGCAGCACGAGTTCCGTCACGTCGCAGCCCTCGCCGGACGTGCCGCCGCCGAACAGCCCGGCCAGGTCGCCGACGGCCACGACGCAGACGTCCGCCTCCCGCGCCACCGCGACGGCCTCGGTGAAGTCGGCCTCGTCGGACCGGACCTCGCAGCCGCGGGCGTGGGCGACCGGGCCGAGCGCGTCACGCAGCGCCGACAGCACGGTCGGGACCTCCAGCCCCAGCGCGGTGCCGGGGTGGCGCACGCCGATGTGCGCGGGGAACGAGTAGCAGCCGAGCAGCGCCATCGGGTCGTCGGCCAGCGGCCCGACGACCGCCACCGCCGCCCCCGCCCGCAGCGGCAGCACGTGGTCGTCGTTCGCCAGCAGCACGACGGATTCCCGCGCCAGCCGCAGCGCGACGTCGCGGGACCGCGGCGTGTCCAGCTCCACCCCGTCGACGTCCTCCGGCAGGGGTGTCCAGTCCGGGTCCAGCAGGCCCAGCTCGACCTTCTGCGCGAGCACGCGCCGCAGCGCGCGGTCCACCACCGCCTCGTCGACGTCACCGCGGTCGACGGCCAGGCGCAGCGGTTCGCCGAAGCACCGCACCGTGGGCAGTTCGACGTCGATGCCCGCGGTCAGCGCGAGCACGGCGGCCTCACCCTCGTCGGCCGCGACGCCGTGCAGCGTTTCGAGGAACTTGACGGCGAAGTAGTCCGACACCACGGTCCCGGTGAACCCCCAGGTGTCGCGCAGGAGCCCGGTGAGCAGGTCTCCGTCGGCGGCGACGGGCATCCCGTCGACCTCGCTGTAGGAGTTCATGACCGACCGCGCGCGGCCGTCGCGCACGGCCATCTCGAACGGCGGCAGCACGACGTCCGCGAGTTCCCGCGCGCCGATCGCCACCGGCGCGAGGTTGCGGCCCGCGCGCGACGCCGAGTACCCGGCGAAGTGCTTGAGCGTGGCGACGATCCCGGCGTCCTCCAGGCCGCGGACGTACGCCGTGCCCACGGTTCCGACGAGGTACGGGTCCTCGCCGATGGTCTCCTCGGTGCGGCCCCAGCGGTAGTCGCGCGTGACGTCCAGGACCGGCGCCAACCCCTGGTGCACCCCCACCGCGCGCATGGACCCGCCGACCAGCCGCGCCATCTCCGCGACCAGGTCGGGGTCGAAGGAGGCGCCCCAGGACAGCGGGGCCGGGTAGGTGGTGGCCCGCCAGGCGGCGAACCCGGTCAGGCACTCCTCGTGCACCAGCGCGGGGATGCCGAACCGGCCCGCCGCCACGACCTGCGCCTGCGAGAGGGCCAGCGACCGCGCGCCCGCCGAGGGCGCCACCGGCCGGGTGCCGAACGGACGGGTGAGCTGGCCGAGGCCGGAGGCGATGACGTCCTGCCACACCACGGGGTCGCCGGTCAGGTCCGACTGGTGCGGGGCGACCTCCCCGCCCTCGGGATCGGCGCCGACCCAGACCCCGACGAGCTGGGCGAGCTTCTCCCTCGGGGTCATCGCGGCGACGAGCGCGTCCACCCGCTCCTGGGCCGGACGGCGAACGTCCCGCCACACGGGTGTCTCGCCGTCGGCGCCCCCGGTCGTCCTGTCCGCCATCGACCAGGCACCTCCCGATCACGTCGTCGTGACAACCCGAAAGTATCGAGGGCATCCCCGATACTTCGGTCCGGTGAAGTGACCGTAGGGGCCTGAACCGAGACCGTCAACAGGCGACCTGGATTTCTCAGAGGAGACTTCCGCAGGTCATCACCCCTGCTCTGTTCATATATGTGACCAGCTACGCCAGAAAGATCACTGGCATCGGACCTCTTTTACCTTTACGCTCCAGCACCGAAACTTTAGGACTACTTCGAGGTGCCGTTATCGACGCAGGACAAGGGGTCAGCATGAGCACGCCGCTCGGAACAGGTGCCGACCCGTCGGACGCGGCCAGCCCGCAGCCCGCGTCCATCGCCTCCATCGCCGCCGAGGCGGGCGTGTCGATCCCCACCGTCTCCAAGGTCCTCAACGGCCGACCGGACGTCGCCGCCGAGACCAGGGCGCGCGTCGAGAGCGTCATCGAGCAGCGGCGCTACCGCCGCCGCCGGGCGCGCGAGTCGTCGCGGCCCGCCCTCATCGACCTGGTGTTCCACGAGATGCACTCGGCGTGGGCCACGGAGATCATCCGCGGCGTGGAGCAGGCCGCGGCGACCGAGCGCGCCGCCGTCGTGCTGTCCGAGCTCGGCGGCGAGCACCGCCCGCGCCGCGAGTGGTTCGACGACCTGCTCACCCGGCGACCGCTCGGCGTCATCCTCGTCCTGGCGGGCCTGGACGAGGAGCAGCGCAACCAGCTCACCACCCGCAACATCCCGTTCGTCGTGCTGGACACGGCGGGTGAGCCGCAGCCGGGCGTCCCCACCGTCGGCTCGGCCAACTGGTCCGGCGGACTGGCGGCCACCCGTCACCTGATCTCGTTGGGGCACAGCAGGATCGCGGTCATCTCCGGCCCCACGACGATGATGTGCAGCAGGGCGAGGGTCGACGGCTACCGCAGCGCGCTGGACGAGGCGAACCTCCCCACCGACCCGGACCTGGTGCGCCACGGCGACTTCTACGTCCACGGCGGCTACGACCACGGCCTGGCGCTGCTGAGCCGCCCCGACCGCCCCACGGCCATCTTCGCGGGTTCGGACTTCCAGGCCCTGGGCGTGATGCGGGCGGCCCGCGAACTCGGCCTGTCCATCCCCGGCGACCTGTCCATCGTCGGCTACGACGACCTGGACGTGACCGAGTGGATCGGCCCGCCCCTCACGACGGTGCGCCAGCCGTTGCGGGACATGGCGACCACCGCCGCCGAGATGGTCTTCACCCTCGCCAGGGGTGAACGCCCGCGCAACGAGCGGATCGACCTGGCCACCGAGCTGATCGTCCGCGAGAGCACGTCCCGACCACCCTCCTAGAAGGACGGACATGGCCCTCTTCGACCTGCCGCTGACCGAGTTGGAGAACTACCGGCCGACGGTGCGCAAGCCGTCGGACCACCTCCACTTCTGGACCACGACCCTCGCCGAGGCCGCCGAGCACGACCCCCTGGTCGGCGTGGTACCGGTGGCCACCGGCCTGTCCCTCGTCACCACCTGGGACGTCACCTTCACCGGCTTCGCGGGCCACCACGTCCGCGCCTGGTACACCCGGCCCGCGGGCACCGAGGGCAGGCGGCTCCCCGTGGTGGTCGAGTACGTCGGCTACGGCCGGGGGCGGGGCCTGCCCGTGGAACGACTGCTCTGGCCCGCCGCCGGTTGTGCACACCTGCTCGTCGACGCCAGGGGCCAGGGCGGCCAGTACGGCAGCGGCGGCGACACACCGGACCCGATCGGCTCGGCCCCGGCCGCTCCGGGCTTCCTCACCCGCGGCATCACCAACCCGAGCACCGCCTACCTGCGCCGCCTGATCACCGACGCCGCCCGCGCCGTGGACGCCGCCGCCGCCCTGCCCGACGTGGACGACACCCGCATCGCCGTGGTGGGCAACAGCCAGGGCGGCGGACTGGCCATCGCGGCGGCGGCCCTCAACCAGCGGACCGCCGCCCTGCTGGCCAGCTCCCCGCTGCTGTGCCACGTGGAGCGCGCCATCACGATCACCGACGCCCACCCCTACGCCGAGATCGTGCAGTACCTGGCCGTGCACCGGGATTCGGCCGACCGGGTCCTGGATTCCCTGTCCTACTTCGACGCGGTCAACTTCGCGGCCCGCACGACCGTCCCGGCCCTGTTCGCCACGGGCCTGCGCGACACCATCTGCCCGCCGTCCGGCGTCTTCGCCGCGTTCAACGCGCTGGGCAACGAGGACAGGGACATCGACGTGTACCCGTTCAACCACCACGAGGGCGGCGAGGCCCACCACCAGACCCACCAGCTCGCCTGGCTCCGCGACCGGTTCGGCACCCCCTGACCGGAACCCGTCACCGGGCACCCGGCCGATCCGCGGCGGTGAGGGCGAGGACCGCCGCCGACCTCTCGGCGTCCAGGAACCGCAGCCCCATGAAGTTGTCGCCCCCGGTGAACCCCGGCAGCGCCCAGATCGCCTCGTAGGGCACCAGCGCGGGCCAGTACCCGCGCAGGCTGTAGACGTTGTCCCAGACGCACTTGCCGGGATCGGGGTTCCACAGGCGCCGCGCGAACGCGGGGTCGCGGAACCGGTACCCGACCTCACCGATCGCCCGCACGTGCTTGCGACCGGTGAGCAGCACGACGTCACCGGCCACCACGGTGTCCATCCGCCTGTCGTGCTTGGCCGTGGCGCCCCAGAACCGCGCGCGGCCCTCCGGGTGCGCGGCCACCAGCCCGGCGAGGTCCGCCGGGTCCAGCAGGTCCGCGTAGGGGGCGTCCGCGAACGGCACGCCCCGGTCCAGGCTCACCGTCCCGTACCGGCGTGCCTCGGGGGTCCCGTAGGACGGCTGGATGAAGACCTGCGCCACGGCCGTCCCCCTCACTCGACGCGTTGCAGCACCACGAGCGACCTGGACGGCAGCGTGACGCGTCCCGACGCGGGGAACGACTCCCCCTCACCGCCCACCTGGCCGGTGGCGGTGTCGACGACGACCCTCCACATCGGACCGTAGCTCTCCTCGGGCAGCGTCACCTCGATGTCCTCGTGGTGGGCGTTGAACGCCAGCAGGAACGAGTCGTCCACCACCCGCACACCCCGCTGGTCCAGGTCCGGGATGCCCTCGCCGTTGAGGAACGCCACGACGCAGCGGCCGAAGTCGTCGCCCCAGTTGTGCTCGGTCATCTCCTCGCCCTCGGGCGTGAACCACGCGATGTCCCGCAGGTCGTCACCACTGCGGATCGGCTTGCCCGCGAAGAACCTCCGCCTGCGCAGCACCGGGTGCTGCTTGCGGAAGGCCGTCAACGCCGCCGTGAACTCGACCAGGTCCTTGTTCTGGTCCGCGAGGCTCCAGTCGACCCAGGAGATCTCCGTGTCCTGGCAGTAGGCGTTGTTGTTGCCGTGCTGCGTGCGGCCGAACTCGTCACCGTGCAGCAGCATCGGCACACCCTGCGACAACAGCGTCGTCGCCAGCAGGTTCCGCCGCTGGCGCGCCCTC
>NZ_DASUSQ010000159.1:0-15363 GCF_036375055.1 Umezawaea sp.
CCTGCACGGCGCGGGCCGCCAATCCGACGCCCTCGCCGCCTTCCTGACCATCCGCAAGATGCTCGTCGAACAACTCGGCAGCGAACCCGGCGAAGAACTCCGCCACGTCCAGCAGCACATCCTGCGCACCGCCGACAACCCGGACCACGTCCGCGTCGCGGCACCGACCTCCGCACCGGTCCGCACCTCGATCCTGACCAACCACCTGGAGAACAGGTGGCGGCTGATCGGCTCGCCCAGCTTCGGCTGACGGAACGCCGCTATCGGGGAGCTAGGCGCGGTACGGACCCTGGTCACGGCGGCAGTTCGCCGCCCGACTCCCGAGACCGCGAAGAGGGCCTGGCATGAGCGTGACCGCTGCGGCGACCGACGAGCAGGGCACGGCGGGCGATCCGACCGCCGTGCCCGCCGCCCGACTGGCGGACCTGGTCGGCGACCGGGCGGACGGATGGGACCGGGCGGGTGTGCTGCCGGTCGACCTGCTGCGCGGGCTCGGCGCGGACGGCCTGCTGTGCGCGGAGGTCCCCGTCGAGCACGGCGGCCTCGGCTGGACGAGCCTGGCCAACGGCGGGTTCACCGCCCACACCGGCGGTCTGTGCAGTTCCCTGCGCAGCGTCCAGACGTCGCAGGGCATGGCGGCCTGGACCGTGCAGCGCCTCGGGGAACGCGCCCAGCGCGCGGAGTACCTGCGCAGGCTGACCGGCGGTGAGCTGGCCGCCGTCGGGTTCAGCGAGCCGCACGCGGGCAGCGACCTGGCCGCGATGTCCACGACGATCCGCCAGGACGGCGACTCGGTGGTCGTCGACGGGCACAAGGTGTGGGTCACGGCCGCCGCCTACGCGGACCTCGTCGTGGTGTTCGGCCGGTACTCGGAGGGCGGTGGCGCCGCGGTCGTGGTGCCGGTCGGCTCGCCGGGCGTCCGGGTCGAGCGGGTCGCCGACCCGCTGGGCTGCCGCGCGGCCGGGCACGCCGAGGTGTTCCTGGACTCGGTCCGGGTGCCCTCGTCGGCGGTGCTCGGCGCGGGCGCGGGGCTCGGGCTGCTGGTCGCGTCGGCGCTGGCCTACGGCCGCAAGTCGGTCGCCTGGGGCTGCGTCGGCATCCTGCGCGCGTGCCGCGACGCGGCCGTGCGGCACGCCGCCACCCGCGAGCAGTTCGGCAAACCGCTGGCCGAGCACCAGCTCGTGGCCCGGCACCTGGCGGAGCTGGTCACCGGCGCGCACGTGGCGACCCTGCTGTGCGAGCACGCGAGCCGCTGCTGGGACAGCGGGTCGCCGGAGTCGGTGATCTCCACGCTGCTGGCGAAGAACGAGAGCGCGCGGCTCGCGGCTCGCGGTGCCGCGGCGGCGGTCCAGGTGCTCGCGTCCGCGGGCGCGCGGGACGGGCACGTGGTGGCCCGCGCCTTCCGCGACGCGAAGCTGATGGAGATCATCGAGGGCAGCACCGAGATGTGCCAGGTGCTGCTGGCCGAGCACGCCGTGCGCGCGCTCGGCTGAGCGCCCCCGATCGCGGGGCAACCCTTTTCGATCTTGACGCGTGTTCCCGTGTGCGAGCACACCACGACCCTTGGGGGCACCATGCGCAAGACGACGTCGGCGGCCGTTCTGACCGCCGTGGCACTGATCGGCCTCACTCCCGCGGCGACCGCCCGGCCGAGCTACCCGTGGCCGCCCGCGGAGGTCACGCCGGTCCACAAGACGAAGGCGGAGCTCCAGGAGCAGGCCGACGGGTTCTCCGAGCACCAGCGGCAGACCTTCCCGTCGCTCTTCCCCGACGCGCGGACCGTGACGGCGGGCGCGTGGGGCGGCGAGGCGGAGGGCGTCTTCGACGACATGCAGTACATGGTCAACGCCGTCGCGATCACCTACCCGGACCGGAACGCCACCGTGTACACGCAGGTCCACGCTCCCGGCCACCACACCGACTCGCCGGAGCAGCTCTGCGAGCGGGAGAGGTGCACCGGCGCGGCGGGCGACCACCGCGGCGGCGTGGTCGTCTTCACCGAGCTGGACCGGTTCGGCATCAGGGTGGCGACGAACTTCCGCCCGAACGGCGAGGTGGTCTGGGCCCAGGGCACGACGGCCGACGCCCCGGCCCGGTTGGCGGCGGTGGCCGTCGACCGCGCCTACACGTTCACCGGCTAGCGGTTCCGGTGGTGTGACGTGAGGGGCGGCCCCGGCCAGGGGGCCGCCCCTCCGCGTCACGTCCGGATCCTGGTCTCCAGCACCGGCGGCCGGAGGGCGGCCAGCCGGTCCCGCTTGGCCTGGTCGCTCACGCCGAGACCGGCCTCGGGTGCGAGGCAGAGCACCCCGACCTTCCCGGTGTGGCTGTTGGTCTGCACGACCCTGGCCGCCTCGCCGACACCGTCCAGCGAGTGCACCTCCGACAGCACCGGCAGCACCTGCCCGAGGTCGAACAGCCGGTTGGACTCCCACTGCTCCTGGAGGTTCGCGCCGTGGCTGCCGATCAGCCGCTTGAGCTTCATCCACAGGTAGCGGTTGTCGTAGGTGTGCTGGTAGCCGGTGCTCGACCCGCAGGTGACCACCGAGCCGCCGCGGCGGGCGACGAACATCGAGATGCCGAACGTGGCCCGGCCGACGTGGTCGAACACGATGTGCGGGTCTTCCCCGGTCTCCTTGCGGATGATGGAGCCGATCCTCTTGCCCGCCTTCAGCACCGCGCTGGGGTCGCCGGGGTCGCCCATGCCGATCTCGGACCGGTCGATCACCACGTCGCAGCCCAGCTTGCGCACCAGGTCCGCCTTCTCCTCGGACCCGACGACGCCGACCGCGACACCACCGGCCTGCTTCACCATCTGCACGCCGAACGCGCCCAGTCCGCCCGCGGCGCCCCAGATGAGCACGACGTCGCCGAGCTTCATCCTGGCGCCGCGCTCGCTGATGAGCATCCGGTAGGCGGTGGCCGCGCACACCGGGGTGCTGGCGGCCTCCTCCCACGTGAGGTGCGCGGGCTTGGGGACGAGCTGGCTGGCCCGCACGACCGCGTAGTGCGCGAGACCGCCGTAGTTCGTCTCGTACCCCCACGCCCGCTGCGACGTGCCGATCATGCCGTCGTTCTGCACGGCCGGTTCCTGGTCGTCCACGTGCACCGGGGTGACGACCACGCGGTCGCCGACCTGCCAGCGCCGCACGCCGACACCGGCGCGCACGACCACGCCGGACGCGTCCGAGCCGAGGACGTGGAACGGCTGGTCGTGCCGCCGCGCCCAGCCGCCCTCGCGCCCGAAGTGCTTGAGGAACGCGAAGGTCGGCACCGGGTCGAACGTGGCCGACCACACCGTGTTGTAGTTGATCGAGCTGGCCATCAGCGCGACCAGCACCTCGTCCGGCGCGAGTTCCGGCATCGGCACCTCGCCGACCCTGATGGACTTGCGGACGTCCTTGTCCTCGACGCCCTGGAACATGTCGGTGTCCTCGGCGCGGGTGTGCGCCGCCCGGTACCGCTCGGGCACCGGGTGCCCGAGCAGTTCGTCCGCGCCTGCGCCGCGCACCGCGGCCGCTGCGAGAGCATCCATGGTCTGCCTCATCTCCTCGGTCGGGGGTCGGCTACTCCGAACGCCTGCGGGCCACGCTGTGGACGTAGGACTCCACGGGCAGCGTCCACGCCGAGGGCACCCGCCCCAGCTTCTGCATCGCCCGCACGACCGGGCTGGTCTCCATCCCGATGAACGGGCTGCCCATCGTCGTCGCCTGCATCTGGAAGGCGACGTGCCTCCTGAGCCTGGTGTTGCCCACCTCGGCGACCCGCCGGAAGTGGCTGCCCGGCGCCATCCGCTTGCGGATGCCCGCCCGCACCTGCTCGGAGATGTCCTCTTCGGACAGCCACTCGAAGCCCGGCACGTCCCGCTTGAGCAGCGTGGTGACGTCGTAGCGGTGCTCGGTGAAGCCGTCGAGGTAGGAGAAGTACCCGCCGGGCTTGAGGACCCTGGCCACCTCGGCGATGAACCGCTCCGGGTGCGGGTAGTTGTGCGAGCTCTCCACGCTGATCACGACGTCGACCTCGGCGTCGCCCAGCGGCAGCGCCTCCGCGTCGCCCTGGACGTAGCGCAGCTGGTCACCGCGGGACAGCAGGGCGTTGGACCGCCGCACGGCCAGCGGGGACAGCTCGACGCCGAGGAACCGGCCGCCGGGAGCCGCGCGGGACAGGAAGTTCAGCCCCTCCCCCGCGCCGCTGCCGATCTCCAGCACGGTCTTGCCCGCGTAGTCGTCCAGCGCGATCGGCAGCTCCCGCAGCGCGCGGAAGTAGAGCTGCTCGGACACGCCGTCGGTGCAGAAACCCAGGCTGCCGGGGAGGACCTCGTCGATCTCCTTCGCGAGGATCGGGTCGTCCATGCCCCAGTTCCAGATCTCGCCGCGCGCGGCCATCATCGCGGCCACGTTGTAGAGCCAGATGGAATGGCCCTTGAACTCGTCACTGGCCTCGGCGTCGAGCACCGCGGACTCGCCGGGGCCGTTGAACCGGCTGACGGTGTCCATGAACGCGTTGATCGCCGCCGGACCGCCGGTGGATTCCATGTGCTTCCCCTGTCGGTTCGCTGAGTGGATCGAGTCTCGCGGGGCGCCGTAGCGTCCCGATATCTGCGCGGTGGCCCCGGTCACCAGGTGACGGGCAGGGCGTTCAACCCGTACGCGGCGGCTTCGTCCTTGAAGGACAGTTCCTCGGCGGGCACCGCGAGGCGCAGGGTCGGCACGCGGCGGAAGAGGGTCTCCAGGACGATCTGGAGCTCGACGCGGGCCATGTGCTGGCCGATGCACATGTGCGCGCCGTACCCGAAGGCGAGGTGGCGGCCCTCGGTGCGCTCGACGTCGAGCCGGTCGGGGTCGGTGAACACCGCCGGGTCGCGGTTGACCGAGGGGCCCAGCGCCACCACGCCGTCACCGGCGCGCACGGTCACGCCCGCGATCGTGACGTCGTCGGTCGCGACGCGGTAGGACACGGGGTTGAGGATGCTGCAGTAGCGCAGCAGCTCCTCCACGGCGGCGGGCCAGCGCTCCGGCTCGCGCTGGAGCAGCGCGAGCTGGTCGGGGTGCTGGAGCAGCGCCGCGATGCTCAGGGAGATCTGGTTGGCCGTGCTCTCGAAGCCCGCGACCAGCAGGGTGAGGGCGAGTTCCACCAGCGCCTGGTGGTCGGTGCCGTCGCCGTCCTCGCGGGCCTTGCGGATGCGGCGGCCGATGAGGTCGTCGGACGGGTCGGCCTCCTTCGCCGTGACGAGCTGGTCGATGTAGCCGAGCAGCGCGCCGATGGCGGCCATCCGCTCCTGCGGCGGCGTGAACAGGTCGATCATGGTGGACGACCGCACGCGGAAGGTGTCGCGGTCGGCGTCGGGCACGCCGAGGAGGTCGCAGATCAGGGTGGTCGGCACCGGCAGCGCCAGCGCGGGCACCAGGTCGGCGGTGCCGTCGCCGTCGAGGATGGCGTCGATCAGCTCGTCGACGACCTTCTGCATGTCGGCCCGCATGGTGTCCACGCGGCGCTGGGTGAACTCGCCGTTGATGGCGCGGCGCGCGGCACCGTGCTCGGGCGCGTCCATCTCGCCGATCGACGCGCGGAACCCGACGTCCACGTTGTAGGGCACCAGGGACGGGTAGTTGGGCAGCTTGCGGTCCACGCTGAACGCGTCCGACACGAGCAGCTCGCGGGCGGCGGCGTGGGTCCACACCGCCCACGCCTCCTTCCCGGAGCCGAGGCGGACGCGGGTGACCGGTCCCTCCGCGCGGAGTTCGGCGTTGCCGTCGGGTTCGCCGAACGGGCATCCCCGTCGAACGGAGAGGTCGGGGACGGACGGGCTCTCGGTCATGCGGTGGCCTCTTCCTTGTCGACGGCGTCTTCCCGGCCGTCGTGTTCGCGGGTGGGGGTAACGGGGTCGAGGGTCCGGAGCCACTTCTCGACCACGGCGGTGCTGTGCTCCAGGTGCTGCTCGGCGATGCTGAAGTGGTTGCCGGGCACGTCCACGACGGTCTGCGCGCCGTCCCAGCTGGCCCGCCAGTCGTCCGACTCCGGGTCGTCGGTCATGCCCTCGAGCGGCTCGGACGCCCGCACCAGCAGCAGCGGAGCCGCGCAGGGGCCCGGCGTCCAGTCCTCGAACAGGCCGCCGTACCAGGCCATCGCGGTGAGCCTGCCGCTGTCCACGCGGACGTACTGGTCCTCCCGCGCGAACAGGCCGCCCATCAGGAACTCCTGCACCCGGTCCTGCATGATCGTCGGGTCGCCGATCAGGTAGGTGTCCAGCAGCGCCACACCCGTCGGGTGCACGCCGCGGGCCTCCAGCGCGGTGGCGGTGGCGTGCGCGAGGTAGCCGCCCGACGAGCTGCCCAGCAGCACGAACGGCCCCTCGACCTGCTCGGCGATCACGTCGGCGTAGGCGCCGACGAGCGTGTCGACGTCCGCGGCGAGCAGCTCGCCGGGACCGAAGCCGGGCACGTCGAACGCCAGGAACGGCCGCACGCCGCGGAACTGGCCCGCGAAGCGGGCGAACTGGTGGGCGCCCGCGATGGCCACGATGGAGGAGAAGCACACCAGGGTGGGCCGCTCCGGACCGTCGGCGAGGTGCACCGGCTCCGGCAGGGCGGGCCACTGGTCGGGCGAGGTGGCCATCGGCCGCAGGCGGGCGGCCTCGCGGACCAGCCGCTGACCGATCTTGCGCTGACCCAGGCTCAGCGCGTGCCGGAACAGCCCGTCGAGCGCGTCCATCGGGTCTCCGACGACGGGCGCGGGCGGCGGCGCGGGCCTGGTGGCCCTCGTGAGCGAGCGCACCAGCTCGTCCGGGGTGCCCGCGTCGAAGGCGACCGTCGCCTTCAGGCGCAGGCCGGTGACCTTGCTCAGGCCGTTGCGGAGTTCGACCGCGGTCAGCGAGTCGAGGCCGAGTTCGAGGAAGCCCCGGTCGCCGATGACGGCGTCCGGGCCGGGGTAGCCGAGGACCTCGGCGATCTGGCCGAACACGGCGTCCCGCAGGGCCGGGCCGTCCAGGTCGGTGACGCGGCGGCGCGGGGTCGCGGTGGAGCCGCCGCGGACGAGGGCGCGCAGCAGGGGCGGGACGTCGTCGGTGCGGCTCTTCGGCAGCTCCAGACGGGTGGGGACCAGCAGGGGCGCGCCGTCGGCGAGGGCGGCGTCGAACAGGGCCAGCGCCTCGGTCGGGGTGAGCGGTCGGCCGTAGCGGCGCAGCCGTTCCCGCTGGGCCGCGTCGAGGTCGCCGACCACGCCGTCCTCGACGTCCCACGTTCCCCAGGCCAGCGACTGGGCGGGCAGCCCGGTGGCGCGGCGGTGGTGCGCCAGGGCGTCCAGGAAGGTGTTGGCGGCGGCGTAGTCGCCCTGGCCGGGGCTGCCGAACACCCCGGCGGCCGACGAGAACAGCACGAACGCGGCCAGGTCGGTGTCGCGGGTCAGGTCGTGCAGGTGCAGCGCGGCGTCGACCTTGGGGCGCAGCACGAGGTCCGTGCGGCCTGCGTCGGCGTCGGTGACCAGGCCGTCGGCCAGCACACCGGCGGCGTGGACGACGGCGGTCAGCGGGTGCTCGGCGGGCACGGCGGCCAGCAGTGCGGCGAGGGCGTCGCGGTCGGTCACGTCGCACGCGGCGACGTCGACGTGCGCGCCGAGGCCGGTCAGCTCGGCGCGCAGGTCGCTCGCCCCGCCCCGACGGCTCACCAGCAGCAGCCGGGTGACGCCGTGGGCCGTGACGAGGTGCCGGGCCAGGTGGGCGCCGAGCGCTCCGGTGCCGCCGGTGATGAGCACGGTGCCGTTCGGGTCGAACCCGGCGGGATCGCCGTCCGCCGCGGCGCGGACGAGCCTGGGTGCGCGCGGTTCGCCCGCGCGGAGCGCGATCCGCGGTTCGCCGGTGGCCAGCGCCGCGGCGAGCGGGGCGTCGGCCGCGGTGTCCACGTCGATGAGGACGACCCTGTCCGGGTGCTCGGACTGGGCGGCGTGCACCAGGCCCCAGACCGCCGAGTCGGGCAGGTCGGGGACGTCCTCGCCGGGCTCGGTGGCGACGGCGCGGCTGGTGAGGACCACCAGGGTGGCCTGGTCGAGGCGTTCGTCGGCCAGCCAGGCGCGCAGCGCGTCCCGCACGAAGTGCACGGCGTGGTGGGTGTCGGTGGCGACGTCGCCCGCGGGGCGGTCGACCAGGGACAGCACGACGACGTCGGGTGCCTGGTCGGGGATCTCGCCGTGGGTGGCCCACGTCAGCGCCGGGTCGGGGGCGGCCAGCGGGACGGGCCGCCACTCCAGGCGGAACAGGGAGTCCGTCGTGGACGGCACGCCGACCTCGCGGACGACCAGGGAGTCGATGGTGAGGGCCGGGTCGCCGTCGGCGTCGACCGCCTCGACGGCCACCTCGCCGTGGGTCCCGGTGGGGCGGGTGCGCACCCGCAGGGTCGTCGCGCCCGGCGCATGCAGGGTGACGCCGCCGAAGGCGAACGGGAGCGCGCCCGCCGGGACGGTGCCGGGTGGGAGCAGCCCGACCGTCTGGAGGGCGGCGTCCAGCAGGGCCGGGTGCACGCCGAAACCGGCGGCGGGCAGGTCTTCGGGGAGCTCGACCTCGGCGAGGACGTCGTCGTCGAGCCGCCACGCGGACCGCAGGCCGCGGAACGCGGGTCCGTAGTGGACACCGGCCTCGGCGAAGTCCTCGTAGCGCCCGGTCAGGTCGAGCGGCTCGGCTCCGGTGGGCGGCCACTGGCCCGTGCGGTCCGGGGCGCGCCGGGTGGCGGACAGGGTGCCCACGGCGTGCCGCGTCCAGTCCGCCGTGACGTCCCGGCGGGAGTGGACCTCGACGTCGCGGACACCGTCGTCGGCGGGTGGGCCGACGCGCACCTGGACGGTCACGTCGCCCGCGGCGGGGAGCACCAGCGGGGTCTGCACGGTGAGGTCGTCCACGGTGCCGCCGCCCGCGTGCAGGGCCAGGTCGACGAACGCCGCGCCGGGCAGCACCACCGTGCCGCCGAGGGCGTGGTCGGCCAGCCAGGGGCTGGTGGCCAGGGACAGGACGCCGGTGAGCACGGTGCCCCCGTCCGCCACGTCGACCAGCGCGCCCAGCAGCGGGTGCGGGGAGGGTTCGAGGCCCGTGGAGGCGAGGTCGGCGGGGCCGGACCGGATCGGGCCGAGCCAGTACCGCTCCCGCTGGAAGGCGTAGGTGGGCAGGGGGATCCGCCGGGCGGTGGTGCCCGCGAACAGCGGCGTCCAGTCCACCGGCGCGCCCCGCACGTGGGCCTCGGCCAGCGAGCGGGTCATCCGGTCCGCGCCGCCGTCGTCGCGGCGCAGCGAGCCGACGACGACGACGTCCTCCCCGGCGTCCTCGGCGGTGTCGAGCACGGCGGGCACCAGCACCGGGTGCGGGCTGCACTCGACGAACGTCCGGTAGCCCGCGTCGAGCAGGTCGCGCACGGCACCGAGGAAGTCGACCGGTCGGCGGGCGTTGGCGAACCAGTAGTCCGGGGTCAGGCCCGCGTCGCGCACCCACTCCCCCGTGGCGGTGGAGCGCAGCGGGATGCGCGGGGTCCTCGGGCGGATGTCGGCGAGCACGGCGAGCAGCCGGTCGTGGATCCGGTCCACCTGCGGGGAGTGCGAGGCGTAGCCGATGGGGATGCGGCGGGTGCGGACGCCGTCGGCGGTCAGCGCCTCGGCGAGGTCCTCCAGGTCGCCGATCGGTCCGGAGACGGCGACGGAACCGGGGCCGTTGCGGGCCGCGACGGACAGGGTGGGCCGGTCCGCCAGGCGGCGGGCCACCTCGTCCGGTGCCGCGGACACCGAGAGCATGCCCTCCAGCCCGGCCAGCGCGGCCAGTTCGCGGCCCCGGCGGGCCACGACGAGCGCGGCGTCCTCCAGCGTCAGCGCGCCCGCGAAGCAGGCGGCGGCGATCTCGCCCTGCGAGTGCCCGACCACGGCGGCCGGTCGCAGCCCGTGGGAGCGCCACACCTCCGCCAGCGACACCATGACGGCGAACAGCAGGGGCTGGACGACGTCGTCGGAGTCGAGCGGGCGGCCGTCGCGCAGGGCGGCGGTCAGCGACCAGTCCAGGTGCGGCGCGAACGCCGTCTCGCACTCGGCCATGCGGGCGGCGAAGACCGGGGACGCCGCGAGCAGCTCCGCGCCCATGCCGACCCACTGCGAGCCCTGGCCGGGGAACACGAACACGGCCCGGCCCCCGCGCCGGACGCGGCCGGTGACCAGGCCCGCGGCGTGGCCGTCGGCGGCCAGCGCCGCCAGGGCGCCCGCGCGGTCCGGGCCGAGCACGGCGGCGCGGTGCTCGAAGTGCGTGCGGGACAGGGCGAGCGTGCACCCGACGTCCGCGACGTCCTCGGTGGTGTGCGGGGCGAGCCGGGCGGCCTGGTCGGCCAGGCCGCGCTCGGTGCGGGCGGACAGCAGCCACGGCACGGAGACCGGCGCGGTGCCGTCCGCGACCGGTGCGGCGACCGGGGGTTCCTCCAGCACCACGTGCGCGTTGGTGCCGCTCGCGCCGAACGACGACACCCCGCCGCGGCGGGGGCGGTCGCCGCGCGGCCACGGGCGGTTCTCGGTGAGCAGTGCGACGTTGCCCTCTCCCCAGTCGACCTGGCGGGTGGGCGCGTCCACGTGCAGCGTGGACGGCATGGTCTCGTGCCGCAGGGCCAGCAGGAGCTTCAGCACGCCCGCCGCGCCCGCCGCGGCCTGGGTGTGGCCGATGTTGGACTTGAGCGACCCGAACCACACCGGGTCGGCGCGGTCCTGGCCGTAGGCGGCGAGCACGGCCTGCGCCTCGATCGGGTCGCCCAGCACCGTGCCGGTGCCGTGCCCCTCCACCAGGTCCACGTCGGACGGTCGGAGCCGGGCGTCGGCCAGCGCGCTCGCGATGACGCGCTGCTGCGACGGGCCGTTGGGGGCGCTCAGGCCGTTGCTGGCGCCGTCGGAGTTGACCGCGGAGCCGCGCACCACGGCCAGCACCGGGTGGCCGTGGCGCAGGGCGTCGGCCAGGCGCTCGACCAGCAGCACCACCACGCCCTCGCTGAACCCGGTGCCGTCGGCGCCGTCGGCGAACGACTTGCAGCGGCCGTCGGGGGCGAGCGCGCCCGCGGCGGACGCGGCGCTCAGGTACTCCGACGGGTCGGGTAGCACGGTCGCGCCCGCGGCCAGCGCGAGGTCGCACTCCCCCGCGCGCAGCGCCGCGGTGGCCAGGTGCAGCGCCACCAGCGACGACGAGCAGGCGGTGTCGACGGTGACCGTCGGACCCTCCAGCCCGAACGCGTAGGCGAGCCTGCCGGAGGCCACGTTCACCTGGGTGCCCATGGTGACGAAGTTCGCCACGCCCTCGGGCAGGTGGTAGGCCGACGCGTGGGCGTAGTGGGTGCCCATGACGCCCGCGTAGACGCCGGTTCGGCTGCCCTTGAGGGCGGGCAGGGTGAACCCGGCCCGCTCGAACGCCTCCCACGACGTCTCCAGCAGCAGCCGCTGCTGCGGGTCCATCGCCAGGGCCTCGCGCGGCGAGATGCCGAAGAACCCTGCGTCGAAGTGCCCGGCGTCGCGCAGGAACCCGCCGTGCAGGCCGTCGCGCACCGGGCGCTCGCGGTCGGTCGGCAGCTCGCCCACGGCGTCCCGGCCCTCGGCCAGCAGCCGCCACAGCTCCTCGGGCGTGTCGATGCCGCCCGGCAGCCTGCACGCCGCGGCGACGATCGCCACCGGGGCGTGCGCGGCGTCCGCCAGCGCCCTGTTCTCGGCCCGCAGGTGTTCGTTGTCCTGCAACGACTTCCGCAGGGCTTCGACGATCTTGTCAGGCACAGCCATCGGTCGCTCCGTCATTCGTCGTCGGGGAGACCGGAGCCGCCCATGGCCATCCGGACCAGTTCGTCGGCATCCATCTCGCTGAGGTCCTTCGGTGCGCCGTTCGACACGGGATCGGCGAGGCGGAGGAGCCCGTCCAGCAGTCCGGCGGCGCGCAGGCGGTCCACCGGGATCGTGCGGAGCAGGTCCCGGACCTCGCCGTCGGCGACGACCGCCACCGGTTCCGCCGCCACGACCGCCGTCTCCGGGGCGAGCCGCACGGCGAGGTGGGCGGTCACCGCGGCGGGCGTCGGGTGGTCGAACACCAGGGTCGGCGGCAGCCGCAGACCGGTCGCCGCGCCGAGCCGGTTGCGCAGCTCCACGGCGGTGATCGAGTCGAACCCGGTCTCGCCGAACGCCCGGTCGGGGTCGACCGCGGCCGGTCCGGCGTGGCCGAGCACGGCCGCCACCTGGGTCCGCACCAGCTCGTCCAGCAGCAGTTCGGCGCCCTCGGCGTCGAGCGCGGCCAGCCGTCGCCGAAGGTCGGTGCCGCCGTCGGTCGGCAGCGCGCCCGCCGCCGTCCTGCGGGTGCGCCGTCCGGTCACGAGCCCGCGCAGCAGCGGGGGTTCGTCGCCGGGCCGGACACCGCTCAGGTCGATCCGCAGCGGCAGCAGGAGCGCCCGCTCGGGCCGCGCGAGCGCGGCGTCGAACAGGGCGAGCCCCTCGGCGTCGGAGAGTTCGCCGACGCCGTCCCGCAGGCCGCGGGCGACCTGGACCTCACCGAGGCCGCCGGTCATGGCGCCCCGGCGGGCCCACAGGCCCCACCCGAGCGACTGCGCGGGCAGTCCGCCCGCCCGGCGCCGCCTGGCCAGCGCGTCCAGGAACGCGTTGGCCGCGGTGTAGCCCGCCTGGCCCGGCGAGCCGGTGGTGCCCGACGCCGACGAGAACAGCGCGAACACCGGGAGCGGGAGGTGGGCGGTCAGCTCGTGCAGGTTCAGCGCCCCGTCCACCTTGGGGCGCAGCACGGCGTCGAGCTGGTCGGCGGTGAGGTCGGTGACCGGGGCGTCGTCGATCACCCCGGCGCAGTGCACCACCCCGGCCAGCGGGCGGTCGGCGGGAACGGCGGCGAGGACGGCGGCCAGCGCCCGCCGGTCGGCGACGTCGCACGCGGTGAACGTGACGTCGGCGCCGAGCGCGGTCAGGTCGTCGACCAGGCCGTCCGGCGCGCCACCTCGGCCGACGAGCACCAGGGAACGCACGCCGCACACCGCGACCAGGTGCGTGCAGACCGCGCCGCCGAGCACGCCGCCCGCGCCGGTGACCAGCACGGTCCCGTCCGGGATCCACGGGGGCTCGGTGATGCCCGCCGCTCCGGCGCGGGCCAGCCTCGGCACGCGGACCGCGCCGTCGCGGAGGGCGAACTGGGGTTCGCCGGTGGCCACGGCGGCGGCCAGCACCGCGTCGGACGCGGGGAGGCCGTCGGTGTCGGCGAGCACGAACCGGCCGGGGTGCTCGGCCTGCGCGGTGCGGACCAGCCCCCAGACGGCGGCGCCCGCCAGGTCGAGCACGTCCTCGTCGTCGAGGCCGACCGCGCGCCGGGTCACGACCACGAGGGGCTTGTCGTCGACCTCGTCCCGCTCCAGCCTGGCCCGGACCACCTCCAGCGCGTGCCGGACGGCGGCGCGCACGTCGGTGTCGGCGGGGTCGAACCGGACCACTGCGGGTTCGCCGTCCGCGGGGGCGGACGGCACCTGGGGCCAGTCGAGGACGAACAGGGCGTCCTGGGCGGACGCGGCCCTCGGGTCGGGCAGCGGTCGGGCGACCAGGGAGTCCACCGACGCGACCGGAGCGCCCGTCGGGTCGGCCAGCAGCACCTCGGTGCCACCGCCCGCCGTGGGCGTGAGCCGCACCCGGACGGTGGTCGCGGCGGCGGAGTGCAGCCGCAGACCGGTCCAGGAGAACGGCATCGACACCGCCGTGCCGCCGGTCCCGGCCGCGTCCAGCCAGGACGCGTGCAGCGCGGCGTCGAGCAGCGCGGGGTGGATGCCGAACGTCCCCGGCTCGCCGGGGAGGGTCACCTCGGCGAACACCTCGTCGCCCCGGCGCCACGCCGCGGTCAGCCCGCGGAACACGGGCCCGTAGGCGTACCCGGTGTCGGCGAAGTCGTCGTAGAGCCGACCGGTGTCCACCGGGGACGCACCGGTGGGCGGCCACTCGCCCGCCAGCGCGCGGTACCCGTCGGGCAGGGCGGGTTCCTCCGCCGACAGCACGCCCGTGGCGTGCGGCTGCCACGGGCCGTCGTGGCCGGTCCTGGAGTAGATCCGCGCCTGCCGGGTGCCGTCGAGGCCCGGTTCGTCCACCTGGACCTGGAGGGTGAGCCCGCCGGACTCCGGCACGACCACGGGCGCTTGCAGGGTCAGTTCCTCGACGTGCGGGCACCCGACCTGGTCGCCCGCGCGGATCGCGATCTCCGCCAGCGCCGCTCCCGGCACGACGACCGCGCCCAGCAGGGCGTGTTCGGCGAGCCACGGCTGAGCGGCCTGCGAGAGCCGGGCGGTGAACAGGTGGGAGTCGCCGCCCGCCAGGGCCACGCCCGCGCCGAGCACCGGGTGGGCCAGGTCGAGCAGCCCGGCACCGGACACGTCGCCGGTGCTCGCGGCTGGGCCGTCCGGCCAGTACCGCTCGTGCTGGAACGGGTAGGTGGGCAGGTCGGTCCGGGTGCCACCGGACAGGCTCGTCCAGTCCACGTCGACGCCGTTCACCCAGGCGGCGGCGAACGACGTGAGCACGCGCGCCGTGCCACCCTCGTCACGTCGGAGCGTGCCGGTCACCGCGACCTCGCGGCCCAGCCCGAACGCGGTCTCCTCGATGCCGGGCACCAGCACCGGGTGCGGGCTCGGCTCCACGAACACGCCGAACCCGTCGTCCACCAGGGCGTCCACGGCGTCGGCGAGCTGGACCCGCTCGCGCAGGTTGCGGAACCAGTAGTCGCCGTCGGCCACGGCGTCGCGCACCCACTCGCCGGTCACCGTCGAGCGCCAGGGGATCTCGGGCACGAGCGGGGCCACGTCGCGCAGCAGCTCGGCCAGGTCGGCGCGGATCTCCTCCACGACGGCGGAGTGCGAGGCGTAGTCCACGGCGATCCGCCGCACCCGCACGTCACCGCACCGGGCGAGGAACTCCTCCAGGGCGGCCGTCTCACCCGACACGACCACGGACGTCGGCCCGTTCACCGCCGCGATCGACACCCCGGCACCGAGCAGCGCCTCCACGTCGGAGACCGACGCCGACACCGACACCATCCCGCCACGACCGGCCAGCGTGCCGATCGCCCTGCTGCGCAGCGCGACGACACGGGCACCGTCCTCCAGCGACAACGCTCCGGCCACCACCGCGGCGGCGATCTCACCCTGCGAGTGCCCGACGACCGCCGACGGTTCGACGCCGACCGAACGCCAGACCCCGGCCAGCGACACCATCATCGCCCACAGCACCGGCTGCACCACGTCCACCCGCGCCAGCAGGGCTTCATCGGCCAACGCCTCGCGCAGCGACCAGTCCACGAACGGCGCCAACGCCCGCTCGCACTCCGCCATCCGCTCCGCGAACACCGCCGACGACTCC
>NZ_DASUSQ010000160.1:0-6166 GCF_036375055.1 Umezawaea sp.
CCCCAGCGGCAAAAATCTAAAACAAAAGCAGGACAAAACCAGCGCACGCCGCCGTGGCCGTGGCCGATTTTGCTCGGAGGATTTGACCCTTGCCCTGGTAGATCGGGCAGGTTGACACCACCTGCCCCTTAGCCCGATCACAGGGTCAAATCGAGGGGTCCCCGAGTCAAATCGGCCACCACCGCTGGGACTCGCGGCTACCAGGTCTGCCGGTGCTCGCTGTTACCGGATCCGCTGGGTCTGACGGCCACCAGCTCCGTTGGGACTCGTGGCCAGGTCCGCTGGGACTCACGGCCACCAGGCCTGCTGGGACTCGCGGCCAGGTTCGTTGGCACTCGCGGTCACCAGACCTGCCGGCACTCGCGGCCACCAGGCCTGCTCGGACTCGGGACCACCAGGTTCGCTGAGACTCGCGGCCACCAGGCCTGCCAGCCCTCGCGGCCAAGCCCGCCGGGACCCACGGCCACCAGTTCCGCCGAAACAGGCACCCACCAGATCTCACCCCGCGCCCCGCGAGAGAGCGCTCTCCGGTCTGTTCCCCGCAGACCTCACCTCACCACCCGGACTTGGACCGGAACTCCCGGTATTCCTTGACACCCACCCACCCCAGTTCTAGCGTCCGCTGAGAGAGCGCTCTCCTGAAACCTCCCCGTAACCTCCCAGGGCCGTCCCCGGTGCCAGCCAAGCCCAGCTCCGGGGACGCCCCGCTCCCCCCTGCGAAAGGAGAGTCGTGGCACTCACGATTCGCCGTGCGCCCACCCGATGGCGAGGTCTGTTCGCAGGCCTGGCCATCGCGGGCCTCACCGCGTCCGCTCTCTACGTCGGCACGTCCACCGCCACCGCCGCCCCTGACCTCTTGTCCCAAGGCGCCACCGCGGCGGCCTCCTCCTCCGAGAACGGCGGGACCCTCGCCCCCGCCGCGGTGGACGGCAACGGCGGCACCCGCTGGTCCAGCGCCGCGCAGGACGGCCAGTGGCTCCGCGTCGACCTCGGCTCGACCTCCACGATCAGCCAGATCACGCTGAACTGGGAGAACGCCTACGCCAGTTCCTACCGCCTCCAGACCTCCGCGAACGGCGCGGACGGCTGGACCACGCTCAAGACGGTGACCGGCGGCACCGGCGGGACCGAGACCCACGCCGTCTCCGGCTCCGGCAGGTACGTGCGGGTCGAGGCGATCACCAGGGCCACCCAGTGGGGCGTCTCGCTCTGGGAGTTCCAGGTCTTCGGCACCCGCTCCGGCGCGCCGCCGTCGACCCCGCCGAACGGGCCGATCGTGCGGGTCGCGGAGTTCCTCGCGTCCTGCCCGTTCAGCCACCGCCTGCCCGACGACCCGATCGTCGCCCCGCGCCTGCCCGGCGGCTCGCACATGCACGCGTTCTTCGGCAACACGTCGACCAACGCGTTCAGCGACGTCAACAGCCTGCTGGCCGCGAACAGCAACTGCAGCCCGGCCCTCGACCTCTCCTCGTACTGGATCCCGGACTTCTACAACAACAACCAGGTGGTCACGCCCGACCCGCCGACCTTCTACTACCTGGGCGAGGGCGTGCGCGACGACGTGATCGCGCGCATCCAGCCGCTGCCGCTCGGCCTGCGGATCGTCGCGGGCAACGCCAAGGCGACCCAGCCCGACGACAGCACCAACTCGCGCTGGTCGTGCCTGCACGCGGGCCACGTGAACCCGTCGAAGAACTTCGTGGAGTGCCCGGCGGGCACCCAGCTGGAGTCCTACTTGGACTTCCCGCAGTGCTGGAACGGCCGCGACCTCGACTCGGCCGACCACAAGAGCCACATGGCCTACCCGGTGAACGGCGACTGCCCGTCGACCCACCCGGTTCCGGTGCCGAAGCTGCGCCAGGTCGTCCGGTACCCGATCAGCGGCAACCCGGCCGGGTTCCGCCTGTCCTCGGGAGCCGGGTTCACCATGCACGGCGACTTCTTCAACGCCTGGCCCGAGGCCGAGATGCTGCGCCGCGTGCGCGACTGCATCAACCCCATCATCAAGTGCGGTGTCGACGGCCGACCCTGAGCCACGCCGTCCGTCCTGTTGCGACGATCAATGGAGATGTGATGCAACCACCCGCTTCCAGAGGACCGCGGCACCGCGGCAGGCTGGTAGCCGCCCTCACGGCCGTCCTGACCGCCTGCGCGGTGGCCGTGCCCCTCGTGCCCGCCAGCGCCGCGCCCGTCTGCGGCACCACCAACGCCGCCCAGGGCAAGCCCGCCACGGCGTCCTCCGTCGAGGTCGGCAGCCCGTTCGTCGCCTCCTCGGCGGTGGACGGCGACAACGGCACGCGCTGGTCGAGCGCACCCGGTGACCCGCAGTGGCTGCGGGTCGACCTGGGCAGCACGCAGAACGTCTGCGGCGCCACGCTGAACTGGGAGGCCGCCTACGCGACGGCCTACCAGATCCAGGTGTCCGCCAACGGCACCGACGGGTGGACCTCGGTCTACTCGACGACGACCAGCACCGGTGGTGTCCAGAACGTCACCTTCACCGGCAGCGGTCGCTACATCCGCGTGCACACGACGGCCCGCGCCACGCAGTGGGGCGCGTCGCTGTGGGAGTTCGCGGTGCGCACCAGCACCGACACGGGCAACCCGCCCGACCCCGGCACGGACGTGCTGCTGTCGTACAAGAAGCCCGGCACCGCGTCGACCCAGCAGAACGACCCGAACTGCACGGGCTGCACGGTCGACAAGGCGTTCGACTTCGACCCGAGCACCCGGTGGGCCACCGCGACCGACGTCGGCTGGGTCGACCCCGGCTGGATCCAGGTCGACCTCGGCGCGACCGCGCAGATCAAGAAGGTCGTCCTCCAGTGGGACCCGGCCTACGGCAAGTCCTTCCAGGTCCAGGTGTCGCCGACCGGCACGGGTGACTGGACGTCGATCTACTCCACGACGACGGGCACCGGCTTCAAGCAGACGCTCACCGTCAGCGGCAGCGGCAGGTTCGTGCGCATGTACGGCACCGGCCGCGGCTCGCCCTACGGCTACTCGCTCTGGGAGTTCCAGGTGTGGGGGACCGGCGGCGCGCCGAACCCGCAGCCGGTGATCCCGCCGGACCCGCGCAACCCGAAGCAGCTCGTGTGGTCCGACGAGTTCAACACCGGCAACGGCACCAAGCCGGACTCGAACAAGTGGCGCCCCGAGGTCGGCACCGGCCAGAACGCCGAACTCCAGTACTACACGAACAACAACAACGCGTTCACCGACGGCGCGGGCAACCTCGTGCTGGAGGCCAGGCGCGAGGTCACGCCCGGTTCGTCCTGCCCGGTCGACCCGGTCAGCGGCAGCGGCACCTGCCAGTACACCTCGTCGCGGCTCATCACCCACGGCAAGGCCACCTGGACCTACGGCAGGGTCGAGGCCAACATCAAGGTCTCGGGCACCAAGGGCATCTGGCCCGCGTTCTGGATGCTGGGCGCCAACATCCTGGACAACGGCACCCCGTGGCCGAACAGCGGCGAGATCGACATCATGGAGCACCTCGGCCGCGAACCCAACACCGCCTACCAGACCATCCACGGCCCGTCGTACTTCGGCGGCGGTGGCATCGGGCAGATGTACGCGCTGCCCGGTGGCGCGGACTTCGCGAGCGCGTTCCACAAGTTCGCGGTGGACTGGGACAGCAAGGGCATGAAGTTCACCATCGACGACATCCCCGTCATCACGATCGACAAGGCGACGGTGGAGGCGACCAGGGGCCCGTGGGTCTTCGACCGCCCGTTCTTCATCATCCTCAACAACGCGGTGGGCGGTGACTGGCCCGGACCTCCGGACGCCACCTCCGTCTTCCCGCAGCGCATGCTCGTCGACTACGTCCGCGTCTACCAGTAGGCGAGACCTGCCACGACCACCGCGCGGCTCCGGGGTCCCGATCCCGGAGCCGCGCGGCGTCCACTCAGGACTGCGAACGCCACGAGGACCGGGTGATCCTTGAAGAACGGTATAAAGGCAGACGTGCCAGACCCCCGCACCACCCCGGCCCCGGTCACCCTGGAAGAGGTGGCGCGCGTGGCGGGCGTGTCCCGCGCGACCGTGTCCCGCGTGGTCAACGGCGTCTCCACGGTGGACGAGGAGCTGCGCGAACTCGTCACCCGAGCCATCGTCGCCACCGGGTACACGCCCAACCGCGCGGCCAGGTCGCTGGTCACGAGGCGGGCGGGCGCCATCGGCCTGGTCCTCCCGGACGAGGGCAGGATGCTCGGCGACCCGTACTTCGGCCGGGTCGTCGGCGGCGTCATGGACGTGACCCAACCGCTGGGCGTGCAGCTGGTGCTGACCAGCGCGGGTTCCGGCACCCACCAGCAGGTGGTGGCGGACCTCCGCCAGGGCAGGCTGGACGGTGTCATCCTCATCCACACCCACGGCGCGGACCCGCTGCCGAAGCTCCTGACGGACAGCAACCTGCCGGTCGTGCTGGCCGCCAGACCGGTCCGGCCGATGCCCATCACCTACGTGGACGTCAACCAGTTGGCGGGCGCCTCCCTGGCGGCCCACCACCTCGCGGACCGGGGCTGCTACCGGGTGGCCACCATCACCGGCCCGGTCAGCACGACGGCCGCGCAGGACAGGCTGACGGGTTTCCGCACCACGATGGCCGAACGCGGCTACCACGACGTGGTGGCGGTGGAGGCCGACTTCACCCACGAGGGCGGTGCCACGGCCATGGAGGAACTGCTGACCAGGTGTCCCGACGTGGACGGCATCTTCATCGCGTCGGACCTCATGGCCCACGGCGCGCTCCCGGTGCTCAGGCGCCACGGCCTCCACGTGCCCGACGACATCGCCGTGATCGGCTTCGACGACAGCAGTCCCGCCCTCGCCTGCGACCCACCGCTCACCACGGTGAGACAGCCGGTGGAGGACATGGCGGCGGAAATGGCCCGACTCCTGCTGGGCCGCGTAGAACGACCGGACCGCCCGGTGAGCGCGGTCGTGTTCGAACCGACACTGGTGGTACGCCAGTCCGCCTGACCCGATCAAGGAGTGACCACATGCTCCGCGCGGCAGCCCCCCTGCTGGCCCTGCTCCTGCTGACGGCCTGCACCGCTCAGCAGGAACCCCACACCGACCACGTCCACTCCAGTTCCCCGCCGAGCGGCGGTAGCAGCAGTACCGGCAGCAGTGCGGCGGCGGCACCGGGGAGCTTCAGCGAGACCGACGCGGCGTACGTCCAACTGGCGATTCCGCAGGACGAGACGCTGCTCCCGGTCCTGGCGCTGGCGAAGGAGCGCGAGGGGGTGGATCCGGCGCTGGTCAGCCTGGCCACCGAGGTGCAGGAGGGGCACCAGAGGGAGCTGGAGCGGCTGCGCGGGGCGTTGACGGACGCCGGGAGGACGTACTTGAACATGCACGAGGGGCACGACATGCCGGGCATGGTCACGGCGGACGAGTTGGCCAAGCTGACGAACGCGACCGGACAGGCGTTCGACGACCTGCTGCGCACCCTGCTGCGGGCGCACTTCGAGGAGTCGACGACGGTCGCGAAGTCGGAGTTGGCGGCGGGGAGCAGCGTGGAGGTGCTGGACGTGACGAGGGGGATCGAGAGCAGTCGGGCGGCGTACCTGGAGAAGTTGGGACCTTGACCGTGAAGGCGGGTCCGGACCCACTGCGGGTCGCGTCGTGGGTGTGGTCGATGTGACTTGGAGCCCCTCTTGTGGCCCTTGTCGGCCCAAACGGCAGGTGCGACGCTGCCAGCCGACAAATTTCAAGGCCAAGAACCCCAGGTCACATCGACCACACCCCGCTGGAACCGGCGGTTACCCCCGGCCGGAACCGACGGTCAGTCTCAGCGCCTCACCACTCCAGGGACCCGCCGTTCTGGTACTCGATCACCCGGGTCTCGAAGAAGTTCTTCTCCTTCTTCAGATCCATGATCTCGCTCATCCACGGGAACGGGTTCTTCACGCCGGGGAACTGCTCGGAGAGGCCGATCTGCGCGAGCCGCCGGTTGGCGATGAACTGCAGGTACTCGGCCATCATGTTGGCGTTCATGCCCAGCACCCCCCGCGGCATCGTATCCCGCGCATACTCGATCTCGAGCTGCGTGCCTTCCAGGATCATGCGCCGGGCCAGGTTCTGGTTCTCCTCGTCCCACAGGTGGGGGTTTTCCAGCTTGATCTGGTTGATGACGTCGATGCCGAAGTTCACGTGC
>NZ_DASUSQ010000161.1:0-60197 GCF_036375055.1 Umezawaea sp.
GGCGAATGATCGGCGTCCGTCCGGACGGTCGGCAAATGTGTCGTGTCACATCCTGCGGCCTCCCGTGACAAGGGGTGCGGGGGTCAACGAAAAGAGGCCGCGGTTAAGCGGCCTCTCGGTTCAGGTGACAGTGACGCGGACGGAGCCGACGTTCAGTCCCAGCTCAGGGCGGCCGAGGTCTGGTACTCGGTCACGCGGGTCTCGAAGAAGTTCTTCTCCTTCTTCAGGTCCATCATCTCCGACATCCACGGGAACGGGTTCTCCGTCACCGGGAACACCGCCTCCAGCCCCAACTGCGCGCACCGCCGATTAGTGATGAAGTGCATGTACCGCTCGCACAGCTCGGCGTTCAACCCCAACAGCCCGCGGGGCATCGTGTCCCGCCCGTAGGCGATCTCCAGCTCGCACCCCTCCACCAGCATCGTCCGGATCTCCTCCTGGAACTCGGCCGTCCACAGGTGGGGATTCTCGATCTTGATCTGGTTGATGGCGTCGATGCCGAAGTTCAGGTGGATCGACTCGTCCCGCAGGATGTACTGGTACTGCTCCGCGATCCCCACCATCTTGTTCCGCCGCCCGAGCGACAGGATCTGGGCGAACCCGGTGTAGAACCACATGCCCTCGAACACCACGTAGAACGCCACCAGGTCCCGCAGGAACGCCTGGTCGCGGTCCGGCGTCCCGGTCGAGAACGACGGGTCCTCCAGGTGCCGCGTGTACTTCAGCGCCCACGCGGCCTTGTCCGTGATCGACGGGATCTCCCGGTACATGTTGAACAGCTCGCCGTCGTCCAGGCCGAGCGACTCGCAGACGTACTGGAACGTGTGCGTGTGGACGGCTTCCTCGAACGCCTGCCGCAGCAGGTACTGCCTGCACTCCGGGTTGGTCAGGTGCCGGTACACCGCGAGCACGATGTTGTTGGCCACCAACGACTCCGAGGTGGCGAAGAACCCGAGGTTCCGCTTGATCGCCCGCCGCTCGTCCTCGGTCAGACCGTCGGCCGACTTCCACAGCGAGATGTCCGCCTGCATCGACACCTCGGTGGGCATCCACGCGTTGTTGCACCCGGCCAGGTACTTCTCCCAGGCCCAGTGGTACTTCAACGGCAGCAGCTGGTTCACGTCCGCCCGACAGTTGATCATCGCCTTGTCGTCGACGCTGACGCGGGCGGCGCCCACCTCGATGGGACCGGCGCTGGCGAACACGTCCGAACTCACTGGCAGGCCTCGCAATCGGGATCGATGATGGAGCAGACGGCCGCACCCGCGTCGGCGACGATCGCCGGTGCGGTGGCCACGGGCACGCCGGCGGGGGAGACGGCGTTGAGCTTCCCGTCCGTGCCCCGCAGCGTCGACTTCTCCACGTGGGTCGCGCTCTGCGAGCGCAGGTAGTAGGTGGTCTTCAACCCGCGCAGCCACGCGAGCTGGTACAGCTCGTCGAGCTTCCGCCCGCTGGGCCGGTCGATGTAGAGGTTCAGCGACTGGGCCTGGTCGATCCACTTCTGCCGCCGGGCCCCAGCCTCGACCAGCCACTTCGAGTCCAGCTCGAACGCCGTGGCGTACAGCGCCTTCAGCTCGTCCGGGATCCGCTCGATCGGGGACAGGCTGCCGTCGTAGTACTTGAGGTCGCTCACCATCACCTCGTCCCACAGGCCGCGCGCCTTCAGGTCGCGGATCAGGTCCGGGTTCACGACGGTGAAGTCGCCCGACATGTTCGACTTCACGTACAGGTTGCGGTAGAGCGGCTCGATCGACTGGTTCACGCCGCAGATGTTCGCGATCGTCGCCGTGGGCGCGATGGCCATCACGTTCGAGTTCCGCATCCCCACCGCGAGCACCCGCTCCCGCACCGGCGCCCAGTCCAGGGCGGACGACCGGTCCAGCTCCAGGTCGGCGCCGCGGGTGGCGGCCAGCAGCGAGATCGAGTCGAACGGCAGGATCCCCCGCGACCACAGCGAACCCTCGTAGGACTCGTACGCCCCGCGCTCGGCCGCCAGGTCCGCCGACGCCGAGATCGCGTAGTAGCTGATCTCCTCCGTGCTCCGGTCCGCGAACTCCACGGCCGCGTCCGACCCCATCGCGATCCGCAGCGCGAACAGCGCGTCCTGGAACCCCATGAGCCCCAGCCCGACCGGCCGGTGCCGCATGTTCGCCCGCCGGGCCTCGGGGATCGTGTAGTGGTTCACGTCGATCACGTTGTCGAGCATCCGCACGGCGGTCCGCACGGTCTTCTCCAGCCGCGCGCTGTCGATCCCGTCGGGGCCGGTGTGCCGGGCCAGGTTCACCGACCCGAGGTTGCAGACCGCGACCTCGTCGAGGTCGGTGTTCAGCGTGATCTCGGTGCACAGGTTGGACGAGTGCACGACACCGGAGTGCTGCTGCGGCGACCGCAGGTTGCACGGGTCCTTGAACGTGATCCACGGGTGCCCGGTCTCGAACAGCATGGTCAGCATCCGCCGCCACAGGTCGGCGGCCCTGAGCCGCCGGAACACCTTCACCTCGCCGCGGTCCGCCGCGGCCTCGTACTCCCGGTACCGCGCGGCGAACGCGTCGCCGAACAGGTCGTGCAGGTCCGGGACCTCGTCGGGGGAGAACAGGGTCCAGTCGCCACCGGACCGGACGCGGCGCACGAACTCGTCCGGCACCCAGTTCGCGGTGTTCATGTCGTGCGTGCGGCGGCGCTCGTCACCGGTGTTCTTGCGCAGGTCGAGGAACTCCTCGACGTCGATGTGCCACGTCTCCAGGTACGCGCACACCGCGCCCTTGCGCTTGCCGCCCTGGTTCACCGCGACGGCGGTGTCGTTAACGATCTTCAGGAACGGCACCACGCCCTGCGACTTGCCGTTCGTGCCCTTGATGTGGGCGCCGATCCCGCGGACCGGGGTCCAGTCGTTGCCCAGCCCGCCGGCGAACTTCGACAGCAGCGCGTTGTTGCTGATCCCGTGGAAGATGCCCTGGAGGTCGTCGTCCACCGTCGTCAGGAAGCACGACGACAGCTGGGGCCGGGTGGTGCCCGCGTTGAACAGCGTGGGCGTGGAGCACATGAAGTCGAACGACGACAGCAGTTCGTAGAACTCGACCGCCCGCGCCTCGCGGTCGTCCTCGCGCAGCGCGAGACCCATCGCCACGCGCATGAAGAACGCCTGCGGCAGCTCGTAGCGGTTCTCGTCGCTGTGCAGGAAGTACCGGTCGTAGAGCACCTGCAACCCGAGGAACTGGAACGCCAGGTCGCGGTCGGGCAGCAGGGCCGCGCCGAGCCGGGCCAGGTCGAACTCCTCCAGCAGCGGGTCGAGCTGCCCCAGTTCGACCCCGCGCCGCACGAAGGCGGCGAAGTAGTCCGGGTAGCGCACCGACATCTCGGCGTGGTTGGCCTCGTCGTCCTCGCCCGCGAGGAACGTCAGGGCCTCCCCGCGCAGCCCGTCCAGCAGCAGCCGGGCGCTGACCAGCGAGTAGTCCGGATCGATCTCGACCATCGTGCGCGCGGACAGGACGGGCGCGACGGCCAGCTCGGCGCGGGTGATGCCGTCGTAGAGGTTGCGGCGGGTCTCCGCCAGCACGGCTTCGGCCGACGTCGCGGGCAGTCCGGCGCACGCCTCGGAGACGACCAGCTCGAGCCGGTCGTCGTCCAGCGGCTCGACCCGGCCGTCCGGGTGCCGCACGGTCAGCGACGGCCGCACGGGGGTGGTGGCGGGCTGGGCCGAGCGGGCCTTCGCGCGCTCCTCGCGGTACAGCACGTAGGCGCGGGCGACCCCGTGGTGCCCGTCGCGCATGAGCACGAGTTCGACCTGGTCCTGGATCTGCTCGACGTGCACGCCGCGGTCCGGTCCGGCCTGCCCGAGGAGCTTCTCCCCGACCTGGCGGGTGATCTCGGCGACCAGTTCGCGCACCCGCTGCGAACCGGCCTTCTCCGCTCCTTCGACGGCGTGGAAGGCCTTCGCCACGGCCGTGGCGATCTTCGTCGGGTCGAACTGCGACACCGTTCCGTCGCGGCCGATCACCGGGACTTGAACGGGTGAACCTGTCAGGGGCATGACTCTCCACGGGGGTCGAGGGCGTGCGGGAGCGCCCGGCGAGCGGTGCTCGACGGTCGGGGACGAGGGTGCGCGGAGGGTCAGCCGTCGGGGCTGGGGTGCGACTTCACGGCTCTCTCCTCGCGAGCTCGGTGGACACCCGGCGACCGGGGGTGGGAGCGGCGCGAGGCAGCGCGGCACCGGGGTGCCGACAGCCGTCCGCGCGCGCCCTCCCTCGGGGCACCGGGGTGGTGCGCGCAGGCCGCGCGCACGCTGGTGGCAGGTCTTCGGACTCGCGGGCACTCCGGCTCTCGCCGGCGGACCTACTGGCCGTCGCTTCCCGGACTCGCGTCCAGTGCTTCATGACGGCGGTCGTTCCCGCTCACCGCTGCGGGGCAGCTCCGGATTCGCACCGGATTCCCTCTTGCCTCACCCGCGGTCGGACCGCGGGTGAACCATCAGCGCGTTGGATACTACATGTGGGGGTAGGGCTCGTCGCACGGCCCAACATGGTCTTTGTTGCACATGTCATGCGATACGGTGACGAGGCAGGGTGATCAGCAAGCGGGGGCGTGGCGGATGGGTGACGGTGATCGGGTGGGACCGCGGGTCGCCGTCGCGGCCGGGGTCGCGGGCGCGCTCGCCGCGGGGTCGCTGGTCGTCGGCGCGTCCCTGCCGTGGCTGACGGGAGGGCTCGCGGTGGCGGCCGTCGTGGCGCTGAGGCTGGCCAGGTCGCGCGGCTAGGGGATCCTGATGGTTTGCTGAAGCGCGGAACCCCGTGTCCGGTCCGGGCGTTCTGCCGGTCGTGACGACCGCAGAGCTGACGAGAACGAGCGCCCTCTCCCGTGTGGTCGCCGTGGGCGGGCTGGCCGCCGTCCTGACCACCATCGCCATGATCGGCTCGCTGGACGTGCGCAACGCGCTCCAGCGGCCCGGCGAACTGCGCCGCACCATCAGCCAGTACGGGCTCGGCGCCAACGCGTGGATCTTCGAGGTCGCCGTGTCGCTGCTGGCGGCCGGGTCCCTGGTCATCGTGGCGGTGCTGGTGCACCGCGGCATCACCCGCTGGTGCTCCACCGGCGCCGTCGCGCTGTCCCTGTGGTCGCTGGGACTCGCGCTCGTCGTGGCGTTCCCCAAGCAGGACTGGTCGCTGCCGACGACGTCCTCCAGCGGCAGCATCCACCGCGCCGCCAGCCTCCTGGCGTTCGTCAGCCTGCCGATCGCCGCCATCGCGCTGGCCCGGCCGTGGGTGCGGGATTCGACCTGGGGCGGCCACGCCCGGTGGACGCTGGGCCTCGGGGTCCTGTCGGTGGCGGCGTTCTCACCGCTGCTGTACGCCGTGCTGGTGCACGCTTCCGGTGGCGCGGCGTGGTGGCGGGTGTTCCCGATCGGGTACGTCGAACGGCTCCTGGTGTTCACGGAGGTGATCGCCGTCGTGACGGCCGGATTGTGGGCCCTGGCCGCGGCGAACCGCCCTAAACTGGCGGCATGGCAACGTGGGGAGACCTCGCGGCGTACGTCCGCGACCAGTACGACGTGATCTCCGAGGAGACCGACGAGATCCGCATCCTGTTCGACTTCCAGCACCTGGACGAGGAGGACGAGCGGACGCAGGTCGTCATCCTGGTGCGCGAGGTGCTGGACGAGAAGCACGAGTGGGTGCAGATCGCCTCCCCCGTCGGCCTGGCCGCGCGGTGCGACCTCCGCGGGTTCCTGGAGGAGGTCGGCAAGTCCTCCATCGCCTCCGGCGCGGCGATCATGGGGGACCACGTGGTGCTGCGCCACTCGCTGCCGCTGGAGACGTTGGACATCCACGAGTTCGTCGACCCGCTGTCGCTGCTGGCGGGTACCGCCGACCGGCTCGAAGAGGTCTTCTTCGGCGGCGACAACTACTGATACCCCCGTTCGGCCCCGCCTAACCCCGGTTCGGGAGGGGTACCCCCGCTGGCATGAAGCTTCCTTGGCGGTCCGGGTCGCGGTGGGCGTTCCGCGGTGTCGTGGCGGTGTGCCTGGTGGTGGTGGCCGCCGCGGCGCTCCAGCTCGTCGGCGTGCTGCCCAAGCTCAACCCCTTCGGCACCGACACGGTCGACCGCAGCCAGCCCGCGCTGCTGCGGTCGATCAAGGACCTGAGCCAGTACCACGCCGCCTCGGGCGACTACCAGGTCGTGATCGACATCGAGAAGGACGTGCGGTTCGTGCCGGACGTGCTGGCGGGGCAGCGGACCCTGTTCGTCTCCGCGGGCACGGTCAACGCCTACGTCGACTTCGGCGGTCTCGCGGAGGACTCGATGACGGTGTCGCAGGAGAAGAAGACGGTGGACATCGCGCTGCCGAAGCCCCAGCTCGACAAGCCGAACATCAACCACGAGCGCAGCTACGTGTTCGCCCAGGAGCGGGGGCTGCTCGACCGGCTGACCAGCGTCGTGCAGGCGGCGGACCAGCAGCCGTTCTACGTGGCCGCGGAGCAGAAGATCTCCGACGCCGCCAAGGAGTCCGGCTTGCAGGCCAAGGCGGACGAGAACACCAGGAAGATGCTCGACGGCATGTTCCGCGCCCTCGGCTACGAGGTCCACTTCGTGGACGCCCCGCAGCCGTGAGTTAGGCTGTCCTAACCTAACTCTTCGTCCAAGGGTGCCCCGGTGTTCGAGTCCATGACAGTGCAGGTCCGCGCGGGACTGGGCGAACGACGGCTGACGGCCGCCGTCCGCGACGTGTTCGACCGCCACGACGAACTCCGCGAGCGCGGTGCGACGTGCGAGGTGCGGCGGATCCCCGCCCCGGAGCTGACGGGCGGGGCTCTCGTCCGCCGCGCGGAGGCGGAGGTCGCCGCGGTCTCCCGCGAGCCGGGTTCCGCGCTGTTCCGGGTGCTGTGGTTCGACGCGGGCCCGGACCGGTCCGGGAAGCTCGTGCTCCTCGTGCACCGCCGCGTGATGGCCGCGGTGCCGTGGCCCGTCCTGCTGTCCGAGCTGGTCTCGGCGTGGAACAGGGGAGCCGTCGACGCGGATCTGGCCTGCGCGCTCGACCGCTAAGTCCGAATTGGGCGTTGACGGGAGCCCACGGGTGATGGTGAGATGCTGAACACACTGATAGGAAAGTTTCTTAACCAATCAGGCTGCCGCCACCTGATCACCCGTTCCCGAGTGGGAGGCTCCCTGTGGCTATCCGTCCCCGTTGGCTCGGCGCCGCGGTCATCACCGCGTCGCTGGTGATACCGGCCGCGCCGACACTTGCGGCACCCGCCGCCCCCGCCGTGGCGAGCGGCGTCGGCGCTCTCGCGGTCACCGAGTACCAGGCGGAAAGCGCGACCGTCACGTTGGGGCTCGTCGAGTCCAACCACGCCGGGTTCACCGGCAGCGGCTTCGTCAACGTCGACAACGCCGTCGGCAGCGCCGTGGAGTTCACCGTCAACGCCCCCACCGCGGGCGCCGCGACGCTGAGCTTCCGGTACGCCAACGGCACCGCGACCGGCAGGCCCGTCGACGTCACCGTCAACGGCTCCCTCGCCGTGGACGAACTCGCCTTCGGCGGCACCGGCGCGTGGACCACGTGGTCCACGAAGACCGCCTCGGTGCGGCTGGCCGCGGGCGTCAACAAGATCAAGGCCGTGTCCACCACCGCCGCGGGCGGGCCGAACCTCGACCGGCTGGACGTGGATTCCGGTGCCGTCGCGCCCTCCGGCAGGCCCGCCGACGTCAACGGCCAGCTCAAGGTGTGCGGCGTGAAGCTGTGCAACCAGTACGGCAAGCCGATCCAGTTGCGCGGCATGAGCACGCACGGCATCCAGTGGTACGCGAGCTGCGTCAAGCCAGCGTCGCTGGACGCGTTGGCCACCGACTGGGGCGCCGACATCCTGCGGATCGCGATGTACGTGCAGGAGGGCGGCTACGAGTCGGACCCGCGCAAGTACACGGACCTCGTGCACGGGTACATCGAGGAGGCCACCAAGCGCGGGATGTACGCGCTGGTGGACTGGCACCAGCTGACCCCCGGTGACCCGAACGCCAACACGGCGCTCGCGCGGACGTTCTTCACGGAGATCGCCTCGCGGCACAAGGACAAGACGAACATCATCTACGACATCGCGAACGAGCCGAACGGGGTTTCGTGGGCGCGGATCAAGTCGTACGCGGAGACGATGATCCCGGTGATCCGGGCTCAGGATCCCGATGGCGTGGTGTTCGTGGGGACGCACGGGTGGGGGTCGTTCGGCATCTCCGACGGGCGCACCGAGGCCGACATCATCAACAACCCGATCAACGCCACGAACTTCATGTACACGTTCCACTTCTACGCCGCGTCTCACGGGGACGAGTACTTCAACGCGCTGTCCCGTGCGGCGGACCGGATCCCGATCTTCATCACGGAGTTCGGGACGCAGACCGCGTCCGGTGACGGGACGAACAACTTCACGCAGTCGCAGAAGTACCTGGACTTCCTGGCGTCCAAGAAGATCGGGTGGACCAACTGGAACTTCTCGGACGACTTCAGGTCCGGGGCGGTGTTCAAGACCGGTACCTGTGCTGGGAACTCGTTCACGGGGACCGGGCCGCTGAAGCCCGCCGGTGTGTGGGTCCGGGATCGGATGCGCACCGCTGACGACTTTCCGACCGCTTAGGTAGAGGGGTTGGGGGCCCGCCAGGGGTGACCCTGGCGGGCCTTCGGCTCGTGGTGGGGCCGGGTCCGCTGGTTCGTCAGGTGATGGGCCAGGAGTGGACCGGTTCGTTGCTGTGCATGAGGTCTCGGTAGGTGCGGAGCATGAGGCGCAGTGCTTCCACCCGGTCCAGGCTGGTGTTGTCGTAGTGGCGGTGGAAGGCTCGTGATTGCCAGGTCGCGCCGTTGACCCCTGTCAGGCAGCGCTGTTCCACGACGCCCAGCAGGCGGTCCCGTTCCCGCGGGTCCACGCCCCAGCGGTCCAGACCTTCGTAGGCCATGGGGAGCAGGCGGCGCAGCACCAGTTCCGCCACGGGCACCGTTCCCAGGCCTGGCCAGTAGACCTGGGCGTCCATGCCGTTCTTGGCCCCCGCCAGGAAGTTCTCCTCGGCCGCGCTGAACGACATCTGGGACCACAGTGGACGTTCGCTCTCGGCCAGCACCCTCACCAGGCCGTAGTAGAAGGCCGCGTTGGCCAGGGTGTCCACCACCGTCGGGCCCGCTGGGAGGGTGCGGTTCTCCACGCGCAGGTGTGGTTTGTCCTTGACGACGTCGTAGACGGGGCGGTTCCAGCGGTAGACGGTCCCGTTGTGGAGCCTCAGTTCCGACAGCGACGGGGTGTCGCCGCGGTCGATGACCTGCAACGGGTCTTCCGGGTCCACGATCGGGAGGAGGGCCGGGAAGTAGCGGACGTTCTCCTCGAACAGGTCGAAGATCGAGGTGATCCAGCGTTCGCCGAACCAGACCCTCGGGCGCACGCCCTGTTCCTTGAGCTCGTCGCCCCTGGTGTCGGTGGACTGCTGGAAGAGCGCGATCCTGGTTTCCCGCCACAGCTCCTTGCCCAGCAGGAACGGGGAGTTCGCGCCCACCGCCACCTGGACGCCCGCGATGGTCTGGGCGGCGTTCCAGTAGTCCGCGAACTGGTCCGGGCTGACCTGGAGGTGGAGCTGGGTGCTCGTGCAGGCCGCCTCGGGGACGATGGAGTCCGCCGTCATGTTGAGGCGCTCGATGCCGTCGATGCCGATCTGGAGGTCCTCGCCGCGCGCGGCCAGCACCTGTTCGTTCAGCAGGGCGTACCGGGGGTTGACCGACAGGGCGTCGATGGCCATGTGCTCGGCGCGCAGGGTCGGCAGGATGCCGATCATGGTCATGTGCGCGCCGACCTCGCGCGCCTTGTGCTCCGCCTCGTTCAGGCTGGAGCGGACGGTCTCCTCGAACGCGGTGATCCCGCCGCCCGCGAGCTGGCGCGGGGCGACGTTGATCTCCAGGTTCCACTGGCCCAGTTCGGTCACGAAGTCCGGGTCGGCGATGGCCTCCAGCGCCTCGGCGTTGCGCATGGCGGGGTCGCCCTGCTCGTCGACGAGGTTCAGCTCGATCTCCAGGCCCGTCATGGGCCGCTCGAACTCGAACCGGGACTCGCGGAGCATCCTGGCGAACACGTCCAGGCAGCGCCTGACCTTCGTGCGGTACCGGGTGCGGTCCTCGCGGGTGAACTCGTGGCGGGCTACGTCGTCACCCATGCTGGCTCCTCAAGTTCGCGGCACCCGGACACTGTGCACCAGGAGTCGGTCAGGCGGGTACCGCGATCGAGGTGATCACAAACCCGTCCCTGGCCAGCCAGCGCCCGGTGAACCCGGTCAGGGGCTCGCCGTCCACGACCGGGGGCTCGATGAGGATGCGGGCGCTGAACGTGCCCGCGTCCGGGTCGATGGTCACGTCGGCGTCCTCGAACCCCAGCCACAGGCGGGTCAGCGGGAACCACGCCTTGTAGACGGACTCCTTGGCGCTGAACAGCAGGCGGTCCCAGCTGACCTTGTCGCCCGAGGCGCGCAGACCGTCCATCCTGGCCAGTTCGGCCGGGACGGCGATGGCCTCCAGCACGCCCTTCGGCGTCGGGGCGTTCGGCTCGGCGTCGATGCCGATGGAGCGGAAGTCGCCCACCCTCGCCACGGCGGCGGCGCGGTAGCCGGTGCAGTGGGTGATGCTGCCCACCACGCCGTCCGGCCAGACCGGTTCGCGCTTCGGTCCGGGCAGCACGGGGACGGGGGGGAAGCCGAGTTGGGCGAGCGCGGTGCGGGCGCAGAAGCGGCCGGTCGTGAACTCCTTGCGGCGCTTCTCGACCGACTTCTCCAGCAGCGCCAGCTCCTCGGGGAACAGCTCGACGCCCTCGGGGTCGTCGAAGCGGTTCACGGCCGCGATCGGGCTCGGCAGCAGGTCGGTGATCACCGGGCGTCCCCTTCGCGGAGCACGTCCACCAGCCGGGCGCCGGTGTAGCCCCTCGGCTTCCACTCGCGCGGGTAGCCGAGCGACACCTCGTCGAAGCGGATGCCGTCGTGGCGCGTGGTGCGGGGGATGTGCAGGTGGCCGTAGACCATCTCGGCGCAGTTGAACCGCAGGTGCCAGTCGGCGGTGCGCTCGGTGCCGCACCACAGCGCGAACTCGGGGTAGCGCAGCACCCTCGTCGGCTCGCGGACGAGCGGGTAGTGGTTGATCAGCACGGTCTTCAGCGCCGGGTCGACCTCGGACAGCCTGCGCTCGGTCTCCACGATCCTGGACTCGCACCACGCCTCGCGGCTGGGGTGCGGGTCGGGGAAGAGGAAGTACTCGTCCGTGCAGACCACACCGGCCTCGTGGGCCTTCGCCAGCGCCGAGACCTGGTCGAACGTGCCCTCGGGGCGGAACGTGTAGTCGTACAGCGTGAACAGGGGGGCGACGACCAGCGGTTCGGCGGAGGCCTCGAAGACCGGGTAGGGGTCCTCGGGGGTCGCGACGTCGATGCTCCGGCACATCTCGACGATCTGCTTGTAGCGGACCTCGCCGCGGGCCTGCACCGCGTCGTCCTTCGTCGTCCACAGCTCGTGGTTGCCCGGCGACCAGATCACCTTGGCGAACCGCTTCCGCAGCAGGTCGAGGGCCCATTCGATGTCGTGGAACTTCTCCCCGACATCGCCCGCGACGATCAGCCAGTCGTCGGGGGACGGTGCCTCGATAGCCGCGACGAAGTCCCGGTTCTCCTGGTACGTCACGTGCAGATCGCTGGTGGCGAGCAGTCTCGGCGTGCGGGTCACGACTCCGACCTTAACCGTTCCCGACGTCCAACTCCGATACCCCGTAGACCCCTAGTGCGGTGACCGGCGACCTCCGACGCGCATCACCGCGGTCCACGGCACCGGCCGACCAGGACGAGGGCGCGGGATCGGCGCCGCGGCGCACCCGTCTGACCGTCGAACGCGGGTGAAGACCGTCGATCGCGGCGCCAGGAGCGTTTTCAGCCTGTGAAAATGACCGTTCATCCGTTCGTCGCAGATCATAGCCCGTTGAACTCATACCCCTACACCGCGTAACGCTAGGCGGGTCCGCTCAGCCTTACGGGTCCCTAAACCACCTATCCGGTAGTCATCCGGCTTCCTACGGTGATCACATCGCAACCACCCCGGCGGAGGACCAGATGTCCGAGTCCCAATTCGCACGAACCCCCGACCCCCGGCTGGCCCGTCAGGCGCCGCCCGCCATCCGCGGCGCCGCCACGCCGTTCAGCCGGACGGTCAGCGCCGAGATCACCCGCACCGCGCAGCAGCAGCAGTACGGCTATCCGCCACCTCGACGCCGCACCCCGGCCGAGGAAGCCGCGTTGTCCACGCTGCTGCGCACCCGCCAGCGCGCCCAGGCGGCCCGGCCCGAGCCCTGGCTGCGCCAGACCCCCGAGCAGGCCCCGGCCGCCGCCCCGCGCGGCGACGTGACCGAACTGCTCGCCGCCCGGCTCGTGCCCGCGGCGCTGTGGAACCTGGTCGAACCGCTCATCCCGCCGGTCAAGATCCGGCGCCAGGGCGGTGGCCGCAGCCGCGTGTCCGACCGCGCCATCTTCACCGCGATCGTGTTCGTCCTGACCAGCGGCTGCGCGTGGCGGCACCTGCCGTCCAGCTTCGGCGTCACGGTCCCGACCGTGCACCGCCGCTTCCAGGAATGGACCGACGCGGGCCTCTGGCTGCGCCTGCGCCGCGCCGCCATGGACCGGCAGGCCGCGGGCGACGAGAACGAGTGGGTCCACGCGGTCCTGGAGGCGGCCGAGCGCCGCGGAACGAAGACGGGCTCCTGACCGTCGGATGAACGTGGTGGCCGGTCCGGCTCCGCCGAGGACTGAACCGGACCGAGCCCCACCACGTTCATCCAGCGAGACCCCCAGGAGGAACCCGATGTTCACCGACCCCGACAGTCCTCTGTCACACCGCGCACTGGCCCTGCTCCGCGCCACCGCCGCCGGACGCGTCGAGCTCACGTCCAGCAGCGAGCCGGACTTCCGCGTCGACAAGCTCTCCTGCTGCGACCAGCCCGCGGCCCGCCTGCTCGTCCACGCGGGCTTCATCCAGCCCGCCACCGCCGCGCCGTTCGGCCAGTGGGTCCCCGCGCACCTCAGCGCCGCGGGCGCCGAACTCCTCGCGCTCGACGTCCCCACGGCCGCCGCCTGACCCGTGCCCGACCACGGCCGCCGCCGGTCCTACGCGTGCAGGCCGTGCTGGTACTTCGGGAAGCGGACGCTGATCTTCGTGCCGAGCCCCTGGGCGGTCTCCACGACGAGGCCGTAGTCGTCGCCGTAGAAGCGCCTCAGCCGCTCGTCTATGTTCCCCAGCCCTATCCCGGCCGTCTCGTCGACCTGCCCCGCCAACGTGCGCCGCAGCGCGTCGGGGTCCATGCCGATCCCGTCGTCCTCGATGGTGATGTGCGCCTCGGCCCCCGCGTCCGCGGCGAGGATCTGGATGTGGCCCGGCTCGACCTTGCCCTCCATGCCGTGCCGCACGGCGTTCTCCACCAGCGGTTGCAGGCACAGGAACGGCACGGTCACCGACAGCACCTCGGGCGCGATCTGGAGCGTCACGGTCAGCCGCTCGCCGAACCGGGCCCGTTCCAGCGCGAGGTACTGGTCGATCGACTTCAGCTCCTCCGCCAGCGTGGTGAAGTCGCCGTGCCGCCGGAACGAGTACCGGGTGAAGTCCGCGAAGTCCAGCAGCAGCGTGCGGGCGCGCTCGGGGTTCGTCCGCACGTACGACGCGATGGCGCTGAGCGAGTTGTAGATGAAGTGCGGCGAGATCTGCGCCCGCAGCGCCCGCACCTCGGCCTCGACGAGCCGGGTGCGCGAGCGGTCCAGCTCGGCCAGTTCCAGCTGGCCCGACGCCCAGCGCGCGACCTCGTTCGTCGCGCGGACCAGCCCCGCCGACGCCTCCCGGCTGTAGGCGGCGAGCACGCCGACCACGTGGCCCTCGACGGTCAGCGGCGCCACGACGGCGATCTGCACCGGGCAGTCGGGCAGCGTGCAGCCGATGTCGAACGCGCGCGTGCGGCCGGTGCTGAACACCTCCTGCGCGAGCCGCATGGTGTCCACGGAGTGGTGGCCCCCCATGCCCTCCCACGCGACCACCTCGACCTCGTCGGTCAGCGCGAGCGCGGGGGTGTCGAGCAGCGTGCGCAGGTGGCGGGCCGACTTCTTCGCCGCCTCGGGCACCAGCCCGGCGCGCAGCGGGGGAGCCGCCGACCACGCGGTGTGCAGCGTCTCGAACGTGATCCGCTGAGCCTCGGTGAGGAAGTCCTGCCGAGGACCAGACCCCCGCCACAGCACGAACACGATCGAGGCCCCGACCAGGAGTATCGCTCCCACCGCCAGCAAACCGGTCACGTCTCGCCTCGTCTGCGGAGTTCGCTCATGGACGGTTCCTCGTTCGTCTCCAGCCCGAGGTTCTCGGGCGCGTGCAGGCGGACCATGACCCGGTTGACGTTCGGGGGCACCTTGCCGGGCGTCATCAGCGACACCGCGTACATCACCACGAACCCCAGCGGCACGGTCCACGCGGCGGGCCGCGACAGGAACACGTGGAACCACTGGTCGCTGGTGCGGGCGCTGATCGTGACTATCCCCGCGGCCAGCGCGGGCAGCCCGCCCGCCAGCATCCCGGCGACCGCGCCGACCGTGGTGATGCGCGTGCTCCAGATCCCCAGCAGCAGCAGCGGGCACAGCGACGACGCGGCCACGGCGAACGCGAGACCCACCATGTCGGCGACCGGGATCCCGCTCACCAGCAAGGTCATCGCCAGCGGCACCAGCGCGGCCAGTCCGGCGGAGATCCGGAACCCCCGCACCCCGCGCATCTTCAGCACGTCCTGGCTCAGCACGCCCGCGAGCGACACCATCAGCCCGGACGACGTGGACAGGAACGCGGCGAACGCGCCCCCGGCGACCAGCGCCCCCAGCAGCTGCCCGCCGAGACCCTCGATCATCCGGCTGGGCAGCACCAGCACCACCGCGTCGGTGTCGCCGGTCAGCAGCAGCTCGGGCGTGTAGAGCCTGCCGAGCACGCCGTACAGCGGCGGCATCAGGTAGAAGATCCCCAGCAGCCCCAGCACGATCAGCGTCGTGCGGCGCGCGGCCCTGCCGTTCGGGTTGGTGTAGAAGCGGACGATCACGTGCGGCAGGCCCATGGTGCCCAGGAACGTCGCCAGGATCAGCGAGTACACCGCGTACAGCGGGAACTCGCCGCCCTCGGACATCGGCAGCGCCCAGTTCGCGTTCGTGGTGTGCGGCAGCGACTCCAGGTGCGGCACGGTCGCGCCCGCCGGGAACACGAACGAGCTGCCCGCCGAGATCGTGTGGTCGCCCGCCGTCAGCGTCAGGCCGTCGCCCTCGATCCGCTGCCCGTCGACCAGCCCCCGGCCCGCGAACGCCACGTCGCTGTCGGCGTGGACCACCGTCGTGGTGTCGAAGTCGACCGTGGTCTCCTGGCGGAACACCGGGTACTCGGGCGCGTTGAGCCGCTGGCCGCCGTGCGCCTGCCAGGCCAGGAGCAGGAACACCACCGGCACGGCGATGGCCGTCAGCTTCAGCCAGTACTGGAACGCCTGCACGAACGTGATGCTGCGCATCCCGCCGGAGATCACGTTCACCGTCACCACGAGCGCGACGATCAGCCCGCCCAGCCAGTCCGGCGCGCCGGTGACCGTGTGCAGGGTCAGGCCCGCGCCCTTGAACTGCGGCAGCAGGTACAGCCACGCGATGGCGATGGCGATGCCGCTGGCGACCCTCCGCACGGCGGGCGAGGAGAACCTGGCCTCGGCGAAGTCCGGCAGCGTGTACGCGCCCGACCGCCGCAGCGGCGCCGCGACCAGCGCCAGCAGCACGAGGTAGCCCGCGGTGTAGCCGACCGGGAACCACAGCATGTCCGGGCCGTGGGCGAAGATCAGGCCCGCGATGCCCACGAACGACGCCGCCGACAGGTACTCGCCGCCGATCGCGGACGCGTTCCACCACGGCGACACCGTGCGCGAGGCGACGTAGAAGTCCGACGTGGTGCGCGAGATCCGCAGCCCGTACGCGCCGACCAGCATCGTGCCCAGCGCGACCACCAGCACGGCGACGACACCGTAGGTGTTGTTCACGACCGTTCGACCAGCTCGGCGAACTGGCGCTCGCTCCGCTCCGCCTGCCGCACGTAGAACCAGCCCGCCAGCACGAACACCGGGAACACCACGACCCCGAGCAGCACCCACGGCAGCCCGATGCCGAGCACCTGGAACCGCGACACCGACGGCGCGAACGTGAACACCAGCGGCAGCGCCGCCAGCCCGCCCGCCACCAGGCCGACGACCAGCAGCCCCAGCGTGCGCTGGGTGCGGATCAGCGACCGCATGTACAGCGCGCCGAGCTGGCTCTGCTCGGTGATCTCGCGCGACGCAGGGTACGGCCTCCGGGGGCGGGGAGCGCCGGTCCGGGGACTCGTCACCACCACGCGCTCCGCGGGCGGGCGCTCGGGCGTCACGTGCCCTGCCGGTTGCGCGGGTTGTCGTCCGCGGCCGGGTTCTGCACGACCGGTCGCGCGCGCCGCACCAGGAGCTGCCGCAGGTGCCTGGCGTGCCTGCGGCTCACCGGCAGCACCGCGCCGCCGATGTTGACGCTCAGGTGCCCCTCCTCCAGCCGCAGCTCGTCGACGTGGCCCAGCGACACCAGGTGGCTGCGGTGGATCCGCACGAACCCGGCCGACCGCCAGCGCTCCTCCAGCCCGTTCAGCGCGGCCCTGACCAGACCGCTGCCGGTGGCCGTGTGCAGGCGCGCGTAGTCGCCGTGCGCCTCGACGTAGCGGATGTCGGCGAGCCGGATGAACCGGGTGATCCCGCCCAGCTCGACCGGGATCACCTCCTCGCCCACCTCGGGCTGCGGCGGCGGGGGCGGCTGCGGCTGCGGTTCGGCGACGGACTTCACGTCCAGCACCTCGTGCACGATCCGGTGAACCGACTCCGCCAGCCGCTCCGCGCGCACCGGCTTGAGCAGGTAGTCCAGCGCCTTCAGCTCGAACGCCTCGACGGCCGGTTCCTGGTGGGCGGTGACGAACACGATGGGCGGCGGCTGCGCGAACCGCGACAGCACCCGCGCCAGGTCGAGCCCGTCCAGGCCCGGCATCCGGATGTCCAGGAACACCGCGTCCACGGGTTGTCCGGCGTCCATCGCGCGGTGCAGCCCGCGCAGCGCCGTCGTCGCGTCGGTGACGCCCTCGACGTGCGCGATGCGCGGGTCCGAACGCAGGAGGTACACCAGGTCTTCGAGCGCGGGCGGTTCGTCGTCGACCGCGAGCACGCGCAACGTCCGTTCGAGAGCGCCTCGGCGCTCGGGCCCCTCGCAGAGGGGACAGGGCAGGCCTGCGGTCATGTCCGATCGAGTCCAATGCTGTGAACGGCCGATCTCCACGGCGACGGGGGATTAGACCATCAGTAGGTCATCGTCGCCCGTCGAGGGGTCGGGAGCAAGGGCACCCCCACCTCGGTCCACGCGCGGACGGACCGATCGGTTCGCCGGTGGTCCTCAGCCCGCGATGCGGCGGGCCCGGTGGTCGGCGACCCTCGGGTGGGCGGCCAGCGCGTCCCCGAGCGTGATCTCCAGCTCGACGAACGACTCCTCGGCGCGGCGGGCGGCGACGATCACCGACGACGCGGCGGCCGGACCGACGAGGCGGCGCGTGGGGTCCTGCAACGACTCGAGCACGTCGGACCACTGGTTCGACAACTTCGCCAAACCCTCCAGCGCCGCCACCAGTTCGCCCGTTGTCGTAGGTGGTTTTGCGGCTATCCGGGCGAGGCGGTCACCCAGTGCTTCCAGGTCGGCGTTCATCGTCACCCCCAATGCGCGTGTCGTGTACCCGGAGATATTGCTCCAGGCTGGCGAAACGGTCAACAAGGTCTCAATTGGTCCGCGTTTTCACAGGTCAACACGTAGAAGGAATGGTACCGGGAAGTTCTATTCTCAACCATTCCTTCGATCCAGTGAGCTGTGTCACCGGCAATCCGGCAACCATTTCACAGGTGTGGACCTCGAATAATCCGGAGCAGGCCGGACCCGTCATGTCCAAGGCCGTCCCAGCAGTGGTCTAGTGCCTCTGCGTATTCGTGCGCGCACGGAAGTGCACCCCGCGGAACCGGGATGCGCTCGAACGGACCCGTGGCGGCGCTCACTCGCCGTCGCCGGCCGGTGGGGCCCCTCCTCGCGGCGCGGCGGTCCCCGTGCCGCGGCCCCGGTCGGCGCGGCCGGTCGACCTCGGTCTCGACGCCGTCGGTGCCGCTCAGCCCCGTGTCCACACCCCAGCGGGGCAGGCGCCGCGGTGCGCCGGTGATCACCCGATCGGCCGAGCGCCACCTCCCCCGTGGAACGGTGCGGCGGCGGAGACGGGTGCGGTTGCTCCAGTCGGACGTGCCACGTACGACGTGTCAGACGGGAGGGGCGAAACGTTACAGCGCGCCCACCTCGGTGATGCGGATGGAGGCGGTCCCGGTCTCGTCGGACTCCTCCAGGTCCACCTCCGCCGAAATGCCCCAGTCGTGGTCGCCCGCGGGGTCGTCGAAGATCTGACGCACGTCCCAGCGCCCCGGTTCCTCGGTGATGATCAGCAGTGCGGGCCCGCGCGCGTCGGACCCGGTGCCGATCGAGTCGAACGCCTCGAAGTACGGCTCGATCGCGTCCTCCCACGCGTCCTGGTCCCAGCCGGACTCGCCGTCGAGCAGGCCCAGCTCGTAGTAGTTGCGGCGCGCGGCCAGCTCCACGCGGCGGAACAGCGCGTTGCGCACCAGCACCCGGAACGCGCGGACGTTGCGCGTGACGGCAGGCGGCCGGTCGTCGACCCTGACCTCGGGCTTCGCGTCGTCGAGCGGGTTGGTGAGCTTCTCCCACTCCTCCAGGAGGCTGGAGTCGACCTGGCGGACGAGTTCGCCCAGCCACTCGATGAGGTCGTTCAGCTCCTCGGTCTTGGCCTCCTCGGGCACGGTGTGGCGCAGCGCCTTGTAGGCGTCGGCCAGGTACCGCAGCACGATGCCCTCCGAGCGCGCCAGCTGGTAGAAGCTGACGTACTCGGTGAACGTCATGGCCCGCTCGTACATGTCGCGGACCACGGACTTCGGCGACAGGTGGTGGTCGGCGACCCACGGGTGGCCGCCGCGGTAGGTGGTGAACGCGCCCTCCAGCAGCTCCTCCAGCGGCTTCGGGTACGTGACCTGGTCCAGCAGCTCCATCCGCTGGTCGTACTCGATGCCGTCGGCCTTCATCGCCGCCACGGCCTCGCCGCGCGCCTTGAACTGCTGCGCGGACAGGATCTGGCGCGGGTCGTCCAACGTGGACTCGATGATGGACAGCGCGTCCAGCGGGTAGCTCGGCTCGTCGCGGTTCAGCAGCTCGATGGCGGCCAGCGCGAACGGCGACAGCGCCTGGTTCAGCGCGAAGTTCTCCTGGAGGTCGACCGTCAGCCGGTAGCGGCGGCCCTCGGCGTCCGGCTCGTCCAGCTTCTCCACCACGCCGGACTGGAGCAGCCCGCGGAAGATGGAGAGCGCGCGCAGGATGTGCCTGAGCTGCGCCTTGCGCGACTCGTGGTTGTCCTCCAGGAGGTGCCGCATCCCGGCGAAGGCGTCGCCGGGGCGGTTGATCACGTTGAGGATCATGGCGTGGCTGACGGCGAACGTCGACGTCAGCTGCTCGGGCTCGGCCGCGACCAGCCGGTCGAACGTCTTGTCGCTCCACGACACGAAGCCCTCCGGGGCCTTCGTGCGCACGACCCGCTTGAGCTTCTTCGGGTCGTCACCGGCCTTCGCGACCCGCTTCGCGTTCTCCACCTCGTGGTCGGGCGCCTGCACGACCACGGTCCCCACCACGTCGTAGCCCGCCCGGCCCGCGCGGCCCGCGATCTGGTGGAACTCGCGGGCCTTGAGGATGCGGGTGCGCGTGCCGTCGTACTTGCTCAGCGCGGTGAACAGCACCGTGCGGATCGGGACGTTGATGCCGACGCCGAGGGTGTCCGTGCCGCAGATGACCTTCAGCAGACCGGCCTGCGCGAGCTGCTCCACGAGCCTGCGGTACTTCGGCAGCATCCCCGCGTGGTGCACGCCGATGCCGTGCCGCACGATCCGCGACAGCGTCTTGCCGAAGCCCGAGGTGAACCGGAAGCCGCCGATCATCGCGGCGATCGCGTCCTTCTCGGCGCGCGTCGACACGTTCACGCTCATCAGCGCCTGCGCGCGCTCCAGCGCGGACGCCTGGGTGAAGTGCACGACGTAGATCGGCGCCTCCCGGCCGTGCAGCAGCTCCTCGATCGTCTCGTGCAGCGGCGTCGTCACGTACTGGAAGTTCAGCGGCACGGGCCGGTCGGCCGACCGCACGACCGCCGTGGCCCGCTCGGTGCGCCTGCTCAGGTCCTTCTCGAAGAACGAGACGTCGCCGAGCGTCGCGGACATCAGCAGGAACTGCGCCTTGGGCAGCTCGATCAGCGGCACCTGCCACGCCCAGCCGCGCTCGGGCTCGGAGTAGAAGTGGAACTCGTCCATGACGACCTGGCCGACCTCGGCCTCCGCGCCGTCGCGCAGGGCGATGTTCGCCAGGATCTCGGCCGTGCAGCAGATGATCGGCGCGGTGTCGTTGACGCTCGCGTCACCGGTCAGCATCCCGACGTTCTCCGGGCCGAACGTGTCGCACAGCGCGAAGAACTTCTCCGACACCAGCGCCTTGATCGGCGCGGTGTAGAAGGTGCGCTTGCCCTCCGCGAGCGCGGCGAAGTGCGCGCCGATCGCGACCAGGCTCTTCCCGGACCCCGTGGGGGTGCTGAGGATGACGTTCGAGCCGGAGACCAGCTCGATCAGCGCCTCCTGCTGCGCCGGGTAGAGCTGGAGCCCCCGTTCCGCCGCCCAGGAGGCGAACGTGTCGAAGAGCAGGTCGGGGTCGGGGGTGGCCGGAAGCCGATCGGTGAGAGTCATCGCAGGTCGGATCATAGGTGAGAGGCCGTCACCCGGTGGCGGCCACCGCCGCCGGAAACGTGTGGGATTCTCGGGTGTGACCGATCGCCACCTGGACGACCTGCGTCGGACGGCGCGAGCGGCCCTGCCCGATCCGGCGGGGTACCGGGATGAGCTGGGCGGGCCGAAGGTCGACCTCGTCGAGCTGCTGGCGGCCGGGCGCGGGCTCGTGCTGGTGGGGGAGCCCGGCGCGGGGAAGACCACGGCGCTGCACCGCCTCGCCGCGGACCTGCTCGACGACCCAGGGGGGCCGGTCCCGATCGTGCTGTCGCTGTCCGCGGGGAGCTGGCAGGTCGAGCCGCACCGGCTCAGCGGCCTGCGCTGGGCGAGCGCGCAGGACGTCGTGCCCGCCGACCAGTGGGACACCGAGGCCCTGGAACGCGCGCAGCGCCTGTCCGTGGCGAAGCTGGAACAGGTCGACCACGCCGTGGACACCGCCGTCGACTGGCTGGCCACCGACGTGGCCCGGCTGTACGAGGTGCCCGCGCGGCGGGTGGCGGAGTGGCTGCGCCGGAGGACGAGCCCGGTCTTGCTGCTGCTCGACGGGCTCGACGAGATCCGCCACGCCGACGACCGCCGCCGCTGCGTCGAGGCGCTGACCCTGCTCACGAGGCGGCTCGCCACCGGCATCGTCGTCTGCGCCCGCGAGGACCCCGGCGGGCTGGGCGCGGTGGTGGAGATCCCGCCGCTGAGCGCCGAGACCGTCGACACCCACCTCGCCGCCGCCGGTCTGACCGCGCTGCGGGAGGCGTGCCTGCGCGACGAGGAGCTGGTGGGGCTGCTGGCCACGCCGCTGGCGCTGACCCTGGCCGTGGACGGCTACCGCGACCGGCCCGTCACCGGCACCGAGGTCGAGCTGCTGAAGGCCGGTGGGCTCGACCGGCTGTGGGAGGTGGGCCTCGCGCCGGGGGCCGAGGCGCTGCGCGGGCTGGCCGGGCTGATGGAGCGGGGCGACCGGGACGTGTTCACCGTCGAGTCGCTGAGCCTCGCGTGGGTGCGGCGCGCCGGTCTGCGGCCCGTCCGTTCCCCCGCCGCGTGGGTCTGCGCCGCGCTGGCGCTGGTCGCGTCGGCCGGGCTCGTCGCGTTCACCGCCCGTGCCACGGACCTCGGCTTCGCGGCGCTGTGCGCCGTCGTCCTGGCGGGCTCGGCCACGGCGCAGGTCCACACCGCCCGCAACGCCACCGACCGCCGCGCGTCCCGGCTCGACCTCGGCGACTTCGTGGCCACGCGGTGGACGCTGGACTGGCGCGCGGGCCTCACGGCCCTGACCACGTGCGCGCTGACGGGCCTGGTCCTCGGCGCGTCGGTCGGCATGTTCGGCGGTGCCGCCGGTCTCGCGCTCGGTCTGCTGCCGGGCGTGGCCGCCGGTCTCGCGGTCGGTGTGCTGAGCCTGCCGAACCGGACCGCCGCCCGGCCGCGCCCCACCGCGGCGCGCTGGACCCTCGCCGTCCGGCTGGTCGCGGGGGTGCTCGGCCTCGCGCCCGCGGTGGCGCTCTCGTTCGCCGTGCTGCCGTTCGACCGGCTGTTCGCGCCGCTGGTGCACCACCTGATGCTCGCCGCGACGGCGGGCGCGTGGCTCGCGGCGTTCGCCGTGTCCCTGCACGGCTGGTGGAGCCACCGCGTCGCGGTGAAGACCGTGACCCGCGCGGGTCTCCTGCCCGCCGACCTGGACGCGTTCGTGGCGTCGGGCGTGCTGCGGGAGGTGCCGGACGGCTACGCGTTCGCCCACCGCACGCTGCGCACGCACCTCGGTACTTTACCTTCCGGATGGTAAAGTTGGGCCGGTGAACGCGCGACAACGGATCCTGGACGGTGCTCTCGACCTGCTGCGCGCCGAGGGCGGCGGGAACCTCACCCTGGACGCGGCGGCGAAGCAGGTGGGGCTGACCAAGCCGGGGCTGATGTACCACTTCCCGACCAAGGAAGCGCTGATGGTCGCCGTGGTCCACCACGTGGCCGACCGGTGGGAGCGGATGCTCCAGCACGCGCTGGGCCTGCCGAGGGCGGACGCCACGCCGCGGCAGCGCATCCGCGCCTACGTCGAGGTCGCGGTGACCGGCGAGCTGGACCGCGCCGACTTCGCCATCTGCGCCGAGGCGTTCTACCAGGACACCCTCGGCCAGGTCTGGAGCAGCCGCTTCGAACCCTGGGTGACCCTGCCGGAGGACCTGCCCGAAGCCGAGCGGGGCAGGCTGAACGGCGCGCGCCTGCTGGCCGACGGGTACTGGATGGCCGCCGCCACGGGCGTCCTGCCCGTGCCGGACCGCGACCGGGCCGCCCTGCTGGCCGTCGTGGACGGGCTGGTGACCCCGTGAGGAAGTGGCTGCTCCTGGTGTCGGCGATCCTGCTGGAGGTCAGCGGCACCCTGGCGCTGCGGGCCGCCCTCGACCACGCGGCCTGGTACGCCGTGGTGGCGGTCGGGTACGCGGGCGCGTTCGGCGCGCTCACGTTCGTGCTGCGCGCAGGCCTCGGTCTCGGCGTCGCCTACGGCATCTGGGCCGCGTCGGGGGTCGCGCTGACCGCCGTGCTCGCGTCGGCCCTGTTCGGCGACCCGCTGACCGCGACGATGGGACTGGGCATCGCGCTGGTCATCGGCGGTGTGCTCTGCGTCGAGCTGGGCTCCCAGGCCGCGCACGCCCGCGCCGGGGTGAACGGGTCGTGAGCTGGGTGTACCTGGCGCTCGCGATCGTCACCGAGGTCGCGGCCACCCTGTCGCTGCGCATGGCGTCGCAGGGCCGCTCCCTCTGGTACGTCCCGGTGGGCGGCGGTTACCTCGTCGCGTTCACCATGCTCGCCCTCGCCCTCGCCGAGGGCATCCCGGTCGGTGTCGCCTACGGCATCTGGGCCGCGGTCGGCGTGGCGCTGACCGCCGTCGCGTCGCGGGTGCTGTTCAAGGAGCCGCTGACGAGGGTGATGGGGCTGGGCATCGTGCTGATCATCGCGGGCGTGCTGCTCATCGAACTGGGCGGCGCCCACTAGTCCAGGCGGAAGCCGTAGGGCAGCTCCAGCCGGTGCGCCGCCAGCAGCGCGGTGTCGGCGAGGATCTCGCGGGTCGGGCCGTCGGCCACGACCACGCCCTCGTCGATCACGACGCTGCGGGTGCAGAGCTGGAGCGCGTACGGCAGGTCGTGCGTGACCATCAGCATCGTGCGGTCCAGCCCGAGCAGCACCTCCGCCAGCTCGCGGCGGGCCACCGGTTCGAGGTTCGCCGACGGCTCGTCGAGCACCAGGATCTCCGGGTCGCACGCGAGCACGGTCGCGAGCGCGACGCGGCGGCGCTGGCCGCCGGACAGGTGCAGCGGCGACCGGTCGGCGAAGTCGCCCATGCCGACCGCGTCCAGCGCCCGGCGCACCCGCTCGTCCAGCTCGGCCCCGCGCAGCCCGAAGTTCGCCGGGCCGAACGCCACGTCCTGGCGGGCCGTCGGCATGAACAGCTGGTCGTCGGGGTCCTGGAACACCACGCCCACGCGGCGGCGGATCTCCTTGAGGTTCGCCCTGTCCACCGGCAGGCCCGCGACCTCGATCCGGCCCGACCCGCCGCTGATCACGCCGTTGAGGTGCATGACGAGCGTGGTCTTGCCCGCGCCGTTCGGCCCGAGCAGCGCGACCCGCTCACCCCGCCGCACCCGCAGGTTGACGCCGAACAGCGCCTGGTGGCCGTCCGGGTACGCGTACGCCAGGTGCTCCACCAGCAGCGCGGGCGTCGTGGACTCGACCACTCGGACGGGCTGGGGACTGCTCGACCCGCTCATCTCCGGCATCGTGCCAGTCCAGCCGCGCGACACCATCGCCAGGTGCACGCGCTCGCCGCGCTCGTAGGAGCGGATGAACAGGCTGCCGATGCCGCGCGCGGTCGCGCCGACCTGCCAGAGGAACCTCGGGTCGTGGCCGCGGGAGATGCGCGCGATCCGCATCCGCTGGGCCTCCCCGACGATCACCTCGCCGTAGCGCAGCATCAGCGTCGCGATGGTGATCAGCACCGACGGCGTGCGCAGCCGCTGCAAGCCCAGCAGCAGGTCGTGCGGCGCGGTCGTCGCGGCCAGCGTCAGCGACACCAGCACGCCGAGCGTGCCCTTCGCCAGGATGTTCCACCCGGCCAGCGCGCCCTCCACCGACACCGCCACCCCGAGGAGGTCCACGCGCCTGCCGTGGCCCACCAGCGGCAGCAGCACCGCGAGCACCACGAACGGCAGCTCGATCAGCGCGCGCGAGGCGAACCAGCTCACCGGGACCCGCGCGACCTGCCACACCGCCACGATCGCGAGCAGGTAGACGCCGAACGCCCAGAACGCCTCGCGCGGCGTCGCCACCACGCACAGCACGGCCACGAAAGCGCCGACGATCTTGAGCTGCGGCGCCAGCCGGTGCACCGGCGAATCGCCCGCCCGGTGCAGGACCCCGTGCCCGGCGCCCACTACTTCTCTTGCGGGGTGCGCTTGCGCAGCAACCAGAACAGCCCGCCCGCGAGCACGAGCGTCACGACCACGCCGAGGATGCCCGCCACACCGGTGAAACGGTCGTCACCACCCACCGCGTAGTCCGCGAACAGTGAACCGCTCAGCGGGCTCTCCTCCGCGTGCTCCGCGATGCCGTGCACCTCGGTCACGTGGTCGAGCCCGTCGGGGTTGGAGTTCGCGAAGTACGACACCACCCCGGCCAGCAGGAGCGAGACGACCGCGAACCCGACGAAGAACCGCTTCACGCCCTCAGCTCCAACTTCTGCTCTGTCCCGCGCAGCAGGTACACCAGGTCCGGCCGCACCGCGGTCACGGCCGACACGGTCGCCGCGGTGATCAGGCCCTCGCCGATGCCGATCAGCACGTGCACGCCGAGGACCGCGCCCGCGACCGTGCCGAACGCCACGCCGCCCTGGCCGCCGATCGCGTACTCCAGCACGAACCCGCCGGACGCGACCACGGTGTTCACCAGCGCGGACACGAACGCCACCGCGGCGATCCCCGCCCTGCCCCGTCGGGCGAACCGGCGCAGCGACACGGCGACGAGGTACCCGACGGCGGTGCCGATCAGCGCCATGTTGGTGACGTTCGCGCCGAGCGCGGTCACGCCGCCGTCGGCGAACAGGAGGGCTTGCAGCACCAGCACGATCGTCACGCACAGCGCGCCGACCCACGGTCCGACCAGGATCGCCGCCAGCGCGCCACCGAGGAGGTGGCCGCTGACACCCGGCAGCACCGGGAAGTTCAGCATCTGCGTGGCGAACACGAACGCCGCCACCAGACCCGCCATGGGCGCGGTCCGGTCGTCCAGGTCGCCGCGCGCCTTCGCCAGCGCCACCCCGACGCCGACGACCGCGACCACGACGAACAGGAGCGAGGTCGGCGCGTTCAGCAGGCCGTCGCTCATGTGCATTGCGATGGTTTCGGACACCAGGTCACGGTAGTTGCCACATACCGGTTGTGGCCATAGCAGTGCAACAACCGGTGTCGGACGTTCACCACACCGCCTGCGACGCCCTTTCCGCCTGTCAGGCGGTCACAGCGCGGCCTGGACCGCCGCGGGCGCCTCCAGCGCCTCCAGCTCCGCCCGCGCGCGCTTCGGGCCGACCACCCGCATGCCCGCCCGCGCGCAGCGGCGCACGACGTCCGGCTGCTCCCGCAGCAGTCGCAGTCCTCGTCGCGCGAGCACCGGGACGGGTTTGCGGGCCTCGGCCACGTCCCGCACGAACCGCCGCGCGAACGTCACCAACGCGTTGGGGGACAACACGATCGCGTCCACGAGCACCCCGGCGGCCCGGCACTCCTCGACGAGCCGGTCGGCGAACAGGCCCTCGGCGATGAACGCGGGCGCGTCCCCCAGCACCACGGCGTGGCACCCGGTCCGGCGGCTCTCGCTGAGCGAGTACGTCGGCGCCTCCACCCGGCCGGTCCGCGCCAGTTCGACCACCGCGGCGACTGCGGCGGCGGTGTCCCACGAGTCGGGCGCGTCCCAGTCCGCCAGCCCCGTGGCGTCACGGGGGAGCAGCGGATCGTCGTCGTCGCGGTAGAAGTCGTCCAACCGCAACACCGGCCAACCGAGGTGTGCGGCGAGGTGGGACTTGCCCGAGCCCGAGGGGCCCGCGAGCAGCACGGCGCGCGCGTGAACGGGGGATGACGGCACGGGGCACCATTCTGGCACAACGAGGGGCGGTCCGGGTGCGGTGACCTCGGCGGACGGCCCTACGCCTCGGAGGCGTCGAGCCTGCGGAGGCAGACCTCCGCCGGGAACCTGCGCAGGTCGACCCTCGCGAAGGCCGCCCGCTCGACCTCCAGGGTGAGCAGGGACGCGCCCCCCGCGCGACCCTCGACGCGCACGGCCGCCAGGTGCTCGTCGGCGTCGAACAGGTCCCGCGCGACCAGCAGGACCACCTGGCCGACCAGCGACCGGTACAGCTCGGCCACCTCCCGCTCGGACCTGGCCACCCGCACCTCCCGGTCGGACGCGGGATCGTAGGTGAAGGACCGCGCGGTCGGGACGACGTCGCGCGGCGGCAGTTCCACCCGAACGGCCGCCGTCTCGGCCTCCGGGGTGAACACCGCTTCCGCCCGCCTGGGGAACCCCGACGGCAGCGGGACGGCCGCCAGCACCAGCCCGAGGTGCCGCTCGACGGCCTCCGGATCGCGGCGGGCCAGCTTCCGGCCGAACTCGTCGAGGCCCCGGTTGTGGTCGGCGGCGGCCTTCTCGACCCGCTTCCTCTCCTCCTCGTGCCGCTCGCGGAGCTCCGCGACCCGACGCACCCGCTCGGCCTCCTCCTCGTCGTGGCGCCGGACCGCCTCGTCGAACGCGGCCCTCGCCGCCGCCAGCCCCCGGTGGTGCCGCGCGCGGCCGAACAGCCTGCCCAGCGCCCCCTGACCCGCCGGTTCGAACTCCCGCCAGGTCGGCGCGCGGCGCGGTTCGGCGAGGTCACCCAGGTCGAGCGGGGGGATCCACGCCCGCTTGCGCAGCAGGCGGAGGTCGACGCGGGCGGGCCTGGCGACGCCCGTCGCGAGGATGGACCGCAGTTCGGCCACGCGGTTCACGACGTCGGCGGTCTTGCCCACCGCGGTCATCTCCCGGCCCGCCAGGTACCGCTCCCGCTCGCTCGCCACCAGTCAGCCCTCCAACGGCCCCGCCGGGGCGTGGGAGCCAACGCCCCGCGCCCGAGCCGTCTCCGGCACCGGCCGGGACCCAATACTATCCGCGTCCGGGCGAACACCCACCGTGCGACTTCGCGTCCTGCCGGACCTCCCCGGTAGGTTCGAACACGTGAACGAAGGGCTGTTCGACGAGGGCTTGTTCGGCGCCACCCCCGAGGAGCGGGAGGCGCGGATCGCGGCGAACGCCCCGCTGGCGGTGCGGATGAGGCCCGCGTCGCTGGACGAGGTCGTCGGGCAGGACCACCTGCTCGGGCCCGGCGCTCCGCTGCGGCGGCTGGTCGAGGGTGCCGCGCCCGCGTCGGTGATGCTCTACGGGCCCCCCGGCACCGGCAAGACGACGCTCGCCACCCTCGTGTCGCGGGCCACCGGGCGGCGGTTCTCCGCGCTGTCCGCCCTGTCCGCGGGCGTCAAGGAGGTGCGGACGGTGATCGACGAGGCGCGCAAGCGGCTCGTGCGGTCGGGGGAGCAGACCGTCCTGTTCATCGACGAGGTGCACCGGTTCTCCAAGACCCAGCAGGACGCGCTGCTGGGAGCCGTGGAGGACCGGATCGTGCTGCTGGTGGCCGCCACCACGGAGAACCCGTACTTCTCCGTCGTCTCCCCGCTGCTGTCGCGGTCGCTGGTGCTCCAGCTGAAGCCCCTCACCGACGACGCCGTGCGCGAACTGGTGCGCCGGGCCGTCGCCGACGAGCGCGGCCTCGGGGGCCGGGTGTCGGTCGCGCCGGACGCCGAGGACCACCTGGTGCGGCTCGCGGGCGGCGACGCGCGGCGGGCGCTCACGGCGCTGGAGGCCGCGGCGGACTCCGCCCTCCAGGAGCAGGACGGCGTGCTCGACCTGCCGCTGCTGGAGGCGACGGTCGACCGCGCGGCGGTGCGCTACGACCGCGACGGCGACCAGCACTACGACGTGACGAGCGCGTTCATCAAGTCGCTGCGCGGGTCGGACGTGGACGCGACGCTGCACTACCTGGCGCGGATGATCGAGGCGGGCGAGGACCCGAGGTTCATCGCGCGGCGGCTGGTGATCCACGCCAGCGAGGACATCGGCATGGCCGACCCGATGGCGCTCCTGGTCGCGACGGCCGCCCAGTCGGCGGTGCAGACGATCGGCCTGCCGGAGTGCGCGCTGAACCTCGCGCAGGCCGCCATCCACCTCGCCACGGCCCCGAAGTCGAACGCCGTGACCACCGCGATCGGCGCGGCGGTGGCCGACGTGCGCGCGGGCGCGACGGGCGCGGTCCCTGCCCACCTGCGGGACGGCCACTACGCGGGAGCGGCGAAGCTCGGCAACGCTCAGGGCTACCGGTACCCGCACGACGTGGCCGGGGGCGTGCTCACCCAGCAGTACCCGCCGGACGACCTGGTGGGCCGCGACTACTACGAGCCGACCCAGCGCGGTGCCGAGCGCGTGCTGGCCGAGCGCCTGCCGAAGCTGCGCAGGGTCGTGCGCGGCGAGGAGTGAAAATCGGGTGACCGCGGTGGCGGGAGCCGGCACCGTGGCGCCGTGAACCCCGCACCCCGCAACGGCCACGCCTACCTCGACTTCAACTCCCCGATGTCGGACGCGCGCGCCTACGGCCTGATCACCACCCTGCAACCGCTGGCGGGCAGGACGGTCGTCGACTTCGGCTGCGGCTGGGCCGAGCTGCTGCTGCGCGTCCTGGAGACCGAGCCGACCGCGCGCGGGCTCGGCGTGGACGAGGACGACTCGGGGGTGCGCCGGGGCAGGGCCAACGCGGAGAAGCGCGGCCTCCAGGAGCACGTGCGGCTCGACCTGGCGAACGTGACCACCTGGGAGGCGCCGCCCGCGGACGTCGCCATCTCCATCGGGGCCAGCCACGCCTGGGGCGACACGCGCAAGACCCTCGAAGCCATGCGGGAGCGGATCAGGCCCGGTGGGACGCTGCTGCTGGGCGACGCCTTCTGGGAGAGGCCGCCCACCGCCGACGTCCTGGCCCGCCTCGACGCGACGCCGGAGGACTACGGCTCGCTCGCGGAGCTGGTCGACCTCGCCATGGCCACCGGGTACCGCCTCCTGTCGCTCGCCACCGCCAACCTCGACGAGTGGGACAGCTTCGAGTCGCGCTGGTGCGCCGGTCGCGAGCGCTGGCTGCTGGAGAACCCCGACCACCCCGAGGCCGCCGAGGTCCGCTCGGTCGTCGACGCGCACCGCGACAACTGGCTGCACGGCTACCGCGGCCACCTCGGCTTCGCCTACCTCACGCTGGCACGTCGGTGACCGTCCTCCTGGAGACCGACCGCCTGGTGCTGCGGCGGTTCACCGAGTCCGATGTGGACAACCTGGTCCGGCTCGACGGCGACCCCGAGGTGATGCGCTTCATCACCGGCGGGCGGCCGACCTCGCGCGCCGACGTGGAGCGGGACCACCTGCCCGCGTACCTGGACCACCACGAGCGGTTCGAGGGGTTCGGCTTCTTCGCCGTCGAGGACGGGACCGGCGGCTTCCTCGGCTGGGTCCACTTCCGGGGGCGGCCGGACGACCCGCCAGGCCAGGTCGAGCTGGGCTACCGGCTGGTGAGGTCCGCGTGGGGGCGCGGGTACGCCACCGAGGCCTCGAAGGCGTTGGTGGACAAGGGGTTCGCCGAGTTGGGCGTGCAACGGGTGTACGCCGAGACCATGGTGGTCAACACCGGGTCGCGCCGGGTGATGGAGAAGTGCGGGCTCGAACGGGTCCGGATCTTCCACCAGGACTGGCCGGACGTGATCGAGGGCGGCGAGCACGGCGACGTCGAGTACGCGATCACCAGGGCGCGCTGGGAGGCCCAGCGGTCGGCGGGCAGCGGCTGACGCGGGTCCCACGCCGTCCCGGTCGCGACGCCCGCGGGCGGTGGCGGACAACGCTTCCGGCACCACCCGGTCGGCCTGCGCGGCGGTGGTGCCTCGACCGGATCGCCCGCGGCCCGACGCGGGTGCCCGGCCGGTGCGAGGTGCCGCCGTCGAACGGCGCCCCCACGACGTCCGCGTAGGCGTGGCTCGCCGGGTCGTCGAGGTCGCACCGGTCGACGCCGAGGAACGTGGCGTCCGGACCGCGGAGCGCCGTGCTCTCCCCCTAACGGGAGTGGATCATCAACAGGGCCACCTTGCCCGGCAGCAGGACCTCGCCGACCGGCTCGAACCCGCCCGCGTGGAACGACGCGATGGCGCGCTTGTTGCGCACGTCCGGCTCCATCAGCACGCGGGTGCAGCGGGGGTCGGCCTCGAACAGCGCCTCGGTCAGGACCGGCAGCACGGACCGGACCAGGCCGCGGTCGGTCAGCGCCAGGTCGCCGACGGCGACGTGCACGCCGATGTCGTGCGGCGCCGCGCGGTAGCAGCGGGCCACCTGGTCGCGGGCCGCCCGGTAGATCTCCAGGTACATCATCGGCGTCCCGTCGCGCCCGACCAGGCACGGCAGCGAGTGCACGCCCGCCAGCTGCGCCCGCAGCTCCCGCTCCCACAGCTCCCGCGACCACGCCTGCTGCCAGAACGCCGCGACGTGCGGCGACTGCATCCACCGGTGCACCAGTTCGAGGTCGAACGTGTCCGGGTCGACGGCGCGGGCGGTCCACCCAGCGGTCAGGTCGGGCAGCGGGGGAGCGGGCACGCCGACCAGGTCGGCGTCCTCCGGCGGACGGTTCGCACCGGGCCTCGACACGGCCCGGTAGTCGTCCAGGTTGGTCACCGGCCGCACCGGTCCTCCAGTCCGCTGTAACGATCACTTCACTGCCGGTGACCACGCTAGTCGGAGCAACGGCGATCCAATCGGGTCCATTCGGGGGACGCACGCTAACCTTGGGGCCCTTCCACACCGTGAATTCCCCCAGGAGGATCCGTGTCGCCAGGGCAGATCGCCGCGCTGGTAGCAGCAGGCGCTTTCGTGCTGCTCGTGCTGCTGCTGGCGATTCCGTTGATCAAGCTCGGTAGGACGTTGGACGAGGCGACGATCGCGATCCGCAAGGCGCACGAGAACACCGACCCGCTGTTCACCGAGGCCAACCAGACGTTGACCCACGTGAACACGCAGTTGGAGCGCGTCGACGGCATCACCGCGAACGCCCGAGCGGTCACCGGGAACGTCTCCGCGCTCACCTCGCTCTTCACCGCCACCCTCGGCGGACCGCTGGTCAAGGCAGCAGCGCTGTCGTACGGCGTCAGCAAGGCGGTCCGCGCGCGCCGCAAGGCCGCCGAGACCCCCAACAAGCACGCCCGCCGCAGGCCGCGTGGAGGCAAGCGATGAGCCGCCTCTTCTGGTTCGCCGCGGGCGCCGCGGCAGGCGTGTTCGCCGTCCGCAAGGTCGGCCAGGTGACCCACCAGGTCACCCCGCAGGGCATCGGCGAGAACGTCGGCAACGGGCTCCGCGAACTGGCCGGTGCGCTGGGCTCCTTCGGGGCCGAGGTGCGCGCGGGCATGGCCGAGCGCGAGGACGAGCTGAAGGAGAGCGTCGAGCGCCAGACCGGGTACACCCCCGGCCGGTACTCGACCGAGCCCGCCCGTCGCGGCTCCGGCGCGCGAGCGCGTCGGGCGGACGGCTGAGCCACCCCGCCGTCCGCCTTCCTCGCGCCCTCCGACCGCACCACCCCTGAAGGACACCGCCGTGCAGACCCACGAGATCATCAAGCGCTTCCGCGACCACTTCGAGCGCGCGGGCCACACCGTCGTGCCCAGCGCCTCGCTGCTGCTGGACGACCCCAACCTGCTGTTCGTCAACGCGGGCATGGTGCCGTTCAAGCCGTACTTCCTCGGCGAGGCCCCCGCGCCGTACAAGCGGGCCACCAGCGTCCAGAAGTGCGTGCGCACCGGTGACATCGAAGAGGTCGGCAAGACGACCCGGCACCTGACGTTCTTCCAGATGGCGGGCAACTTCTCGTTCGGCGACTACTTCAAGGAAGACGCCATCCGGCTGGCCTGGGAGCTGATCACCAAGTCCCAGTCCGACGGCGGCTACGGCTTCGACCCCGAGCGCCTGTGGGCGACGGTCTACCACGACGACGACGAGGCGTTCGACCTCTGGCAGAAGGTCGCGGGCCTGCCGCCGGAGCGCATCCAGCGCCGCGGCATCGAGGACAACTACTGGTCGATGGGCGTTCCCGGCCCGTGCGGCCCGTGCTCGGAGATCTACTACGACCGCGGTCCCGAGTTCGGCCAGGAGGGTGGCCCCGTCGTTGACGAGGACCGCTACCTGGAGATCTGGAACCTGGTCTTCATGCAGAACGAGCGCGGACCGGGTGGCGCGAAGAAGGACTACCCGATCCTCGGTGAGCTGCCTGCGAAGAACATCGACACCGGCATGGGCGTCGAGCGGGTCGCGTTCCTGCTCCAGGGCGTGGACAACGTCTACGAGACCGACCTGGTGCGCGCGGTCATCAGCAAGGCCGAGGAGCTGTCCGGTCGCGAGTACGGCGCCGACAAGGTCGACGACGTCCGCTTCCGCGTCATCGCGGACCACGCCCGCAGCAGCGTCCTGCTGGTCGGCGACGGCGTCACCCCCGGCAACGAGGCCCGCGGCTACGTCCTGCGCCGCCTGCTGCGCCGCATCGTCCGCTCCTCGCGCCTGCTGGGCGTGACCGAGCCGGTGCTGCCGGTCTTCGCCGAGGTCGTCCGCGACACCATGGGCCAGGCCTACCCCGAGCTGGTCGAGAACTTCGTCCGCATCCAGCAGATCATGCGCGCCGAGGAGGACACCTTCCTCCAGACGCTCGCCGCCGGGTCGCGGATCTTCGAGAACGCCGCCGACGCGATCAAGGCCGACGGCCGCGCGACGCTGCCGGGCGACAAGGCGTTCCAGCTGCACGACACGTACGGCTTCCCGATCGACCTGACCCTGGAGATGGCGTCCGAGGCGGGCCTCACGGTCGACGAGGACGGCTTCCGCAAGCTGATGGCCGAGCAGCGCGCCCGCGCCAAGGCCGACGCGGCGGGCAAGAAGACCGGCCACGGCGACCAGACGGTCTACCGCGAGCTGCTCGACCTCGGCGCGACCGAGTTCGTCGGCTACACCGACCTCGCCGCCGAGGCGACCGTGCGCGGCATCGTCCGCGAGGGCGCTCGGGTCGGGTCCGCCCGCGAGGGCGACATCGTCGAGGTCGTGCTCGACCGCACGCCCCTGTACGCCGAGTCCGGCGGCCAGGAGAGCGACGCGGGCGTGATCGTGTCCGACGGCGCCGAGCTGGAGGTCGTCGACGTCCAGAAGGTCGCCCGCAAGCTGTGGGTGCACCAGGTGCGCGTGGTCAGCGGCGAGATCGCCGAGGGCCAGCACGTCGAGGCGCGCGTGGACCCCGAGTGGCGCACGGGGGCCCGGCAGGGCCACTCGGGCACGCACGTCGTGCACGCCGCCCTGCGGCAGGTGCTCGGCCCGTCCGCGTTGCAGAGCGGCTCGTACAACAAGCCCGGCTACCTGCGGCTCGACTTCGCGTGGACCGGCGGTCTGTCCGAGGAGACCCGCAGCGAGATCGAGGAGGTCTCGAACCTCGCGGTCCGCAAGGACCTCCCGGTCCAGGTGGTCTACACCGACATGAACGGCGCCCAGGAGCTCGGCGCGGTCGCCCTGTTCGGCGAGACCTACGACGAGACCGTCCGGGTCGTGGAGATCGGCGGCCCGTGGTCGCGCGAGCTCTGCGGTGGCACGCACGTCGAGCACTCGTCCCAGATCGGCCCGATCACGCTGCTCGGCGAGTCGTCCGTCGGCTCCGGCGTGCGCCGCATCGAGGCCTACGTGGGCATCGAGGCGTTCCGCTACCTGGCCCAGGAGCGGGCGCTGGTGCAGAACGTCGCCGGCCTGCTCAAGGTGCCGAACGCCGAGGTCCCCGGCCGCGTCGAGGCGCTGGTGGAGCGCCTGCGCGCGGCCGAGAAGGAGCTGGAGCGCCTGCGCGGCGCCCAGCTGCTCTCCTCCGCCGGTCAGCTCGCCGACAGCGCCCTGGACGTCCGGGGCGTGGCCCTGGTCGCTCTCGCGCTGCCTGAGGGCACCTCAGGGGCCGACCTGCGCACGCTGGGCTCCGAGGTGCGCAACCGCCTCGGCTCCAGGGCGGGCGTCGTGGCGCTGTTCGCGCCGGACGGTCCCAAGGCCAGCTTCGTCGTGGCGACCACCGCCGCGGCCCGTGACCTGGGCCTGGCCGCAGGCAAGCTCGTGCCCTCGTTCGCGCCCGCCCTCGGTGGCCGCGGCGGCGGCAAGCCCGACCTGGCGCAGGGCGGCGGCACCGACCCGTCCGGCATCCCGGCCGCCATCACGGCGCTGCGCGCCGAACTCGATCGCGCGGTCGAATCCCGTTGACCAGCCCCGATCGACCCGGCGTCGACGACCCCGGCCGTGGCAGGCGGCTCGCCGTCGACGTCGGGTCCGTTCGGGTGGGGGTCGCGATCAGCGATCCCACTCCCTTCCTCGCCACCCCACTCGCTACGCTGGTGCGTGACGAAAAGGGCGGCGGGGACCTGACGGAACTCGCCGGCCTCGTCGTCGAGCACGACGTGGTCGAGGTCGTGGTCGGCCTGCCAAGGACGCTGGCCGGACGGCACGGACCGGCGGCCGAGACGGCGTCCGCGTACGCTGCGGCTCTGGCCGAACGGATCGCACCGGTCCCGGTGCGGCTCACCGACGAACGGTTGACGACGGTCGTCGCGAGTCGTGTACTGGCGCAGAGCGGTGTGCGGGGCAAGAAGCAACGTGCCGTTGTGGACCAGGCGGCTGCGGTGGAGATCCTGCAGTCCTGGCTCGACGCACGCGCGCGATTCGTGGCCCGGTCCGCCCAGGAGGATCGAGCCCCCGGAGCGAAGGACAGCACGTGAGCGACGACCTCGGGTTGTTCACCGAACCTGACGTGCACTCGGAAGACCAGCAGCGCCGCCCGAGAGGCAAGGCGGCGGCGGCCGCCCGGCGCGCCAAGGTCAGGCGCAAGCGCACGGTCCTGTGGACCGTCGTGGCACTGGTGCTCGCCCTCGGCGGTGTGGGCGCCTACTACGGCTACCAGACGCTGATGGGCATCGGCTCGTACGAGGACTTCGAGGGCACGGGCGAGACCGACGTCGTGATCGAGGTCAAGGACGGCGACCCGGTCACCGCCATCGCGGCGACGCTGAAGGACCAGGGCGTCACGGCGAGTTCCCGCGCCTTCACCGAGGCGGGCAAGACCGATGCCCGCCTGACCGGCATCCAACCGGGCTTCTACCTGATGAAGACCAAGATGTCCGGCTCGGCCGCGGTCGCCCGCATGCTCGACAAGAGCACGAAGATCACGCCGCTGGAGGTCAAGGGCGGCAACGTGCTGCACGACATCGCCGGTGGTGACGGCAAGGTCACCAAGGGCATCCTCTCGATGCTCTCCGAGGCGAGCTGCCTCGAACTGGACGGCGTGAAGAAGTGCGTCACCCCCGAGGAGCTGCGCACGGCCGCGGAGACCGCCGACCCGGTCGCCCTCGGCGTGCCGGACTGGGCGCTGCCCGACGTGAACAGCGCCGAGAAGGCGCACCGCCTCGAAGGCCTCATCGCTCCCGGCCTCTACCAGCTCAAACCCGGTGCCACCGCCGTGGAGCTGCTGAACAGCGTCATCACGACGTCCGTGACGCGGCTCCAGAGCTACGGCGTCGTCGCGGGCGGCAAGGAGACCGGCTACCGGCCGTACGACATCCTGAAGATCGCCTCCCTGGTGGAGAAGGAGGGCCTCACCAAGGACTTCGGCAAGGTGTCGCGGGTCATCTACAACCGCCTGGCCATCAACAAGATCCTGGAGTTCGACTCGACGGTCAACTACAAGTTGGACAAGCCGAACATCAGGACCAGCGACTCGGACCGCGAAGCCGCGGGCCCGTACAACACCTACTCCTCCGAGTCGGAGGGGCTGACGCCGACGCCCATCGGCTCGCCCAGTCGGGAAGCCGTCGAGGCCGCCATCAACCCCGAGCCGGGCAAGTGGTTGTTCTTCGTGAAGTGCCAGAAGGACGGCACGTCCTGCTTCAACGAAACCTTCCCGGAGCACGAGAAGACCGTCGCCAAGGCGATCCAGGAAGGCGTCTTCTAAGCCCATGCCGTCCCGCGCCGCCGTCATCGGTTCGCCGGTGTCGCACTCGCTGTCGCCCGTCCTGCACGCCGCCGCCTACGCGGCGCTGGGCCTCGACTGGACGTACTCGCGGATCGAGTGCGACGAAGCCGGTGTGCCCGCGCTGGTCGCGGGTCTCGACGACTCGTGGACCGGTCTGTCCGTCACGATGCCGGGCAAGCGCGCCGCGCTGGCCGTGGCCACCTCGGTGACCGAGCGGGCGGCCGTGGTCGGCGCGGCCAACACGCTGGTGCGCGTGCCGGACGGGTGGCGGGCTGACTGCACCGATGTGGACGGTGTCATCGGAGCGCTCCGGCACGCGGGCGGTTTTTCCGGTGGCACCAGGGGGTTGCTGCTCGGCGCGGGTGGCACGGCCACCGCGGCGCTCGCCGCGTTCGCCGCACTGGGACTGTCCGAAGTGGACCTCGTGGTCCGCGATCCCGCCCGCACGGTCGAAGCCGTCGCCTGCGCGTCCCGCCTCGGTCTGGGCCTGTCGCTGGTCGCGTGGTCCGCCGCCGACTTCGCCGCGCTGGCCTCGTCGGCGGACGTGCTGGTGAGCACCGTGCCGCCGTCGGCGACCGGGCCCGTGGCCGCGTCGCTGGCGAAGGCGCCGTGCCTGCTGGACGTCATCTACCACCCGTGGCCCACCCCGCTGGGCGTCGCGGTCCTGGAGCAGGGCCGCACGATGGCCACGGGCCTGGACATGCTGCTGCACCAGGCCTTCGGGCAGGTCGAGCAGTTCACCGGCCTGGCCGCCCCCCGCGAGGCCATGCGCGAGGCGCTGAGCACCGCCACCGGCGACGTGCTGCCCCTGCCGATCGCCTGAGCGACCGGCAGGGGCCCGCCTCACGGCAGGGGCGTGGCGTAGATGATCCGCTTCGTGTCGTGCTCGGTGACCGTCCACAGCTCGCCGCGGCCGGGCCAGTACGACAGGTCCTCGACGCCGATGGCCACGTCGCGTTCCGGACTGCCCGCTTCCAGCACCCCGGCGCTCGCCTTGCTGGCGGTCTGGAGGTGACCGGGGCCGGTCGTGCCGCCGCCGGTGCTGTTGAGGTACCAGAGACCTGACGTCGACACCGCGCCCTGCACCCTCGGCTTGATCAGCCGGAGCGCCTCACTGGCCTGCCAGTGGCCGCCCGAGTTGGTGAGCGGTTCGCCGGTGTCCTGGTTCATCGGCCACCGCGCGACCCGCCCGTTGAGGTTCGGGTCGTTCTGGTCCGCGCAGTACTCGCCGGTGGTGATGGAGTGCGGGCTGGTGCTGCGGTCCAGCGAGATGTAGGAGAACTTCTGCGGGCCGGACGCGAGGCACTTGTAGTCCGCGGGGAACGACGCGAGGCCACCGGGGTTCGTCCAGCCGGAGATCTGCGGCATCACGTAGCGGTAGCCGTAGCTGTAGTACGTGCCGTCCTGCCTGCCGACCTTGTCGGAGTCGGTGACGTTGCCGTTCGCGGCGGACTTGATGTCGAAGATGTAGCGCATGTCGAACACCCGGACGCCGCGGTTGGTGTCGGCCAGGTACAGGTAGTTGCCGTACCAGACGATGCCGCCCGCGTGCACGCTGCCGCCGTTGCCCGCCTGGGGCGCGGTCACCGCCTCGTAGGAGGGGTTGCCGGAGCCGTTGACGTACGGGTAGGCGAGCAGCACGTGCTGGTAGTTGCCCGTGTCGCGGTCCAGGAAGGAGACCCGCACACCCTTGGCGGGCGAGGATTCCTTGTTGTACCAGCTGACCAGCATGGGCCGCTTGTCACCCCAGAGCTGGTCGGCCTGCGCGTCGGCGACCGTCGTCACGCCCTGCGGCACCCAGAGCGTGGTGTTGACGTCGCCCGCGGTGAAGCAGAACTTGCCCAGCAGGGGGAGGGACAGCGTGTTCAGCGCGGGGGAGGTGCAGGCGTCGCCCTTGGGCGCGTCGTCGCGGTTCGCCTGGGCCAGGATGTTCTGCACGCCCAGCTTGGGCAGCTCCTGGTCCAGGTCGTTGACGACGAGGCCCTGGGCGAGGTTGGACGGCACCAGGCGGAAGTCCGCCACGGAGGGCGCGGTGACCGCCGCCACCGCGGTGCCGGGCGTGACCACGGCCAACGTGGACGCCGCCAGCGCCGCGGACGCGGCGAGCAGGGACAGCGCGTTCCTGTTCCTCAATCGTTCTCCTCGAATAGGGGTCGGAGGTCGCCCGACCTCCCCGCACCCTAGTGAGGCCCGCCGGCGCGCGGCGCGCGCTGTGGCCGGAACCACGAGGAGCCCGTGCGTCCGAAGTGGACGCACGGGCTCCTCGGTGGTGCGGCTCGGGCGAATCAGCCCTCGTCGAGATCCGTGGCGATGATCTCCGCGATGGCCTCCAGCGCGGCGTCCGCGCCTTCGCCGTCCGCGGACAGCACCACTTCGTCGCCGTGCATCGCGCCGAGTGTCATCAGGCCGAGCACGCTCGCGGCCTCCACGGGCTGGCCGTCGTCCTTGCGGATGGTGACCTTGACCGGCTGACCGGCGGCAGCTTTCGCCAGCAGTGCCGCAGGCCGGGCGTGGAGTCCGACCTTGCTCGCCACGGTGACCCGTCGCTCAGGCATGATCCGTCCTTTCCTTGGTGCTCCCAGGGGGAGTCAGTCCCTCAGCGGCTTGCCGGAGGTCGTGGAGGTCTCGGAGGAGGTGACGACGCTGGGGTCGGCCTCCGGGTCCTCGTCGTCCTCGCGGCCGGGGGTCTTCAGGTTCCACTTGGTGATGACGAAGCGGAACAGGAAGTAGTAGATCGCCGCGTAGACCAGGCCCATGACGATGAGCAGGTACGGCTTGGTGGCGATGTTCCAGTTCAGGATGAAGTCGATCGCACCGGCCGAGAACGAGAAGCCGTCGTGGATGCCCAGCGCGTTGGCGATGGCCAGCGAGGTGCCGGTCAGGACCGCGTGGATCAGGTACAGCGGCCACGCCACGAACATGAACGCGAACTCGAGCGGCTCGGTGACACCCGTGATGAACGAGGTCAGGGCCGCGGAGCCCATGATGCCCGCGATGATCTTCTTCTGCGACGGCTTGGCGGTCTGCCAGATGGCGAACGCCGCGGCGGGCAGGGCGAACATGAAGATCGGGAAGAAGCCGGTCTGGAAGGTGCCCGCGGTGGGGTCGCCCGCGAGGAAGCGGGGGATGTCACCGGTCTTGCCCTCGTACTCGCCGAAGACCTGCCACACGAAGGTGTTCGGGATGTGGTGCAGGCCGAGCGGGATGAGCAGGCGGTTGACCGTGCCGTAGATGCCCGCGCCGATGATCGTGCTGCCCGCCACGGCGTCGCCGAAGGCGGTCAGACCCTTGTCGAACAGCGGGTACAGCAGGCCGAGCACGACGCCGATGAGGATCATGACGCCCGCGACCAGGATCGGCACGAAGCGGCGGCCACCGAAGAAGGCGAGGTACGGGGGCAGCTTGATGCGGTAGTACCGCTGCCACAGGGCCGCTGTCACGAGACCGACGATGATGCCGGTCAACACCCGGTAGTCGATCAGTTCCTGCTTCGCCGTGGCGGGTGCGTCCGCCGCGAGCGGGAGCACGAACGGCGACATCGCCTTGAACACGCCCTGCACGACGACGAAGCCGACGACGGCCGCGAGAGCGGTCGAACCGTCACCACGTCGCGCGAAACCGATCGCCACACCGACCGCGAACAGCAGCGGCAGGTTGGCGAACACGGCGTCACCGGCTGCGCCGATGACCGCGGCCACCTTGTTCCAGCCCAGACCGTCCTTGCCGAGCAAGTCGTCTTGGCCGAGTCGCAACAACAGACCTGCCGCTGGCAGCGCGGCGATCGGCAGCATGAGGCTGCGACCGAAGCGCTGGAGAGCGGCAAGTCCCTTGATCTCGCGACCGCCGGTCGCCTGTGGGGCGCTGGCGCTCATCGGGTACCTCCCTTGGCGGAGTGCGGGCCGGAATCCGGGACGGTCCGGTCCAACTGCATAGTTACCTGGTAGAGATCGCCCCGGTACCAGGAAGTCATGTCCTCGACCGGTCTGCCCAGCGAGCTGGCGACGCGGCGGAAGACGAGGAGCGAGCTGCCCTTGCGGACGCCGAGCAGCTTCGCGGTCTCGGTGTCGGCGCTCTCGGCCCACACCGTCTGCTTGGCGTGGTCGAGCTGCACGCCGTAGTTGTTCGCGATCAACGTGTAGAGCGACGTCGACAGGTCGTGGCGGCGGAGGTCCGGCACCATCCTCGGGTTGTACCAACCGCGCTCGACGGCGAGCGGGACGCCGTCCGCGCGGCGCAGACGGACCAGTCGGTACGCGCGCTCCCGCACGGGCAGGTCGAGCGCGGTCGCCGCGGCCTCCGGCGGGACCGCCTCGTCGAGGCCCAGCACCTCGGTGGCGGGGGTCATGCCGCGCTTGCGCATGTCGTCGGTGAAGGACTCCAGGTAGAGCTGCACGTCCAGCCTGCGGCGGGCGGTGAACGTGCCGCGGCCCTTCGCCCTGGTGAGCAGGCCCTCGGCCACCAGTTGGCCCACCGCGGCGCGCACGGTGATGCGCGACACCTGGTAGCGGTCGGCCAGGTCCCGTTCGGACGGGATCGGCGAACCGGGCGGGAGTTCCTGCTCGGCGAGGCGGCGCAGGATGTCGCGCAGCTGGGCGTGCTTGGGCTTCGGACCGTCGACGATCCTCGTCGGTGTCTCCCGCTCACCCATGTGCACCTCCCCGCTCTCGCCTGTGGTCGACCTCATTGGTACTTTCCGGTCTAGACCAGTTTGTGCGGGGAGAATGCTCTCCGTGCGGAGCGGGTGTCAACCGCCGTTACGTGACCGTGGCCAAGCGGTGTCACCAGTCGAGAGAGGACACGAAGTGGCTGACGAGAAGGCGGAGAAGATCCTCGCTGCGCTCGGCGGGGCGTCGAACATCATCGAGATCGAACCGTGCATCACCCGGCTGCGGTGCGAGCTGGAGGACGGTTCGGTCGTCGACGAGAAGGCGCTCAAGGCCTTGGGGGCGCACGGGGTCATGCGTTCGGGCAACGTCGTGCAGGTCATCGTCGGGCCGGAGGCGGACACGATCGCCAGCGACATCGAGGACCTCCTGTGACGCTCAGCGTGGGCAGCCCGGTCGCGGGCCGGGTCGTCTCCCTCGCCGAGGTGCCCGACCCGGTCTTCGCGCAGGCGATGGTAGGGCCCGGCATCGCGGTGGAGCCGGACAGGGTCGCCGCGGACGTCGTGTCCCCGGTGGACGGCACGGTCGTGACGCTGCACCCGCACGCGTTCGTCGTGGCCACCGAGGGCGGCGCGGGCGTGCTCGTGCACCTCGGCATCGACACCGTGAAGCGCAAGGGCGAGGGCTTCACCCTGCACGTCGTGAAGGGTGAGACCGTGCGCGCGGGCCAGCCCATCGTGAGCTGGGACCCGGCCGAGGTCGAGGCGGCCGGGTTCGCGCCCATCTGCCCCGTCGTCGCGCTGGACGCCCCGGCGGACTCGCTCGGTGACCTCTCGGAGGGGTCCACGGTCGCCGTGGGCGACCAGCTCTTCTCCTGGCAGCGCTGACCTCGCGCGGGTGTCCTCCGACGCGGTGAGCGTCGAATGGGCACCCGCGCGACGTCGTCCGGTCACGGGTCGTGGGTCGCGCCGAACGCACGGCCCGAGCCCGCCGGTCTGCCGGACTCGCGTCGGTGTGCCGGACCTGCGTCGTTGCGTCGGACCTGCGCCGGTCTGCCGGACCCGCACCGGTCCGCCAGCCAGCATCGGTCTCCGGGCCCGCGCAGGTCTGTCGGACCTGCGTCTGTCCACCAGGCCCGCATCGGTCCACCGTGCCCGGCGTCGATCCTCCGGGTCGGCGTTGATCCTCCGGGCCGGCATCGGTCTGCCGGATCCACGTCGGTCTAGCGGATCCGCACCGGTCCGCAGGTGTCCCGCGCGACGTGGTCGCGGTGCTGTGCCGCGACTCGGTCCAGCACGTGCACCCACCCCCCGGCCGGTTCACCCGTCCGGGTCCGTGTGAAAGGTCCGTTCGGCGGTGCTCGTCCTTGTGCCCAGGGGACCACCCGCCGGATCGTTGACCCGTGCACTGGACGGTCTTGGGATTCCTGGCAGGAGCCGCAGGCGCGTGGCTGCTCCGCCGCCTGCGCCGCGGGGCGGTCGTGCCCTGGCTGTGGTGCGCGGTCCCGAACTCGGTCCTGTGGACCGTCGCCGGGCTCCGCCACCCCCCGCCGCACTGGCTCGCGGTGACGCTCGCGCTCGGCTGGCTCGCCGTCGTGCTGACCGCGACCGACGTGCTCCACCGCCGATTGCCCGACGCGCTCACGCTGCCCGCGTACCCGGTCCTGGCGGTGCTCCTCGTGCCCGCGGGGCTCGACACGGGAGTGCGGGCGCTCGCGTGCGGCCTGCTCTTCGGGCTCGGGCACCTCGTCGTCCGGCTCCTGTCGCCCGGCGCGCTCGGCGGTGGCGACGTGAAGCTCGCCGTGCCGCTGGGAGCGGTGCTCGGGGCGGTCTCGTACGGGGCCCTGGCACTGGGTGCCGTCCTGGCTTCCGTCCTGTCCCTGCTGGTCGGGCTCACGCGTCCGGGTGGCGGTATTCCGCACGGGCCGGGCCTGCTGGCCTCGACCTGGCTGTTAGCGGTGTTCTCACTGTGAAAGGATTCGTACCGTGCTGCGCTGGATCACCGCTGGGGAATCACACGGACCCGCTCTCGTCGCCGTGCTGGAAGGCATGGTCTCGGGGGTGGAGGTCACCACCTCGGACCTGACGGTCCAACTGGAACGCCGGAGGCTGGGCTTCGGCCGCAGCCCCCGCATGGGCTTCGAGGCGGACGAGGTGAGCATCCTCGGGGGCGTGCGCCACGGCCTCACCCAGGGCGGGCCCATCGCCGTCACCATCGGCAACAGCGAGTGGCCGAAGTGGGAGAAGGTCATGTCGGCCGACCCGGTCGACCCGAGCCAGCTCAAGCCGACGGGCCGCAACGAGGCGCTGACCAGGCCGAGGCCCGGTCACGCCGACCTGCCGGGGATGCAGAAGTTCGGCTTCGACGAGGCCAGGCCGGTGCTGGAGCGCGCCAGCGCCCGCGAGACCGCCGCCCGCACGGCGCTGGGCACGGTGGCCCGGAACTTCCTCAAGCAGGTCTTCGACGTCGACATCGTCAGCCACGTCGTCTCCATCGGCGGCGCGAAGACGCCGGACGACGCGCCCGTGCCCGGCCCCGGCGACCTGGCCGCGGTCGACGCGAGCCCGGTCCGCGCGTTCGACCCGGCGGGCACCGAGGCGATGGTCGCCGAGGTCGAGGCCGTCAAGAGCGCGGGCGACACCGTGGGCGGCGTGATCGAGGTCATCGCCTACGGCCTGCCGCCGGGCCTCGGCTCGCACGTGCACTGGGACCGCAGGCTCGACTCCCGGCTCGCCGCGGCCCTCATGGGGGTGCAGGCGATGAAGGGCGTGGAGATCGGCGACGGCTTCACGACCGCCACCCGCTGGGGCAGCCAGGCGCACGACGAGATCGACCGCGGCAAGGGCCCGTCCGGCGTCACGCGCCGCAGCAACCGCGCGGGCGGCCTGGAGGGCGGCATCACCAACGGCGAGCCGCTGCGCGCCAGGGTGGCGATGAAGCCGATCTCCACCGTCCCGAAAGCACTGTCCACTGTGGATGTCCGCACCGGTGAGGCCGCCGTCGCCATCCACCAGCGCTCGGACGTGTGCGCGGTGCCGCGCGCGGGCGTCGTGCTGGAGTCCGTGGTCGCGCTGGTCCTCGCCGAGGCGGCGTTGGAGAAGTTCGGCGGCGACTCCATCGCGGAGACCAAGCGCAACGTCGCGTCCTACCTCGAAGCGCTCGAAGCCCGGTGGGAGGGGCTGTGAACGCCCCCGCGTACGTCGTCCTCGGCCCTCCCGGCGCGGGCAAGACGACCATCGGCCAACTGCTGGCCGAACGGCTCGGCGTGCCGTTCCGCGACGTGGACGCCGACATCGTCGCGAGCGCGGGCAAGCCCATCTCGGACATCTTCACCAGCGACGGCGAGCCGGTGTTCCGCGCGATGGAGGAGCAGGCCGTCGCCGACGGCCTGAAGACCCACGAGGGCGTCCTGGCCCTCGGTGGCGGCGCGGTCCTGTCCGCGGCGACCAGGGAACTCCTGGCGGGCCACCGGGTCGTGTTCCTCAACGTCGGCATGGCCGAGGGAGTCCGACGCACCGGCCTGTCCAGCGCCAGACCGCTGCTCACGGGCATCAACCCGAGGGCGACCTTCAAGGCCCTGCTCGACGCGAGGCTCCCGCTCTACCGCGAGGTGGCGACGATCGAGGTCGCCACCGACCACCTGGAACCGAACCAGGTGGTCGACGCCGTGCTGGACGCCGGCTGACCGGTTGACGCGGTCCGGCGGATCGGACCGGGTGGGCTGGGTCCGGCGGGTCCGGGCCGGGTCGGTCAGAGCCAGAGCCGGGCAGGCCGGCGTCGGGAGGGCCGGGTCCGGTTCCGGGATTCAGCGGTGCCGGGCGGTTTGGGCGAAAGCCGGGGCCGGGGTCGGACGAGCTGAGGTCGGCTGGGTCCGGGGTGGGCGAGCCGAGGTCGGCCGTGCTGGACCTCCGTTCGGCGCGCCCGCGCTGGGCAGGCCAGAGGACGGGCGGCCGGCTCGTGCGCTCAGCCCGCGCGGCGCTCCGCACCGGGTTGCGGATCGAAGCGGGGCCGGAGGCACGCCGTGCCTCCGCCGGAGGGTGGGCCGACGTGGCTCGGGGCTGCCTTCGGTGTGGCCGAGCAAGCGCTCTTGGTGCACGGCGGGAGCGGCGGTGCGCGTTCAGCGGTCGCTCCACGTCTGGAACGCGCGGCACTCGGGTCGAACCGCTCCCCCCGGTGTGGGGTCGGTCGGCGCTCCTGCCGGACGTGGTCGAATGGGGGCCACCACGACCGCGCCCCCAGCCGGAGCGGTGGGGAGCGATCCCGATGTCTCCGGGGGTGTCCACGGGAGCATCACCACGAACGAGGGAGAACACTGATGGGCGAGCCGGTGCGGATCCGCGTGGCCGCGGAACGACCGTACGACGTGGTGGTGGGCCGCGGCCTGCTCGGCGACATGGCGGAGGCCGTCAAGGGCATCGCCAAGATCGCGATCATCCACCCGCCGACGCTCGTCGAGACCGCCGAGGCGCTGCGGGAGACGCTGGCCGCGGGCGGGGCCGACGCGCACCGCGTCGAGATCCCGGACGCGGAGGACGGCAAGGACCTCCCCGTGGCGGGCTTCTGCTGGGACGTGCTCGGCAAGATCGGCCTGAGCCGGTCGGACGCCGTGATCGGGCTGGGCGGGGGAGCGGTGACCGACCTCGCGGGGTTCGTCGCCTCGACGTGGATGCGCGGCGTGAAGCTGTTCAACGTCCCCACGACGCTGCTCGGCATGGTCGACGCGTCCGTCGGCGGCAAGACCGGCGTCAACACGTCGGCGGGCAAGAACCTGGTCGGCACGTTCTACGAGCCGACCGCGGTCTTCGCCGACCTCGCGACGCTGGACACGCTGCCGCGCAACGAGCTCGTCGCGGGCATGGCCGAGGTCGTCAAGGGCGGCTTCATCGCCGACCCGGTCATCCTCGACCTGATCGAGGCCGACCCGGAGGCCGCGCTGGACCCGTCCGGCTCGGTGCTGGAGGAACTGGTCCGCCGCAAGATCCAGATCAAGGCCGACGTCGTGTCCGCGGACCTGCGCGAGTCCGACCTCCGCGAGATCCTGAACTACGGCCACACCCTCGGCCACGCCATCGAGCGCCGCGAGCGGTACAAGTGGCGCCACGGCGCGGCGATCAGCGTCGGCCTGGTGTTCGCCGCCGAACTCGCCCGCCTCGCGGGCAGGCTGGACGACGCGACCGCCGACCGCCACAGGGCCGTGCTGACCGCGCTCGGCCTGCCGACCAGCTACGACCCGACCGCGCTTCCGCAGCTCATGGAGGGCATGAGGGTGGACAAGAAGAACCGCGCAGGCGTCCTGCGCTTCGTCGTGCTCGACGGCCTGGCCAAGCCCGGCAGGCTCGAAGGCCCCGACCCGGCCCTGATCGCCGCCGCCTACTCGGCCGTCGCCGCCGAGCCGACCACGGGCGGGGGGATCCTGCTGTGAAGGTCCTCGTCCTCAACGGCCCGAACCTGGGCAGGCTCGGCACCCGCGAACCCGACGTGTACGGCAGCACGACCTACGCCGACCTGGTCGCCCTGTGCGAGAGCACCGGCCGCGAACTGGGCGTGGAGGTCGACGTCCGCCAGACCGACTTCGAGGGCGAGATGCTCGGCTGGCTGCACGAGGCCGCCGACCACGGCTACCCCGTGGTCCTCAACCCGGCGGCGTGGACGCACTACTCGGTGGCCGTCCGCGACGCCTGCTCGCAGCTGACGGCCCCGCTCGTCGAGGTGCACATCTCGAACGTGCACAAGCGCGAGGACTTCCGGCAGCACAGCTACATCTCCGCCGTCGCCGAGGGCACCATCCTCGGTCTCGGCGTCCAGGGCTACGCCCTCGCCCTGCGCTGGCTGGCCACCAAGGCGTGACAGTCGGGCGGTCGCGGCCCCGGAGACGAGCACCCTCCCCGAGGCCGCGGCCCGCACCCGCCTGACACCCGCCCGCCGAAGCCCGCCCCAGACGCCCCGCCCGGACCCCGGCTCGGACCCCGCCGGTCCGGACCCGCCCGAACACCTGGCCCGGACACCGGCACCGGCCCGCCCGGACAACGGCCCGAAGACCTGCCCGTGACCGCCCGGACACCACCTCGAAGAGTTACCCGGACCCCGTCTCGGACACCGCCGTGCCCAGGCCCTACCCAGACCCCTGCCCGGACAACCGGACAGGAGACCTGCCCGCGCCCGCCCGGACAGCCGCCCACGCCCACCAGGACCTCCGCCCGGACACCGGTCGATCGAGCACCGTCATCGGACCGGCCGACCCGCGGGCGTCCCACCACCCGGAGGCCCTCGTGACCCGCGGAGCCCTGCACCACGTCGAACTCTGGGTGCCCGACGTCACCCGTGCGGAAGCCACGATCGGGTGGCTGCTGCTGGAACTCGGTTGGACCGAGTTCCAGCGTTGGCCCGCCGGGGTCAGCTGGCGGCTCGGCGAGACCTACGTGGTCGTCGAGCGGTCGCCCGCGATGGCGGTCGGACCCCACGAGCGGACCCGGCCGGGCCTCAACCACCTCGCGCTGCACGTCGGAGGCCCGGACGCCGTGGACGCGCTGACCTCGGCGGCGCTGGAGCACGGGTGGACGCTGCTGTTCGCCGACCGCCACCCGCACGCGGGTGGGCCTGACCACTACGCCGCGTACCTCGACAACGAGGACGGGTTCGAGATCGAACTCGTGGCTACTACTAGCGAGTAGTCATCCGGTTGGGTGAGTTGATCTTCTACACTGGGTGGTGATTCGCCGAGGGGTCAACCAAGTGGAGGACAGCGCCCGCATGTCGAGGCTTCTCCGGCTCGTGGCGACCCTGTCGGCATCCGTCGTGCTGCTGTCGTCCTGCGACGCGGGCGTGACGATGAACCAGGCCGAGGGCACCGGCGGCGTCGCACCGCCCGCGGAGGTGAAGAAGCCGCAGCGCGCGGCCCCTCCGAAGGAACCGCTGACGCTCGCGGCCGACCGGTCCCGCGGCAGCGCGGGCGTCATCGCGGTCGGCGGCGGCGACTCGCCGTACAACTACGGGCCCACGGTGCTCGTGGAGGACGGCCGCAACCGGATGTGGTGGTGCAGCCAGCTCGGCGTCGCGGTCCCCGCGGGCGACGACCTGCTCTACGCCGAGAGCGCGTCGCTGACCGGACCGTTCGCCGGGCGCGACGGCAGCGTGGCCCAGCCGGTGCTCAGCGGCAGCGTCACCGGCTTCGACGGCGTGCACACCTGCGACCCGTCGGTCATCCACGTCGGCCAGACCTACTACCTCTACTACACCGGCGCGTCCGGCGACCACGCGCACGGCAACGCGATCGGCGTCGCCACCAGCACCGACGGCATCTCCTGGCAGCGCGCCAACGGCGGTCAGCCGATCATCGGCCCGGCCTACGACACCACCCGCGACAACACCTACGGCGCGGGCCAGCCCGCCGCGCTGCACGTGAACGGCTGGTTCTACCTGATGTTCACCGACACCACCGGCTCGGCGGCGGGGTGGAACGGCGCGGGCCAGTTCGTGCTCCGGTCGAAGGACCCGCTGTTCCTGGCCGGGGTGCAGGCGCTGGGCGTGCGAGGCTTCTCCGCCGTCTCCGGCACCAACTCGCCGCGCGCCCGCTCGGTGGTCGACGCGTTCAGCGCGGACTGGATGTGGGTGGAGGCGCTGGACGCGTTCGCCATCGCCCACGAGACCGAGACCGGCACCAGCATCACGTTCTGGAACGCCGACTTCACCGTCCAGCCCTACGCGCGGATCACCGTCCCCGGCCCGTGGCGCGAGGGCCCCGGCCTCGTCCGCACGTCCGAGGGCCACGCCCCGATCGCGTCCGACGACCCGTGCGGGCGCGTGCCGATCGACGTCGTCCGCGCCACCGTCGACGGCGCGGCGGGCGCCCCGACCGACCTGACCCACTTCGGCATGGACCTCGCGGGCGTGCCCGGCTGCGCCACCAAGGAAGCGGCCGTCGTGCTCGACGGCATCGCCGTCCCGTCGCCCGAGCGCACGACGGACCTGGTCGTCGGCGGCAAGGTCGTCCGCCTGGAACGCCGCTCGGTCACCGACCGGCTCGCCAGGACCGTCCTCGCCCACCGCCCGGCGATCGTCGACCAGCTCCCGGTTGCCGCCAGCATCCCGGCGGGCGCGAAGGCCGTGCGCTCACCCGACGGCCGGACCGGCGTGGTCGTGGAGGACGACGAGCTGTGGCTCATCGGCTCCGCCGAGCTGGCCGCCCTCAACTCCTCGACCGTCCAGCAGACCACCGAGGCCGAGTGGCGCAGGTTCACCCCCGCGGGAGACCTGACCAGGTTCCGGCGCTAGTGCGAGCCCTTGGGCTGCGGCGCCGCGTTCCCCAACCCCATCCCGATCGCGGCCGACGCCAGCACCACCAGCGCGGTGAACGCGGCCCCGCCGGTCAGTGCGGGCCACAGCGCCTCGACGCCGGTCTGGTCCACCAGCAACCCGCTGCCGACCACACCCGCCACCCCGGCCAGCGGCCCCGCCACCAGTGACGCGAAGAACCAGCACATCCCGCGCCCCTCGAACCGCCGCCACGCGTCCAACGCGCCCCACAGCACCGCGATCACCACGACGAGCCCGAAGGCGATCAGCCGCACCGCCGAACCGGCTTCGGGGCTGCGCACGGCGACCGCCACCACGCCCGCTTGGACGGCGCCGTGCAGCAAGCCCATCCAGAATCCCCTGACCAGCCACGCGCCCATGGCGAACAGGGTAGTGCCGGGACGCGGGACCGAGGGAAGACCGGTGAACACACCCCTGTGGAACCCGCCCGATACCCCTACTCTGCTGGTATGCCGCCGCACGCCCCGCGTCGCGCCGCACTGCGCGCCATGCTCGTGGAGCAGGACCTCGACGCCCTGCTCGTCACCGACCTGGTGAACGTCCGCTACCTCACGGGGTTCACCGGGTCGAACGCGGCGCTGCTCGTGGCCGCCGACCCGCAGCGGAGCACGGTGTTCTGCACCGACGGCCGCTACCTGGCGCAGGCCGAGGCGCAGGTTCCCGACCTCGAACGGGTGATCGACCGGCCGTGCGACCTCGCGCTGGCGGCGCGGGCGGCGAAGGACGGGCACGGCAGGGTCGGGTTCGAGGGCCAGCACGTGACGGTGGACGGGCTCGCCGCGCTGGAGCAGGTGGTGGAGGGCCTGGTCGGGGCGTCCGGTCTGGTCGAGCGGCTGCGGCTGGTCAAGGACGACGCCGAGGTCGAGGCGTTGCGGATGGCCTGCGCGGCGGCCGACCGGGCGCTGGCCGACCTGGTCGAGCACGGCGGGCTGCGGGCCGGGCGGACCGAGAAGGAGGTCGCGCGCGAGCTGGAGGGCCGGATGCTCGACCACGGGGCCGCGGGGCCGTCGTTCGACTCGATCGTGGCGGCCGGGCCCCATTCGGCGATCCCGCACCACGAGCCGACCGACGCGGTGCTCAAGGCGGGCGACCTCGTGAAGCTGGACTTCGGGGCGCTGGTCGACGGCTACCACTCCGACATGACCCGCACCCTCGTGCTGGGCAAGGCCGCCGACTGGCAGCGCGACCTGTACGACCTGGTCCTGCGGTCGCAGGCGGCCGGGCGGGCCGCTCTGCTGCCGGACGCCGACGTGCGGGCGGTGGACGCGGCGTCGCGGCAGGTGATCGTGGACGCGGGGTACGGGCCGCGGTTCCCGCACGGGCTCGGCCACGGGGTAGGACTGCGCATCCACGAGGCTCCGGCGCTGTCCAAGTCCGGTGAAGGTACACTTTCCGCCGGTATGGCGGTCACCGTCGAGCCCGGCGTCTACCTGTCGGGGAAGGGCGGTGTCCGCATCGAGGACACGCTCGTGGTGCGCGAGAGCGCGCCGGAGCTCCTCACCCTGACCACGAAGGAACTCGTGGTCGTCTAAGCGCCCGCTCCGCCGGGCCCGCCCCTTGAGACAACAGGAGAGACCACCACCGTGGCCACGACCAACGACCTGAAGAACGGCCTGGTGCTGAACCTCGACGGCCAGCTCTGGACCGTCACCGCGTTCCAGCACGTCAAGCCGGGCAAGGGTGGCGCCTTCGTGCGCACCACGTTGAAGCACGTCCTGTCCGGCAAGGTCGTGGACAAGACCTTCAACGCGGGCACCAAGGTCGAGACGGCCACCGTGGACAAGCGGACGATGACGTACCTGTACAAGGACGGCAACGACTTCGTCTTCATGGACAGCGACACGTTCGACCAGATCACCGTGCCCGGCGAGACCGTCTCCGACGCCGCGGGCTACATGCTGGAGAACCAGGAGGCCATGGTCGCCACCCACGAGGGCGTGCCGCTCTTCGTGGAGCTCCCGACCTCGGTCGAGCTGCTGATCGAGCACACCGACCCCGGCCTCCAGGGCGACCGCTCGACGGGTGGCACGAAGCCCGCGAAGCTGGAGACCGGCGCCGAGATCCAGGTGCCGCTGTTCGTCACCACCGGCGAGAAGGTCAAGGTCGACACCCGCGACGGTCGCTACCTCGGCCGTGTGAGCAGCTGACGTGGGAGCGCGCAGCAAGGCCCGCAAACGCGCGGTCGACATCCTCTTCGAGGCGGACCTGCGTGGCGAGGACCCGGTGACGCTGGTCGCGGGCCGGGTCGGGTCGGCCGACGTGCCGCCGGTGAACGACTACACGGTGACCCTCGTCGAGGGCGTGAAGGCGCACCAGGCGCGGATCGACGACCTGATCTCGGAGCACGCCGAGGGCTGGACGCTCCAGCGGATGCCCGCGGTCGACCGCGCGGTCCTGCGCATCGGCCTCTACGAGCTGCTGTGGGCGACGGACGTGCCGGACGCGGTCGCGATCGACGAGGCGATCGAGCTGGCGAAGGGGCTGTCCACCGACGACTCGCCGCGGTTCATCAACGGCGTGCTCGGCCGGATCGCCGTCATCGCGGACCAGTTGCGCGCGGTCCTCTAGCACGTGCTGGACGGACTAAGGCCACCTCGGGTCGAACCGGGGTGGCCTTAGTCGTCTCAGTCCTCCTTGGCCGGACGGGCCTCGGGGGGAAGCACGCCCCAGTCGATGAGCTGCTCGGTGAGCTCACCGGGGGTCATGTCGTAGATGATCGCGAGCGAACGCAGGTCCTCGGTGCGGATGGAGAGCACCTTGCCGTTGTAGTCGCCGCGCTGGCTCTGGATGGTGGCGGCGTACCGCGCGAGCGGCCCCACCTTCTCGGCCGGTAGCTGTTGCAGCCGTTCGAGGTTGATGACGATCTTCGTGGCGGGTTCGGCACCCGACGGCACCCGACCCTCCGGCAGCAGTTCGGCCACCGGCACCCCGTAGAAGTCGGCCAGCTCGGCCAGCTTCTGCACGGTCACGGCTCGGTCGCCCCGCTCGTACGAGCCGACGACCACGGCCTTCCAGCGACCGCCGGACTTCTGCTCGACGCCGTGCAGGGACAAGCCCTGCTGCTGCCGGATCGCGCGGAGCTTGGCCCCCAACGCCTTGGCGTAGTCGCCCATGTGGCGGTTCTCCGTTCATTCGCCCCGTCAGCCGGTAGGGGACTGGGCCGGGGAGGTCAGACTCAATACGCAGAGTAATGATTGCTCTCCGTGGTCGCCAGGTCAAGCTGATCTCGTCAGTCCGTGCGTGCGAGAGCCTCGACACCACCCGTCAGGTGGGCGCCTCGTGAGTGATACCGTGCAGGTCAGCCCGGTCGAAGCCGGGTGTCCGACGTCCTTTAAGGACCCGTCCTGTGAGGCGGGGAAGGAGGTCCAACCGTGGCGCCACGTCAACGTGGTGCGACGGATCCGGCCGGGGAGCGCGAGCTTCTCTCGGCCGGTGACGTCGCACGCACTGTCGCCCGAATGGCCCATCAGATCATCGAGAAGACCGCTCTTGATGCACCGAGCGCACCCGCAGTAGTCCTGATGGGCATACCGAGTCGGGGAGCACCACTCGCTCGCCGACTGGCCCTCAAGATCGCGGAGTTCAGCGGTGTCGAGGTGCCCACGGGCACCCTGGACGTCACCCTCTACCGCGATGACCTGCGGAGAGGCCCCACCAGGCCGCTGGAGACCACGTCGCTGCCCGAGGGCGGGATCGACGACCGCCTCGTGGTGCTCGTCGACGACGTCCTGTTCTCCGGTCGCACGATCCGCGCCGCGCTCGACGCCCTGCGCGACCACGGCCGCCCCCGCGCCGTGCAGCTCGCCGTGCTCGTCGACCGCGGGCACCGGGAACTGCCGATCCGAGCCGACTACGTTGGCAAGAATGTGCCAACGTCGCGCAGCGAGGACGTGGCGGTGCTGCTGGACGAGTTCGACGGGCGCGACGGAGTGGTGCTGAAGTGAAGCACCTCCTCTCCACCGAAGGCCTCGACCGCGCGACCGCCACGTCGATCCTCGACACGGCGGACAACCTCAAGCGGGCCCTGCTCGGCCGGGAGGTCCGCAAGCTCCCGACGCTGCGCGGCCGCACGGTCATCACCCTGTTCTACGAGAACTCCACGCGCACCAGGGTCTCCTTCGAGATCGCGGGCAAGTGGATGAGCGCGGACGTGATCAACGTGTCCGCGGGCGGGTCGAGCGTGAGCAAGGGCGAGTCCCTTCGCGACACCGCGCTCACGCTGGCCGCCGCGGGCGCCGACTGCGTGATCGTCCGGCACCCCGCCTCCGGTGCGGCGCACCGGCTCGCGGGCTGGCTGGCCGAGGCGGGCACGTCCGTCGTCAACGCGGGCGACGGGATGCACGAGCACCCCACCCAGGCGCTGCTGGACGCGGCGACGCTGCGCGAACGGCTCGGCTCCGTCGAGGGCCGCCGGATCGCCATCGTCGGCGACGTCCTGCACAGCCGGGTCGTCCGGTCGAACGTGCACCTGCTCGCCGCGCTGGGCGCCGACGTGGTGCTGGTCGCCCCGCCGACGCTGCTGCCGGTCGGCGTGGCCAACTGGCCCGTCACCGTCTCGCACGAACTCGACGCGGAACTGCCGAGCCTGGACGCGGTCATGCTGCTGCGCGTGCAGGCCGAGCGGATGCACGGCGGGTTCTTCCCGTCGGCCCGCGAGTACTCGATCGCCTACGGGCTCAACGAGAACCGCCTGCGCCTCATGCCGGAGCACGCCGTCGTGCTGCACCCCGGTCCGATGCTCCGCGGGATGGAGATCGCCTCGGCGGTCGCGGACTCCCCGCGCGCGGCCATCACCGACCAGGTGCGCAACGGCGTCCACCTGCGCATGGCGGTCCTCTACCACTTGCTCGCCCACGAGGAGGAAACGTCGTGAGTCCCTTGGTGATCAGGGGAGTTCGCCCCTACGGCGAGGGTGACCCGGTCGACGTGCTGGTCCGCGACGGCGTCATCGCCGAGATCGGCTCGGTCAGCGCGGACGACGTGGAGACCGTCGACGGCGCGGGCGCGGTGCTGCTGCCCGGCTTCGTCGACCTGCACACCCACCTGCGCGAACCGGGCCGCGAGGACACCGAGACGATCGAGACCGGTTCCCGCGCCGCCGCGCTCGGCGGCTACACGGCGGTGTTCGCCATGGCCAACACCGACCCGGTGGCCGACAACGCGGTGATCGTGGAGCACGTGTGGCGCCGCGGCCGCGAGGTCGGGCTGGTCGACGTGCACCCGGTCGGCGCCGTCACCGTCGGGCTCAAGGGCGAGAAGCTCGCCGAGCTGGGCACGATGGCGAAGTCCGCGGCGAACGTCCGGCTCTTCTCCGACGACGGCCACTGCGTGCACGACCCGCTGGTCATGCGCCGCGCCCTGGAGTACTCCAAGGCGCTCGACGTGGTCGTCGCCCAGCACGCCGAGGAGCCGCGGCTGACCGTCGGCGCCCAGGCGCACGAGGGTGAGCAGGCCGCTCGGCTCGGCCTCCAGGGCTGGCCCGCCGCCGCCGAGGAGTCGATCGTCGCGCGTGACTGCCTGCTGGCGCTGCACGCGGGGGCCAGGCTGCACGTCTGCCACGTGTCCACGACGGGCACGGCGGACGTGCTGAGGTGGGCCAAGGCGCGGGGCACGACCGTGTCGGCCGAGGTCACCCCCCACCACCTGCTGCTCACCGACGACCGGCTGAGCACCTACGACCCGGTCAACAAGGTCAACCCGCCGCTGCGGACGGGCACCGACGTCCAGGCGCTGCGCCGGGCCCTCGCCGAGGGCGTCATCGACTGCGTCGCGACCGACCACGCCCCGCACGCCGTGCAGGACAAGGACTGCGAGTGGTCCGCGGCCCGCCCCGGCATGCTGGGTCTCCAGACCGCCCTGTCCGTGGTCGTCGAGACCATGGTCAAGACCGGCCTGCTGGACTGGCGCGGCGTGGCGCGGGTGATGAGCGAACGGCCCGCCGAGATCGCCGGGCTGCCGGACCACGGTCGCCCGATCGAGGTCGGCGAGCCCGCGAACCTGGTGCTGGTCGACCCGGACGCCACCTGGACCGTGCGCGGCGCGGACCTGGCGAGCGTCGCGGGCAACACCCCGTTCGAGGGCATGGAGCTGCCCGCCGTGGTGACGGCCACCCTGCTGCGCGGACGCGTCACGGCGGGGAGGATCCCGGCATGACCAGGGTGTTCCTCTCGCTGGCGGTGCTGGCGTTCTTCGCGCTGTGCCTCTACGGCATGTGGCACGGCTGGCAGCGCCGCGCGCGCCGCCAGGCGGCCGTGCTCGCCGACTTCCCGGCCGTGCCCACCGACACCGGTGCGGTGCTGCTGGAGACGACGGGCCAGTACATCGGCACGACCATCGGCGACAACTGGCAGGACCGGATCGCCGTCGGCGACATCGGCCACCGGGCCGAGGCCGTGCTGCGGCTGACCGACCGGGGCGTGCGGATCGAGCGCACCGGCGCCTCCGAGCTGTGGATCCCGAGGTCGGCGGTCGAGTCCGCGCGCACCGACCGGGGTCTCGCGGGCAAGGTCATGACCAAGGACGGCCTGCTGGTCGTCCGGTGGCACCTGGGCGAGCAGCTCGTGGACACCGGCTTCCGCGGCGACGACAAAGACGTGTACGAGCAGTGGGTGGACGCGCTGAACACCGGTGCGGCCAAGGGAGGTACGACGTGAGCAAGGCAGCACTGGTCCTCGAAGACGGTCGCGTGTTCCGCGGCGAGGCCTACGGAGCACTGGGCGAGAGCCTGGGCGAGGTCGTGTTCTCCACCGGCATGACCGGCTACCAGGAGACGCTGACCGACCCCTCCTACCACCGCCAGATCGTGGTGCAGACCGCCCCGCAGATCGGCAACACCGGCTGGAACGACGAGGACGACGAGTCCTCGCGCATCTGGGTCGCGGGCTACGTCGTGCGCGACCCCTCCCGCAAGCCGTCCAACTGGCGCTCGGTCCGCGGCCTCGACGAGGAGCTGGTCCGCCAGCGCGTCGTCGGCATCGCGGGCGTCGACACGCGGATGCTGACCCGCCACCTGCGCGAGCAGGGCGCGATGCGCGCGGGCGTCTTCTCCGGCGACGCGCTGGACAGCGACGAGGCCCTCGTGGGCCGCGTCCTGGACAGCCCGCCGATGAAGGGCTCCGACCTCGCGGGCGACGTCACCACGGAACGGGCCTACGTCGTCCCCGCGGTCGGCGAGCGGCGCTTCCGCGTCGCCGCGCTCGACCTGGGCATCAAGTCCAACACCCCCAGGATGATGGCGGCGCGCGGCATCGAGGTGCACGTGCTCCCGCTCTCGTCCACCCTGGACGACCTGCTGGCGGTCGAGGCCGACGGCGTCTTCCTGTCCAACGGGCCGGGCGACCCGGCGACCCAGACGCACGCGATCGAGCTGACGAGGTCGGTGCTGGAGCGGCGGATCCCGCTGTTCGGCATCTGCTTCGGCAACCAGATCCTGGGCCGCGCGCTGGGCCGCGACACCTACAAGATGCGCTACGGCCACCGCGGCATCAACATCCCGGTGATCGACGTGCGCACCGGCAAGGTGGCCATCACCGCGCAGAACCACGGGTTCGCGCTGGAGGGCGAGCCGGGCGAGGAGTTCTCCTCGGACTTCGGCCGCGTCCAGCTCAGCCACTACTGCCCGAACGACGACACCATCGAGGGCGTCCGCGCCCTGGAGGCCCCGGCGTTCAGCGTGCAGTACCACCCCGAGGCCGCGGCCGGTCCCCACGACGCCGCGCCCCTGTTCGACGAGTTCGCGACCATGATGAGCGAGGCCCGCTGACATGCCGAAGCGCACCGACATCAAGCACGTGCTGGTCATCGGGTCCGGCCCGATCGTCATCGGCCAGGCGTGCGAGTTCGACTACTCCGGCACCCAGGCCTGCCGGGTGCTGCGGGAGGAGGGCATCAGGGTCAGCCTGGTGAACTCCAACCCGGCCACGATCATGACCGACCCCGAGTTCGCCGACGCGACCTACATCGAGCCCATCACGGCCGAGTTCGTCGAGAAGGTCATCGCGATCGAGCGGCCCGACGCCATCCTCGCGACGCTGGGCGGCCAGACCGCGCTCAACACGGCCATCGCGCTGCACGAGCGCGGCGTGCTGGAGAAGTACAACGTCGAGCTGATCGGCGCCGACATCGACGCCATCAACCGCGGTGAGGACCGGCAGATCTTCAAGGAGCTGGTCCGCAAGATCGGCGCCGAGGTGCCGCGCAGCGCCGTGTGCAAGTCGATGGACGAGGTCCGCGAGACCGTCGCCGACCTCGGGCTGCCGGTCGTCATCCGGCCGTCGTTCACCATGGGCGGCCTCGGTTCCGGCATGGCGCACACCCCCGAGGAGCTGGAGCGGCTCGCCGCGACCGGCCTCGCGGAGTCGCCGGTCACCGAGGTGCTCATCGAGGAGAGCGTGCTCGGCTGGAAGGAGTACGAGCTGGAGCTGATGCGGGACCGCAACGACAACGTCGTGGTCGTCTGCTCCATCGAGAACATCGACCCGATGGGCGTGCACACCGGCGACTCGGTGACGGTGGCGCCCGCGATGACGCTGACCGACCGCGAGTTCCAGCACATGCGCGACGTCGGCATCGACGTCATCCGCGAGGTCGGCGTGGACACCGGCGGCTGCAACATCCAGTTCGCGATCGAGCCGTCGACCGGCCGCATGGTCGTCATCGAGATGAACCCGCGCGTGTCGCGGTCGTCCGCGCTGGCGTCGAAGGCGACGGGCTTCCCGATCGCCAAGATCGCCGCCAAGCTCGCCATCGGCTACTCGCTCGACGAGATCCGCAACGACATCACCGGCGAGACCCCGGCGAGCTTCGAGCCGACTCTGGACTACGTGGTCGTGAAGATCCCGCGGTTCGCGTTCGAGAAGTTCCCCGGCGCCGACCCCACGCTCACCACGACCATGAAGAGCGTCGGCGAGGCCATGTCCATGGGCCGCAACTTCGTCGAGGCGCTGGGCAAGGCCATGCGCTCCATGGAGACCAAGGACGCGGGCTTCTGGACCCGGCCCGACCCGGAGGGCACGACCCTCGAAGGCCTGCTGGAGGACCTGGGCACCGGCCACGACGGCCGCCTGTACACGGTGGACCGCGCGCTGCGCTTCGGCGCCACGGTCGAGCAGGTGCACGAGGCCTCCGGCATCGACCCGTGGTTCATCGAGCAGATCGCCTGGCTCAACGAGCTGCGCGGCGAGATCGAGGTCTCGCCCGTGCTGGACGAGACCCTGCTGCGCAAGGCGAAGCGGGCCGGGCTGTCCGACCGGCAGATCGCCGTGCTGCGGTCCGAGCTGGCCGGTGAGGACGGCGTGCGGGCGCTGCGGCACCGCCTGGGCGTGCGGCCGGTCTACAAGACCGTGGACACCTGCGCGGCCGAGTTCGCGGCGAAGACGCCGTACCACTACTCCGCCTACGAGCTGGACCCGAACGCCGAGACCGAGGTGACCGAGCAGCGCGAGCGCGACAAGGTCCTCATCCTCGGCTCCGGGCCCAACCGCATCGGCCAGGGCATCGAGTTCGACTACTCCTGCGTGCACGCCGCCATGGCGCTGCGGGCGGCCGGGTTCGAGACCGTCATGGTCAACTGCAACCCGGAGACCGTGTCGACCGACTACGACACCTCGGACCGGCTGTACTTCGAGCCGCTCACGCGCGAGGACGTGCTGAACGTCGTCGAGGCCGAGCTGGCCGCCGGCCCGGTGCACGGGATCATCGTCAGCCTCGCCGGCCAGACGCCGCTGAAGCTCAGCCACGACCTGCCACCGCACCTCGTGCTCGGCACGTCGCCCGAGTCCATCGACCTGGCCGAGGACCGCGAGCGGTGGAACGCGCTGTGCGCCCGTCTGGAGATCCCGCAACCCGCGGGTGGCACCGCGGTCACCGTCGACGAGGCGTTGCGCATCATCGATCGCATCGGCTACCCGGCCCTGATCCGGCCGTCCTACGTGCTCGGCGGCCGGGCGATGTCGATCGTCTACGACGAGCAGGGCCTGCGCGACGCGATGGCCGAGCTCGCCGGCTTCGGATCGCTCGGCAAGGAAGGCGGGCTCTCGGCGTCGAGGCCCGTGCTCGTCGACCGGTTCCTCGAGGACGCCATCGAGGTCGACGTCGACTCCCTGCGCGACGCCACCGGCGAGGTGGTGATCGGCGCGGTGATGGAGCACGTAGAGGA
>NZ_DASUSQ010000162.1:0-52639 GCF_036375055.1 Umezawaea sp.
CCGCAGACCAGGGTGGTCGTCTACCAGCCCGACGACCACATCACCGGGGAACGGCTGGAAGAACTCACCAGGCGGATCACCGCGGGCCACGTCGACGGGCCTGCGAAGGTGCGACACCTGCGGTCGCTGTCCTGAATCCGCTCCTCGACTCCTGCCGTGCGATCACGGCGGCAGGCAGCAGGTGCACCCGGTCCGCCGCTCTCAGGCGTGTCCGGTCAGGGCGTCCGCCCCGTCAGCGCGAGCAGCCGCGTCTGCGGGTCGGCGGCGTCCGGGACGGCCACGGCCGGTCCGAACAGCCCGGCCGCCCGCCACTCCTCGGCGTTCGGCGAGACGTGCTCCAGCACCGCCCTGGCCAGGCCGGGGTTGATCCGCTCGTCCGCGCCGACGGCTCGGGCGAGGTCCCACGAGTGCACGGCCAGGTCGGTCGTCATCTGCCAGCCGTACTCCACGGCGGTGCTCTTGCCGCTGCTCAGGTGCACCGGCCGCTGGAGCGCCTTCGGCGTGATCCACGCCTCGCGCGCGGCGGCGGCGGCGAGCACCCAGGAGTGCAGCGGGTCGCTCCCGAGGTTGTCGTGGTCGAACCGGTCGCCCACCTGCTCGACCGTGCACCCGGCCAGCAGTTCGGGTGCCCACAGCTGCTCCTGGACCAGGTGGCCCACGAGGTCTCTGACCGACCACTTCTCGCACGGCGTGCCGAGCGCCCAGTGTTCCGGACGCACCCGCCGCACCCGTCGGTCGAACTCGGTGATGGCCAGCCCGTGTGCCTCGATCAGATCCACGTGACGAGTGCACCAAAGGATTTCGGGGTACGCACCTCGAAGAAGTGGCCTGGGCCACATGGTGGACCGCCGGTTTCGGCCGGTGCACCCGTACGGCCTAATCTGCGTGGTCGGCACGTCGACGTGCCGACACGACGTGAGGAGATGAGCTTTGAGCGCCACCAGCGCGGCCGAGGCACCGCGGCGCGGGTTCCTCGGACACCCCAGAGGACTGAGCACGCTCTTCTTCACGGAGCTCTGGGAGCGGTTCTCCTACTACGGCATGAAGGCGATCCTCGCCTACTACCTGTACTACTCGGTGTCCGAGGGCGGGCTGGGCGTCGACAAGGGCGCCGCGCTGTCGCTCGTCGCCATCTACGGCTCGTCGGTGTACATGTCCGGCGTCGCGGGCGGGTGGCTCGCAGACCGCGTGCTCGGCAGCCAGCGGGCCGTGCTGCACGGCGGCGTGCTGATCATGCTCGGGCACGTCGCGCTCGCGGTGCCGATCGGTCTGGCGGGCGTCTACCTCGGCCTGGTCCTGATCGTGCTCGGCACCGGGCTGCTGAAGCCGAACGTGTCGAACATCGTCGGCGACCTCTACGGCGAGCACGACCCGAGGCGGGACGCGGGTTTCTCGATCTTCTACACGGGCGTCAACCTCGGCGCGTTCATCGCCCCGCTGGTCTGCGGCTTCCTCGGCCAGCAGGTCAACTGGCACCTCGGGTTCGGCGCCGCCGCCGTCGGCATGGCGTTCGGCCTCGTGCAGTACCAGGTGGGCCGCAAGCACCTCGGCGAGGCGAGCGACCGCCCCGCCAACCCGCTGCCCGACGCCGACCGCGCCCGCGTCCTGGGTCGGATCACCGCGGTCTCGCTCGGCGTGGTCGCCGTGCTCGGGGTGCTGATCGCGACGGGCCTGCTGTCCGGCGAGGGCGTCGTCAACCTGCTCAGCGTCGTGTCCGTCGTCCTGCCGGTCGTCTACTTCACCGTGATGATGCGCAGCCCCAGGACCACCCCGGTCGAGCGCACCCGGCTCGTCGCCTACATCCCGCTGTTCATCGCCGCGGTCATCTTCTGGCTGCTCTACGAGCAGGCCGCCACGGTGATCGCGGCCTTCGCCGACACGAGCGTCCGGAACAGCATCTTCGGCATCGAGTTCCCGCCGTCGTTCTTCCAGTCGATCAACCCGGTGATGATCATCGTGTTCGCGCCGCTGTTCGCGCTGCTGTGGATGAGGCTGGGCACGCGGCAGCCCGCGACGCCGCGCAAGTTCAGCGGCGGTCTGCTGTTCGTCGGGCTCTCGTTCCTCGTCGCGATGGCGGCGAGCCAGGCGGGCGGACCGGACGACGAGGTGTCGCCCCTGTGGCTCGTGCTGGTGTTCTTCGTGATGACCTGCGGTGAGCTGCTCCTGTCCCCGGTCGGCCTCTCGGTGACCACCAAACTGGCCCCGCGCGCGTTCGCGGCGCAGACGATGGGCCTGTTCTTCCTGTCCAGCGCCGCGGGCCAGGGCATCGGGGCGCAGGTGGTGAAGCTCTACAGCGACGACGCGGCGGTGGCGTACTTCGGGATCCTCGGCGCGGTCGCCATGGGGCTCGGCGTGCTGCTGCTCGTGTTCTCACCGAAGATCAGGGAACTGATGCGCGGCGTCGACTGAGGCGGGGAAGAAATCGCGGAGGCCCGCCGCGGCGGCGGTGCGGCGGGTCGTCCGCTTCACTCCAGAATGCCCTACTCCGTGGAGCGCCGAGCCTTTATCGCCCTGAACGGGTGGGTGACGTCAATTCTTGTCGACGGCGAGTGATCGCTGTGGCACTCCCACGTTCACCGGGAAGTGCAGAGCACCCCTGATGGTGGGGGAAGGGCGTCGGGACATCGGCCCCGCCGCCCGCAGTCCGGGGAACCGGCGGAACAGCCCGCGCACCGCCGCGGCGGCCTCCATGCGGGCCAGGTTCGCGCCGAGGCAGTAGTGGATGCCCGACGAGAACGCCAGGTGCTTGCCGAGGTCCTCGCGGTCGGGGTCGAACCGGTGCGGGTCGGTGAACACCTTCGGGTCGCGGTTCGCCGCCGCCAGGATCATCATCACCGGCTGCCCGGCGGACATCCGCCGCCCCAGGAGTTCCACCGGCTCCAGCGGCACGCGCGCGACGTACTGCACCGGCGGGTCCCACCGCAGCGCCTCCTCGACCACGCGGTCGGCGTAGGACGGGTCGGCCAGCAGCTTCTCCCGCACCCCTGGGTGCCCGAGGACGGCGTTGGCCGCCGTGCCGATGAGGTTCACCGTCGTCTCGAAACCCGCCACGAGCAGCAGTTCGGTGGTGGCGATCAGGTCGTCCAGCGCGAGGTCGTCGTGCGCGACCAGTTCGCTGACGATGTCGTCGCCCGGCTCGCGCCTGCGGTGCTCGACCAGCCCGCCGAGGAACTCGTCGAACTCGCGCAGCGTGTCCTGGAGCAGCCGCAGCTCCCGCGTGTCCCGCACGCCGTCGATGGAGCTGACCAGCGCCGTGCCCCAGCGGATGAAGCTCTCGTGGTCGCTCGACGGCACGCCGAGCAGGTCGGCGATCACCTGGACCGGCACGCGCTTGGCGAAGTCGTCGACCAGGTCGAACGTGCCCTTCGCCTCCGCGCGGTCGAGGAAGTCCTCGATGACGCGCTCGATCGCGGGCATCTGCTGCCGCAGCGCGCGGGGCGTGAACCAGCCGCCGACGTACTTGCGCAGCCGCGTGTGGTCGGGCGGGTTGCGCATGAGGAACGAGGTCTTCAACGGGTTCACCAGCACGCGGCCGTCCGCGGTGTAGGCCGTCTCGTCGATCATCGACATGTCCGACGGCGAGAGGATGCCCCACCGGGGGTCGCGCAGCACCTCGCTCGCGATGGAGTGCTCGGCCGTCATCAGCAGCCCGAGCCTGGTGGGCACCAGTTCACCCTTGGCGCGCACCGATTCGTACAGCGGGTACGGGTCCTTCTTGGAGGACTTCCGGAACAGCTTCGCGCCCGGATCGCCCAGCGCGCCGTAGACGGCCACCATCCCGCGCCCCAGTGCGAGGATCGCGGTGTTCTTCAGTTGAGACGGCATGCGTCCACGGTGACGCCAACGCGAAGAGTGTTCAAGTACCTCGGCGCGCGGGTTCCCGCCGAGCCGCCTCCCGGACCTGGAACACCTTCCGCACGCCGTCGGGGATCGCGGTGTGCCGCAGTTCCAGCGTGCCGACGGCGACGTACCGGTTCCACCCGGTCGCGACGGGAACGCCGTCCACGTCGACGTCGAAGCCGAGCGTCACCGACGTGGTGCCCATCGACCTCACCCGCACGCCGATCTTGAGCAGGTCGTCGAACCGCGCCGAGCCGGTGAGGCGCAGGGACGCCTCCTCGACGACGAACTCGACGCCGGTGCGCTCCAGCTCCTTGTAGGAGCCCAGCAGCGAGCGCAGGGTCTCGACCATCGCGGCCTCGAAGAAGACGGGGTACCGGGAGCTGTGCACCACACCCCGGTGGTCGCAGTCGGCCGGGCGCACCCGCACCCGGTGGACGTGGGCAGGGCGAGCAGGAGCCATGACTCGGATACTGGCCGATCCCCACCCGTTGGCCAAGCACGGTTCCGTCACGGTCGGTGTCCGTCCGGTCGCGGTGCTTGACGACGGTGGCTCAGCCGCGCAAGACTCTCGGCTACTAAGAAGATTGGTGGACAAGAGGTGATCGTGGTGACCCAGCCGGTGCTCCGGGTGTCGGACCAGGAGCGGGAACAGGCCGTCGTGGTGCTGAACCAGGCCGTCGCCGAAGGGCGGCTGACGTGGGAGGAGCACTTCGACCGCGTCCAGGCCGTCTACGCCGCGCAGGTCTCCACCGATCTCGCCCCGGTGCTCGCCGACCTCGCCGTGACCGCCGCGCCGCAACGGGTCCACGCCGTGGCCAGCAAGATCCACAGCGCTCCGGTGTCCCGGCGCGTCGAGGCGCGGGCGACGTTCGGCGCCGTCGTGCTCGACCTGTCCGGCCTGCCCGCGGGGGAGCGGGTCGAGGTCGAGGCGTCGTCGTTCTGCGGCAAGGTCACCGTGCTGGTGTCCGAGGCGGCCGTGGTGCTCGACGGCGGCACGGCCCGGTTCGGCAAGCGCGCCCTGCCCGGCGCGCCGACGGCGGCGGGCGGCCCGGTCATCACCGTCACCGGCAGGTCCACGCTCGGCAACCTCAGGGTCGTGCGCCCCGACTCGCACTGGGCGCGGTACGCCGTGAACTAGCCGCGAACCCCAGGACGGCGGCGGCGACCTGCGTCGCCGCCGCCAGCAGGAACACCGCCGCCGGGTCGTGCAGCCCGCCGCCGACGGCAGCGCCCACGGCGAACGCGCCGATCTTCAGGCTGGCCCCGGTGGTCGACACCTGGCCGAGCAGCGTCGGCGGGGTGTACCGCTGGCGGGCGGTGATGATCGACGTCAGCGTCGGCCCCTGCGCGAGCCCCACGAGCACGCCGAGGCCCAGCAGCACCCCGAAGCCCGGCGCGAGCGGCCACGTCGCCAGCGCCACCCCGGACGCCGCCACCGTCGCGAACACCACCTGCTCCGGCCTCCAGCGGGGCAGGTGGCGGCGCAGCGACAGCAGGCTCACCACGCACCCGACCTCCATCGCCGCCCACACGAACCCGGCCGCGCCCCCTGGGTGCCCGAGCGCCGCGACGTGCACCGGGAGCGCGGTCGCCAGCAGTCCGATCGCGCCGTGGCCGAGGACCGTGGCCAGGGTCGCGCCGCGCAGCGGGGGCGTGGTCACCAGGTGCCGCGTCCCGTCGCGCACCGCCCGCCGCAGCGGCGGGTGCTCGACGGCCTCGTGCGGCGGCACCCCCAGCCCCAGCGCGCACAGCCCCGCCACGAGCGCCAGGACGCCGATGACCACCACCGGGCCGTCCCCGCCGACCACGGCGGCCAGCACCCCCGTCAGCGCGGGTCCGCCGAGCGCGGCGGCGTTGAACAGCAGCGCGTCCGCCGCCGTCGCGCGCGGCAGGTCGGTGGCCAGCCTCGGCAGCAGGCTGGTGAAGCCGCCGCTGGTCATCGGCAGCGTGATCCCGGCCAGGAACGCGAGCCCCAGCACCACGGCCGACGGCGCCCCGCCTGCCGCCACGAGCAGCGCGGCCGTCGTCGCGGCGAGCAGGAACTGGTTGCCCGCCAACGCGATCAGCGGCCTGCGGGTGCGGTCCAGCCACGCGCCGAGCAGCGGGCCGGACACGATCGACGGCACCGTGTACGCGGCCACCGCGGCACCCGCCAGCACCTGGCTGCCGGTGCGCGCCAACACGAACAGCACCAGCGCGAGCCCCACCATCTCGTCCGCCAACCGGGCCAGGCCGGCGGACAGCAGGTACACGCGCACCCGATCACCCTAGTGCGGCGCTGATCACGGACGGTCGAAGCGCTTAGCCATTTCGAGTACGTACCGCACCTGAGCGGTGACTTCACGTGTACCGCGTTTTACGGTGATCACATGACTGAGTACACCGACGAGGAACGCCAGACGCTCCGCATCGCGGTCTACGGTGCGGCACTGCTGGTGTCCAACGCCGATCCGGGTTCCATGGAGGTGGAGGGTTCCGCGAGCGCCAAGGCGATCAAGGAGCTTTCCCCGGAGTTGCAGGAAGCGCTCGGGACCGAGTTCCCCAAGCTCCCCAGGGGTCCCGTCTCGCAGATCGAGGACGCGGTGCTGTCCGCGCTGAGCGAGTCGATGGCGATCCTCAGGGCGAAGGCGCCCAGGGTCGGCCGCACGTTCCCGTCGGCGGTGGTGTCGGTGTGCGACGCGGCGGCGTCGGCCGACGGCAGCGTGTCGCGGGTCGAGAGCGCGGCCATCACCAAGGTCAAGGCCGCGCTCGCGGTCTGAGCCGGTCAGGGGGTGCGTCGCCTGCGGCGCACCGTCTCCTCCACCAGGTCGAGCACCGGCCCGAGGTCGTCGGCGGGCAGGCCCATCGCGAGGTGGGAGACGAGGCCTTCGAGCACGAGTTCGAGGAAGCTGGTGAGGACGTCGACGTCCACGTCGTCGCGCAGGTTCCCCGCTTCCCGCTGGCGCAGCAGGCGTTCACGGGTCGCGCGGGTGAGCTGCGACGAGCGCTCCGCCCAGCGGGCGCGGAACTCCGGGTCGGTGCGGAGTCGTCGCGACACCTCCAGGCGGGTGCCGAGCCAGTCGGCCGGGTGGTCCTCCGTGGACGGTTCCTGGACCATCAGGAGGTCCCGCATCACCTGCACGAGCCCCTGCGCCGCCACCACGTCCGCCATCCGGAGCGCGTCGTCCTCCGCCAGGGCGAGGAACAGCGACTCCTTGTCCCGGAAGTGGTGGAAGATCGCCCCGCGGGACAGGCCGGTAGCCTCCTCCAGCCGCCTCACCGTCGCGCCCTCGTAGCCGTAGCGCGCGAAGCAGGCGCGTGCTCCGTCGAGGATCTGGCGGCGACGGGCGTCGAGATGGTCCTGGCTGACCCTGGGCATCTCGCGATGGTCCCAGCACCGACTGCGGAAATCCAATCCGTACGTACGGATTGTGACGCTGCGGCCCCGCCCATCCACGTGATCCTTTGGGGTGGATTAGCGGCGTCGAAGTCGAACACCCAGGTCAGACCGCAATATCGTCACCAACCGTGGATGCACCTGGAGACTTTCGGCCGTCAGCCGCCCGCACGCGTGAGCCGGGCGACGAGGCGCGGGCCGTCCGGACGCGGCGCTGGCTGGACCCGGCCGCGCTCGCCGAGGGGCTCGGCTGGTCGACGGCCGCGCCGTCGACGCCGGGGGCGGGCTCCAGGGGCGCGGCCGTGGTCGACCTCATCGGACTGATCGGCTCCTGCCGGGGCGACGGGGCGTCGCTGGACCGCACCCCCACCACCGCGGGCGAGCCGGGGTACACCGTCCGGACCCGCCTCGACGGCGTCCGGGCGCTGGTCGCCGACGAGCGCAGGGCCGCGGCCGTGGTGGCCTACGAGGCGATGCGCGTCCCCGGTCTCCTCCAGACCGGGGACTACGCACGGGCGATCACCCGGTCCGGCGGCGAGTCCGCCGAACCGGCGGTGAGCGCCCGGACGGAGCGCCAGGAGGTCCTGCGGGGATCCGGGCCGCCGCGGGCGAGGTTCTTCCTCCACGAGGCCGCGCTGCACAACGGGGTCGGCGACCGGCGGGTCATGGCCGCCCAACTGCTGCGACTCGTCCTGCTGGGCGAGCGGGACCACGTCGAGATCCGGCTGGTGCCGTTCCGGGTCGGCAACCGGGACTGGATGACCAACCCCTTCCGGCTCGTGGAGTTCGAGGACGGCGAGCCGGTGGTCCACGCGGCGGGCCTCACCTTCAGCGTCCGGTCCGGGCGTCCCGACGTGGTCGAGCGGCACCTGCGCGTGATCGGCGACCTGCACCGCCTGGCGCTGGACGCGGGGGAGTCGCGGTCGGAGTTCGTCCGCTGGGCCGACCACTACGAGCGGTCGCGGGCCTGACCCGCGCGAGTGCGGTGGACGGCGTTCCCGGCTCCCGCGGGAGGAGCGCTAACGTCGAGCACGTGGAGGATCGGGTTCGTGCTGCGCTGTCCGGCCTGCCCGGTGTGGCCCTGGCGCTCGGCGGGTCGAGGGCTCGGGGCAACGCGAGCCCGGACTCCGACTACGACATCGGCCTGTACTACGAGTCGCCGCCGGACTTCGACGCGATCCTCGCCGCGGTGGCCGGGCTCGGCGAGGTCATCGGCTTCGGCCGGTACGGCGAGTGGGGTCCGTGGATCAACGGCGGCGTCTGGGCCGGGGTCGACGGCGTCAAGGTCGACGTCCTGCTGCGCGACGCCCGCCGGGTCCGCGAGGTGGTCCTGGAGTGCGCGGCGGGCAGACCGGAGATCCACCACCAGGTCGGCCACCCGCACGGGTTCGTCACGGCGATCTACGCGGGCGAGGTGGCGCAGTGCGTGCCGCTGCACGACCCGCACGGGCTGCTCGCCGACCTGCGCGCGCTGACCGACCCGTACCCCGAGCCGCTGGCCGAGGCGTTGATCAGCCGGTTCGGCTGGGAGGTCGACTTCGCCCTGGACACGGCCGAGTCGGCGGCCGGGCGGGGCGACACCGCCTACGTGACGGGCTGCGTCTACCGGGCCGTCGCGTGCCTCACGCAGGTGCTGTTCGCGCGGGAGCGGCGCTACCTGACCAACGAGAAGGGGTCGGTGCGGCTGGCGGGCGAGTTCGCACCGGGCTACCCGGAGGCCGTCGAGCGGGCGCTGGGTCACCTCGCGGGCGACCTGCCCGCCGCGCTGCGCTCGACGCGCGCGCTCGCCCGCGACCACCTACGGTGAAAGCAACCGCTTTCCATCAGCCTGGTGCAGACCATTGACACGCGAGGGGGCGACTGGTGTGATCCGAACAGTAAGGAAAGTTTCCTTACTTTAACGAGGATTCCTCAACCGTCGCCGCGGACGTCCCACCCCTGCTCGCGGGAGGCACTCAAGTGGTACCGAGGAACAGCGGGCGGCCCCGTGCCGCGTGCGCCATGACCGCAGCCGCGGCGACAGCGTTGGCCGCGGTGTCCCTGCCGGGGGTGGCCTCGGCCGCGCCCACCCGCTACGAGGCCGAGAACGCCGCGCTGTCGCGGGCCGTGGTGGAGTCGAACCACGCGGGCTTCTCCGGCTCCGGGTTCGTGAACCCGGACAACACCGTCGGCAGCTCGGTCGAGTTCACCGCGACGGCCGCGCAGGCCGGTCCGGCGACGCTCACCATCCGCTACGCCAACGGCACCGCGGACAACCGGCCCGCGGACGTCTCCGTGAACGGCGAGGTCGTCCAGGACGACCTGGCGTTCCCGGCGACCGGTGCGTGGACGACGTGGGCGAACCTGACGACCACGGCCCAGCTCGCGCCCGGCGCGAACAAGATCCGCATCACCTCCGCGGGCGCGACCGGCGCCGCGAACGTCGACCACCTCGACGTGGACGCCGCGGGCGTGCCCGCCTCCGACCACGAGTCCGAGCGGGCGACCATCTCGCAGGGCGTCGTCGAGTCGAACTGGGCGGGCTTCTCCGGCACCGGGTTCGTCAACTACGACAACGTGGTCGGCAGCTCGGTCGAGTACACCGCGACGGTCGTCCAGGCGGGCGCGCACGTGCTGACCTTCCGCTACGCCAACGGAACCGCGGTCGACCGGCCCCTGGCGATCAGCGCGAACGGCGGTGCCGCGACGACCGTGGCGTTCCCGCCGACCGGCGCGTGGACGACGTGGCGGACCGCCGAGGTGACCCTGCCCCTGGTCGCCGGGGTGAACGAGGTCAGGACCGCGTCCACCACCGCGGACGGCGGCCCGAACGCGGACAGGCTCGGCATCCGCTTCAGCGGCCCGGCCGACACCGAGAGGCCGCAGCCGCCCTCGGGCCTGCGCTCGACCGGCAAGTCCGCGACCACCGTGTCGCTGGCCTGGAGCGCGGGCAGCGACAACGTCGGCGTGACCGGTTACGACGTGTACCAGCACGGCCAGCTCGTCACCAGCGTCGGCAACGTCCTCCAGGCCACCGCGACCGGTCTGGTCCCGGACACCGAGTACGACTGGACGGTCTTCTCCAAGGACGCGGCGGGCAACGTCTCCGCGGCCGGCGACAACCTCCTCGTGCGGACGGACCCGGCGCCCCCGGACACCGTGGCGCCGACCGCGCCGGGAACCCTGCGCACGACCGGGAAGTCGGCCACGAGCGTCGACCTGGCGTGGACCGCGTCGACCGACGACGTCGGTGTGACCGGGTACGAGGTCTTCCGCGACGGCGTGCGGACCGGCACGGCGGACGGCACCGCGACCAGCACCACGTCGGCGGGGCTGACGGCGGGCACGGAGTACGCGTTCACCGTCAGGGCGCGCGACGCCCAGGGCAACCTCTCCGGCTCCAGCAACGAGATCAGGGCGACCCCGAGCGCGGGCGGTCCCACCGGGACACCGGACCCCGGCGCGGTCAGCACCCTCGCGAGCGGTGTCGACGTGGCGTGGGGCGTGGTGTTCCTGCCGGACGGCTCCGCGCTGTTCAGCGAGCGCGAGACGTTCACGGTCACCAGGTTGACCAAGAGCGGGCAGAAGACGTCGGCGGGCCGGATCTCCCAGGCGGTGGGGACGAACGGCGAGGGCGGCCTGCTCGGCCTGGAGGTCTCGCCGACCTTCGCCACCGACCACTGGCTGTACGTCTACCACACGGCGGCCGAGGGCAACCGCGTCGTGCGGATCAAGTACGAGAACGGCGCGCTGGTGCAGAACACGTACCAGATCCTGTTGCAGGGCATGGCGAAGAACCGCTACCACAACGGCGGACGCCTGCGCTTCGGTCCGGACGGCAAGCTCTACATCTCCTCCGGTGACGCGCAGAACAGCGCCAACGCGCAGAACAACGGCTCGCTCAACGGGAAGGTCCTGCGCATCAACCCCGACGGCTCGATCCCGTCGGACAACCCGTTCGGCAACGCCGTGTGGAGCAAGGGCCACCGCAACCCGCAGGGCCTGGACTTCGACTCGCAGGGCCGCCTGTGGGAGGCCGAGTTCGGCAACACCAGCCAGGACGAGGTCAACCTGATCACCAAGGGCGGCAACTACGGCTGGCCCAACTGCGAGGGCACCGGCGGCTCGTGCGCCGGGTTCACCGCGCCCAAGAAGGTCTGGGCGACCAGCGCGGCCTCGCCCAGCGGTCTGACGATCGTCAACGACCACGTCTTCGTGGCCACCACGGTCGGCCAGCGCGTCTACCGCATGACCATCGACGGCGGTGGCGACCTCGTCGACCAGAAGACGTACTTCCAGGGCACCTACGACCGGCTGCGCACGGTCGAGGTCGACCCCGACGGCGACGTCTGGCTGACCACCACGACCGACAAGGACGGTGTGCCGGACAACGACCGCGTGCTGCTGGTCGACATCGTCTACGCGGGTGGGCGGAACGGGGCCACGACCGCCCGCTGACCACCGCTCGACGCGCTCGACGCGCTCGACGCGCTCGACGCGGTGGACGGGTGGGGTGCTCCTGTTCCGGGAGCACCCCACCCGTCCATGGAGGACGGTCCACGTGGACCGCTCGTCAGGCCAGGGAGACCGCGATCTCCTCCAGCAGGTCGAGGCCCTTCTGCATCCCCGACTCCATCCCGGAGTCGATGTGGGCGTCCCGCCCCTCCCTCGTCCGGTGCTCCACCAGGACCCTCAGGGTGGTCCGGCCGCCCTCCTCCTCGAAGTCGTACGTGCACAGCGCGGCGTTCTCGTCCGGGTCGGGGATGCCCTCGTAGGCCTCCGTGCACACGAGCCGCTCGTTCGCCACGACCTCGCGGTACTCGCCGTGGAACGCGACCTCGTACCCCTCGGGCGTCACGAGCGCGTACCGCCACGCGCCGCCGACGCGCAGGTCCACCTCGGCCACGGTCACCTCGCCGTGCCCGCCGCTCCACCAGCGCTTGATCAGCTCCGGCTCGGTCCAGGCCCGGAACACCAGGTGCCTGGGCGCGTTGAACTCGCGCGTGATCAGGATCCGCGTGTCGCTGGGGAGCGTGACCACCGCGGTGCCCGTCGTCGTTCCCGTCATCGTTCGTCCTCCTCGGACTTGAGTTCTTCCAGCACGTCGTCGAGCGCCGCGAAGCGCTCCTCCCACGAGCGCTCGTAGTTCTTGACCCAGTCGTGGATGGGTTTGAGCGGAGCCGCGTTGAGGCGGTACAGCCGCTGCCGTCCGGAGTCGCGCACCTCCACCAGGCCCACCTCCCTGAGCACCCGCAGGTGTTTGGACACCAGCGGCTGCGCCAGGCCGAGCAGGTCGACGAGGTCGTTGACCGCGCGTTCGCCGCGGGCGAGCAGGTCGAGGATCTGCCGCCTGCGGGGCTCCGCGACCGCGTTGAAGGCGTCCGCCGTGGTGGGTGCTCGTGCCATGGGACAAAACATATACCCATATGGGGATATGTCAAGGGGGGAATGAACGAGGGGTGTCCCGTCGTCCCTGATCCGTGAGGTGTCCGCCCTTTTGCGACGCGTGCGGCTGTCGGTGCTGCCGTGTAGCGTCGAAAACCGACGAATGATCACGGGGAGTGTCGGAAGTGACTGCTGTGCGTAACGTCTCGGCTCCGGGGCCCGGCCCCGAGGTGTTCCGGGACCGTGCGGAGGCCGAGGCGTACGTCGCGTCGGTGTGCTTCAAGCACGGGCCACCACGCCTGTTCGGCGTCGAAATCGAATGGACCGTCCACCACCGAGAAGACCCGACCCGACAGCTCGACGCGGCCGTCCTCGCCGCGGCGCTGGGGCGGCACGCACCACCCACCCTCGTCCCGGACAGCCCGCAGCGGCCACTGCCCAGCGGCACCCCGCTCACCGTCGAACCCGGTGGGCAGGTCGAGATCTCCACCCCACCGCGCGGTTCGCTCACGGAACTGCTGAAGACCGTGGGGGAGGACGTCACCCAACTCCGAGCACTCCTCGCCTCCGCCGACCTGGTGCTGGGCGGCCGGGGCGCCGACCCGTTCCGCCCGCCGACGCGGATGCTGCGCGTGCCGAGGTACGCGGCCATGGAGCACGCCTTCAGCTCGATCGGCCCCGAGGGCATCACGATGATGTGCAGCACGGCCGGGCTCCAGGTGTGCCTGGACTTCGGGCTGCGGGAGCACCTGAACGCGCGCTGGGCCGCCGTGCACGCGCTCGGCCCGGTGCTGAACGCCCTGTTCGCGAACTCGCCCGGTGTGAACGGGCGGAGACCGGACTGGGCGTCTGCGCGGATGCGCACGCTGTACGGCACGGACCCGGTGCGCACGAGACCCGCCGCGGCGAGCTGCGCCGACCCGGCCGGGGCGTGGGCCCGGCGGGTCCTGGACACGCCGGTGATCGTGGTCCGCCGCCCCGGCCCGGATTGGATCCCCCCGCACCGGGCGACCTTCGCGGAGTGGATCGACGGCGCGTTCGACCGCGCCCCCACCCGCGCCGACCTGGACTACCACCTGTCGCTCCAGTTCCCGCCGGTCCGGCCGCGCGGGTACATGGAGGTGCGCTACCTCGACACCCCGCCGGAAGGGCGGTGGATCCCCCCGGTGGTGCTGATGGCCGCCCTGTTCAGCGCTCCGTCCGTCGTGGACGAGGTGCTGGCCGCGACGGAACCCGCCGCGGGCCGGTGGCTGTCGGCCGCCCGCCACGGGCTCGCCGACCCGCTCGTGGGCGAGGCCGCCCGCGCCGTGGTCGACATCGGCTGCCGGGCGCTGGAGCGCACCGACCTGTCCATCGGGCAGAACGCCGCCGTCGCCGAGGAACTGCACCGCACACTCGCCGAGAAGTCCGGAGGGGCCACGCCATGACCAGCATCGACGACCTCGGCACCGACCGCCTCCGCGAGCACGTGGCCGCGCAGCTCGAACGGTCGCGCGCCCGCAGCACCGCGTTGACCGACGCGGTGGACGAGCACGACCTCGTGCGGCAGCACTCGAAGCTGATGTCCCCGCTGGTGTGGGACTTCGCGCACATCGGCAACCAGGAAGAGCTGTGGCTCGTGCGCGACGTCGGCGGCCGGGAACCGGTGCGCAGCGACATCGACGAGCTGTACGACGCGTTCAAGCACTCCCGCGCCTCCCGCCCCGAGCTGCCGCTGCTCACCCCCGCCGAGGCCAGGCAGTACGTCGGCGAGGTGCGGAACAAGGTGTTCGACGTGCTGGAGACGGCGAGGTTCGAGGGGCGCAGGCTGCTCGACGGCGGGTTCGCGTTCGGCATGATCGTGCAGCACGAGCAGCAGCACGACGAGACGATGCTGGCCACGCACCAGCTCCGCGTCGGAGCCCCGGTGCTGGACGCGCCACCGCCGCCACCCGGCTCCCCGCTGCCCGCCGAGGAGGTCCTGGTGCCCGGTGGCCACTTCACCATGGGCACGTCGACCGAGGCGTGGGCGCTGGACAACGAGCGGCCCGCGCACCAGGCGCGCACCGACCCGTTCTTCATCGACACCGCACCCGTCACGAACGCCCGGTACGCGGAGTTCATCGACGCGGGCGGGTACTCCGACGAGCGCTGGTGGAGCGAGGCGGGCTGGGCGCACGTGCGGCACGCGAAGCTGGTCGCGCCCCGGTTCTGGGAGCGGGTCGGCTCGGAGTGGTACCGCGACCGGTTCGGCGTCGTCGCGCCGGTCGTGCCGGACGAGCCCGTGGTGCACGTGAGCTTCCACGAGGCCGAGGCGTACGCGAGGTGGGTGGGCAAGCGCCTCCCGACCGAGGTCGAGTGGGAGAAGGCCGCCCGCTTCGACCCGGCGACCGGCCGTTCGCGCCGCTACCCGTGGGGCGACGAGGAGCCGACCGAGCGGCACGCCAACCTGGGCCAGCGGCACCTCCAGCCCGCGCCCGTCGGCGCGTACCCGGCCGGGGCGTCGCCGCTGGGCGTGCACCAGCTCATCGGCGACGTGTGGGAGTGGACCAGTTCCGACTTCCACGGCTACGCCGGGTTCGAGGTGTTCCCGTACGCCGAGTACTCCCAGGTCTTCTTCGGCCCGGAGTACAAGGTGCTGCGCGGCGGCTCGTTCGGCGCCGACCCGGCGGCGGTGCGGTCGACGTTCCGCAACTGGGACTACCCGATCCGGCGGCAGATCTTCGCCGGGTTCCGATGTGCGCGCGACGCGGAGGCGGCCGAGCTGAGCTGACGTGTGCCGCCACCTGGGCTACCTGGGCACCGCCGTGCCCGTGGCATCGCTGATCGCCGACCCGCCGCACTCGCTGGTGCACCAGTCGTACGCACCGGCGGACATGCGGGGCGGGGGGTCGGTCAACGTCGACGGGTTCGGCGTCGGCTGGTACCCCGCTCCGGGCTCGGCCGCGGTCCGCTACCGGCGGACCGGGCCGATCTGGGCGGACGCCAACCTGGAGGCCGTGACGCGCGCGAGCACGTCCGGCGCCGTGCTGGCCGCCGTGCGCAGCGGCACCGTCGGGATGCCGCTCGTGGAGACGGCGTGCGCGCCGTTCACCGACGGGCGGTGGCTGTTCAGCCACAACGGCCGGATCGCCGACTGGCCCGGCTCCGTCGCCGACCTCGCGAAGGCGCTGCCGGTGACCGACCTGCTGACCCTCGACGCCCCCACCGACTCCGCGCTGCTGTGGGCACTGGTCCGCACGCGGCTCGCGGCCGGTGACCACCCGGCCGCCGCACTGGCGGCCGTGGTGTCCGACGTGGCCGCGACCGCACCCGGTTCGCGGCTGAACCTCTTGCTCACCAACGGAACCGTGCTCGTCGGCACGACCTGGACGCACTCCCTGTGGGTCCTCTCCACCCCCGATTCGGTCGCGCTCGCGTCCGAGCCGTGGGACGCCGACGAGCGCTGGCGGGAGATCCCCGACGGTTCCGTCGTCGCGGTGAGCGCCCATCCGTCCACCGTGGACATCCGGCCGATCGGCCCACGAGGCAGAACAGGAAACCCATGACAGAGCCAGTGGTGGACGTGCACCTGACACCCGAGGACGCGGCCCGCGCGCTGCGCGCGGAGGCCAGGGCCGGGCTGACGGCGACCCCCAAGTGGGTGTCGCCCAAGTGGTTCTACGACGCGGTCGGCAGCGAGCTGTTCACCGACATCACCCGGCTGCCCGAGTACTACCCGACGCGGGCCGAGCGGGAGATCCTCATCGCCCGGTCCAGCGAGATCGCGGACGCGACCGGCGCGCACTCCCTGGTGGAGCTGGGCTCCGGCTCGTCGGAGAAGACCCGGCTGCTGCTGGACGCGCTGCGCGACCACGGGACGCTGCGGGAGTTCGTGCCGCTCGACGTGTCGACGACCGCGCTCACCGAGGCCGCGAACGCGATCCTGGCCGACTACCCCGGCCTGCGGGTGCACGGCGTCGTCGGCGACTTCACCGAGCACCTGGCGGGGTTGCCCGGTGACGCGCCCCGCGTGGTCGCGTTCCTCGGCGGCACGATCGGCAACCTCATCCCCGAGGAGCGGCGGAAGTTCTTCTCGGCGGTCCGCGCCGTGCTCGGCGCGGGGGAGTGGCTGCTGCTCGGCACGGACCTGGTCAAGGACCCCGCCGTGCTGGTCAGGGCGTACGACGACGCGCAGGGCGTGACGGCGGAGTTCAACCGCAACGTGCTGCGGGTGATCAACCGCGAGCTGGGCGGCGACTTCGACGTCTCCGCGTTCGAGCACGTGGCCCTGTGGAACGCCGAGCAGGAGTGGATCGAGATGCGCCTGCGCGCCACCCGCGCGGTCACGGTGCGGCTGGCCGAGCTGGACCTGGACGTCGAGTTCGCCGAGGGCGAGGAGCTGCGCACCGAGGTGTCGGCGAAGTTCCGCCCCGACGGCGTCCGGACGGAGCTGGAGGAGGCCGGGTTCGACCTGCACCGGTGGTGGACCGACTCGCAGGGGAGGTTCGCCCTCTCGTTGGCCCGAGCAGTGGGCTGAACGGGTTAGCGGTCGCTGTGCGTGGTCGAACAGGCCGGCACAGCGACCGAAACCCCCCGATCTGCGGGTGTGCTGGCACTCGAACGAGTGGCATTCTCCGGCGGTTGCGTCGTGAGTCAGGAGAGGGGCGACGCACGCGGAGACCAAGGAGCATCACCCGTGGCACTTCCCAACGCACGCAGAACGCTGGCATCGGCACTGGCCCTGGGGGTCGTGTGGTCCGGTCTGGCAGTCGGCGGATCCGCCGCCGCACAACCCGCACCCGAGATCACGTCCGCCAAGCCCGCCACGTGGACGGCCTGCGCGGCCGACGTGCTGGCGGAGATCCCGGCCGCCCAGCGCGACAAGGTCAGCTGCGCCGCCTACCCGGTACCGCTCGACCACCGCGAGCCGCGCGGCGCGACCATCGACGTCAAGATGATGAAGCGCCCGGCCGACGACCAGGCGAACAAGATCGGCTCGCTGTTCCTCAACCCCGGCGGCCCCGGCGGCGCCGGACTCATCTACTCGGCGTACGGCAGCTCGTTCTTCCAGCCCGAGATCATGAAGCGCTTCGACCTCATCGGGTTCGACCCGCGCGGCGTCGGCCGCAGCGCGCCGCTGAAGTGCTTCACCACCAACGAGGAGGCCGACGAGGTCTTCGGCAGGATGTCGTCCGTCCCGGTCACCAGGACCGAGATCCGCGACACCATGGACGCCACGCGCGACTACACCAGGTCGTGCGCGAAGGTCGCCGGACCGCTGCTGGAGCACATGTCCACCGAGGACGTCGCCCGCGACCTCGACCTGATGCGCCAGGGCGTCGGTGACCAGCAGCTCAACTTCGTGGGCTTCTCCTACGGCACGCTGCTCGGCGCGACCTACGCGAACATCTTCCCGGCCAAGTCCCGCGCGATCGTGATCGACGGCAACGTCGACCCGAACCTGCGCACCCACAACGGCGCGCAGTACGACCGCGAGCGCGCACAGGGCTTCGAGATCGCGCTCGACGCGTTCCTGAAGCGCTGCGACAGCGTCGGCCCCAAGTGCGCGTTCAGCGACGGTGACCCGCGCGCCAAGTTCGACGCGCTGCGCGACCACCTGCGCACGCGGGCCGTGACCCTGCCCGACGGCACCACCGCCACCTACGCGGGCGTCATCGGCCGGGTCGGCAGCAACCTGTACTCGCCCGCCAGCTTCACGTTGCTGGCCGCGTACCTCCAGACCATCCACAACGCCGTCAACGGCGTGGCGTCGCTGTCCGTCGCGGCCGTCACCGACGTGCCGCTGCTGGCGAACAACCGCGGTCTGGCCGACGTGCGCGTGCTGGGCGACACCCCGTACGAGTTCGACGACTCGTACTACGGCGTCAACTGCACCGACAAGCCGTTCGTGCGCGTGCCGGAGCTGTTCCCGCTCGTGGCCAAGCAGTGGGAGCGCGAATCCCCGACCTTCGGCCGCTCGCAGGCGGCGTCCGACCTGCTCACCTGCGCGAGCTGGCCGGTCCGCCACCCGGACCGCTGGTCGGGCCCGTGGAACCGCAAGACCCCCAACCCGGTCCTCGTCGTGGGCAACTACTACGACCCCGCCACGCAGTACAGGTTCGCGCAGCGCATGGCCAAGCAGCTGGGCAACGCCCGACTGGTCAGCGTGGACGCGTTCGGCCACTGCATCCTCGGCGACAGCGCGGGCGTGGACACCGTGGCGACCGACTACCTCGTCAACCTCAAGGTCCCGGCCAACGGCCAGGTCTTCCAACCGAACGTCCAACCGTTCGCCTGACCACCAGCCCGCTCCTCCGGCTCCTCCCGCAGCGGGAGGAGCGGGCACCCAGGCGACCCACAGCCCGCGCAGAACCAGGCCTGGGGAGATAGGACGTCTGTGAGCAGGCGCACGACTGAACAGCCAAAACCTGCCGGTAGAATCGGTTCAGCATTCAACTAGGCTGATACCGCTGCCCGTCAGGAGTCCGGCTTGACCACGACCCTGGAGCCCACCTCCACCCGTCGATCAACCGGACCGGCGCTCTTCGCCCTGGCACTCGGCGGCTTCGGCATCGGCACCACCGAGTTCGCCACGATGGGCCTCCTGCCGCAGGTCGCGGACACGTTCGCCATCTCCATCCCCACCGCGGGCCACGCGATCAGCCTCTACGCGCTCGGCGTCGTCGTCGGGGCCCCGCTGATCGCCGGACTGGCCGCGAAGCTCCCGCGCAAGGGCCTGCTGATCGCGCTGATGCTGGCCGTGGCGCTGGGCAACGGCCTGTCGTCCATCGCCCCGAACGCCACCCTGCTGATGGTCTCCCGCTTCGTCGCGGGCCTGCCGCACGGCGCGTTCTTCGGCATCGCCGCCGTCGTCGCCTCCGGCATCGTCGCCCCCGAACGCCGGGGCACGGCCGTCGCCCGCGTGATGGTCGGCCTGACCGTCGCGAACCTCATCGGCGTTCCCTTCGCGACCGCCGCGGGCCAGCAGATCGGCTGGCGCAGCGCGTACGCCGCGGTGGCCGTCGTCTCCGTCGTCACCGCGCTCACGCTGGCCAGGTGGGTGCCGCGCATCGCCGCGGCCCACGACGCCGGCATCGGCGCCGAACTCCGCGCGTTCCGCCGTCCGCAGGTGTGGTTCGCCCTGCTCACCGGCACGATCGGCTTCGGCGGCATGTTCGCCGTCTACTCCTACATCTCCCCCACGACCACCGAGGTCACCGGCCTGGGCGCGGGCGCGGTCCCGTGGATCCTCGCCGTGTTCGGCCTCGGCATGACCGCGGGAGCCTGGCTCGGCGGCCGGTTCCTCGACCGCTCCGTCATGGGCACGGTCTTCGGCACCCTCATCGCCACCGCGGTCGAACTCGCCCTGTTCGGCCTGCTCGCGACCGTCCCCGTGGCGACGTTCCCCCTGCTGTTCCTGATCGGCTTCACCACCACCGTGCTCGCCTCGGCGCTCCAGGTGCGCCTCATGGACGCCTCGCCGGACGCCCCGTCGCTCGCGTCCTCGTCCAACCACTCGGCCCTCAACATGGCCAACGGGGCGGGGGCCTGGCTCGGCGGCCTCGCCATCGCCGCGGGCTGGGGCTACCAGTCCACCGCGTGGGTGGGTGTCGCCCTCACCCTCGCGGGCCTCGCCATCGCCGTCCTGTCGGTCGTCGTCGAACGCCGTGTGAAAACTGTCGTACCCGTTTGACATGCTCGGCACATGCCGAACGACCAAGCACGCGCCACCACACCCGAAGACCTGGGCCGGATGTTCGTCGAACGCGCCAACGCGGGCGACGTGGACGGCCTCGTAGCCCTCTACGAGCCCCGCGCGGTCCTCGCCCTGCCCGACGGCAGGCGCGCCACGGGCGCCGAGGAGATCCGCGAGATCTACACGATGCTGCTGGAGGACCGCCCGCAGTTCGTCGCGGGTGAGCAGCGCACCGCCCTGCACAACGGCAACCTGGCGCTCACGTCGACCAGACGGGGGCGCGGGGCGACCGCCGAGGTCGCCCGCAGGCAGCCCGACGGCACCTGGCTGTGGCTGCTGGACGAGCCCAACGTCCTGGGGTGAGGGGCTCGGCACGGTGGGTCCTGGCCCCGTGCCGAGGTCTTGTGCCGCGACCGCCGTTCACGGCGAGCAGGTGAGGAGGTGTCCGACAGCCTGGTAGTTCTTCACGACCACGTCGTGCCGCTCGAACGGCAGGCACGACAGGTCGCCGTACTGCCGCACGACGTCTTCGTTCAGGGTGTCGGACACGAAGATGGCGATGTCGGTGTCCGTGGTCGTCATCGCGTCGCGGATCTGGCTGCTCTCCACCAGCCGGCAGAACCGCGTCGTGGTCGGACCCGTGAACCCGAGCGGAGCCGACCCGACCGGACCGACGTCGGCCGCCATCCGCAGCCTGATCCGGTCGTCGTGCCGGAGGTTGTCCTCGTGCAGCAGACGCGGCACGGTCCGAACCAGGTGGCGCACGGCGGCGAGCGCGTCCACGTCCGGCAGGTAGTAGAGGAAGCCGTCGCCCTCGCCCGCGAAGCTGGTCGGATCGACCGCGATGCCCAGCTCGTCCGCGAATCGCCCCAGCACGGCGGAGAGCCTCTGCTGCACCGCCGACTGCTGCTCGACGGTGCGTGAGCCGAAGCCCACGACGTCGACGGCGAAGCCGATCCGGTAGCGAAGGCCGTCGAGCGACTGGCGGCGGTGCGGCAACCGGATGAAGACGGTCTCGGGCTTGCCGCGGGGGTGCATGCCGAGGGGGTCTTCGAGTTCGTGCTCGGCCGTCGCCAGGACCTCCACCTCGCGACAGGACGCGGGTGCGGTGACGACCAGCCAGCCGCGCCGCGGTCCTGGTCGAACCCCGCCGGTGTGGCGCCAGCGGACGGTGCCGCTGCCGATGCCGAGCGCGTGCACGGCGGGTGCGAGGTCGGGGACCGGAACGTTGTCGTCGAGCAGACCGGTGCAGTCGGGGGTGTGTCGGACGAACTCCAGGCGCCTGGTCACCGCGAGCCGTTCGGGTGGGCGGTCGCTGGTCACCGATCTCGGCCACGCGTCGCGGACGCGGACGTCGGGCGTGCGGAACTCGAACCCGATCTCGGCCACGAGCGGTTCCGGTGCGTCCTCCTCGAACGTGACGTCGTACAGGACCTTCAGCAGGAGGACGTCCTGATCCTCGTCGTCGACGCCGATGTGGTCGATCTGCACGCCGTGCACGCTGATCCGACCGGTGTGGACGTCGGTGGACGTGAAGGCCCGCGGTTCCTCGGTGAGGAGCAGGTCGATCCGGGCGAGGTGCACGGTGACTCCCTGGTCAGATGCCGACGTGGATCCAGGCGGCCCAGGTGTGGGGTGCGCCGGGGTGGTCCGTCCGGATCAGCCGGACGGCGTGGTGCAGCGCGAGGGCGGTGCCTGCGGTGTCCGGAGCCACCGTGCCCCCGAGGGTCAACAGCCCGTAGACGGCCGCCGCCACTCGGGCCGCGGTCGCGTTCACCGGGGTGAGCGTGCCGATGACGTGGCGGTAGCCCGCGAGGTGGAACGCGCCGGTGATGTGGATCGCCTCGTCCACGAGACGCGGTGCCGTGTCGGTGGTGTTGCACGCGGAGAGGAAGACCAGATCCGCGTTCGGCAGGTCGAGCTGGAAGACCTCGGCGACCGTGAGCGCGTCGGTCTCGTGGTCGTGCAGCAGCAAGCGGCTCGCGCTCGGGTCACGCGGGTCGCCGACCGCGTGGCAGGCGAAGTGGGTGATCGCGTGCCGGGGGAGCGCCTCGACCACCGCGGCCCTGGTCGCCTCGGCGCGGACGAGTCCGACCGATCCGGGCACCAGGCCGGTGATCGTCTCGGCTTCGGACTCCGCGGACGGCAGCGCCCCCGCGCCGGGGGTCTCGGGCATCGCCACGACCACCGCCGACGAGTCGGCCGCGGCACGGGGTTCGCGCGCGTGCGTGCGCAGTGACGTCGTGTAGGAGGACACGACCCTGTCCACGGCGGTCCGCCCCGGATCGCCGTCGTGGTGGCCCGCGGCGTGCAGCGGCAGCGAGCTCATCGCGGAGATCGGGCACCACCACACCCGCGGCCAGCTCGAACTCGTGGGCAGGCCGAACCCCAGGTGGTCGAGCACGCGCTCGGTGACGTTGTCCCACAACCACTTCAGCACACCGTGCACGTCGTCGAGCGCGGCTTTGCGCGCTCCGTAGGACGAGGTGCGCACGGCCGCGAGGCACGACCGCTCGAAGCGGTCCGCCTGCTCGGCGGCCGTGATGTCGGTGATGCCCGGAAGCGGCACCACGTCGATCGGCCGGTCCGGCCGCAGCAGGAGCGCGCCCGCGCCCCACCTGGTCGCATAGGTGATCACCACGGGGCCCTGGTCGACCAGAGGCGGTGGGGGGAGCAAGAAGGTGTCGAAGCCGGGCTGGTCGCGGACGCGATCGAGCAGGTCCGCCCACTGCGCGGTGAGCTCCTCCCGACGCGTGGGCGGCGGTGCGCCGACGTGGTGGGCGACAACCGGGTGGTCGGCCGCGTCCAGCGCCCCGCGGAGCCGCTGGTGCTCCTGGTGGAGGTCGGGGTGCCGCTCCGCCAGGGCTCGCAGGTCGGAACGCGCGTCGAGGGTCTCGGACATCAGCAGCGTGCGCGCCTGTTCCACCAGCCGGACCGCGAGGTCCGGACGGCGGGCGCGGACCGCGGCGGCGGCCGCTTCGGCGGCGAGCCCGGTGATCCTGCCGAGACCGAACTCGCGGTCGCCGCGCGGGAACCGCTGGGGTGCCAGCTGGGGCAGGAGCGAGACGGCCTGCTGGAACGCGGCGACGGCCGCGTCGTCGGCGTTCACGTCCATCTCGACGCGACCGAGGTACCGCCACGCCCTGATCCGGTCGAGCACCGTCGCCGCAGGCGCCGCGGTCACCTCGGTGAAGGTGGCGCGGGCCTCGTCGTGCAGGCCCACGAGCAGCTGCGTGGCGCCCAGGTTGATCAGGATGGGCGGGCGGAGCGCCGAGTCGCGCGGGGTGAGCTCCGCCGCACGGCGCGCGTGGCGCGCGGCGTCGAGCGCGTCCCGCGGGTCGTCGGTGTGCGCGTGGCGTCGCAGGAGCGCGTGGGCCGTGTTCGAACACGCCGGAACGACGTCGCGGTGGTCGTCGGGCAGGGCGGCGACGCGGCGTCCGATCGCCACGACCTCCTCGAACAACGCCTCGTCGTTCGTCTCGGAGGCGAGCGCCACCATCGGCGCGATCACCTGGGTGAGCGTTCCGAGGAGGTTCGGGTGGTCCGCGCCCTGCTCGTGCACGGCCTGCTTGCCCATCTCCACCGCCTCGCGCACGTGCTCGACGTCGCCGGTGCGCTCGTACAGCACGAACCGAGCGCTCGCCGCATCGATCAGGTGGCCGACTCGCGCGGAGTCGCCCACCGGCGTGATCTCCACGGCCTTGCCGGTCGCTTCCACGGCTCCCACGGCCGGGGCGAGTTCCCCGGTGCGTTCGTGCAGCGCGCGCAGGGCGTTCCCGAACTCCACGAGCCTGCTCGGCAGGCGTGCGTGGTCGCGGTGGGTGCGCAGCAGCGCGGATCGGGCGAGCGAGGCCGCCTCGACGAGCGACCCGACGTCGCCGGTGTGGTTGAACCGGGTCCGCAGGGTCGCCGCGAGGCAGCTCTCGTTGTGCGCCCGGTCGGGGGACGATCCGTCGGTCCACGCCAGTGCTCGGCGCGCGAGCGCGACGGCGGCGTCGGCCTCGGCGGCGTTGGTCGCGGTCATCCCCAGGCGGTCGGCCAGGTTCGACAGCACGTCGGGCCGGTTCGGGTGGCCCACCGGTGTGGAGTCGAAGGCGGTCCGGAAACCCGCGACCGCCTCGGCGCGCAGGTCCGGGTCGTCGTGGTGCTGGGCGAGGTCCCAGCGGGCGTTGGCGAGGTTCGACAGCAACCTGCTCGCCTCGTCGCCGGCACCGTCCAGCATCGCCGCGGCGCGTTCGCCCGCGCTGACGGCTTCGAGCAGGGCGGCCGTGTCGCCGGTGCGCTGGTACGTCGAGCGCAGGGAGTTGGCGAGGTTCGACAACCGCATCATGAGCGCCGGGTCGCCGCTCGCCGTCGCCCTCACCGCCTCCCGCGCGGTGTCGACCGCTTCGGCGAGCGCCTCCTCGTCGGTGGTGTGCAGGTAGAGCTGTTCCAGCCCGGCGGAGAGGTTGCTGAGGTACTGGGGGTCGCCGGGCGCCAGTTCGACCGCCCGTCTGCACGCGGCCAGCGCCTCGTGGAGGAGTTCGACGTCACCGAGGCGCTCGAACAGCAAGATCAGACCGGCGCCGAGGTTCGCCATCCGCCGGGGGCGGGGTGGAGGAGCGGCGGTCGCGCGGCGGAGCAGGTCGACCGACGCGCGCAGGTCCGCCAGGTCGTTCGACTCGCGGTAGCGGTGGTGCAGCGCGACTGCCTGCTCGCTCAGCTCGCCGTGGGGCATCCCGCCAAGTTAGCGGTGAACGGTGGTCGTCCCGTGCGGGGACCGCCCCGGCCGGTGGACGGCGGTGTTCGTACCACCACTTGAGGAGCCGCTCGGGTGAAGAACGTTGGGCCACCAGGGTGACGGGGACCGTCCTGGCTAACACGCAGCGTTCGACCCGGCGATGACCGGGGCGGACGGAGTGGTGCCGCGGACGAGCTGAGGACGTGGGCGATGTTCAGGCGGAAGGCGTGCAGGATCGCGGAGCTGGAGCAGGTCGTCGCCCGCCTCCAGCGGCGGCTGGACCAGGTCGAGGAGCGGTTGGCGGGCGTCGACCGCGTCGAGCACGAGGAGGCGCGGCAGCGGGTGGAGGGGTTGCGGGCCGAGGCGGAGCGGATCCTGCGGGACCGGTCGGCGGAGAAGCTGCGGCTCGAGAACGAGCTGGCGCGCCGCAAGACGGCGCACGCCATCGCGTTGGCCCAGGCGCGCGCCGCGGTCGAGGCGGAGCTGGACCACGTGCGCACGCGGATCGTGGAGGCCCGCCACGAGTTGCGGCTGGTGGAGCACGGCGAAGAGCTCGCGAGGCCCGAGAGCCTGCGGCCGATCGGGGCGGACGAGGCCGTGGCACCGCTGCCGCGCGCCGAAGACCCGGGAACCGGTCTCCCGCCACCCCGCGGGGCTGTCGAGCGGGAAGACCGGGCGGCCCCCTGAGGGCAGGGCTTTCCGTTCTGCCGCACCGGGTTGCCGCTCAACGCTCGGCCGCCGCCCGCGACGAGCGGCCAACTGCGCGGCAGGACTGGGAGGAACGGGCCGTGAACGCCGGGCTCGCCGTGCGCGGGACCGTCACCGAGAAGACCGGGCTCGTCGTCGCGGTTGACCCGGACTCGTTGTCGGGCGGGGCGGAGGAGGCCGCGGCGCACGGGATCCCGGTGGTCGCCGAGGCGGCCTTCGACCGGATGCCGGACCGGTGCCCTAGCCGAGCGCGCTGCGCAGGATCAGGGTGACCGCCGCGGCGGTCGACAGCAGCAGCACGGGGATCCGGACGCCCTTCCCGTCGACCAGCTTGCGCAGCGGGCTCGACAGGAGGAAACCCACCACCAGGAACGGGATCAGCAGGAGACCGGTGACGACCTGCGGCGGGTGCACCTGGCCCGCGACGAGGAGGCCGATGATCGACGTGAAGGACCCCAGGACGAAGTAGGCGGCGAGGGTCGCGCGGATCTGGGCGCCGGGGGAGTTCTGGTAGAGCATGGCGACCGGTGGGCCGCCGACGGACATCGCCGTGCCGAACGAGCCGCTGGCGAGGCCCGCGACGACGAGCGCCGTCCTGGTGGGGCGGGGGTTCCAGGTGGTGACCGACAGCAGCACGCCGAGGAGCACGACCACACCGATCAGCAGGCTGAACTGGTTCTGGTCCAGCGAGTCCACCAGCAGCACGCCGATCGCGGTTCCGGGCAGCCGACCGAGGATCGCCCAGCCGACGCCGTGCCAGTCCACGTGGGAGTGTTCGCGCGCGAGGCTCATGATGGAGTGCGTCATGGCCGTGATGAGGATCGGCACGGGCAGCAGCGACGGGTCCAGCAGGGCCAGGATCGGCACGGCCACCAGCGCCAGGCCGAAGCCCGCCAGTCCCTGGACCAGCCCTCCGAGCGTCACCACCAAGCCCGCGAGCAGCAGTCCGGTCCACATGATTAGCTACGCTAACAGAACAGCCTCCCCATCGAGGCCAGCGCGTTCTCGGCGTGGATCCGGTGCCCGGTCCGGATCCCGTGCTCCAGGTCTTCGAGCGCGGTGCACCGGGCGAGGAACACCGCCCGCTCCCGCGGCTCGTCGCTGCCGTACGCCGCCAGCGCCGCCTCGAAGGCGTCCGGACCGAGGTCGCGGTAGAGCAGCCCGAGGTCGTACGCCGGATCGGTGAACGCCGCGTCGGTCCAGTCGATCACCCCGCCCACCGTCCACCCGCGAGGGTCGACCAGCACGTGCTCGGCTCCCAAGTCGTTGTGCGAGAACACGAGTGCGGGCCGCGCGGACGGCGGCTCGGCGGCCAGGAACTCCTCGATCGGTCCACGGTGGACGGCCGGGACCGTGTCCGGCGCGTACAGCTCGGCGGCCTCCGCGAGCCACCGCGACGGCGGGTCGTCGTCCGCCCCGACCACGTCCGCCATCCGCTCCGGCGGCACCGCGTTCAGCACCGCCAGGTACCCGCCGAGCACCGCGCCGATCTCCACCGGGGGCGCTCCCGGCAGGCCCAGGAGTTGCCTTCCGGGCACTTTCCGGTACACCACGCACCCGACCTCCGTGACGGAGAACACCGGTGCCGGCACCGGGAGGGGCGACACCTCGGCCACCTTCGCCAGCAACCGCACCTCCCGGTCCGTCTCCGCCGGGTCGGGCACCTTCGCGAACCGCACGACCAGCTCGCCGTTCACCTCGAACGCGACGTTGTCCTGCCCCTCACCCAGCCGCACCACCCGCTCGACCCGGTAGGCGGGCAGGTGTCGGGCGAGCACGTCGAGCACCTGTTCGTCCACCGGTGGACCACCTCCGTGCACCTCCGCGCGTGTCCGGTTCGGGACACGGCCGCCCTCGTCCGTGTGACGATGGTTACGGTCCGCCGTAGCCGCTGCAACAGAGGGTTGTCATTTCCGCCCCCGTACCGCATCTTTACCTCGCGCGGTCGCGGCGACCGCGTGATCACGGGTGGGAAACCTGGGGGGAAGTCGCGCTGTGGGGGGAATTCGTCTGTTCGCCGTGCCCGGAAGACCGCGCGGGCGTCGGCGGCGTTTCACGCTTCTCACGGTGATCCTGCTGCTCCTCGGCTTCGCGGGACCGACGGCGTCGAGGTTGACGCCCCCGCTGTTCGACGGGATGCCCGAGCTCGCCGAGGCGATCCGCCTGGCGCCCGAGCAGCGCTGGGAATCGGCGAAGGAAGCCCTGGAACGCGCGGGCCGCGAGAACGCGGCCCAGATCTCCGACTCCTCCCCGAACCGCCCGGCCCTGTCGGAGCGGTCGAAGTACCCGCCGCTGTCCTTCGCCTCGGACGCCGCGGCCCCGAACGGGGCCGAGCGGGCGAACGGTGATCGCGAGGTCACCGGTTTCGACGCCGCGACCAGCCGCGAGATCCCCGAACGGCGCGAGCCGTTCGAGCGCACCTACGCCAACTCCGACGGCACGACGACCACCGAGTTCTCCGAGGGCCCGCTCAACTTCGAGCGGCCGGACGGCACGATGGCACCGATCGTCACCACGGTCGTGCCGGACGGCTCGTCGCCCACGAGCGGCTGGCGCAACGCGGCCGACTCGCTCGACCTGCGGTTCTCCCGCACGGCGGGTGCCGACGGCATGGTGCGGGTGGTGTTCGACGACGCGCACCAGCTCTCCTACGGCGTCGCCGACGCGAAGCCCGTCGAGGGGCGCGCCGACGGCAGCAGCCTCACCTACCCCGGCATCCGGCCCGACGCGGACGTGCGGCTCGACGTCCGGCCGGGCGCGCTGAAGGAGACGCTGGTCCTCACCTCGGCGAAGGCGCCCCGCTCGTGGACCTTCCCGCTGAGGCTCACCGGTCTGCGGGCCGAGGTCGTCGACGGGCGGGTCGCGCTGCTCGACGAGCGCGACGTCGAGCGCGCCCGGTTCCCGCGCGGGTTCATGGTCGACTCCAAGGTCGACGAGCTGTCGGGTGACCCGGCCCGCTCCGACGCCGTCCGGTACGAAGTGGTCGAGCACGACGGCGCGACCGCCCTGAAGGTCGAGTTCGACTCCCCGTGGCTGGACGACCCCGCGCGCCAGTACCCCGTGCTGGTCGACCCGACGATCGAGCCCCAGGCCGCGAACGCGAGCATGATCGCCCAGGACGGCTTCCGCGACACCTCCGGCGCGGAGCTCAAGGCGGGCCGCGTCGACGGCACCACGGCGGCCTCGTACCTCAAGTTCGACGGCATCGAGAACCGGCTGCGCAACCACAAGATCTTCTCGTCGCACCTGGCGCTGGCCAACACGCACTCCTACTCCTGCCGCCCGCGCCCGATCACCGTGCACGGCGTGACGGAGCCGTGGGGGACCGGTGGCGGCTACCCCGGTCCCGCCTACGGCGACGCGCTGACCGAGGCGTCGTTCGCGCACGGCCGCGAGGGCTGCCCGGCCACCTGGGAGGTCGTCAACCTCGGCACGCCAGGACGCGACCTGGTCCAGCGCTGGGTGGACGGCGAGCAGGCCAACCACGGTCTCACCGTCCGCGCCCCGGTCGACGACGTCCACGCGTGGAAGAAGTTCGCGGGCCACGCCGCCGGGGGCGCCGCCCCCGCCCTGTACGTGACGTACTCGCGGTACAACGCGAGCTACCAGTTCCTCGATCCCCGACCGGACCCGCCGATCACCCGCGCGCAGGGCGGCGAGGTGAAGGTGTCGGCCACCAACCTCGGTTCGGGCCCGTGGACGCGGGGTGACTACAGCCTCGGCTACCGGATCTTCACCGAGTCGGGCAGCCGCGTCTCGGAGGTCGAGAACGCCGCACCGCTGCCGAAGGACGTGGCCAGGGGCGAGACGGTGAACCTGGAGCCGTTCGTCGAGAAGCTGGAGCCCGGCAAGTACACGGTGGACTTCAGCATCGTCCACAAGGGGGTCAGGGTCCTCTCCGACGACATGCTCCCCGTGCTGCGGCTGGTGCTGCAGGTCTACGAGATCCCGCCGAGGATCGTCGACCAGTACCCGCCGAACGGCCACCCGTCGCCCGTGCTGACGCCCTCGCTGTGGGCGCAGGCGCTCGACATCGCCCCGAAGCCCGGCTCGTCGCTGACCTACAACTACCAGCTCTGCGAGAAGGACTCCGCGGGCGTCGACTTCGCCTGCACCGACTCGGGGTTCCTGCCGGGGCAGACCTACACCGTGCCCGCGAACCGGTTGCGCTGGTCCAAGACCTACTACTGGCGGGTGACCGCCTCCAACGGCACGGTGCAGAGCCCGCCGGGCCCGCAGAGCGCGCTGCTCACCGTGGTCCCCCAGCCGGAGATCACCTCGCACCTGGCCGTGGCGCCGTACAGCGGGTCCAACAAGGACTTCGACCCGCAGACCGGCAACTACTTCAGCAGCGCGATCGACGCGTCCGTCGCGACGGTCGGCCCCGCGCTCGTGGTGGCCCGGACGTACAACAGCCTCGACCCGCGCACGGACCTCCTGTTCGGCGCGGGCTGGTCGAGCACCTACGACATGCGCGTCGTGCCGGACCAGGACGGTTCCGGCAACGTCGTGGTGACCTACCCGGACGGCCAGCAGGCGAGGTTCGGGCGCAACGGCGACGGCACGTTCGCGCCGCCGTCCGGTCGCTACGCGACCTTCCGGCAGGTCGACGGCGGCTGGAGCCTCCAGGACAAGGCCTCCACGCTGTACACCTTCGGCGGCGACGGCAGGCTGCGCGCCGTCGTCGACAACCAGCGGCGCACCGTGTCCCTGGCCTACGACGCGGCGGGCAGGCTCAAGACCGCCACCAGCGACACGAGCAGGCGCACGCTCACCTTCACCTGGTCGGGCGGCCACATCGGGTCCGTGTCGACCGAACCGGTCGGCGGCAAGGCCCTCACGTGGACCTACACCTACGACGGCGACCAGCTCACCGGGGTGTGCGACCCGAACGGCGGGTGCACCACCTACGAGCACTCGACCGGCTCGCACTACCGCAGCGTGGTGGCCGACTCCAACCCCGACTCCTACTGGCGGCTCGGCGAGACGACCGGTGAGGTCGCGGTCAGCGAGGGGGGCACCCGCCTCGGCGAGGACAACGGCCGGTACACCGACGTCGGGCACGCGAACGCGGGACCGCTGAGCGGCACCAGCACGCGGGCGGCCACGTTCAACGGCACGTCGTCGGTCGTGACGCTGCCCAACGAGTTGTCGGTCAAGAGCCGCAGCACGGCCATCGAGCTGTGGTTCAGGACCACGGCGAGCGGCCCGCTGTTCGCCCAGCAGCGCAAGGCGCTCGGCGAGGAGTCGACGGGCGCGGTGCCCGTGCTCTACGTCGGTCAGGACGGCAGGCTGCGCGGCGAGTTCTGGCACGGGTCGGTGAACCCGGTGACGACCCCGGAGCCGGTCAACGACGGCCAGTGGCACCACGTGGTGCTGTCCGGCTCGCTCGCCACCCAGACGATGTACCTCGACGGAGCGCGCGTCGGCAGCGTCGACGGCACGATCGCCCCGGAGGACGTGCCGTTCAACCAGATCGGCGCGGGCTACGCGGCGGGCTCCTGGCCGCAGTGGGGGCCCAACCCCCGCTGGTACTTCACCGGCGACATCGCCGAGGTCGCCCTCTACCAGCACCCGGTCGGCGACACCGCCGTCGCGGCGCACTTCAGGGCCAGGGCGAGCGCGACCCAACTGGCCGGGATCACCCTCCCGTCCGGGCGCACGGCGGCGACGCTGACCTACGACACGGTCAACGACCGCCTCAGGGAGTCCGTCGACGAGAACGGCGGCCTGTGGCGGATCGGCACGCCGTCCAGCAGCGGTGACGGGACGAACCCGATCCTCTCCGTCTCGGTGACCGACCCCGGCAACCGGTTCCACGACTACGCCTACGACGCCGCTCGCGGCCGGGTGGTCCGCTACTCGTCCCCGCTGGGGCTCGGGGCGCGGGAGTCCGACGCCACCCCGGCTCCGACCACGACCACGACGACGCCCACCTGCACCACCTCCACGCCGCCGAACGGCGGGCCGGTCTTCTGCGGTGGACCCGTCACCGGTCCACCGAGCTGGGAGACCGGCCCGATCAAGGGCCAGGGCGTGCGTACCTTCGACTACGACGCCGCGGGCTTCCAGAACACCATCACCAACGAGGTGGGCGCCCAGGTCAGGATGACCTACGACGAGCGCGGCAACCTGCTGTCGTCCACGACCTGCCGCACCAGCTCCACCGACTGCCAGACCAGCCGCACCGAGTACTTCCTCAACGCGGGCAACAGCATCGACCCGCGCAACGACAAGCCGGTCGAGCACCGCGACGCGCGCTCGACGAGCGCCACCGACGACACCTACGTCGTGCGGACGACGTACACGCCGTTCGGCGAGACGCTGACCAGGACCAGACCGGACGGCAGCGGGACGTCGCAGACCTACACGGTCGACTCGGACGCGGCCTTCGGCGGCGGCAACACCCCCGCGGGACTGGTCGCGACCAGGACCGACGCCCGCGGCCAGGTCACGCGAAACTCCTACTACCGCAACGGGGACCTCGCCGAGGTCGTCGCACCGTCCGGTCTCACCACCCGGTTCGCCTACGACGTGCTGGGGCGCAAGACCAGCGAGACCCAGATCAGCGAGGCCCACCCGGACGGGGTCACCACCACCTACACCTACGACGCGCTGTCACGCCCGTCGCGGGTGACCAGTCCCGGCGTCCGGAACCCGATCACCGGCGTCACCCACACCTCCCGCGCCACCACCGAGTACGACGTGGACGGCCGGAGGACCGGGGTCGAGGTCGTCGACCTGACCGGTGGGGACCAGCCGCGCGCCAGCACGTTCGACCACGACGCGCACGGCAGGCTGGTGAGGGCGGTCGACCCCGAGGGCCGCGAGTCCTCGCAGGGCTACGACGTGTTCGGCAACGTCGTGTGGTCGGTCGACCCGGCGGGCAACCGCACGGAGCTGAGCTACACGGCCCGAAACCAGGTCGCCGAGGTGCGGCTGAAGGACTGGCGCGGTGACGAGGCCGCCCCCGCGGGCGGTGACCTGGTCGTGCAGGACAACGCCTACGACCACGCGGGCAGGCTGGTGGTGCGCAGCGACGCGATGGGCCGCACCCTGGTCTACACCTACTACCAGGACGACAAGCCGTGGAAGGTCATCGCGACCGGGTTCCACAACGCCAACGGCACGACGCGCGACATCACGTTGCAGGAGAACACCTACGACGCGGCGGGCGCGCTCGTCAAGCAGGTGGCGGGCGGTGGCCAGGTCACCACGGTCCACGAGATCGACGCGCTGGGCCGCGTCGCCGCCACCACGGTCGACCCCGACCGGGTGCAGCGCCGGATGCGCTACACCTACGACGCGGGCGACAACATCGTCCGCGAGGTCCGCAGCGGACGGCCGTCCAACGTGCCGTTCACGGCGAGCGCGAGCTCGACGGTGCTCGACCACGTCTACGACGGGCCGGGCAGGCGGGTCAGCGACAGCACGTTCGCCGACGGCGTCGCCCTGACCACGTCGCGAACCTACGACCAGCGCGGCAACGTGACGTCCTCCACCGATCCCCGCGGCAACGCCGAGGGCGCCGTCGCGGAGGACTTCACCACCCGGTTCACCTACGACGAGCTGGGCCGCCGCGTCACGTCCACCGCACCCGCCGTGTCGGTGGAGACCGGCGGCGGCGCTCCCGTCACCGCGAACCCGACCACCACGGCCGGCTACAACACGTTCGACCAGATGACCGACGTCAGGGACGCCACCGGTGCCGTGACCCGCACCGAGTACGACAGGCTCGGGCGGCGGACCCGCGCGGTGCTGCCGTCCTACACGCCGCCCGGCGGGCAGCCGATCACGCCCACCGCCACCACGACCTACGACGTCGCGGGCAACGTCAGGACGACCACGGACGGGCGGGACAACACCACGACGTTCACCTACGACCAGTTCAACCGGGTGGTGCGCAAGCAGGACCCCGACGTCGGCGGTGCCGCGGGCGGCGTGTGGAGCTACACCTACACGCGGACCGGTGAGCAGCGCTCGGTGACGAGCCCGGTCGGCGCGCGGGTCCAGGCCACCTACGACGACCTCGGCCGCCGGATCACGACCACCCGGCTGGAGCGCAGCCCGCAGCCCACGGCGTTCACCACGAAGTACGCCTACGACGACGCGGACAACCTCACCAGCACCACCTCGCCGAACGACGAGGTGGCGAAGCAGGTGTACGACACCGCCAACCAGTTGATCACCACGATCGACCCGGCGGGCGTGACGACCCAGCACGGCTACGACCAGGTCGGCCGCAAGATCACCGAGAAGGACGGCCTCGGCCGGTACACGGCCCTGAGGTTCGACGACGCGGGCAGGCAGACCGGCGTGCTGGACTTCAGCCCGTCGAACGCGCTGCTGCGCCGGACCTCGGTCGACTACGACCCGGCGGGCAACCCGGTCGCCCGCACCGACGCGCTGGGCCACACCACCACGGCGACCTACGACGCGCTCAACCGGCAGGTGAGCCAGGTGGAGCCGGTCTCGGCCACCGAGACCATCACCACCGGGTTCGGCTACGACGCCGTGGGCCACCGCACCCGCTACACCGACGGGCGCGGCAACCCGACCGTCTACACGTTCAACAGCCTCGGCCTGCCCGAGTCGGTCGTCGAACCCTCGACGCAGGCCCACCCGGCCGCCGCCGACCGGACCTGGACGGTGGCCTACGACGCCGCGACCAACGCGGTCTCCGCCACCGCGCCCGGCGGCGTCACCCGCCAGCGCACCTACGACCCCCTGAACCGGCTCACCGAGGAGACCGGAGCGGGAGCCGAGGCGGCGACCGCGACCAGGTCCAACTCCTACGACCTCGCGGGCAGGCTGACCGGCGTCAGCGCTCCCGGCGGCACGAACACCTTCACCTACAACGACCGCGGGGCGCTGCTCACGGCGGCCGGGCCGTCCGGAGCCTCCAGCTTCGCCTACGACGCGAGCGGCCGGGTGACCGAGCGGACCGACGCGGCGGGCACGTCCACCTACGCGTACTACAAGGGCAGGCTCGCGTCCGTCCAGGACGGTGTCACGGGCGGACGGCAGACCCTGGGCTACAACGCCGCGGGTGACGTCAACCAGGTCGTCTACGGGTCGGGGCACGTCAGGACGCTCGACTTCGACGACCTCGGCAGGCCGACCGCCGACAAGCTGAGGAACACCGCGGGCTCCGTCGTCTCCTCGATCGCCTACGGCTACGACGCGGCCGACAACGTCACCGGCAAGACCACCACCGGAACCGCCGGAGCGGGCCAGAACACCTACACCTACGACCACGCGGGCCGGATGACCTCGTGGACCGGGTCGGGCCGGACCACGACCTACGGCTGGGACGCCTCGGGCAACCGGACCAGGGTCGACGACAAGACGTCGACGTTCGACGCCCGCAACCGGCTGCTCGCCGACGGCGACTTCACCTACGCCTACACGGCTCGCGGCACGCTGGCGAGCCGGACCAGCTCCGGTCTCACCGACCGGATGACCTTCGACGCGTTCGACCGGATGGTCGGCCAGGGCCAGGCGACCTACGCCTACGACGGCCTCGACCGGATGGTCGTCCGCAACGGCACGCGCCTGTCCTACAGCGGCGCGGGCGACGCACTCGCCAGCGACGGCGCCGCGGACTACACCCGCGGTCCGTCCGGTGAGCTCGTCGCGCTCGAACAGGGCCAGGACAAGCGCCTCGCGATCACCGACATGCACGGCGACCTGGTCGGAGGCCTCGCACCCGGCGACGGCACCGCGGGGCTGGCCGACTCGGCCGCGTTCGACCCGTTCGGCAAGGTCCTCGGCACCAGCGGCGGCAAGCGCTCGATCGGCTTCCAGGGCTCGTGGACCGACCCCGACACCGCACAGGTCAACATGGGGTCCCGCTGGTACGACCCGTCGACGGGCGCGTTCAACTCCCGCGACTCGGTCATGGCGGCCTCCGGCGGCTCCGTGCTGTTCAACCGCTACACCTACGGCTCCGGTTCACCGATCCGCTACAGCGACCCCGACGGCCACTGGGGCTTCGACTGGGTCGGCGACGCCATCGACGCCGTCGGCGGCTGGGTCGACGACAACGTGGTGCAGCCGACCAAGAACGCGGCGAGCGCCGTCGCGGGCTGGGCGTCGCAGGCGTGGAACACCGTCGTCGACTGGGGCAAGCGCACCTGGAACAACGTGGTCCAGTGGGCGTCCGACACCTGGAACAACGTGGTCGACTGGGGCAAGAGGACCTGGAACAGCTTCGTCGACTGGGGCAAGCGCACCTGGAACACCGTCAGCGAGAAGTTCAGCGAGGTCCTCACCTGGGGCTCGAACGCGCTCAACAGCATCCTGGGCGCGCTCGAATCCGGGTGGACGGCGTTCAGCGGAGTGCTCGACGAGATCAGCGCGCTCGGCGAGAAGTGGGTCCTCAACCCGATCGAGGACGCCGCCAAGACCGTGTTCTCCGCGATCCCGACCATCCCCGCCCGCGTGGTCAGCATGGTCACGGACCTGAGCGTGGAGGACGCGCAGGCGACCATCGACGCGGCGTGGAACTCCGCGGTCCAGGCGTACCCGGTCATCGGCCAGGTCGGCTCGTTCCTGTCGGGAGCGGTCGAGGCGGCGGGCGGCCTGGTCGAGTTCGCCTGGAACTTCACCCCGCTCCGCGTCGTCCTCAGCCCGTCCAGCCTGTTCAGCAACATCGCCAACCTGTACGGGGGCCTGTGGAACGGCTTGCAGGACCCCCTCGCGTTCGGCAAGTCGCTGGTGGACTGGGACACCTGGGCGACCGACCCGGCTCGCGCGGCCGGGCACCTGGTGCCGGACGTCATCGGCGCGATCTTCACCGGGGGCGGTGCCGCCGTTGGTCGGCGGGTCGCCGTCGGGACCGCCGAGGCGGCGGCGGAGGCCGGGGTGCGGCGCGGTGCCGGGCAGGTGGCGAAGGACTCGGCGAAGGGTGTGGTGAGCTGCAAGGACCCCAACAGCTTCCTGCCCGCGACCCTGGTGCTGATGGCTGACGGGACGCGTCGGGCGATCGAGGACGTGCAGGTCGGTGATCTCGTGGTGGCGACCGACCCGACGACCGGGACCACGGCGGACAAGAGGGTCACCGACGTGATCGTCGGTGACGGCGAGAAGGACCTGGTCGAGGCGACCGTGGCGACGGGTGCCGGGGTCGGGAGCCTGACGGCCACCGGCGACCACCCGTTCTGGGTGAACGGCGAGGGCGAGTGGGTCGACGCGGACGAGCTGCGAGTCGGTCATCGGCTGCACACCGCTGACGGCACCCCCGCCGCTGTCGTCGGGCTTCGGGCCTACACGCAGGTGCGGAAGGTCTACAACCTGACCGTCGACGGCATCCACACGTTCTACGTGATGGCGGGCAGCACTCCGGTGCTGGTCCACAACGAGGCCGATTCGAACTCGGACCTGGTGTACCTCTGGCGGGCTGTCACCGAAGGTGAACTCGGCGATATCCTGGCAAATCGGCAGTGGAACAGCCCGCAGGGTGTCAAGTACTTCTCCTTTACCGAGAGGGGTGCTGCCGAGTACTCGCGGAGGGCATTCGCGGCATTTTCGGCTGAGGGTCCGTACACCATGATCCGCACTTCGGTCAGGCTGTCGAGCCTGCCTGAGGAAACTCGAATGGCTTACACTGCGGACGTGGTCGACGGTGGAGTGGCGTTGAACAACGGTGAATTGAAGAAGCTTGGAAGGCCCTCGATCATGACCAGCATGAGCACCGGTGTGGGGTGCTGATGGAATACGTGGTCGCGGCCTCGCTCGAGCGGATCGTGCAGGCGTGTCGAGAGGCTCTGGGCGACATTCCCGACGTGGAGTTCCGGGTCGGCTCGGTGCCCGAGACGGGTGCGGGGTGCGATGTCGCGATCCTGAGCTTCCCCCTCGCCCATGAGCGCTACGGGGGGGTTCCGCGAATGGGAGTGGCCCAGGTCCTCGTCAACACGCGAGGTGATGGTGCGCCAGGAATAATTCTGGCGACGCCGCCCACTCCTGTTCCGGTGTCGGCGACCGGTGTCGGCGACGCTGAGATCGAGGAGTACGTGATTCGCGCTCTCGACTCGTGCCTGGGTGAACTGGAAAACCATTTCCCGGAGTTCGAGGGGATTTCGAAGATCCTCGTCCACCTGGAGGCCGCCGGGCTGGACCGGAAGGATCTCGGTGCGCCCCTGAGGGGTGTTCGCAGTTTTTTGTCCAAGGGGCGTAGCTGACTCGGTTCACGTCCGCACGGCTGGTGGGGGATCGGTAGATCGATGAAGGGGTCGATGAGAGTGCGCAGATCGCGCTTGAGCGGGGGAGCGTTCCGCGTTTCCGCGGCGGTTCTCGCGGGAGTCCTGGTGGCTCCGCTGGCAGCCGTGTTCACCGCGCCCGCGGCCGCCGCCGTGGACGCGCCGAGTCCGGCGCGGACGGTGAGCTGCCTGCCGTCGACGCCGGTGTTCGCGCGGCTCCAGAACGGGGAACTGCGCCGCTACACGCACGACGACGGCGTCGGTGGCGGCGGTGTCTGGGGGCCGTCCGGGACGATCGGCACCGGCTGGAGCGGCACCACGATCGCGGGGCCGGACGGACTGGTCTACAACATCACGCCCGGTGGCGAGTTCCGGAAGCTGCGCTGGAACGGGACGGACTGGGACCGGACCAACGGGGCGCAGTACGAGGTCATCGCCACCGGCTGGGGCGGGTGGGACCTGGCTCCCTACCGGGACCGGATCGTGTTCGACAGCCGCGGCGACCTGTACCGCGTCCAGGACGACAACAAGCTGCGCTGGTCGCGGTTCGACTCCGTCACCAAGCAGTGGCAGGACCGGGTCATCGACGCCGACTTCGGGCGGTTCAACCTGATCGTGGCCGCCGGTGACGGTGTGCTCTACGCCCGCGACCCCAACCAGAGCGGCGGGGCGCTGTACCGGTTCCAGTACGACGTCGCCGGCGACCGGTTCACCCAGCGCGACGTGCTCGCGGGCACCGGCTGGAACATCCACAGCGGGATCTTCTCGCCCGGCGCGGACATCCTCTACGGACACACCGCGGGCGTCGGGGAGCACGGCCAGCCCGGTGAGCTCTACTGGTACCGGATGGACCAGAACGCGAAGGCCATCGCCACCCGCACCTACAACGGGTGGGGCTGGGGCTACGGTCGCGAGTGGGACGTCACCGCGCAGACCAACGCGTGCACGCTCGCACCCGCGACGCTCAGCACCGTGCGGTGCGCGTCCAGCACGCCGGTCTACGCCAGGCTGCCCGACGCGACGCTGAGGCTGTACACCCACAACGACTCCGCGACCGGAAACCCCGACTGGGCGCCGATGCGGGAGATCGGCACCGGCTGGACCGGCTCCGTCCTCCCCGGACTCGACGGGGTCGTCTACAACATCACGCCCTCGGGCGACGTCCGCAGGCTCCGCTGGAACGGCACCGCCTGGGACCTGTTCGCGGGCTCGCAGTGGGAGAAGATCGACTCGGGGTGGTTCGGCTGGGACACCCCGTCCTACCAGAACCGGATCACCGTCGACAGCCGCGGCGACTTCTACAGCGTCCAGGACGACTTCACGCTCCGCTGGAAGCGCTACGACGCCGTCGCGAAGAAGTGGGACGTCCGGCTGATCGACGGCGACTGGGGCAGGTTCGACCTGATCGCCGCCGCGGGCGAGGGCGTGATCTACGCCCGCGACCCCAGCCTCGACAACGGTCGCCTGTACCGCTTCCAGTACGACGCCGCGTCGCAGCGCTGGTTGCAGCGCGAGAAGTTCGTCAGCAGCGGGTGGAACCGCTACAGCGGCGTGTTCTCGCCGGGCGCGGACATCCTCTACAGCCGCACCTCCGGCACCGGCGACACGGGCAACCCCGGTGAGCTGACGTGGTTCCGCGCGGACCAGGCGGGCCGGAGCGTCGCGGGTCGCGTCGCCAACGGCTGGGGCTGGGGCTACGGCCGCGAGTGGGACGTCGTCGCCCCGCCGAACACGTGCACCCTCGCCACGTCGAGCACGCCGGAGCGCCCGGCCGTGCCCGCCGTGCCGAACGCGCCCACGGCGCTCGTGCAGTCCGCGGACGGCGGCATCCAGCACTTCTGGGTCAACGCGGCAGGTGCGCTCGTGCACGGCGAGCAGCGCGACGTGCAGGACATCCGCACGGTCAACTTCCGGGTGATGCCCGGCTACCAGCAGCTCACCGACCGGCCGTCGGCGGTCGAACTGGCCGACGGCCGTCTCCAGGTGGTGGCCCAGGGCCGGGACAGCGAGGTCCGCTCCAACCGCACCGTCACCAAGGGCGGCGCGTGGTTCGGCCTCGGTCAGGCGGGCGGGTTCCTCGCGTCAGCCCCGACCGTCGTGCGCGGCGCGGGTGACGAGCTCGTCAGCTTCGGCGTCGACGGCGCGGGCGCGCTGTGGTTCCGCTCGCAGGACGGCAGGGACGGCGACCTCGCGGGCTGGCTCCCGCTGGGCGGCGGCGACCTGAGCGCCACGGCGCCCTCCGTGGTCCGGGTCGGCGACACGCTGAGGATCGTCGCGCTCGGCCGCGACGGCGTCCACCGCACCGCCACGCTCACCAACGGCTCGCTGAGCGCGTGGAGCAGCCTCGGCGGAGCCGACTGGGTGGGTGCCGCGTCCGTCGTGACCCTGGCCGACGGGAAGCTCCAGGTGTTCGCCCGCCGCGCGGACAACGTGGTGCACACCCAGGTCGAAGGCGACGCGGGCTTCACGGGCACGTGGACGGCCCTTCCGGGCGTCGTCGTCGCGGCGGGCGCGCCCGCCGCGCTGCTCACGCCCGCGGGGAACGTCGAGGTGACCGTCCGGGACGCGTCGGGGCTGGTCTACAACACCGGCACCGTCACGCCCGGCGGGTCCTCCTACCGGGCCTGGCAGGCCGTCGGCACCGACGAGGCGGTGACCGACCCGGCCGTCCTCGGTCTGCTCGACGGCACGTGGGTCATCACCTTCCGCGACCGCAGGGGTGTCGCCTACCTGTACCAGGACGTCTCGTCCGAGCAGGTGGTGGCCAAGCGGTCCGCGGAGGCCGCGACCCAGCCGCGGTTCACGCGCGTGGAACTCCCGAACCCGTAGCGGGGACGGGAAAAGGGGCCGCTCACCACGACAGGTGAGCGGCCCCCTTCGCCGTCGAACGGGAGGACGACTAGCTGCGGACCATCTTGCGCAGCACGTACTGCATGATGCCGCCGTTGCGGTAGTAGTCGGCCTCACCGGGGGTGTCGATGCGGACGACCGCGTCGAACTCCACCCTGTCCGCGCCCTTGGTGGCCACCACGTGCACGGTGGACGGGGTGGTGCCGTCGTTCAGCGCGGTGATGCCGGAGACGTCGTAGGTCTCCGTGCCGTCCAGGCCCAGGGAGGCCGCGGACTCGCCCGCCGGGAACTGGAGCGGCAGCACGCCCATGCCGATGAGGTTCGAGCGGTGGATGCGCTCGAACGACTCGGCGATCACGACGCGGACGCCGAGCAGCGCCGTGCCCTTGGCGGCCCAGTCGCGGGACGAGCCGGAGCCGTACTCCTTGCCCGCCAGCACGACCAGCGGAACGCCCGCCTCCGAGTACGCCGCGGACGCGTCGTAGATCGTGGTCTGCGGCGCGTCGTCGGCCAGGAAGTTGCGGGTGAAGCCGCCCTGGACGTCGTCGAGCAGCAGGTTGCGCAGGCGGATGTTCGCGAACGTGCCGCGGATCATCACCTCGTGGTTGCCGCGCCGGGAGCCGTAGGAGTTGAAGTCCTTGCGCTCCACGCCGTGCTCGGTCAGGTACTTGCCCGCGGGGGAGTCGCCCTTGATCGAGCCGGCGGGGGAGATGTGGTCCGTGGTGACCGAGTCGCCGAGCAGCGCGAGGACGCGGGCGCCCGACACGTCGGTGACCGGCTTCGGCTCCATCTCCATGCCCTCGAAGTACGGGGGCTTCCGCACGTACGTCGAGTCGGAGGCCCACTCGAACGTCTTGCCGGTCGGCGTCGGCAGAGACTGCCAGCGCTGGTCGCCCGCGAAGACGTCCGCGTAGTCCTTGGTGAACATGTCCGACGTGATGGACGTGGAGACGACCTCCGCGACCTCCTGCGCCGACGGCCAGATGTCCGCGAGGTACACGGGCTCGCCGTCCTGGTCGTTGCCCAGCGGCTCGGTGGTGATGTCCTTGTCCATCGACCCGGCGAGCGCGTACGCGACGACCAGCGGCGGGCTGGCCAGGTAGTTCATCTTGATGTCCGGGTTGATCCGGCCCTCGAAGTTGCGGTTGCCCGAGAGGACGGACACCGCCGCGAGGTCGTTCGCCTGGATGCCCTCGGAGATCTCGTCCTGGAGCGGACCGGAGTTGCCGATGCACGTGGTGCAGCCGTAGCCGACCAGGTGGAAGCCCAGCTTCTCCAGGTACGGCGTGAGGCCCGCGCGCTCGTAGTAGTCCATGACGACCTTGGAGCCGGGCGCGAGGGTCGTCTTGACCCACGGCTTGCGCTCCAGGCCGCGCTCGACGGCCTTCTTGGCCAGCAGCGCCGCGCCGATCATGACCGACGGGTTGGACGTGTTCGTGCACGACGTGATCGCGGCGATCGCCACGGCGCCGTGGTCCAGCTCGAACTCGGCGCCGTCGAGCGACACCTTCACCGGGTTGGTGGCGCGACCCTCCGCGCCCTCGGCGGCCGAGTGGAACACGTGCGGGCGGCCGTTGCCGTTCTCGCCCTCGTGCACCGCGATCGGGTCGCTGGCCGGGAACGTGTCCTCGATGGCGTCGTCCACGTCGGACTTCGCCTCGACGTCGCCGTGGGTCACGTACGCCTTGAGCGCCTGGCGGAAGGCTTCCTTGCCGTTGGTCAGCTCGATCCGGTCCTGCGGCCGCTTCGGGCCCGCGATGGACGGGACGATCGTGGCGAGGTCCAGCTCCAGCGTCTCCGAGTAGACGGCCTCGGAGTCGGGGTCGTGCCAGAGGCCCTGCTCCTTGGCGTACGCCTCGACGAGCGCGATCTGCTCGGCGGAACGGCCGGTGAGCTTGAGGTACTCGATGGTCTCGCCGTCGATCGGGAAGATGCCGACCGTGGAGCCGAACTCGGGGCTCATGTTGCCGATGGTGGCGCGGTTCGCCAGCGGCACCGCGCCGACGCCCTTGCCGTAGAACTCGACGAACTTGCCGACCACGCCCTGCTGCCGCAGCATCTCGGTGATCGTCAGCACCAGGTCGGTGGCGGTCGCGCCCGCGGGCAGCTCGCCGTGCAGCTTGAAGCCGACCACGCGCGGGATCAGCATCGACACGGGCTGGCCCAGCATCGCGGCCTCGGCCTCGATGCCGCCGACGCCCCAGCCCAGCACGCCCAGGCCGTTGACCATGGTCGTGTGGGAGTCGGTGCCGACCAGCGTGTCGGGGTACGCCTGGCCGTTGCGGGTCATGATCACGCGGGCCAGGTGCTCGATGTTCACCTGGTGCACGATGCCGGTGCCCGGCGGGACGACCTTGAACTCGTCGAACGCCGTCTGGCCCCAGCGGAGGAACTGGTAGCGCTCGTAGTTGCGCTCGTACTCCAGGTCCACGTTCGACTCGAACGCGTCCGGGCGGCCGAAGACGTCCGCGATGACCGAGTGGTCGATGACCAGCTCGGCGGGGGCCAGCGGGTTGACCTTGGTGGGGTCGCCGCCGAGCTGCGTCACGGCCTCGCGCATGGTGGCGAGGTCGACGACGCAGGGCACGCCGGTGAAGTCCTGCATGACCACGCGGGCCGGGGTGAACTGGATCTCCGTCGAGGGCTCGGCCTTCGGGTCCCAGGCGGCGAGCGCGCGGACGTGGTCGGCGGTGATGTTCGCGCCGTCCTCGGTCCGGAGCAGGTTCTCCAGGAGGATCTTCAGGCTGTAGGGGAGGCGCTCGGCGCCTTCGACGGCACTCAGCCGGAACACCTCGTACGAGGCGTCCCCGACGGTGAGGGATCCGCGGGCTCCGAAGCTGTCCTTGCTCGAAGGTGCAGTCACGTCAACTCCATACAGCGCAAGTACTGGTGGTTGGGAACAAGGCGAGTCTTGCGCACTCGCGCTGGTGGCGCAGACGTTGCCCTCTGGTTTTAACAGTACGCGTGTCCTTTATAGGGCTTCAAGCCAGGCTCACCTAACTCGGGGCAGGATGACCGGGTGATCCGACTCGAACGCATCGGCAAGCGCTACGGTCGAGGCCCGTGGGTGCTCCAGGACGTCGACCTGAGCTTCGAACCGGGAGGGCTGACCGTGTTCACGGGCGGCAACGGCTCTGGCAAGTCGACCCTGCTCAGGATCATCGCAGGTGTGACCGCCCCCAGCGGCGGCCGGGTGCTCGGCAGACCCCGCTCGGTCGGCTACCTGCCCGAACGCTTCTCACCGGGCCTGCGGCTGTCGACCGAGACCTACCTGCGCCACCTCGCGGCCGTCCGCGGCGCCCCGAAACCGGGCACCGTGCCGGGCGTCACACCGTCCGACGACGTGCTGGACGCCCTCGGCTTCCACGGCGACCCGACGGCCCCCATCTCGACCCTGTCCAAGGGCAACGCGCAGAAGGTCGCCGTCGCGCAGGCCTTCCTCGCCACCGACCTCGTCGTGCTCGACGAGCCGTGGACCGGCCTGGACACCGCCGCCGCGGTCGTCCTGGCGGACATGGTCACGACCTCGGCGGCGACGGTGGTGGTCACCGACCACCGGGGCACCGCCCGCGGCCTGGCGGGGGCGCACGAGGTCGTGCTGCGGGGCCGGGTCGCCGCGACCGGCGTGGCGATCGAGCTCAACCGGGTCAGCGACCTGACGACCACCGTCATCGGCGAGTGGGACGGCGTGCGCGTGGTCGCCGCCACCGACGGGCGGCTCAGCCTGCTCGTCGAACCGGCCGTCAGCGACCGCGTGCTGGCCGACGCCCTGCGGCTCGGCTGCTCCGTGCTCAGCGTGCGGACGTGACGGTCGCCTCCAGCCCGTGCTCGCCCGCGATCCGGGTCGCCGCGGCCCTCGGCGAGAAGTCGTGCGCGCACCCCTGAGCGCCGGCCCGTCGTCTCGACGCCAGGGTGGCACCGGGGGTGGACGACGTCGAGGCCCGCCGGGTCGCCGAGGTCGTCCCGCTCGAACGGGGCGAACCAGCCGAGCGGGTCCTCGCGGTCCACGCCGGGGAACTCGCCTGCCACGTGCGCCGGGGTGCGCGTCCCGGTCGGCGGCCGTCATCCCGTCGGTGTCCACCGTCCACCTGGACCACTTCCCCTTCGGTACCAACAGCGGGTGGCGCCCGCCCCCCGATCGCGGTGTGATCGGGGGATGAGAAGGACGCGGCTCATCGTGGCGCTGCTAGGACTCCTGCTGGTCGCGGGCGGCACCCCCGCCCACGCGACTCCCGACGAGGGCCCGCTGCCGGGCTACACCATCGACAACCCGCCGCTGGCACCGGAAATCGTGGGCGGCACGCCTTCCCGAGTGCTCCAGGGCGTGCACAAGCACGCGGCGTACACCATCGAGGTGCCGCCGAGGTGGAACGGCCGCCTCGCGATGTGGGCCCACGGCTACCGCGGGACGTCCACCGTCCTCACCGTCGACCCGCCCGCGTACGGCCTGCGCACCCGACTGCTGAACCAGGGCTACGCCTGGGCCGCGTCCTCGTACCACGCCAACGCCTACGACGTCCGGGCGGGCGTCACCGGGACCCACGACCTGGCCGTGAAGTTCGGCTCCCTGGTCGGCAAGCCCTCGAAGGTGTTCCTCGCGGGCGTCTCCATGGGCGGCCACATCACCGGGCGCTCGCTGGAGCAGTACCCCGGCTTCTACGCGGGCGCGCTGCCCCTGTGCGGCGTGCTCGGCGACCACGAGCTGTTCGACTTCCTCCTGTCCTACCAGCTCAGCGCCCAGGCGTTGAGCGGGGTCCGCGCCTACCCGCTGCCGCCGGACTACCTGTCCACCGTCGTGCCGCGCATCCAGGCCGAGCTGGGCCTGGCAGGCCTGACCCCCGGCGGCCCGGACACGACCACCGACCAGGGCAAGCGGTTCCGGTCCGTCGTCGTCGAGCAGAGCGGCGGCCCGCGACCCGGCGACACCGCCGCGTTCGCGCACTGGAAGGACTTCCTGTTCGCCCTCGGCGCGTCCGGCGGCGGCGACACGCTGGCCGGGAACCCCGGCAGGATCGCCACGAACCTCGACACGCGCTACCGGAACGGCGACCTCGACCGGATCGTGCGGCGTGTCGCGCCCGAGGACTGGTACTCGCGCCTCACGCCGTCGCTGACCGAGGTCCCGCGCATCGCCGGGCGGCCCACCGCGCCCGTGCTGTCGCTGCACAGCCTGGGCGACCTGTTCGTGCCGTACGGGATGGAGCAGGACTACCACGACGACGTCGTGCGCAACGGGCGGTCCAGGCTGCTGGTGCAGCGGGCGATCCGGACCGTGGAGCACTGCGAGTTCGCGCCGAGCGAGGTCGGGGCGGCGTGGAACGACCTGGTGGCGTGGGTCGACCGCGGCGAGCGGCCCGCGGGCGACGACGTCCACGCGACCGGGGGAGCCGACTACGGCTGCCGGTTCACCGACCCCGCCGCCTACGACCTGCCGGGCACCCGCGGGCTGTTCCCGCGCTGCGCCTGATCACCGCGGGCCGACGTGGTGGTCGAGGAACCCCGAGAGCCGGGGGAGCACCACGTCGGCCGCCGTGGCCCCGAAGTGGTCCAGGCCGGGGATCACCTCGACCGACCAGCCCAGCGCCTCCAGCTCGGCCCGGTGGCGCTCGACCGCGCCGCCGATGTCGGTGATCAGCTCCGTCCCGGCGGTGATCCGGTCCTCGCCACCGACGAAGCAGAGCCTCGGGCAGGTGATCCGCGGCTGGGCGGCCCGGTCGTCGAACCCGGCCATCGCCTCGTAGAACGTGGCGAACTGCGGGAGCTGCGCCCGCTGCTCCTCGGGGATCGCCGCGCCGAACGCGTCCACCTCCACCCCGGCCAGCGCCCGGCTGTACCGCAGCATCTCCGCGTACGGCCCGCCGATCGGCGGGAACCCGGTCATCGCCAACGCCGTCACCCGCTCGGTGCGCAGCGCGAGCTGCATCCCGACCACACCGCCGAACGAGTAGCCCCACCACGCGAACCCGTCGATCCCGGCGGCGTCGGCGACGCGCAGCATGTCGTCGCTGACGTTGTCCGGGGTGAACGTGAGGTCCTTCGGCCGGCCGGGGTAGCTCATCAGCACGACCCGGTAGCGGTCGCCCAAGCCGCGGACCATCGACTCGGCGAACCGCACGGCGTGGTCGCGCAGCGGGTGGTCGGGCGGGCGCGGGTCGGCGTTGAACAGCACCACCGCGGGCCCTTCGCCGTGCACCTCGAAGTAGGTCTCGCCACCGTCGTGCGCCGCCGCCACCGGCATGGGACCCGCCTCTCGTCGATCTTGGGACGGCGACGGTACCGACGGCGGTGTTCGATGACGGTCAACCCGGCCCCGGCGACTCCCGCGCGGCCCGGATCCCGGCCGGTACCTCGGCCGCGGCCCCGTCGGCGGTTCGCGGACCGGGCGGAGGACAGGGCACGCGTACCGTGTGTCGTGCTCGCATCGACGGTGAACGGAGTGGTGTGGTCGCGCTGGTGAAGTACCTCGCGGTGGACCTGCTGCGGTCGCAGCGGTACCTGCCGCCGCTGCTCCTGCACTGCGCCGTGCTCGGCATGATGTTCAGCGGCGACGCGGGCGACGCGCTGTTCGCGTACGCGGGCTCGTGCGCGCTGATCTACCCGGTCGCCGCCTGGCTCGGCGTGGTCGTCGCGACCACCGAGGACCCGATCCAGCGCACCGTCACCGCGGTCACGGCGGGCGGCTGGGGCCGGATCGCGTCGGCGCAGGCGCTGCTCGCCGCGGCGGGCGCGGTCGTCCTCGCGGTGATCGCCACGCTGTGGCCGGTGGCCACCAACCCGCACCTGTTCTCGCCCGCCGTCGTGGGGCTCGGCGCGGTCGCCCACCTCGTCTGCGGCCTCACCGGGGTCGGCGTGGGGATGCTGTGCTCGCGGCCGGTGGTCGTGCGCGCCGGGCCGTCGCTGCTGGCGGTCGTGGCGATCGTGGCGGTGACGTTCAAGGCGGGCCAGGCCACGCCGGTGGGCGTGGTGCTCGGTGGTCTGGCGCGGCAGGACCTCGGGGGGCTGCCCGTCGCCGCGGGCGCGTCGGTGCTGCTGGTCGTCGTCTCGGCGCTGGCCGCGTGGCGCCTGGGACCCCGCCGGGCGTGAGCGCGCCCGGCGGGGGGAGACCCGTCGGGCGGGGCCCAGCGGACGCGGCCCGCCGAGCCGGTGCCGATCCTCCGCTCGATCCCGACGTCGATCCACCCGTTCCGCACCCGGCCCGCGCCGCCGGTGGTCCTCCGCCTCCCGCTCCACCCCGTGCGCGGTGGAGCGGTGGCCGTCGCCGCTCGTGCCTCCGTGAACGGCGAACGCCCCGCCACCGGGAGCCGGTGACGGGGCGTTCGCCCGAGCGGGACTACTTCGCGAGCTTCAGCAGCTCGTCGATGTCCTTCGGCTCCAGACCCCGCATGAGGGTCAGGCCGAGCTCGCTGTACGTGCGGACCGGGCTGACGTACCACTTGCCGTCGACCTCGGTGGAGACGACGCCGATGCCGTCCTTCAGCACCCGCGCGCCGATCCGGCCGATCACGTCGGCGACCGAGCCGGACACGTTCTTGCCGCCCTGCTGCTCGACGAGCTGCGTGATCTCGTCGGCGCACAGCTTCTGGTCCTGGCCCTGCGCGGAGACGGAGTAGCAGTCACCGGAGCGGACGACCTCGACCTTCTCGCCGTCGACCTCGACGCCGATCTTCTTGATCGTCAGCAGCGTGCCGCCGGTGACCTCCTTGGAGTCCGTCTCGAACGCCGTCAGCTTCGCGCCCGTCGCCGGGAGCCTGCCCGCCTGGTCGATGAGCACCGGGCCCAGGTCCTGGAGCACGCCGAGCTCGTCCGGCGGCAGCAGCGCGATGACCTTGGTCAGGTCGGCGGCCATGCCCGCTTCGACGATCTGCTTCGCGGCGTCCGAGGCCGACCCGGCGCCCGCGGGGGCGATCGGGTTGGACGGCCACTTCAGCTTCTCCTCGTGCAGGACGTTGTCCGCGATCGTGTAGAAGAGGCTGGGGTACCACTCGCCGTCGACCTTGATCGACGCGATGCGGACCGGCTCGCCCTTGTTCGACTTCTTGATCTCCTCGGCGATGTCGATCGTCTCGGTGCTGGGCGCCTCGTCCTGCGCGCCCATCGCCTCGACCAGCTTGTCGGTGAGGGGGATCTTCTTGACGTCGGAGGTGAGCGTGATCTTGCCCTCGGTGAGCTTGTTGATCACCAGGTGGTCGTTGACCGTCTCGGCCGCGCCCTCGTCGAACTTGACGTTCTCGGCCTTGAACTCCACGCCGGTGACCTTGTTCGGGTCGGCGTCCTTCTTCAGCACCTCGAGCCGCTTGAGCTCGTCCACGGTGCCGGTCAGGTAGTCCTTGCTCAGCTTCGCCTCGGCGGGCGCGAGCCCGTTCATGATGCCGATGACGTCACCGCTGCCCAGCGCGCTGACGAGGTTGTTCGCCGCGGCGGCCGGGCTCGGCGCGCCCGCGGCCACGTCGTTGGAGTTCTTCAGCGCGTACACGGTCACCACCGCGCCCGCGGCGAGCGCGACGACGGCCACCACGGCGGTGATCGCCAGGCCGGTGCGCTTCTTCTTCGGCGGGCCGCCCGCGTACCCGATCGGCCCCTGGGCGCCGGGGAACTGCTGCTGGCCGTACTGGTCCTGGCCCCACGCCTGCTGCTGCGGGAAGCCCTGCGGACCGGTCTGGGGGAAGCCCGGCTGCTGCTGCGGGAAACCCTGGGGGCTGCTCTGCGGGAAGCCCGGCTGCTGCTGGGGGAAGCCCTGCGGGTTGCTCTGCGGGTAGCCGCCCTGCTGCGGTTGCTGCGGGAAGCCCTGCGGACCCGTCTGGGGGTAACCGCCCTGCTGCGGGTTCTGCTGCCACCCACCCTGCTGCGGCTGGTTCGGGTTGTTCTGCGGGGGCCATTCGCCGCCGCCGCCACCTGGGTAGCTCACGGTGTTCCTCCTGGTTTGCTGGTCGCTGCGCGGGCCGACGCGGTGAGCACGGTGATCGCCCCCGCGATCGCCAGCACGGCACCACAGAGGGCAACGGCCGGTCCGGTCAGGCTGATCCCGACCATCGCGCCCTCGTTGCTCCCTTGGACGGTGACAAGTGCCGCCACCGTTCCCGTGATCGTGCCAAAAAGAATTCCCGTCCACGCGGCGAATCGACGAAGTCCGAACGTGAACAAGAGCACGCAGCAGACCGCCACCGGTGTCATCGACACCCACGCGACCCTGATGACCTCGCCGTATCCGTTTCCCAGACCCGCCCAACCACGGAGTGCGAGCACCTCGTAGCTGTCCCTGCCCACGGTTCCCGAACGCAACCAGGGCAGGAACGAGCCCACCACGGTCGTTATCAAACCGAGAGCACCTACTCCGCAACCAAGCCACATCGTGCGCACCGGCACATGCTCGCAGCCTTTCCCGACGCATTCTCGCCGGTACCGGAAATGGCGGTCGCGGGTCGCCTCCGCCGATGTGCAACGGTGGAGCGGTGGACAGCCCGGAGAACGACACCGCGGCGGCGAGCGCCGCGCTCGCCCGCGCCCGCCGCGTGACCGTCCTGACGGGAGCGGGCGTCTCGACGGAGTCCGGCATCCCCGACTTCCGGAGCGCCGACGGCGCCGCGCTCCTCGAACCCGACCTCACCGCCCTCCTGGCCGACGCCGGGCTGCGCCGGAGGTCGTGGCGGGCGCGCCTGCACCACCCCGTGTGGACGGCGCGGCCGAACCCGGCGCACCGCGCGCTGGTCGACCTGGAGCGCGCCGGACGGCTGCGCGCCCTGCTGACCCAGAACGTCGACGGCCTGCACCAGGCCGCGGGCTCGACGTCGGTGGTCGAGCTGCACGGCTCGATCCGGGAGACCGCCTGCGTCGCGTGCGGCGACCGCCGCCCGATGGCCGCCGCGCTCGACCGCGTCCGCGACGGCGACGACGACCCCGCCTGCCTGCTCTGCGACGGCGTGCTCAGGTCCGCCACCGTGCCCTTCGGCAGGCCGCTGGACGCCGACGTGCTCCGCGCGGCCCGCACCGCCGCGCTCGACTGCGACCTGCTGCTGGTGGCGGGCACGTCGCTGCTGGTGGCGCCCGCCGCGGACCTCGTCCCCCTCGCCGCGCGGGCCGGGGCCGCGGTGGTGATCTGCAACGCCGAACCCACGCCGTGCGACGGGCTGGCCGCCGCCGTGGTGCGCGCCCCGGTCGGCCGCGTGCTGCCGGAGCTGGTGGCGGTGCCCGCGGTCGGGTCCGACCGGCCCGTCCGGACGTGGGGCGATCCGAGCACGTGGTGATTAGGGTGGGTTCCTGATCGACACCGGAGGTGCGTCCCATGAAGGTGCCACTGACGATCGCGGACTTCCTGGACCGCGCCGAGCTGGTCCACCGCGACACGACGGCCACGATCGACGAACCCGACCAGCCCGCCGGGGCGGTGGCGACGACGACCTACGGCGAGATGGCCGTGCGGGCGCGCGCCTGGCAGGCCGGGCTGGACGCCCTGGGGGTCGGCGGGGGTGAACGGGTCGCCGTCGTCAGCCACAACTCCGCGCGGCTGCTGGAACTCCTGCACGCCGTGCCCGCGAGCGGCCGCGTGTGCGTGCCGGTGAACTTCCGGCTCAGCGCCGACGAGGTGTCCTACATCGTCGAGCACAGCGGCGCGTCGGTGCTGCTGGTCGACCCGGAGCTGAAGGCGCTCGACGGGATCTCCGCGCCGCACCGGTTCACCCTCGGCGAGCAGACCGAGACCGAGCTGATGCGGTTCGACACCGCGCCCCGGCCGTGGAGCGCGCCGGACGAGGACGCGACGGCCACCATCAACTACACCTCCGGCACGACCGCGCGGCCGAAGGGCGTGCGGCTGACGCACCGCAACATCTGGCTGGACGCCGTCACGTTCGCCATGCACACCCGCGCGTGGGAGCGGGACGTGTACATGCACGTGCTGCCGATGTTCCACTGCAACGGCTGGGGGATGCCGTACGGGCTGGCCGGGCTCGGCGTGCCGCAGGTGGTGCTGCGCAAGGTCGACGGCGCCGAGATCCTGCGCCGCGTGCGCGACCGCGGTGTGACGCTGATGTGCGGCGCGCCCGCCGTGTGGAACACCGTGCTGGACGCCGCGCGGTCGTGGGAGGGCGAGATCCCCGGCCGGGACGAGGTGCGCGTCGTGTGCGCGGGCGCCCCGCCGCCCAGCCGGACCATCGCGCGGGTGGCGGAGGAGCTGGGCTGGGAGTTCCTCCAGATCTACGGCCTCACCGAGACCTCGCCGCTGCTCACGTTCAACCGCACCCGGCCGCAGGACGTCGACCTGCCCGCGGAGGAGCGCGCGCAGAAGCTCTCGCGCGCCGGGGCGCCCGTGGTGGGCGCGCGGCTGCGGGTGTCGGAGGACGGTGAGGTGCTGGCCCGCTCGAACGTGGTCATGGACGGCTACTGGGAGAACCCGGAGGCGACGTCCGACGCCGTCTCCGACGGCTGGTTCCGCACGGGCGACGGCGGCTACCTCGACGACGAGGGCCACCTGACCATCTCCGACCGCCGCAAGGACGTGATCATCACCGGCGGGGAGAACGTGTCGTCCATCGAGGTCGAGGACGCCGTGTTCGGCCACCCCGCGGTGGCCGAGGTCGCCGTGATCGGCGTGCCGCACGAGAAGTGGGGCGAGACCGCCAAGGCGGTCGTCGTCAAGAAGTCCGGGGTGGAGGTCAGCGAGCAGGAGATCATCGACTTCGCGCGGGAGCGGCTGGCCCGCTTCAAGTGCCCGACGAGCGTCGACTGGAGCGACGCGCTGCCGCGCAACCCGAGCGGCAAGATCCTGAAGAAGGACCTCCGCGCCCCGTACTGGGAGGGCCGGACGCGGTTCGTCTCGTGAGGCGCACACGGACCGCGGGGTGAGCGTCCGGTGAACGAGGAGACGATCCCGATCCCGCTCGACGCGCGGGCGTCGGTCGAGGCCGATCTGGTCGTCCCCGAGGGCT
>NZ_DASUSQ010000163.1:0-3542 GCF_036375055.1 Umezawaea sp.
CTAGGCCTCCCACCTGCGCTCATGCCGGACATCCGGCGATATCCCACTCTCTAGCGCTCACGCTAGAGAGTGGGCCGGACGCGCGGGGACCACGTCCGGTTGCAGTAGGCGTTCGACAGGACAATCGTAGGTGATCTTCCAGAAAGGGCCGATGAATCGCCGGCCTGTGCCCCAACTCACCGGATAAACGGGTGCATTCATGCGGCTGGAGGTGCATACTTGAGCTACACAACCGAAGACGACCTCTGGAGAGGGAAGTAATACCGATGAACATCACCGCGAAGCTCCGCGCCCGTCGTGTTGAAGCTCGCAACCGCAAGGCCGTTGCCCGCGCCATCGACATGGCGTCCACGCCGGCCATGCGCCACGAGCTGATCGCGATCGCTCAGAACCAGATGACCACTCTCCGCTGAGACCTCGCCGCCGCGACGTCACCTGAGGCACCAGGTGAGCGCCCCGTCGTAGAGCGCGAGTCCCGGGGAATGGACGAGAGTCCTGGCAGCCCTCCCGCGTGCCAGGGCTCTCGTCGTCTCCACTGGAACACCGCGGCTAGCCGTGATCCGGGTCACGTCCGCAGGGGCGTGTAACGGTTCTCGCGCGTGTGTCGATGTTCCAGGTGACCCCGCGATGCTGTCGGACCCCCGACCTGGCAGCACCGCGGGGTTTCTTCATGCCCGGACGGCCCACGACCCGGCGGGGTGGGCGCGCCCCCACCGCCGACCTCCCGCTCCCCCCGATCGGCCGGTGCCCCGCCCGTCACCCGGCCGATACCGTCGCCGGGTGATCCGGCTGACGCGGCTCCTGGCGATCGTCCTCCTGGCTCTTTCCCAACTGGCGGTAGGCGTTCCGCCCGACCTCGACCAGGAACTCGCACGCATCGAGGGCCTCAGGGTCATCAGCAGGACCACCACCGGCGCGTACCAGTACCTCGTCCTCGGCCTCCAGCAGCCGACCGACCACCGCCACCCGGACCGCGGCACCTTCGAACAGCGGATCTCCTTGCTCCACAAGGACGAGAGCCGCCCGATGGTCCTGCACACCACCGGCTACGACCTCCCCGGCGGCCCCGGCCTCTCCGAACCCGCCAGGATCACCGACGCCAACCAGCTCAGCGTCGAGCAGCGCTTCTTCACGCCGTCCCGCCCCACCCCGACCGACTGGCGGGACCTGGACATCTGGCAGGCGGCCAGCGACCACCACCGCATCGTCCGGGCGTTCCAGCGGATCTACCGCGCCCAGTGGCTCTCGACCGGCGCCAGCAAGGGCGGCATGACGTCGGTCTACCACCGCCGCTTCTTCCCGAACGACGTCGACGGCACGATCGCCTACGTGGCACCGAACGACGCGGACGACCGCCGGGACGTCTACGCCGACTTCATCGCGCACGTCGGCACCGACGACGACTGCAACCGCCGCCTGGAGGGCGTCCAGCGGCAGGTCCTCCAGCACCGCGACGAGGTCGTGCGGATCATGCTGTCGAGGGGCTACACCTACGACGCGCTGTTCGGCACACCCCAGAGGGCGCTGGAGATCCTGGTCCTGGACACCCCGTTCACCTTCTGGCAGTACCAGACGCAGGCCGAGTGCGCGCTGGTGCCGGGACCGGGTGCGACCGTCGCGCAGCTGGTGGCGTTCATGGACGACACCGTCGGCTTCGACTTCTACACCGACGCGGGTGTCGCGCCCTACACGCCGTACTACTACCAGGCGGGAACGCAGCTCGGCTCGCCGGAAGCCGACGAGCGGGCCGTGGCGGACCTGTTGCGGTACCCCGGTTCCAGCGTGCCGCGCTCGTTCGTGCCCGCCGACATCGCCATGCGGTTCCAGCCCGGCGCCATGCGCGACGTCGACCGCTGGGTCCGGAACGCAGGCCGGAACCTGCTGTTCGTCTACGGCGGCAACGACCCGTGGGGCGCCGAGCCGTTCCGCCTCGGCCGCGGCACGCGCGACTCGTTCAGCTTCACCGTGCCGGGCGGCAACCACGGCGCGACCATCGCGAAACTGCCCGAGGCGCAGCGGAACCAGGCCACGGCGGCGGTGCTGCGCTGGGCCGACGTGGACGCGCCGGTGACGGCGGCGACGCTCGACGGCCCCGGCCCGGACGACCTCTCCGAGCTACGCCGCCGCCCGAGGTAGCTGCCTGCCCCACAGCGTCCGCACGTCGGCGCCGAGCCGGTGCAGGATCTGCCCGGACCGGCTGCGGCCGTCCGCGAGCAGCCCCAGCACGAGGTGCGGCGGCTTGATCGGCGTACCGCCGCGGCGGGCGTGGTGGGCGGCGACCTCGACGGCCTTGCGGGCCTGCGCGGTCAGCTCGAACGCGGTCGTGGGACCGGTGAGCGTGACGCGCAGCGGGCGCAGCCGCGATCGCCGCAGGCTCCACGCGCCGGGGTCGTCGTCGACCCGCGGACGGAGGGCGTCGAGGTCGATCCCCAGCGTGGCCAGCAGCTCCCGGTCGGTCTGGCCGCCGATGCGGGCCCGCACGGCGTCCGCCGTGACGTCGTCGACGGCGTGCGCCTCGGCGAGCGCCAGCAGCAGGAAGTCCGTGTCGAGCGTGCGGCGGCCGTACTCCCCGGCCAACCGTCCGGCGCGGACGACCACGCGGCGCGCGGTCGGGTCGAAGCGGGCGAACATCCGGCTACCTCCTGGCGTGCTTCTTGTGGGCGGACTGCCTGGTGACGCCGAGGGAGTCCGCGATGGCCTCCCACGACCAGCCCTGCGCTCGGGCGTTGCGGACGTGCACCGCCTCCAGCTCCTCCAGCAGGCGGCGCAGCGCGGCGACCGCCGCGAGCCCCTGTCCCGGTTCCTGCCCGTTGGCGGTGGCCGCCAGTTCCGTCGCGGACTCCATGCGTGTCAACCTAGGCTGACAAAACTGCGCGTGTCAACCAAAGCTGACAAACTGGTGCGCATGGCTGAACTGCCGCTGCTCGTCGTCGACTCGGCCAACGTCGTCGGCTCCGTCCCGGACGGCTGGTGGCGCGACCGCGCGGGCGCGGCCGAACGCCTGCGCGACTCCCTCGTCCCCGTCGCGGCGCGGGGCATCGACGCCGACGGCCCGATGGAGGTCGTGCTCGTCGTCGAGGGGAAGGCCAACGGGGTCGAGTCGGTCGACCGGGTCCGCGTGGTCCGCTCACCGGGCGAGGGCGACGACAGGATCGTCGAGGTCGTCCGCGCCGAGGGCGCAGGCAGGCGCACCGTGGTCGTCACCGCGGACCGCGAACTCCGCCGCCGCGTGACCGAACTGGGGGCCGAGGTGGTCGGCCCGCGCGCGGTGCGGTCCTGATCCCAGTGGGTGGACCCCGTCGGGCTGGCCGCCGCCCCGTCAGCGTTCGTGAGGTTCGCCCGGTGCGCTCAGGTCCAGTGCGCGACGGGCTCTGTCGACGAGCTGCTTGTAGGTGATGACCTCGATCCTGGACCGATCGGCGTTGTGGAGCCGGAGCGCTTCGTCGACCTGTTGCTCGGTGAAGTCGACGTCGTACATCGGGTGTCCGACGACCACCGTGCCGCTCGCCCTCCTCGCGTCGATGCCGTGGCGATCCAGGATC
>NZ_DASUSQ010000164.1:0-13796 GCF_036375055.1 Umezawaea sp.
GTCCACGTTTCGGTGCGCGCCGAAACGTGGACGGCCTACCGTGCTCCCCGTGGAGGGACTGGCGAACCTGGCCGGGCTGCTGGCGGACCGCACCAGGGCCGCGTTCTGCGTGGCCCTGCTGGACGGCCGCGCGTGGACGGCGGGCGAACTGGCGGCGCACGTCGGCGTGGCCCCGTCCACGGCGAGCGAGCACCTGAGCCGCCTGGTGGAGGGTGGCCTGCTGGTGGAGCGCAGGCAGGGCCGCCACCGCTACCTGCGGCTGGCGGACCAGCGCGTGGCCCAGCTGCTGGAGGACCTGGTGGCCCACGTCGAACCGGCGGCGCCCGCGCGCACGCTGCGCTCCACCACGGCGTCGGCCGCGCTGGCCAGGGGCCGCACCTGCTACGACCACCTCGCCGGACGGCTCGGCGTGGCGATCACCGACGCCATGGCCGCGAAGGGCTACCTGGCCAGGACGGACGGATTCACCGTCACCGAGGCGGGCGTGGCGTGGCTGACCGGCCCGCTGGCCGCCGACCCGACCGCGCTCCGCACGGCCAAGCGCCCCCTGAGCCGCCCCTGCCTGGACTGGACGGAACGGCGGACGCACCTGGCGGGCACGGCGGGCGCGCACCTGTGCGCCCACTTCCAGGCACAGGGGTGGGTCCGCCGCACCGGCACCACCAGGGCGGTGCGCGTGACCCCGGCCGGTGCGGTGGCCCTGCGGGAACTGCTGGACCTGGACCCGGCGCACCTCGGGTGAGGAAGGATCGGCCCGTGACAAGCCGAACGTTCCGGAGCGCCGCCGTCGCGGTCGTCCTGCTGGTGCTCGTCGTGGTCGCCAGCCTGAAGGTGCTGCCGCCGCTGTTCTACCCCGACCTGACGGACGCGGAGCTGCGGGGCGTCGCGGGCGCCGAGGTCCGCGTCCAGCTCCAGCAGGCGCAGGGGCAGTTGCAGAACAACGTCCGCTCGGCACTGCTCCAGCTGACCGCGGGGCTGCTGGTCGTCATCGGCGCGGCGGCGACGTGGTGGCAGGTGCAGGTCAACCGGGAGGGCCAGCTGACCGACCGCCTCACCCGCGCCGTCGAGCAGATCGGCAGCGCCAACGCCGACGTCCGCATCGGCGGGATCTACGCGCTCAAGCGCATCGCCGAGAACTCGCCGGCCGACCGCGACACCGTCCAGTTCATCCTGGGGGCGTTCATCCGCAACAACTCGCCGCGCGGGGACGACGCGGGCGACGGCGAGCTCCCGGAGGAGCGGCGGTGGCTGCTCGTCGACCACCCCGACATCCAGACGGCCGTCGAGGTGCTCGCGCAGCGGATCTCGTTCCCCCGCCACCGGGCCGACCGGCCGAGCACCCGCCGGAGGTTCCCGGACGACACGAAGCTCTACCTGTCGCGGGTGAACCTGCGCGGCGTGCAGGTCCACCGGGGCGGGCTGATCAACACCCAGCTCCGGCACAGCGACCTCGCCCACTCGTGGATGCGGGGCACGGTGCTGGACGGCAGCGACCTGAAGTCGGCCGACCTGCGCGGGAGCTTCCTGCGCGAGACCAGTTTCGTCGACACCAACCTGGCCCTCGCGCGCCTGTCCGGCTCCGACCTGCGGGAAGCCGACCTCCGCCGCGCCGACCTGCGGGGGGCCGACCTCCGCGACGCGGACCTGACCGGCGCGCGGCTGGAGGGCGCGCTGGCCGACGCCACGACCTCGTGGCCCGCCGACGTCGACGCCGAGCACCTGGCGCGGGCGGGCGTCAGCGTGACCGGGGCACCGGCGTAGGCGAGTACCGTGACCGGCGGTCGGGGGCGCACAGCGGGCGCTCCCGACCGCCGGGACCGCTAGAGCAGCCGCCCGCTCCAGTGGGCCAGCCACTCGTCGTTCACGACGTCCACCAGCACGCAGGTGATGTTGTCCGGTCCGCCCGCCTCGTTGGCCAGCGCGATCAGCTTGACCACCACCTCGTCCCGGTCCTCGGTCCCCGCGAGGACCTCCAGGATCGCCTCGGGCGGCACGACGTCCGACAGCCCGTCGGAGCACAGCAGGTAGCGGTCGTTGACCTGCGCCTCGTGCAGGAACACGTCGGGCTCGGGCGAGTTCCCCGCCTGCAACGCCCTCATCAGCATCGAGCGGCGGGGGTGCAGCGCGGCCTGCTCGGCGGGCATCCGCCCCTCGTCCACCAGCGCCTGCACCATCGTGTGGTCCCGCGTGACCTGCTGGATCTCGCCGTCCCGCACGAGGTAGCACCGCGAGTCGCCGATGTGGGCGACGGCGAACTTGGTGCCGTCGACCCAGAGCAGGGCGGTCAGCGTGGTGCCCATGCCGCGCATCCGGAGGTCCTGCTCGGCCATGTCGGTGAGCCGCAGCGCGACCTCGTCCATCATCGCGGTCAGGGCGGGCACGGGGTCGCCGCTGACGTCGTGGTGGGCCAGCACGTCGATGGCCGTGGCGCTCGCGATCTCGCCGAACGCGTGCCCGCCCATGCCGTCGGCGACGGCGAACAGCGGCGGCTCGGCGTAGGCGGAATCCTCGTTCAGCTCGCGGCGGAGCCCTGGATGGGTGCCAACGGCGTGGGCGAGCCGGTTGTGCGTCATGACAACAGTGAAACATTGGTTGATTCGGTTCACAAGCAGAACCACTGTGCATCGGTTGTGAACTAGTGTGTATGGCATGGACCAGGACGCCACCGTGAGCGCGGGCGACATCGCCCGCCTCGTCGACGTGGGGCGTGCTGCCGTGAGCAACTGGCGTCGTCGGCACGAGGACTTCCCGCAGCCCGTCGGCGGTACGGCGTCCAGCCCGCTGTTCTCCCTCGACGAGGTCGAGGACTGGCTGAGGCGCAACGGGAAGCGCGTCGACGTGTCCCCCGTGGAGCGGGCGTGGCAGTGGCTGCGCGGCGCGGGCGACGACCTGGGCCTGGGCGACCGGGTGGCCGAGGCGGGCGCGGACCTGCTGTCGGAGAACGGCGGCAGGTTGGCGCCCCTGGCGGCCGAACGCGGGCCGCTGGCGGCGTTCGAGTTCCTCTGCGCGCGCTACCTGGAGGCGCACTCCCGCCAGCTCGACGCGACCCCCGCGGACGTGGCGGCGCTGCTGGTGCGGCTGACCGGGCCGGACGGCGGCACGCTGTACGACCCGGCGTGCGGCCTCGGCACGATGCTCGTGGACACGCCCGCCGCGCGCGTGCTCGGGCAGGAGATCGACGAGACCACGGCGACCATCGCCGCCCACCGGTTGCGACTTCGCTCACAGCCCGGCGAGATCACCGTCGGGGACGCCCTGCGGCAGGACGGTTTCGCGGGTGAGCTGGCCGACGCGGTCGTGTGCGACCCGCCGTTCACCGAGCGCGCGTGGGGCTACGACGAGCTGGCGGGCGACGCGCGCTGGGAGTACGGCCTGCCGCCGCGCGGCGAGTCGGAGCTGGCGTGGGTGCAGCACTGCCTGAGCCACGCGAAGCCCGGCGCGCTGGTGGCGATCCTGATGCCGACGGCGGCGGCGAGCCGCAGGCCGGGCAGGCGGATCAGGGCGAACCTGCTGCGCGCGGGCGCGCTCAGGGCGGTCGTGACGCTGCCCGGCGGGCCGGACCTGTGGCTGCTGCGGCGTCCCGACGCGGGCGACCGCACGCCTTCGCACGTGCTGCTGACCGAGGTGGACGACCTGTCCGCTGTGGACCGTCGGTGGGCGGCGTTCCAGACCGACCCGGCGGGCGGGCACTCCGTGCCGATCGTGGAGCTGCTGGACGAGGACGTGGACCTGAGCCCGGCCGTGCAGTCGTTGCGGCGCAGCGGCGGCGAGGACACGCACCTCGCGTTCGTGGAGGCGCTCACGGCGCTGACCAAGACGGTGCTGCCGACGCCGGAGCTGGACAAGGCGTCGCGGCAGGCGCCGCCGATGACGACGATCGGCGAGCTGGCCAAGGCCGGGCTGCTGACGATGAAGCACGCGGGCGCGAAGCTCACGACCGGCAACGGCGAACTGCCGGTGCTGACCGCGGACGACCTGGCGGCGGGCGTGGAGCCGTCGGAGCGCACGGCCCCCGACCCCGACCTGGTCGAGGTGGAGCCGGGCGACGTGGTGGCGTCGCCGATGGGCACGGCGCGGGTCGTCGGCTGCCACGCCGTCCTCGGGCCGTACCTGGCGGTCTACCGGGTCGATCCGGGCAGGCTGGACCCGTACTTCCTCGCGGGCGTGCTGCGCGCGGCGGCGTCGCGGGCGCACCAGGGTTCGAGCCGGGTCGACGCCCGCCGCACGCAGGTGCCGCGGCTGCCGCTCGCCGAACAGCAGGCCTACGGACGCGCGTTCCGGCAGTTGGGCACACTGGAGGACGCCCTGCGCGAGACGGCGGCGCTGGGGGAGAGCGTGATCCGGCTAGGCTTCGGCGGCCTGGTGGACGGTCACCTCCGACCGAGGGACTAGCACGGACGGGAGGCCGGATGCTCATCGCCGACAGGTACGAGCTGGACGACCTGCCGCTCGGCCAGGGCGGGATGGGTGCGGTGCACGGCGGTTACGACCGCCACCTGGACCGCCGGGTCGCGGTGAAGTTCCTGCAACTGCCCGGCAGGCGCGACGAGGAGATGGAGCACCGCTTCACCCGCGAGGCCCGCATCCTGGCGAAGCTGGAGCACGCGGGCGCGCCGGTCCTCTACGACTTCGGCGTCTTCGAGTACCGGATGTACCAGGTGATGCAGTTCATCGACGGCGTCACCGTCGCCGACCTGGTGGGCGAGCACGGGCCGCTGCCGGTGCCGTGGGCCGCGTCGATCGCCGCGCAGGCGTGCGCCGTGCTGGCCGCCGCGCACAGCCTGTCGATCTGCCACCGCGACCTGAAGCCGACGAACCTGATGCTGTGCCCGGACGGCAGCGTGAAGGTGCTGGACTTCGGGCTGGCGGTGCTGCGCGAGTCCGACGTGGCCCAGTTCACCCGGTGGGGTCAGATGCTCGGCACCCCGGCGTACATGGCGCCGGAGCAGATCCAGCGCGGCAACGCCGAACCGCGCAGCGACCTGTACGCGCTGGGGTGCGTGCTGCACGAGATGCTGACGGGCAGGCAGCTCTTCACCGGCGACACGGCGTACACGGTGTTCGACAAGCAGGTGAAGCAGCGGCCGTCGTCCGTGCCGAGGATCCCGGTGGCGCTGGACGAGCTGTTGCAGGACATGCTGGAGAAGGACCCGGAGCGCAGGCCCGCCGACGCGACGACGCTGTTCGAGCGCCTGCTGCCGTTCGCCGTGGACCTGCCGATGCTGCCCGGTTTCCTGACCCCGTCGACGACCCCCAGCCCGGACCGCATGTACGCCCGCGCGGTCGGCCGGGTGCTGGAGGACTAGTCCGGCAGGACGGTGGCGCCCGCGCGGGCCACGATCTCCTGCAACGCCGCGACGTGCCCGTCGAACGCCGCGCGGCCCGCCTCGGTGAGCCGCGCGGAGGTGCGCGGCCGCTTGCCGACGAAGTGCTTGCGGATCTCGACGTACCCCGCGTCCTCCAGCGTGGTGAGCTGCTTCGACAGCGCCGAGTCCGACGTCCCCACGGTGTCGCGGAGGAACTTGAAGTCCGCCCACTCCGCCGCGGCCAGCAGCGAGACGATCGACAGGCGGGTGGGCGCGTGGACCAGGTCGTCGAACTTCGGTTCCGTCACCGGGCTCCCCTCGCGGCGCGGTCCAGCATCGTGGTCCGCAGCCTCCGCGTGAGGAACGGCTCGCCGCCGATCATGAGGGCGGCGCACACGACTCCGCTCAGCGTGGCCGAGTGGGGCACGTCGAGCGCGTTCAGCGAGAAGGACGCGAGCGTCGTCACGACCAGCACCCCGAGCGTGAAGCCGAGGATCATCAGGACACCCGCGCCGCCGAGGAGCGTGCCGCGCGGCTGGGCGCGGCGCACGCCGCGGAGCGCCACGGCGCCCACCGCGGCGCAGTTGCCGAGCACGAACGCGGTGGTGCCGATGCCGAGCGCCCGGCCGTCGCCGGTCTCGACGACGGCCGAGAAACCGACGACCAGCAGGCCGATCGCCCACCAGAACCACTTCGGGATCAGCGCCCGCTCGATGACCTGCCCCTGTCGTTGCCGGATCTCCGCGAGCGCGTCGGCGGCCTCACGGGGTGGGGGTTGCTGGTGCATGACGCCTCCTGGGCTCGTCGGGTACGAGACCAGGATGCCGGCTACTTTCCCGTTTGGAAAGTACTTTCCTTCACTACGGTCCGCGCTGGCTGTAGAACTCGCTCAGCACGAGCATCGCGGCCCCGGCGGCGACCAGGTCGTCACCCAGCGGGCTGACGCTGATCTCGACCTCCAGCCAGTCCGAGCGGGGCACCTGGTCGCGCACGACCTCGCGGATCGCGTCGGCGTAGAAGTCCGGCGCGCCCTGCACGACCCGGCCGCCGAGGACCACGTGGTCGAGGTCGAGCAGCTGCACGAGCCCCGCGACGGCCATGCCGAGCACGGCCACCGCACCCTTGAGGTCGCCCGCGGCGACGGCGAGGTTGTGCACGATCTCCACGCAGCCGGACCGCCCGCACGCGCAGCGCGGACCCCCGAGCTGGATGGTCGTGTGCCCGTACTCCCCCGCGTTCGTGCGCGCCCCCCGGTGCACCTGCCCGTCGAGCAGGAGCCCGACGCCGACACCCGTGCCGACGATCACCAGGGCGGCGTGCCGGAGTTCGTCGCCGCGCCGCCACGACTCGGCGATCATGGCGGTGTTGGTGTCCTTGTCGACCACGACCGGCAGGCCCAGCCGGTCGGCGGCGAGGTCGCGCAGCGGCACGTCGTGCCAGCCGACCAGGCCGGTGGCGTCGTGCACCACGCCGTCGCGGTGGTCCAGCGGGCCGACGAAGCCGATGCCCACGCCGAGCAGCCGCTCGTCGGACACGTCGTTGCGGGAGCGGAGCACCTCGACCAGGTTCGCCAGCTCCTCCACGAACACGGCGGGCCCGAAGTCGCGGGGCAGGGCGGTGACCGTGCGGTCCACGACCGCGCCGGACAGGTCCGCCAGCACCACGCGCAGTTCGTCGCGCTCGACGGCGGCACCCAGCGCTAGCCTGCTGGAGGACACGAGGCGGACCAGCGTGCGGGGTTTGCCGACGCCGACGTTGCGCCGTCCGGAGTCGACGAGGAGACCGTCGGCGATGAGCCTGCTGACGATCTTGGACACCGCTTGGGGGGTCAACCCGCTCTGCTCGGCCAGTTCGACCCTGGTCATGGGTTCGCCACGGCGAGCGAGCCCGAGCACCACCGCGTCGTTGTACCCACGCAGGAACCGCAAGTTCGCCACGGCGCCATGATCGCATGAGTCGTCCGTTTTGGCTGGCGATTACACCACAGCGTTGCTTTAATACTCCACATGGCAGATGACCTCCGCACCGGCTTGATCGGGTACGGGATCGCCGGCCGCGTCTTCCACGCGCCGCTGATCGCCTCCACCCCCGGCCTCGCGCTCTCCGCGATCGTGACCACCAACGCCGAACGCCGCGAGCGGGCGAGCGCCGCGCACCCGGACGTCGAGCTGCTCGACACCGCGGACGACCTGCTGGCGTCCGGTGTCGACCTCGTCGTGATCGGCACCCCGAACAAGACCCACGTCGACCTCGCGCTCGCCGCGATCGACCGGGGCATCGCGGTCGTCGTGGACAAGCCGTTCGCCCCGACCGCCGCGCAGGCGCGGCGCGTCGTCGAGGCGGCGAAGGCGAAGGGCGTGCCGCTCACCGTCTTCCAGAACCGCAGGTGGGACAGCGACTTCCGGACCGTGCGGGAGGTCGTGGCCAGCGGGAGGCTGGGCACCCTCGCCCGGTTCGAGTCGCGCTACGAGCGCTGGATCCCGGAGATCTGGGACAACTGGCGCGAGTTCGGCGACCCCGAGGAAGCGGGCGGGCTGCTCTACGACCTCGGCGCGCACCTCGTCGACCAGGCCCTCCAGCTCAACGGGCCGGTCCGCAGCGTGTACGCCGAGCTGAACCGCCGCCGTCCCGGCGCGCTCGTGGACGACGACGTGTTCGTCGCCCTCACGCACACCAACGGCGTCCGCTCGCACCTGTGGGCCAGCGCCGCGGCGGCGAACAACGGCCCGCGCTTCCGCCTGCTCGGCGACCGGGCCGCGTTCACCAGCCACGGCATGGACGGCCAGGAGGACGCGCTGCTCGACGGCCTGCGGCCCGGCGACCAGGGCTGGGGCGTCGAGCCGGAGTCCGCGTGGGGCTCGATCGGTCTGCTGGACGACACCGAGTCGGTGCCCAGCGAGGACGGCGCCTACCAGGAGTTCTACGTCCAGCTGGTGGCCGCGTTGCGCGACGGCGGGCCGCTGCCCGTCGACCCGGAGTCGGCCATCGCCGCGCTGGAGATCATCGAGGACGCGTTCGAGTCCGCGAACACGGGACAGGTGGTGGCGGTATGAGCGCGGAACTGCTGGCCGAGCTGGCGGCGCAGGAGGAGCGGCTCCGGTTCACCCGCTTCGACAACGACACGGCGCTGGCGCTCGGCGCCCACCTGCTGGAGGCCGCGCGCGGCGAGGGCCTGTCCGTCACCATCTCGGTCCGGCGCAACGGGCAGCGGATCTTCCACGCCGCGCTGCCGGGGACGTCGGCCGACAACGACGACTGGCTCGACCGCAAGACGAGGGTCGTGGACCGCTACGGGCGCAGCTCGTACCTGGTCGGCACCCAGTTCAAGGTGGGAGGAAGTAGCTTCGAGGAGTCGTCGCGGCTGGACCCCGGCCTCTACGCTGCCCACGGCGGGGTCTTCCCGGTCATCGTCGAAGGTGTCGGCCCCGTCGGCACGGTCGGCGTCTCCGGGCTGCCCCAGGCGGAGGACCACGCGTTCGTCGTGGCCCAGCTGGAGAAGTTCCTCGGTGCACAGGAGGCGCAGTGACACAGGAGCGGTACGGGGTCGACGACATCGACCTCGAGCAGCCGAACCCGGCCAGGATGTACGACTACTACCTGGGTGGTGCGCACAACTTCCAGGCCGACCGGACGCTCGCCGAGCAGGCGATCAAGGTCATGCCGTGGATGCGCGAGGCGGTGCGGGCCAACAGGGCCTTCCTGGCGCGCGCCGTGCGCTTCTGCGTGTCGCAGGGCATCCGCCAGTTCCTCGACCTGGGGTCCGGCATCCCGACGGTCGGCAACGTGCACGAGGTCGCCCAGGGCCTGGCCCCGGAGAGCCGCATCGCCTACGTCGACATCGAGCCGGTCGCGTACGCGCACAGCAAGCACCTGCTGCGCGACAACCCGAACGCGACCGTGACCAGGGCCGACCTCACGGTGTCGCAGGACGTCCTCACCGCGCCCGCCGTGCTGGAGATGATCGACTTCACCAAGCCGGTCGCCGTCCTCGCCGTCGCCGTGCTGCACTTCCTGCCCGACGAGCGCCGTCCCCAGGACGTGCTCGGGGCCTACCGGGACGTCATCGTGCCGGGCAGCTACGTCGTGATGTCGCACGTGACGTCCGACCACAACCCCGAGCAGGCCGCGGGTGCCCTGGACGTCTACAAGCGCTCCGCGAACCCGGTCTACACCCGCAGCCACGCCGAGATCACCGCGATGCTGGACGGGTTGGAGCTGGTTCCGCCCGGTCTCGTCGACGCGACCCAGTGGCACCACGACCACACCCCCGAACTGACCCGGCGGACGGAGCACGTGGGGTTCTACGCCGCAGTCGGGCGGAGGGACTAGGGACCAAGTAGCGTGGTTCCATGAGTGACACCGAAGTCCTTGAGCAGCGACTCCGTCTGGGCAACGGGTTCGGCCCGAGCGACCAGGGCCGAGTGGTCCACGCGCTGGCCAACCTCGCGCCCCACCTCAACACGTGGCAGCCCGCGCAGGTCGACCTGGCGCTGTCGGTGAAGGAACGCGGACAGAAGGACCAGAAGGTCACGTTCGAGGCGTTCCTCTCCGGCTGGCCGCCCTTCGTGGCCACGTCGCACGAGCCCGAGCTGGACATCGCGCTGACCGAGGTGCGCAGGGAGATGATCCGGCAGATCGAAGACGCCAAGTCGCGCCGGGAGCCCCGCAAGAACGACAAGCAGCGTCCGGGCGCCTAGCCGCCCGCCGGGGGGCGTGGGCCTGCGCTCACGCCCCCCGTTCCGCTGATCTCCACGGTGCCGCGAGGGTCCGACACGTCCGGACCTAGCAGCCCTCGAATTCCACGTTCCACCAGCTCAGAGCACTTCTACGCGCGCCGCCCCTGCTGCGCGGCAACCGCCCCCGCACCGATCACGAGCAGCAGCACGGCCAAGCTCCATCGGCGCTTGCTGTCGGTCCGGCGGTCGGACAGCGCGACCACCTCCTCCACGGGCCGGTCCACCTCGAACACCGGCCGGGGCGTCGGCCGCGGCGCGGTCGAGGCCGGAGTCGTGGCCGTCGTGACCGGTGGCGGAACCGGGACCACCGCCGCCGGAACCACCGGGTCGGCGGTGGTCGTCGTGGTCGGTGACGGGGGCACCACCGCTCCGGGCACCGTCGTCGGGGACGACGGTGCCGCGGTCGTCCTGACCGGCGGAGACGTGGTCGGCGCGGGAGTGGTCGGTGCAGGCGTGGTCGGTGCGGACGTGGTCGGCGCGGGAGTGGTCGACGCGGGAGGAGTGGTCGGCGGCGGCACGGCGACGCAGCCCGCCGCGTCGATCGTCCGCGCGGCCGGTCGCTCCGACAGCCTGGTCACCTCGCCGGACCCGTCCAGCGCCACCCGGTACAGCGTGCTCCGACCGCCCTCGTTGTTGTTGGTCGCGTACAGCGCCCCGTCCGGCCCGAGCACGGTCGCGCCGTAACCCGACCCGTCCGGCAGCCGCACCCGGTTCGTCAGCGGCTCGACCCGCCCTGAGTCCGGGTCGATCGTGACGACCTCGGGGTGCCCGTGCGTCCTGGTGGCCACGCCGTAGAGGAGACCGTCGGACGGGTTGTAGTCGAAGTCGTCGATGGACAGGAAGACGTCGATGGGCCACAGCACCCTGGCCCGCACCAGTTCGAGGAAGCCGGTGCTCGCGGGGTTGACGTCGACGACGTACAGCGCGCCCCCGGAGCGCACGTAGAAGTGGTCGCCGTGGATGGCGCCCGCGACGGCGTGCACGAGTCCGGGGTGGGGCACGTGGCCGACGTCGGTGGTGCGACCCTGGCGGTCGACCTCGACGACCCGCCCGTCGGGCGAGACGCCGTAGTACACGCCCTGCTCGGCGGAGTAGCCCAGAGCGTTGAGCCGGTGGTCCAGCACGCTGACGGTGGTCGCGGCGCCCGACGGCAGCTCGACCGAGAGCAGCGTGGACGGTCCGCCCGGCGACACGGCCTCGACCTGGAGCGCCAGGCACGCCAGCGCCGCGACGACGATCACCGCAACCGGTCCATGGCCGCCTGGAACGCGTCGGGGCCGATCTTCGCCCCGCCGCTGAACGGGTTCTGCAACTGGTAGGTGGCGTACAGCAGGAGGGTCATGGTCGCGGCCAGGGTCGCCATGATCACGACGTGTGACCGCACCCTGGCCCCGCCGAAGAGCAGCGCGAGCCCGAGCGAGAGGAGGCTGCCCACGATCAGCGTGAACCAGACGACGGAACTGACGCCATTACCGGACGCGTTGATCCGATCCTGCCGCGCCTCGTAAACGTCCCACAGCTTGGTCACCGCTTCGGTCTTGCGATCGGTCTGCCACTCGTCGTCGACGGGCGTTTGCGCGACCACCGCGCGGAGTTGGTCGAGCTGGGTCCAGCCGATTGAGGAGACCTCGGCCCCGCTCTGCATCTTCGGCCATTCTTCGCGAATCACCGTCGACATGTACGCGCGGGAAAGGTCGTGCACCTTCTCCTTCGTCGCCTCGGGCAGCGAATCGCTGGCCCACGCCGCGGCGACGAGCCCGTCGGCCTCGCGGTAGGACGTCTCGTCGGCGGATCCTGTGGCGTCGAACAGCGCGATCAGCACGAATGCCACGAGGACGGCGTTCAGGCCCGCCACGATGGAGAAGACGCCACCGGCGGCGGCGTTGTTCTCCTCGCGTCCGTCCTCCGACCCGAACCGGCGCATCAGGTAGGCGGCGGCAGCGGCGACGGAGGCAGCCGCGCCGACCCAGATGATGCCACCGAGGTAGATGTTCATTCGATTCCGATCGCCCTCACCACAAAAGGGCGCCGAAAATGAATACCGAATCTTCGGAACGCCCGCATGACGTGGAACAAAGTAGCAGGCGTTCGTGCGGTCGGGCGCGAATAACGCACTCGTTCAGCCAAGTGCTCCATTGGTATTGATCAGTCGGGTGATATTCGGGCACCCAATGCGGCCCCGCACACCCGGTCGTCCACGATCGAGTCGCCCGCGCCCCGGCGATCCGACCGGTTCGGACCAATCGGAGCCCGTCCGACCACGGTCGGTTATCCGCCCTTCAGCGGTCGAGCCGCCGCGACGCCATGAGGGGACCCCCGACCAGGGTCCCCTCATGGCTAACGGTGGATCAGTCGCAGAACACCTCGTTGATCAGCTCCTCCACCCCGTCGCCCGAGCCGCCGTCGGGTGCCGACGTGAAGGACGCGTCGAGCCGCACGCGGCCGTCCTCGCTGCTCAGCATCAGGCTGCTGAAGGCGGGGATGCCGCCGCCGTGGCCGATGACCTCGGCCCCGCACGGCAGTTCCTGGTGCTCCAGCCCCAGCCCGTAGCCGGGCGACACGTCGGTCAGCTTCTTCATCTCGGCGGCCTGGGCGGGCTTGAGCAGCTCGCCCTTCGCGACCGCCGCGACGAACCGGTCGAGGTCGGCCGTCGTGGAGATCATCTCGCCCGCCGCCCAGGCGACGGACGGGTTGATCCCGGTGACGTCGACGACCTGCTCACCGACCCGGTAGTAGCCGTGCGCGTGCGGTCCGGGGATCCCGGTCCGGTCGCCGGGCACGGACGTGTCGCGCAGCCGCAGCGGCTGGAGCACCCGCCGTTCGACCGCCCGCGCGTACGGCTTGCCGGTGACCCGCTCGACCAGCAGCCCGGCGACGACGTAGTTGGTGTTGGAGTAGTTCCACGCCGTGCCGGGCGGGAAGTCCAGCGGCTTCGCCGTGGAGAGCGCGACGAGTTCCTCCGGCTCCCAGTGCCTGTAGCGGATCTCCTCGAACCCAGCGGGGTCGAGCGGCAGCTCAGAGGTGTAGTTGTAGAGGCCGCTCGTGTGCTGGAGCAGCATCCGGACGGTGATCCGGTCCCCGTCGGGCAGCAGGCCCGGCAGGTACCGCGACACCGGCGCGTCCAGGTCGACCCTGCCCTCTCCGACCAGCTGGAGCACGACGGTCGAGACGAAGACCTTGGTGATGCTGCCGACGCGGTACCGCCCGTCGGTCGGCACCGGCCGGTCACCGCCCCACTCGGCCACGCCCGCGCGGGCGGTGAAGCCCCTCCTGCCGTCGGAGATCCGGACCTGCGCCCCCAACGCGCCGTTCCGCACGACCTTGTCGATCGCCCGCTGCACGACGTCGCGGTCGATCCGCCCGGTGGTGTCGGTGTCGGCGACGGCCGTTCCGCCGACCGTGAGCGCGGCCAGCCCGACGACCACCCCGAGCACCCCGATGCGCTTGCCCATCCTGACCATGTCGAGTCCTCCCCCGGATTCGTGCGGCGGCACCGAGTCTTCCGGGATCGGGGGCCGCCCACGACCTACCAGGGGGTGATCGGGGTGCCGACTTTCGACGCACGCGGAACCCCCGAAACCCCCACGAACCACCCCTAGTGGACCCGGCCCGTGAAAACGGTTTCAGGGCTCCTGATCGATTCACTTGTTAGGCCATTCGAGTGACACAACTGGTCTAGACCTTGACCGTTCAGTGGTCTGGACCACATGTTTCACCCAACCTTGCTTTCCCTGCCGTGACAAGGAGCCCGATG
>NZ_DASUSQ010000165.1:0-44912 GCF_036375055.1 Umezawaea sp.
GGGCCCGCCCCCCCACGACCCCGCGTCAGCCGGTCCCGTCCTGCGGTGCCAAGCCGTAGACCCCGGTCGCGGTGCCCGCGAAGACCATCGCGCGCTCGGCCCCCGACAGCTCGCCGGTCAGCTCCCGCGCCGCCGCCACGACGTCGGCGTACTCCGCCGCCAGCAGGCACACCGGCCAGTCCGACCCGAACATCAGCCGCTCCGGCCCGAACGCGTCCAGCACGACCTCGAAGCACGGCCGCAGGTCGTCCACCGTCCACCGGGCCCAGTCGGCCTCCGTGACCAGCCCGGACACCTTGCACGTCACGTTGTCGTGCGCCGCGAGCGACCTGATCGGCTCGATCCAGCCCTCCAGGTCGCCGGACGCGATCGGCGGCTTCGAGCAGTGGTCCACCACGAACCGCACGTCCGGCAGCGCGGCGGCGGTCCGCCGCGCCGCGGTGAGCTGGCCCGGCAGCGTCAGCAGCTCGTACACCAACCCGGCCCGGCCCACGGCGGCCAGCCCGCGCCGGACGTCCCCGCGGCACAACCACTCCGGGTCCGGCTCGCCCTGCACCTGGTGCCGGACGCCCCGCAGCCACGACCCGCCGCGCGCCTCCGCCAGCCCGGCGAGGGCGTCCGCCACGTCCGGCGCGGTCAGGTCCGTCCAGCCGACCACCGCGCCGACCAGCTCGGAGTCCTCGGCGACGGCCAGGAGCTCCGGCGTCTCCTCCGGCACGGTGACGGTCTGCACCAGCACCGTCCGCGTGACGCCGGAGGCCTTCGCCCGCTCGTCGAGGTCGGCCACGCCGAAGCTGCGGCGCAGGACCCCCATCGGCGGATCGGTGATCCACCCCTGGTCCCGCACGTCCAGGTCCCACAGGTGGTGGTGCGCGTCGACGATCACGGAACCGGCACCTCCGCGCCGAGCAGCCCCTCGTCCCGCAACGACGTCCACAGCTCGGCCGGGATCGGCGCGGCGAAGCTCGCCGCGTTCGACCGCATCTGCTCCGCCGTCCGCGCCCCGATCACGACGCTCGCGACGGCCGGGTGCCCGAGCGCGAACCGGATCGCCACCCGCGGCAGCGCGACCCCGTGCCCGTCGCACACCGCGGCGATCCTCCGGGCCCGGTCCAGCACCTCGGCGGGCGCGTCGGCGTAGTCGTACTTGGCGCCGTCGGGCACCGAGGGGCGCGACAGCAGGCCGGAGTTGAAGACGCCCGCGGCCACCACGGGCACCCCGCGCTCCAGGCACAGCGGCAGGAACTCCGGCAGCGCGGTCTGCTCCAGCAGCGTGTACCGGCCCGCCAGCATCACCACGTCGACGTCGGTCTCGCGGATGAACCGGGCGGGCATCCGCCACTGGTTCATGCCGACCCCGATCGCCCCGACCACACCCTGCTCGCGCAGCTCGACCAGCGCGGGCACCCCCTCGCGGGACGCCTGCTCCCAGTGGTCGTCCGGGTCGTGCAGGTACACGACGTCGACGTGGTCGGTGCCCAGCCGCTCCAGCGACGACTCCAGCGACCGCCGCACGCCGTCCGCGCTGAAGTCCCACACCCGCCGGGACGTCGCGGGCACGGCGAACCCCTCGGCCAGGTCGTCGCCGCCGCCGTCGAACGGCTCCAGCAGCCGCCCGACCTTGGTGGAGACCACGTACTCCGACCGCGGCCGACCGGCGAGGGCCTCGCCGAGCCGCCGTTCGGACAGCCCGAGCCCGTAGTGCGGGGCGGTGTCGAAGTACCGGACCCCGCTGTCCCACGCCGCGTCCACGGCCGCGTGCGCCTGGTCGTCGGAGACCTCGCGGTACAGGTTGCCGATCGGTGCGGCACCGAACCCCAAGCGCGACAACGAAACCTTCACGGTGAACTCCTTCAGGGCGTGGGCCTCAGCCGCAGTCCGTGCATGCCGCCGTCGACGGCGAGGATCGTGCCCGTCGTCGACCCCGACAGCGGCGAGGCCAGGTACGCCACGGCACCGGCGACCTCGTCGGCCGACACGAGCCGACCGTGCGGCTGGCGGGCCTCCAGCGAGGCGCGCTCGGCGTCCGGGTCCGGCGCGGCGTCGAGCAGCCGCCCGATCCACGGGGTGTCGGCGGTGCCGGGGGCGACCGCGTTGACCCGGATGCCCTCGCGCACGTGGTCCGCGGCCATGGCCAGCGTCAACGCGTGCACCGCGCCCTTGCTGGCCGAGTACAGCGCGCGCTGCGGCAGCCCGGCCCACGCCGCGACGGAGCAGGTGTTCACGATCGCCGCGGACGGCGACTCGCGCAGGTGCGGCAGCGCCGCCCGCGACACCCTGACCATGCCGAGCACGTTCACGTCGAGCACCCTGCGCCACTCGTCGTCGGAGTTCGCCGCCACGTCGCCCTGCGCGCCGATGCCCGCGTTGTTCACCACGACGTCGATGCGGCCGAACTCCTCGACGACGGCGGCCACGGCGGCCCGCACGCCCTCGTCGTCGGTCACGTCCGCGGTGAGGCCGAGCAGCGGGGCCCCGACGCCGTCGGCGTCGAGGTCCAGGCAGGCCACCCGCGCGCCGCGCGAGGCGAGCAGCGTCGCGGTCGCCAGGCCGATCCCGGACGCGCCACCGGTCACCACGGCGACCAGGTCGGTGAAGTCGGTCATGACGCCTCCGTTGCCAGGGCCGTCCACACCGGACCGTCGGGGTAGCGGTAGGCGGCCAGCGTCTCGTCCTTGAGCCGTGCGGAGAACCCCGGCAGGGTCGGTGCGAGGTACCGGCCGTCGCGCACCACGGCCGGGTCCAGGAAGTGGTCGTGCAGGTGGTCGACCCACTCGATCACGCGGTCGTCCATCGTCCCGGACACCGCCGCGTAGTCGAACATCGACAGGTGCCTGACCAGTTCGCACAGCCCGACCCCGCCCGCGTGCGGGCACACCGGGACGCCGAACTTCTTGGCCAGCAGCAGGATCGCGACGTTCTCGTTCACGCCCGCGACCCGGCACGCGTCGAGCTGGAGCACGTCGAGCGCTCCGGCCTGGAGCAGTTGCTTGAACACCACGCGGTTCTGCACGTGCTCGCCGGTCGCGACCTTGATCGGCGCGACCGCCCGAGCGACGGCCCGGTGGCCGAGGACGTCGTCCGGCGAGGTCGGCTCCTCGATCCAGTACGGGTCGTACGGCGCCAGCTCGCGCATCCAGTCGACGGCCGTGCCGACGTCCCAGCGCTGGTTGGCGTCGACCGCGACGCGGACGTCCGGGCCGACGACCTCGCGGGCGAGCTTCATCCGCCGCACGTCGTCGCCGAGGTCGCCGCCGACCTTGAGCTTGATCATCGAGAAGCCGTCGGCGACGGCCTGCCTGGCCAGCCCGGCCAGCTTGTCGTCGGAGTACCCGAGCCAGCCGGGCGAGGTCGTGTAGGCCGGGTAGCCGTCGCGCTCCAGCAGCGCGATCCGCTCGTCCCGCCCCTCCTGACCGGCGCGGAGCAGCTCCAGCGCCTCGGCGGGCGTGAGCGCGTCGGAGAGGTAGCGGAAGTCGACCAGCCCGACGACCTCCTCCGGCGTCATCGCCGCCAGGAACCGCCACAGCGGCAGTCCGGCCCGGCGCGAGGCCAGGTCCCACGCGGCGTTGACCACCGCGCCGACGGCCATGTGCACGACGCCCTTCTCCGGGCCGAGCCAGCGCAGCTGCGAGTCGCCGATCAGCTCGGCGGACAGGGCGGCGAGCGCGGCGGCGTCCTCGGGGACGGGCCTGCCGACGACGTGCGGGGCGAGCGCGCGGATCGCGGCGGCCTGCACGTCGTTGCCCCGGCCGATCGTGAACGCGAGGCCGTAGCCGTCCGGGCCGTCGTCGGTGCGCAGCACCACGTAGGCGGCCGAGTAGTCCGGGTCCGGGTTCATCGCGTCCGAGCCGTCCAGCTCGCGGGAGGTCGGGAACCGGATGTCGAGCACGTCGAGCCCGACGACGGCGGCCATGCTCAGGCCTGCCCGAACGTTTGCTTCTGCCTGCCCAGTCCCTCGATCTCCAGCTCCACCACGTCGCCCTCCCGCAGGTACGGCTTCGGGTCCGGCTGGCCGAGCGCCACGCCCGCGGGCGTGCCGGTGTTGATGAGGTCACCCGGTCGAAGGACCATGAACCGGCTCAGGTAGCGCACGACCTCGGCCACCGGGAAGATCATGTTCTTGGTGGAGGAGTCCTGCCTCGGCTCGCCGTTCACCCACAGCCGCAGGTCCAGCCGCTGGGGGTCGGCGACCTCGTCGGCGGGCACGAGGAAGGGGCCGAGCGGGTTGAACGTCTCGCAGTTCTTGCCCTTGTCCCACGTGCCGCCGCGCTCGATCTGGAACTCCCGCTCGGACACGTCGTGCGACAGCACGTACCCGGCGACGCAGGCCAGCGCGTCGGCGTCGGACTCCACGTACCGCGCGGTCCGGCCGATCACGACGCCCAGCTCGACCTCCCAGTCGGTCTTGACCGACCCGCGCGGGATGAGCACCTCGTCGTACGGGCCCACGATCGTGTCGGCCGTCTTGAGGAACACGACGGGTTCGGCGGGGATGGCCGCGCCGGTCTCCTCCGCGTGGTCGCGGTAGTTGAGGCCGATGCAGACCACCTTGCCGGGGGCCGCGATCGGCGGCCCGACGCGCAGGCCCGCCTCGTCCAGCACGGGCAGCTCACCCGCCGCCAGCGCGGCCCTCGTGGCGCCGACGCCACCCGCTTCGAGGAACCGGCCGTCGACGTCCGCGGTGAGCGGCGCGAGGTCGTACGTGCTGCCGTCGTGGCGGACCGCGGGACGTTCGGATCCCGGTTCTCCGAGACGCAAGAACTGCACGGCTGTTCCTCCTCGTCGTGACGCAATACATCGGATGTATAGCTCGCAGGGACGGTTCCCGTCTAGACCAGAGCGGCGAAGTCGTCCGATGAATGGTCCTCCAGCACGGTCACCTGCACAGGACCAGAGGCCCATCAACCCCCCGTTGGGAGGAACACCGTGCGACTGAAGGCCGGAGCGGTGCCCTCCAGTCCGCCCCGCCGCCTGACGAAGGAAGGTCATGAACAACCACCGGACCCCCCGGTCCGCCGGAGCGCTCGCGACCTCGGCGCTGCTGGTGGCGGCCCTCCTGCACACCACGCAGGTCGCGTCGGCCGCCCCACCGGCCCCGACGGCCGTGTCCGTGCCCGCCGCCACGGGCGAACCCCGGCCGGGGGGCACGTCCGAGCAGGTCGGCGGGTCGCTGACCACCGCGACGGGCACCGTGACCGCGTTCGTCGAGCTGACCGAGGCCCCGGCGGTCGACACCTCCAACGCCGCCAGGGCCAGGGGTGAGAGCGGCGAGCAGGCGGGCACCGCCGCGAAGGAGGCGAGGCGGCGCAGCGACGCCGCCGCCGACCGTGTCGTCGACGTGCTCCGCGGCCGGGACGCGGCGGCGAAGCGGGTCGCCAGGACGTCCAACGCCGTCTCCGGCGTGGTCGTCACGGCCGACGCCGCCGAGATCCGCGAGCTGGTCGCCCTTCCCGAGGTGAGGTCCGTCAGGCTGACCGTGCCGAAGGTCGTGCAGAACTCCGCCGCCGTCCAGCTCACCGGGGCGCTGGAGGTGTGGCGGCGGACCGGCCGCCTCGGCGACGGCGTGCGCATCGGCGTGATCGACACCGGCATCGACTACACGCACGCCGACTTCGGCGGTCCCGGCACCGTCGAGGCCTACGACGCGGTCGACCGCACGACCGTGGTCCCCGGCGTCTTCCCCACCGCGAAGGTGGTGGGCGGCAAGGACTTCGCGGGCGACGACTACGACGCCCGCGATCCGGAGAAGTCCACGCCGAAGCCGGACGGCAACCCGCTCGACTGCGGCAGCCACGGCACCCACGTCGCGGGCACGGCCGCGGGCTACGGCGAGAACGCCGACGGCTCCACGTTCACCGGCGACTACGCGGCGCTCGACGCCGACGCGCTCGCCACGATGAAGATCGGGCCCGGCACCGCACCGAGGGCGTCCCTCTACGCGCTGAAGGTCTTCGGCTGCGAGGGCAGCACGAACCTCACCACGGAGGCGATGGACTGGTCGCTCGACCCGAACGGCGACGGCGACTTCTCCGACCACCTCGACGTGCTCAACATGTCGCTCGGCAGCGACTACACCAGCCAGGACGACCCGGACTCCCTGTTCGTCCGCAAGGTCACCCAGGCGGGCGTGCTGGTCGTCGCCTCGGCGGGCAACGGCGGCGACTTCTACGACGTGGGCGGCTCGCCCGCCAACACCCCGGAAGCGCTGGCCGTGGCGAACACGAGGGACGCCTTCGCGGTCTTCGACGGGATCGAGGTGGCCGGTGCCACCCGGCCCGGCCAGTACAGCCAGAACTTCACCGGCTACGACGCGCTCGACCTGACCGCCGAGACCGTCGCGCCGACCGACCCGGCCAACACCGACGGCTGCGACCCGTTCTCCGACGCCGACAGGGCGGTCGTGGCGGGCAGGGTCGCCTGGCTGGAGTGGGACGACGACGAGTCGACCCGCGAGTGCGGCTCGGCGGTGCGCACCGACAACGCGCACGCCGCGGGCGCGACCGGTGTCGTCCTGACCTCCAGCCGCGACAACTTCGTCGCGAGCATCGCGGGCAACGAGGAGATCCCGGTCTTCCAGCTGACCAGCACCGCGACCGACGCGGTGCGGCCCGCGCTCGCGGACGGCACCCCGCGGGTGCGGATGACCGGCGCGCTGCGCGACAACGTGCCCACCACCACCCCGAAGCTCGCGGACACCATCACCCCGACCTCGTCCAGGGGCTCGCGCGGGGCGACGGCGGCCAAGCCGGACGTCGCGGCACCCGGCGACACGATCCTGTCGGCGGACGTCGGCACCGGCTCGGGCGCGGTGAGCAAGGGCGGCACCTCCATGTCGGCCCCGCACGTCTCGGGCATCGCGGCGATGGTCCGCGAGGCCCACCCGGACTGGTCGCCGGAGGAGGTCAAGGCCGCGGTGGTGAACACCGCGGGCGCGACCGTGACGTCCGGCGACGACAACACGACGGGCACCACCGAGGCCCCCATGCGGGTCGGCGCGGGCCGGGTCGACGCCCGCGCGGCCCTCGACACCGAGGTGCTGGCCATGGTCGAGGACGACCCCGGCTCGGTCGGCGTGTCCTTCGGCCCGGTGGAGGTGGGCGGCCCGGTCGCGCTGACCAAGACGGTGAAGGTCGTCAACAAGAGCACCCGGCCCCGCACCGCGCGGATCTCCTACCGGGCGACGACGTCCGTCCCCGGCGTCGCCGTCGAGGTCTCGACTCCGCTGGTGCTGCTCAAGCCGCTCGACGTGGCCCGCGTCGGGGTGACCCTGCGCGTCGCCGACCCGACCGAGCTGCGCAGGACCGCCGACCCGACCCTGGTGAGGGAGCAGGCCGACCAGGCCCGGCAGTACCTGGCGGAGGCGTCCGGGGTCCTGCTCGTCGACCCCGCCGCGAGCTCCACGACCCTGCGCGTCCCGGTCTACGCGGCCCCCAAGCCCGTGGCCGACCTCACCGACGCGGTCGCGTTCACCGGTGACCAGGGCGTCCTGACCACCAGCGGTCGTGGTCTCGACCAGGGCGAGGCCGACCTCGCCTACCGCTCGCTGCTCAGCGCCTTCGAGCTCCAGGGCACCAGCGAGCAGATGCCCGACTGCGGGACCGACCGGAAGACCGACTGCGCCGTCAACGCGACCGCCAGGGGCGGTGACCTCCGCTACGTGGGCGCCGCCTCCACCGCGCCCCTGGCGAGGGAGCAGGGCACGTCCGCCGACGCTCTGCTCGCGTTCGGCGTCGCCACGTGGGGGAACTGGACCACGCTCGGCAGCGGCAACACCCCGGAGGTCTCGATCGACACGACCGGCGACGGCGAGGCCGACTTCACCACGTCGGTCGCCAAGCCCGAGGACTCCGCCGGGAACGTCACGGCGGACGTGTGGCTGGCGCGCACGCGGTCCGCCGACGGGACCGTTGTGGACGAACAGCCGGTCAACGGCCAGTACGGCGACGTCGACACCAACGTCATGGACTCGAACGTCGTGGTGCTGCCGGTGGCGCTGACCGCGCTGGGCATCGACCCCGCCGGGGCGTCGCACCGCATCAGCTACACCGTGGGCACCGACGGCGACTACCCCGCGCCGGACAGCGAGGACGGTTTCGTCGACCGCATCGCCACCCCGATGTCGTTCGACCCGCTCAAGCCGGGCCTGTGGTTCCGGGGCAGCGGGGCCGCGGCGCTGTCCTACGAGGTCGGTGACGGCACCGCGCTGGCCGTCACCCGCGACCCCGCCGCGCTGGCCGCCGACGGGGCGGACGCGCTGCTGGTCCTCCAGCACCACAACGCGACCGGCGAGCGCGCCCGGCCGCTGAAGGTCACCGACGGCGACTGACCACTCCGGATCGTGGGCCCGGCGTACCCGGTTGGGTGTGCCGGGCCCGTCCCGTTCTGGGCATACTCGGTCGAATGGGCTTCGTGGTGGGACTGGACGCCGGCGGCACCTCGACCAGGGCGGTCGTGCTGGACCTGGACGGCACGAGGCTCGGAGCGGGTGTGGCGGGCGGCGCGAACCCCAACTCCCACCCGCCCGCGAGGGCCGCCGCCCAGGTCCGCGACGCGCTGCGCGCCGCGCTGGACGGCCTGGACGTCCGCAAGGTCAGGTCCGGGGTGCTGGGCATGGCGGGCTCCAGCAAGCTGACGGACCCGGCGGTGGCCACCCTCTTCGAGGAGGCGTGGACGGGCGCGGGCCTGCGGTGCCCGATGCGCGTGGTGAGCGACAGCGAGGCGGCGTTCGCGGCGGGCTCGGCCTCCCCGGACGGCACGGTGCTGGTGGCGGGCACCGGCTCGATCGCGGCCAGGATCGTCGGTCACCGGATGGAGCGGACCAGCGGCGGCTACGGCTGGCTGCTGGGCGACGAGGGCTCGGCGTTCTGGATGGGCCGCTCGGCGGTCCGGGACACGCTGGGCCAGCTGGAGACCGACGAGCCGCTGTCGGCGCTGGCGGAGGCCGTGCTGGGCATGTCTCTGGTGGAGACCACCGACCGGCGCCGCATGTGGTCGAGGCTGATCACCGTGGTGAACGGCGCCCCGCCGATCGGCCTGGCGAGGTACGCGCCCCTGGTCAGCGCCATGGCGGCCGACCACGACCCGCACGCGCGGGAGATCGTGGAGGCGGCGGCGGGCCACCTGGCGGACACCGCGATGGCCGCGAGGAACCCCGGCGAGACCACGCCGATCGTGCTGGTGGGCAGCCTGGTGGGTCCGTCGAGCCCGGTCGGCGACCGCCTGCGGGCCATGCTCAGGACGCGGTCGGGGGCGACGGTGCGGGTCGCGACCGAGGGTGCGGCGGGCGCGGCGTGGCTGGCCGCGGTCGCCCTGCTGGGCCCGACGGCGCCCAGGCCGGTCTGACCGGTCAGTCCTCGACCCTGGGGTGCCGCAGCCCTGGGTGGTCCTCCGGCAGCGCCCGGCGCAGCAGCCACCACGACGCGGCCAGGCACACCGCCTGCAACGGCCAGGTCAGCGCGGCGCGGGCGATCCCGAGGGCCACGACCTGCCCGGTCAGCCACAGCGATCCGAAGACGACGACGCGGAGCACGTACTGCCCGACCCAGGCCCAGCTGGCGATCCCGTAGGCCCGCAGCAGGTCGGGGTCCTTCCGCCACCGGGTCCGCTGGCCGACCACGATCCCGACGACGACGCCGAGCAGCGGCCACCGCACCACGATGCTCGCGGCCCACAGCAAGGCGCTCGCCACGTTGGACAGCAGTTGGACGAGGAAGAAGTCCTCGGCCCGACCGGTGTAGAGCGCGACCAGCGCGGCGACCACGACCATCAGCACGCTCACGACGGCGGCGCGGGGGCGTTCGCCCCGAGCCAGCCGGACGGCCCCCACCAGCACGCCGCACAGCACGGCGGCCCAGGCCCCGACGACCACGGACTGCCCGGCGACCAGCCAACCGACCACGAAGGCGACGGGCGGGAGCGAGGCGTCCACCGCCCCGCCGCGGCCTCCGAGCAGTTCGGCCAGCGACTCCTGACGGGTCTCGGTCATGGCTCCAGCTTGCCTTAGGCAAACCTTACCCAGGTAACGGACCCGCATCAGCGTTCGGCAAGAGCATTGACGAATGTGACGCCCCTTACTACGGTTGCCCGAAATCGTCTGGAAAGTTAACAGACAGGAGAACCGATGCGAGCCGGAAGCCCACGACTGCTGCGCGAGATCAACGACCGCGCCGCCATCGAGGCGCTGCTCCGCAACGGCCCCCTCACCAGAGCCGAGCTGGAAGGGCTGATCGGGCTCTCCAAGCCCGCGACCGCGCAGCTGCTGACCCGGCTGGAGGAGTCGAACACCGTCCTGCGCAACGGTTTGCGCGGCGGCGGCCGGGGTCCGAGGGCCCAGCTCTGGTCGGTCAACGGCGCCCTGGCGCACGTGGCCGCGGTGGACCTGACGCCGGACGACGTCGACGTCGCCATCGCCGACATCTCCGGCGCGCTGCTCACCGAGCACAGCGCGCCGATGCCGAAGGCGGGCAAGGCCGAGGTGCTGGAGGCCTTCCACAGCGCCATCAGCAAGGCCACGGGCCAGGCGGGACTCACCCCGGACGCGCTCCACCACGTCGTGGTGGGCAGCCCCGGCGCGGTGGACCCGGCCACCGGCAAGCTCGCCTACGCGCCGCACATGCCGGGCTGGGGCGGGTTCGACCTGCCGGCCGAGCTGCACGCCCTGCTGGGCACCACGGTGACCGTCGAGAACGACGTCAACCTCGTGGCCGTGGAGGAGATGATCGCGGGCCGGGCCACCGAGGTCCGCGACTTCGTCCTCATCTGGCCCGCCGACGCGGTGGGTGCCGCGGTCGTCGTCAACGGCGTCCTGCTGCGCGGCGCCACGGGCGGCGCGGGCGAGATCGACGGCCTCCAGATCCCCGACCGGGCCGTGGCGGAGACCGGCACGGACCGCTCCGGCGGCACCTTCGGCGAACTCATGGACAACGGCGCGCTGGTCCGCCTGGCCCGCGCCCACGGCGTGGCGGCCCGCACCGGCGAGGGCGCGGTCCGCAAGGCCCTCAGCTCAGGCCCCGCGGGCCGCGAGTTCCTGGTCGACCTGGCCCGCCGCATCGCCACCGGCGTCGCGGGCGTGATCAGCGTCCTGGACCCCGAACTCGTCCTCCTCTCCGGCGACGTCGCCCAGGCGGGCGGCACGACCCTCGTCGACCTCGTCTCGGCGGAGATCCGCCGACTGGTGGTGCCCCGCACCCCCGTCCAGCTCGCGCTGGTCACCGGGAAGCCGGTGCGCTCCGGCGCACTGCACACGGCTCTCTCGGTCGCCAGGGAACAGGTGTTCGGCCTACCCGCCGCCACGACCGAACCCTTCCGAGGACAGCACCACGGCGCCGCCGCCGCCGTGGACTTCGCCCACCCCACCCACCGTTGATCTCCCCAGGAGGGCCAATGCGCACCAAGCCAGGCCGTTCGCGGCTCCGCTTCCGGTCAGCTCTTGCCGTCGCCGCGGCAGGCGCCGTGGCCGCCGCGTGCACCGCGGGCGGCGGCGCCGCTTCCGGTCCCGCCGAGGCACCCGGCGCGGACCAGGCGGTGACGGTCCAGGTCTGGAGCAACTTCTCCGACCGCGAGCTGGGGATCCTCAAGGAAGCGCTGGACAAGTACCACGGCAAGCACACGAACATCACCATCGAGAACCAGGGCAGCCAGGACGACGACAAGATCACCCAGTCGATCCGCAGCGGCAACCCGCCGGACGTGGCGATCTCGTTCACCACGGACAACATCGGCCAGTTCGCGTCCAGCGGCGCGTGGCAGGACCTCAAGCCCTACATCGAGCGCGACGAGTACGACCTGGACGACATCCCGCAGGCGGTGCGCGACTACACCGAGTACGACGGGAAGCGCGTCGCGCTGCCGATGCTGGCCGACGTCTACGGCCTGTACTACAACAAGGACCTGCTCGCCGCGGCCGGTCTGACGGCCCCGCCGAAGACCACGGCCGAGCTGCTGGACTACGCGAAGAGGACGACCGTCAAGAACCCCGACGGCTCCATCGCGGTCGCGGGTTTCCTGCCGCAGATGGGTTTCTACGCGTTCAAGCCGCAGATCGTGGCGACCATGTTCGACGCGAAGTGGATCGACAAGGACGGCAGGTCCATCCTCGGCCAGGACCAGGGCTGGAAGGACATGTTCACCTGGCAGAAGGAGCTCATCGACTTCTACGGCTGGGAGAACCTCCAGAAGTTCACCGCCGGCCTCGGCCAGGAGTACAGCGCCGACAACGGCTTCCACGCGGGCAAGGTCGCGATGGCGATCGACGGCGAGTACCGCACGGCGTTCATCGCGGACCAGACCCCCGCGCTGAACTACGGCACGGCGACGATCCCGACGTCGAAGCCCGAGAACCACGGCGGCGGCTACACGACCGGCACGATCATCGGCATCCCGAAGGGCGCCAAGAACCCCGGTGCCGCGTGGGACCTGGTCAAGTTCCTGACCTCGGACACCGACGCGCTGGTCGGCCTGGCCAACGGCCTGCACAACGTGCCGAGCACCAAGACGTCGCTGAGCAGCCCGGACCTGAAGCTGGGCGAGACGTTCAAGCCGTTCCTGGACGCCTTCCAGAACGAGAACCTGACGTCCAACCCCGCCAGCACCATCGGCGACCAGTACCTCAAGATCGTGTCGGACTTCAGCGAGTCCTGGCAGTCCGGCTCGGTCCCCGACCTCGGTGCGGGCCTGACGACGCTGGACAAGCAGATCGACGACGCCAAGGCACTCGGCAAGTGAGGTCGGCACCGTGACCGCGACCCTGCCCGGCCGGACGGCGGAGCCCGCGACCTCCCGTCCCGCCCCCGCTCGGGGGCGGGCGGGGGTCCGCGCCCGCAACCGCAAGTGGGTGATCCTCTTCCTGGCGCCGTGGGCCATCGGCGTCTCGGTGTTCTTCATCTACCCGCTGCTGGCCACCGCCTACTTCTCGCTGACCAACTACAACGGGCTCGACACGGCCGACTTCGTCGGCTTCCGCAACTTCGTCTACCTGTTCACCGGCGACCCGGTGGTCAAGACAGCGGCGGCGAACACGCTGTGGCTCGTCGTGGTGATCACGACGCTGCGGGTGGCGTTCGGGCTCGGCGTCGCGTCGATCCTGGCGCGCGTCACCACCGGCAACAGCCTGCTCCGCACCCTCTGCTACCTGCCGTCGCTGGTCCCGCCGGTCGCGGCCACGCTGACGTTCGTCTTCGTGTTCAACCCCGGCACCGGCCCGGTGAACACCGTGCTCGGCTGGTTCGGCGTCGACGGTCCGCTGTGGTTCAACGACCCGGCCACGTCGAAGCCCGCGCTGACGCTGCTCACGCTGTGGGGCTCGGGTGAGATCATGATCATCATCCTGGCCGCGATCCTGGACGTGCCCAAGGAGCTGTACGAGGCCGCGCAGCTCGACGGCGCGGGCCCGGTCATGCGGTTCCGCAAGATCACCCTGCCGACGATCGCGCCCGTGCTGCTGTTCGGGGTGGTCAACTCGGTGATCTTCGCCCTCCAGTACTTCACCCAGGCCGTCGTCGCCGGGTCGGTGGCGTCGGGTTCGGCGGGCATGGTCGGCAACAGCCAGGTCATGGGGTACCCCAACAACTCGACGCTGACGTTCCCGATCTGGCTCTACCAGCAGGGCTTCCGGGCCTACCACATGGGTTACGCGTCGGCGATGGCCGTGGTGCTGTTCATCGTGTCCTTCGCCTTCACCGCGATCCTCATCCGCCAGCTGCGCGCCGCGAACTCCGAGGAGGCGAGGAGCTGATGACCGCTCTGCTCAGCGAACCCCGCGAGGTCGCGCCCGCGCCGCGGGTACCCAAGCGGCGCAGGAACAAGGTCCAGGTCCTGAACTGGATCGCGGTGCACAGCATCGCGCTCGTCATGGGCGTGGTCTTCACCGTGCCGCTGCTGTTCGTGTTCCTCACGTCGGTGATGTCCGACCAGCAGGCCCTCACGGCGAACACGTGGCCGACCGAGTGGCACTTCGACAACTTCGCGTCGGTGTTCGAGCGGGCGCCGATGCTGAGCTACCTCGGCAACTCGCTGGTGTACTCGGGGGTCGCGACGCTCGGGATGCTGGTCTCCAGCATCCCGGCGGCGTACGCCATGGCGCGCTTCAGGTTCCGCGGCAGCGGCGCCGCGTTCATGCTCCTGATCGCCGCCATGATGCTGCCGCCGCAGGTCGTCGCCGTCCCGCTGTACAGCATGTGGGCGGGCGTGGGCCTGACCGGCACGCTGTGGCCGCTGATCGTGCCCTACCTGGTCGGCGACGCGTTCAGCATCTTCCTGCTGCGCCAGTTCTTCCTGACCATCCCGGAGGACTACCTCGACGCCGCCAGGATCGACGGCTGCAACGAGTTCCAGATCCTCTACCGCGTCCTGCTGCCCATGACCAGGCCGGGCATCGCCGCCGCGTCGCTGTTCACGTTCCTCTACACGTGGAACGACTACTTCGGCCCGCTGCTCTACGTCGGCGAGCGCCAGGACAGCTGGCCGCTGTCCATCGCGCTCGCGTCGTTCCGCGGCATGCACCGGACGACCCAGTGGAACCTCACGATGGCCGCGACCGTCCTGGTCCTGGTCCCGGTCCTGGTGCTGTTCCTCTTCGCGCAGAAGTCGTTCGTGCGGGGAATCACCTTCACAGGAGTCAAAGGATGAAGCTCACCGTTGTCGGAGGCGGTTCGACCTACACGCCGGAGCTGATCGACGGCATCGCAGGCCGCCGCACCAGCCTGGACGTGGACGAGATCGTCCTGGTCGACCCGGACGCGCACCGCCTGTCGGTCATCGGCCCGTTCGCCCAGCGGCTGCTGGCGCACGCGGGCCACCCGGCCAGGATCACCACCACCGCGAACCTGGAGGAGGGTGTCGACGGTGCCGCCGCCGTGCTGCTGCAACTGCGCGTCGGCGGCCAGGCGGCGCGGCGGACCGACGAGACGTTCCCGCTGACCTGCGGCTGCGTCGGCCAGGAGACCACCGGGGCAGGCGGGCTCGCGAAGGCGTTGCGGACCGTGCCGGTGGTGCTGGACATCGCGGACCGGGTGCGGGCCGTCGCCGGGCCGGACACGTGGATCGTCAACTTCACCAACCCCGTCGGCATCGTGACGCGGGCGCTCCAGCAGGCGGGCCACCGGGCCGTGGGGCTGTGCAACGTGGCCATCGGGTTCCAGCGGTGGGCCGCCTCGGTGCTGGGGGTCGAGGCGGACGCCGTGGAGCTGGGCCACGTCGGGCTCAACCACCTGACGTGGGAGCGGAGCGTGGTCGTCGACGGCGTCGACCGGCTGCCGGAGCTGCTGGGCGAGCACGGCGACGCGCTGGCGGAGCACATGCGGCTGCCGCTGCCGCTGATGCGGCGCATCGGCGCCGTGCCGTCGTACTACCTCAACTACTTCTACAACCACGACGAGGTCGTGGAGAAGCAGCGGGTGGAGGTGCCGCGCGCGGACACCGTGGCGGCGGTGGAGGAGGAGCTGATGGACATCTACGCGGACCCCGCGGTGGTGACCAAGCCCGAGCAGCTCGCCCAGCGCGGCGGTGCCTTCTACTCGGAGGCGGCGGTGCAGCTCGTGCACTCCCTCACCGGGGGCACCGGCGCGGAGCGGCACGTGGTGAACGTGCGCAACGACGGCACGCTGCCGTTCCTGCCGGACGACGCCGTGGTGGAGGTGCCCGCCGCGGTCACCTCGGACGGTGCGGTGCCGCTGCCGGTGGAGCCGGTGGAACCGCTGTTCTCCGGGTTGATCGCGAACGTGACGGGGTACGAGTACCTGGCGCTGGAGGCGGCCGTCCACGGCGGTCGGGAGCGGGTGGCGAACGCGCTGCTCGCCCACCCGCTGATCGGGCAGTACGCCACCGCGGAACGGCTGGCCGACGAGTTGGTCGCGCAGAACCAGGACTTCCTGCCGTGGGCGAGGAACTCCTCCTGACCGGAGCCGACCGCCCTTGATCGACCACAGGTGTACGAGGAGCCAGAACGCATGACCGACCGGGTGCTCGCCATCGACGGCGGGAACAGCAAGACAGCCGTGTTGCTGGTCGACGCGGACGGGCAGGTGCTCGCGCAGGTGCGCGGGCCGGGTGCCTCTCCGCAGAACGTCGGCCTGCGGCGCAGCCTGGAGGTGTTCGACGGGCTCGTCCGCGAGGCGGCCCGGCAGGCAGGGCTGTCCCCGGACGAACGGGTGGCGAGGCACACCGCGGCCTACCTCGCCGGGGCCGACCTGCCGCGCGAGGAGCAGGAGCTGACGGCGGAGGTCGAGCGGCACGGCTGGTCGGAGACGTCGGTCGTCGGCAACGACACGTTCGCGCTGCTGCGGGCGGGCACCACCGACGGCATCGGCGTCGCCGTGGTGTGCGGCGCGGGCATCAACTGCGTCGGCGTCGCCGAGGACGGTCGCACGCACCGCTTCCCCGCGCTGGGCCGGATCTCCGGCGACTGGGGCGGTGGCGGCCACATCGGCAGCGAGGCGCTGTGGCTGGCCGTGCGGGCGGAGGACGGCAGGGGGGCGTCCACCGCGCTGCTGCCCGCCGTGGTCGCGCACTTCGGCACGACGACCGCCGCGGAGGCCGTGGAGCGGATCCACTTCGGCGAGGCGGAGGCGGACGAGCACGCGCTGTGCCAGGTGCTGTTCGACGTGGCCGCCTCCGGTGACCGGGTGGCGCAGGAGGTCGTGGAGCGGCTGGTCGAGGAGGTCAGCGTGCTCGCCGAGGTGTCCCTGCGGCGGCTCGACCTGCTGGCCGAGCCGGTGGACGTCGTGCTCGGCGGCGGTGTGCTGACCGGCACGGGTGACGTCGTCGTCGGCGCGGTGCGCGAGCGCCTGGCCCGGTCGGCGCCGCTGGCCCGCATCCGCGTGGTCGACCTGCCGCCGGTCGTGGGAGCCGCGCTGCTGGGCCTCGACGCCATCGGCACGAGCCCGGCCGCCGAGCTGCGGCTGCGCTCGGCGTACGCCGACCTGCCCGTCGAACCGGCGCTCGACGCCGTGGCGGGCGGCTGATCCCGGCCGGGGCACCGGCCCCCAGAACACCGGCGCGGGGGAGATGATCGGCGGCGGCGCTCCCCCGCGCCGGCCCAGACCCCGGTGCGGAGGAGTTGATCGGCGGCGGCGCTCCTCCGCACCGGGCCTTTCAGGTGCCGATCGACACCGAGGACGACGGCGGCCCGACGATCGAGCTGGCCGCGACCTCCGGGATCGACGGCAGGGTGGGCGGTTCCGGCGTGGGCGTGACCCCGACCGCGCTGCTCGCCGCGGGGGTGGGCTCGGCCGAGGACGACTCGACGGCCGACGACTCCGCCACCGCTGACGGCCGGGCCGTCGTGGACGCCTTCGACGGGCGCGGGGTCGTGGTCTGCACCCGGCCCTCGAAGTCCATCGGGGGCAGGTCGCCGCCGCTCTGGCGGACCTCGGGGTCGCCGCTGCTGCTCGGGTCCGCGCCGCCGCTCTCGCCGCGGGGGTGCTCCGCGGACGCTCCGAGCCACAGGCCGAACGCGAGCCCCGTGAACACGGCGACGGCCCCGACGGAGATGACGGGCAGGGGTGGACGAACAGGCAAGACCTCTCCAGGCGCGATCGGTGTGCGGAACGGCAAATCCTAGGGTGTGAATTGCGATAAACCGCCCAATGCGCGCATCCCTCCCTCGAAAGAGTGATCAAGGGACACGACCGCACCACGAACTCGGGTGCGCGGGAATCCATTCCCGACCAATTGGGTTTACCTTTGCGCGGATCGCGAACTACGGTTCCATCACCTCGGTAGCGCGGTCGCACGGGCCGGGGGCATGCTGTTCGCGCGACCTTGGAGGGGATCTGGGCCGGTCGCGCAGAGGGAGGGATCGCAGGTGCAGGAATTGAGCAGCTTCGTCGCGCTCGGGGACAGCTTCACCGAGGGCATGGACGACCCCGGCCCCGACGGTCACTTCATGGGGTGGGCCGACCGGTTCGCGGCGCTGATCTCCACCCACCACAGCGGTTTGCGCTACGCCAACCTCGCCATCCGCGGCAAGACGCTGCACGAGATCGTCGAGGAGCAGTTGCCGCTGGCCACGGCGTTGAAGCCGAACCTCGTCGCGTTCTGCGCGGGTGGCAACGACATCCTCACCCCCGGCACGGACCCGGACGCGCTGGCCGAGGTCTACGAGATCGCCGTCGCCGACCTGCGCGCCGCGGGCAGCGAGGTCATCGTCTTCACCGGCTTCGACACCAAGACCACCCCGCTGCTGCGCTCGCTGCGCGGCAAGATCGCCATCTACAACACCCACCTGTGGTCGGTCGCGGACCGCTACCACTGCCACGTCGTCGACCTGTGGGCGATGTCCGTCCTGCACGACCCGAGGGCGTGGAGCGAGGACCGCCTCCACCTGTCCCCGGAGGGCCACCGCCGTGTGGCGTTGCGCACCGCCGAAGTGCTCGGCTACAAGACCGAAGAGGCGTGGGACACACCGTGGCCGCCTTCGGAGGAGTCCCGCTGGATGACGCAGCGCCGCCGCGACCTGAAATGGGCGCGCGAACACGTCGTGCCGTTCGTGGGCAGGCTCGTCAGGGGCGAGTCCGCCGGCGACGGCCTGGCCCCGAAACGCCCCGAGTTGCTCCCGGTGTGCGCGGACTAGGAAATTCCAAGATCGATTCAAATTCTGTGTCGGTACCGCGTTGTAGCGTTCGATGTCGGGGGCCTCGCACGCAGGGGGACCCCCGATTTCGCGCGACGACCGGCTGTTCCGAACCGCGGCGGCCGGGTGGGGCGGCTGGCGCAGGGGGCGGCCTGGACGCGACTGGATCCGGGTGGTGCGGCTGAGCTGGCCACCAGACCCGCCGCGGGTCACCAGGAGCGGATCACCGGGCCGAGCGGGCCAGGCCTGACCGGGACACCGACCGGACCACCGAGGCCGACCGGACCAGGAGCGACCGGGGACACCGAACGGACCACCGGGCCAAGCGGGCCAAGCGAGCCAGGACCGAGGAGAACACCCACCGGACCACCCGGACCGCCGGGCCGAGCGGCCCGGTCGGGCCGTTCACGCGGTGGAGGCGGGCGGGTGGTCGTCACGCGCGGCACGAACCGCCGCGGGACCACCGGAGTCGGCTGGATGCGGCACCGGTCGGCCGGCACTCTCCCCCGAATGCCGGCCGACCGGTTGGGTGGCGCCCCCCTTGAGTTCCCCCCTCAAGTGCCACCCAGGCGCTGAGCAGCCGATGCTTGATCAGCGCCCACGACCAAATTGCCAGATCAGGCCCCCCGAGGGCTAAACAGCCGCTAAACCTCGGAGGTCAAGAGCTCCAGTGCCGTCCTGACCGACACCGCACGCGGTGAGCCCACCTGCTCGAAGAGCCGGAGCGACTCGGTCAGCTCGGCCTGCGCGGCGACCCGTTCGGCCCGCCTGGCGAGGACCGCGCCGAGCACCTGCCGCCCGAACGCCTCCTCGAACGGCATGGCGCCCGAGTGGGCGAGTTCGACGCCCTGCCGGGCGTACTCCTCGGCCTCGCGGAGCCGTCCCAGCTCGACGTACAGCTCCGCGAGGTTGTTCACGGCCAGCACGTAGGCGCGCTCGTCACCGGCGCGGTGGTAGATCTCCATCGCCTGGAACTGGTGGGCGGCGGCGACCTCGCGGCGGCCGAGCGACTGCTCGACCTGGGCCACGTTGTTGAGCCCGGTCGCCTGGCCGAGCACGTCGTCCTCGCGCTTGGCGAGGTCGATCGACGCCCAGTGGTGCAGCAGGGCTTCCTCGTGCTCGCCGACGGCGGCGAGCGCGTTGGCGAGCTGGCCCAGGGTGAGCACCTGGTAGCGGGGGTCGCCGAGGGCGACGGCGATCCGGTGCGCGCGCCGGGCCTCGGGTAACGACGACGCCAGCATCCCGAGCCGGGCGCTGGTGGCGTTGACGGCGTGCAGCAGCAGCATCTCGCCCAGTTCGTCGCCGCTGACCCGTGCGGAGGCCAGCCCGAAGCCGACGAGCGCGACCCACTCGCGCACGACGGTCCTGGCCAGGCAGTAGGTGTGGACCAGCCGGACGAGCTGCCAGACCTGCTGGTGCAGTCCGGCTTCCGACCCGGCGTGCACCAGCGCCACGACGTTCGGCCACTCGCGGTCGAACCAGGCCAGGGCCTCGGCGGACGTGCCGGGCCCGTCGCGCGCGGAGTCGGTGGCGAAGGCCAGCCCGTCCTTGCTGGGCCGGATGAGCCTGCGGGCGTGGTCGCACGCCGCCAGGTAGTGCCGCATGAGCGCTCTCAGCGCGGCGGTCCGCGACGCCGGGTCGCCCGCGACCTCGCGGACGAACAGCCGGACCAGGTCGTGCAGCACGAACCCGCCCGGCCACCGCTCCTCCAGCAGGTGCGCGGAAGCGAGGTCGGCCAGCCGCGACCCGGCGGTCCGCACGTCGACGTCGCAGATCGCGGCGACGGCGTGCGGGCTCACCCAGCGGCCCGGTACCAGTCCCGCCGCCCGCAGCGCGTCCGTCAGCTCCGGTGCCAGGGTGCGGTAGGAGACCTCCAGGGCGCGCCGGACGCCCACGCCCGCGTCGGGCAGGTCGAGCAGGCTCAGCCGGTTGTCGTCGTCGGAGAGCTGGGCGACCAGCTCCTCGAGCGTCCACTCCGGACTCAGCGCCAGCCTGGCCGCCGCGATGCGCAGCGCCAGCGGCAGGTACCCGCACAGCTCCACGAGCTTGCGCGCCGCCGCCGGGTCCCGTTCCGACACGGGCTCGCCGACGACCTCGTCGACCAGCCTGATCGACTCGGCGGCGCTGAGCGCCCCCACCGTCAGCATCCGGGCGCTGTTGCTGACCACGAGGCCTTCGAGCCTGCGGCGGCAGGTGATCAGCACGAGGGAGCCCGCGCCGGGCGGCAGCAGCAGCCGGACGTGGTCGGGGTCCCACGCGTCGTCCAGCACGACCAGCACGCGGCGGCGGGCCAGCAGCGAGCGGTAGAGGCCGACGCGGTCGGGCAGGTCGTCGGGCACGGCGTCCGGCGGCACGCCGAGGGCGTGCAGGAACCGGGCCAGCACCTCGGAGGGCTCGACCGGCCTGCGGTCGCCCTCGAAGCCGTGCATCGGCACGAACAGCGCCCCGCCGGGGAACAGCTCGGCGTTGCGGTGGCCCCAGGTCACGGCCAGCTCGGTCTTGCCGATGCCCGCGGCGCCGTCGACCACCGCGATCGTGGTGGCGGACGGGTCGCGCTGGGCGCACAGCCGGTCGAGCCAGCCGAGTTCGGCGGCGCGGCCGACGAACCCGCCCGCGGCGGCGGGCAGCTGCTGCGGCACGACCACGCCCGGCCGCGGTTCCACGACCCGCCGGTCGGTGCCGCCGGGGTCGCTGAGCACCGGGTCGTCGCGCAGCACCTGCTCGTGCAGCTGCCGCAGGTCGGGGCCGGGGTCGATGCCCAGCTCCTCCACGGCGCGCCGGTGGAACCGCTGGTAGGCCTCCAGCGCGTCGGCCCGCTGGCCGGAGCGGTAGAGGGCGCGCATCGAGTGCGCGACGAGCCGTTCGCGGAACGGGTGCTCGGTGACGAGCTGCCGCAGTTCCCCGACGAGTTCGAGGTGGCGGCCCAGCTCCAGCTCGGCGTCGATGCGGTCCTCGACGGCCGACATCCGCAGTTCGTCCAGGTCGGTGGTGATCGGGTTGCCCGGCACGTCGGCCAGCACCTGGCCCCGCCACAGCCCCAGGGCCTCGCGCAGCAGCCCGGCCCTCGTCGGCGCGGGCTTCCCGCGCGCCGACGAGATCAGCTGGCGGGCCCGGTGCAGGTCCAGCCGCCACGGGTCGACCGACAGCTGGTAGCCGGGCGGGCTGGTCAGGATGGCCGCCGACCCGGACGGGTCGGCCTCCTCCAGCATCTTGCGGAGCTTCGACACGTACCCGTGCACGATGGTCCTGGCGGTGGCGGGCGGGTCGTCCGCCCAGATCCGGTCGACGATCTCGTCGATCGGCACGACCCGGTTCGCCTCCAGCACCAGCATGGCGAGCAGCCCGCGCATCCCCTTGCGCCCGAGCACCAGCGCACGGCCGTCGACGAGCACCTGGAGCGGCCCGAGCACCCCGAACTCCAGTCCGGTACCGCTGCGACCGCCGTGCTCCCCCTCCGCCATGCCCACCCCCGCCCTCGGTGTTCGAAACAGTCATTGGTTCAGGTGTGGCAAGACCCGTGTCAGATACCTGCCACACCAACTTGGTTCGGTAACGCACGACTCCGGTGACCGGACGTGGACGGGACGACTAGGGTTCTGGGCTCACGACCGGCAGAGCAGGAGGGCATGTGCCGCGCGACCCTTTGGCGGTGGTCGACCGTGGAGCCGCGTGCCTGCTCGGAGGGGCGCTCGGCGACGCGTTGGGCGCACCGGTGCAGTACCTGGGCTGGGCCGACATCCAGCGCGACCACGGCCCCGAAGGGGTGGTGGCGCCCCCGCGGCCCGCGCTGATCACGGACGACACGCAGCTCACCCTCTTCACGGCGGACGGGTACCTGCGGGCCTACGTGCACGGCCGCAAGACGGGTGGCTGGGAGCCGATCGAAACGGTTTGGCACAGCTACCGGCGGTGGCTGGTCACGCAGCAGATCGCCGCTCCCGAGCCGGGCGCGACGGGTCTGCTGGCGAACGAGCGGCTGTACTCCAGCCGGTCGCCGGGGCTCACGTGCCTGCGCGCGCTGGCGGCGGACGTGCCGCCGACGCCGGAGGCCCCGCACAACGAGTCGTCGGGCTGCAACGGCGTCACCCGCACCGCGCCCGCCGGGTTCGCCCCGAGCGCGGCCATCGCGTACGACCTCGGCTGCCGGTTCGCCGCGCTCACGCACGGCGGTACGGGCGGCTGGGTGTCGGGTGGGGCGCTGGCGCTGCTGGTGCACCTGCTCGCGGTGCGCGGGCGGCCGGTGCGCGAGGCGGTGGACCAGGTGATCGGCCGGGTGCTGCGGGACGACCCGTACACCGCGAACGCGTTGAACCGGGCCGTCGTGTTCGCCGAGGAGCACCGCGAACTCGGGTTGGACTCGGTGCGCGTCGACCGGTTGGGCAGCGGGTGGACCGGGCCGGAGGCGTTGGCGATAGCCGTCCACACCGTCCTCGTGTACCCGAGGAAGTCGGAGTTCGTGGACGCGCTCCGCGCGGCGGCGAACCACTCGGGCGGCAGCGACGCGACGGCGGCGCTCACCGGCAACATCCTCGGCGCGCTGCACGGAACCGCTGCCCTGCCAAGGGATTGGCTCGTCGGGCTGGAGCTCGTGGACGAGCTGACCGAACTCGGCCGCGACCTCGGCAGGTCCGCGTCGGGCGAGGAGTTCGACGAGTCGCGGTACGTCTGACCGCGGCGGAGGGGTGGACGGCCCCGGCGCACAAGCTCCCGAAGACGAGTGCGCCGGGCCGCCCTTCCACGGGTTGGTCCACAGCAGTTCGGGTCTCGCCCCGAGCGCGAAACCCGACTTGCTCTTGATCAACATCCGTGGAGCGGGAGCAGAACTCCCTTGCACAGCAAGATAGCAGAGCCCTGTGCGTACCGTCACCCCCGGTCGACGCTCCGACACGTCCCGCGGTCCGATTCCCGTTGGCGCGCTTATGGTGTGGCGATGCGCCTGGACCGGACGGTGAGCGTGAGGACCGCGCTGGAGCAGCTCAACGAGGTCGGCCTGGACGACCTGACGCCGCGCCGGATCGCCGCGGATCTGGACGTCCGGGCGCCCGCGCCCCACTGGCACGTGAAGAACGAGCGCGAGCCGCTCGACGACATGGCGGCGACGATCTTCGCCGACGCACTGTCCGGTTTGGAGACTCCGCGCCGGGGCGGGTCGTGGGTGGAGTGGACCGCGGGGACCGCGCGCGGCCTCAGCACGACGATGCCCGCCTACCGCGACGGCGCCCGCGTCCCGTCCGGCACGCACCTGAGCAACGCCGTGCTGGGCCGTCCGGTGGAACTCGCGCTGCGGACCCCGTGCGACGCGGGCTTCACCGTCCGGGACGCGGCCCGCGGCATCACGTCCGTCCACTCCTGCGCCCAGGGTTTCACCGTCGAGGTGCAGGCGGAGCAGACCGACCGGTCCACACCGGACGCCGACGACCGCTTCCCCCTCACCGCTCGGGCCCGTGCGGAACTGGACACCGACCCGGAGGAGCGGTTCGAGCACGGCCTCCGGCTGATGCTGTCCGGGCTCCGGCCGTCCCGGTTCGCGGGCTAGCCGCCGGTAGGCTGGAAGCGGAGCGAACTCCGTCGAGCGGCCCGAGGAGGCGACGTGCCGGACAGCGAGGCGAAACCGCTGCGCGCGGACGCCCAGCGCAACCGCGACCGGCTGGTGGCGTCCGCGTTCCGCCTGTTCGTGGAGCAGGGGCTCGACGCCACCGTCGACACGATCGCCAAGGACGCGGGCGTCGGGATGGGCACGCTCTACCGGCACTTCCCGACCAGGGAGGCGCTCATCGAGGCCGCCTACCGCTCCCGGTTGGACGAGGTGTGCGACGCGGCGGCGGAACTCGTGGCGACGGTCTCCCCCGAGGAGGCGCTCCGGACGTGGATGGACCGGTTCCTCGACTACATCAGCACGAAGCGGGGGCTCAAGGACGCCCTGCACGCGGTGATCTCCTCCGGCGGCAACCCGTTCGCGCACAGCAGGCGGCGCCTCCACGACGCGCTCGCGACGCTGCTCGCCGCCACCGCGGCCGCGGGTGTGACCAAGCCGGGGGTGAACGCGGGCGACGTGCTGCTCAGCCTGAGCGGGGTGTCGCTCGCGGCGGGCGAGCCGGAGCAGCGCGAGCAGGCGGGCCGGATGCTCGACCTGCTGCTCGACGGCCTGCGCCCCCGCGCCTAGGCCGCCACCGGCAGGCCCGGCGTGCGGAACACCCGGCGCTGCGAGTCCACCGCGAACACCTCGCAGCCCGGCTGGGCCGCCGCCCAGGCGATGCCCTCCACGCCCATCGCGTACGCGGCCGTGGCCGCCGCGTCGGCCGTGGTCAGGTCCTTCGCCACGACGGTGATGCTGAGCAGGCCGCGGGCAGGCTCGCCGGTCCGGCCGTCGATGATGTGGTCGCCGCGCTCGTAGGACGCGGACGTGGCCGCGGCCCCGTCGCGCAGCTCCAGCACGACGCACAGCTGGTCCGCGCGCTCCGGGTGCCGAACGCCGACCCGCCACGGCACGCCGGGCTCGGACTCGCCGAACGTGACGACGTCGCCGCCCGCGTTCACGCAGAACCGGCGCGCGCCCGCGTCGTGCAGCATCTCGGCCGCGCCCTGCACCGCCCAGCCCTTGACGATGGCGCACGGGTCGAACCCCCGGCCGGGCAGCCACGACGTGAACGCGCCGCCGGTGCTCTCCTCGTAGAAGTCGCACAGGTCGATCACGTGCGCCAGCTCGTCGCTGAGGTCGGCGGGCTCCAGCTCGGCCCGGCTGAGGCGGGCGACCTCGCTGTCCTCGCGGAACGGGCTGAAGCGGGCGTCCACCTCGCGCAGCCAGGCGAACGCCCCCTCCACCGCGTCGTGCGACCGCTCGTCGCCGTCGCGCAGGTCCACCGAGATGGGGAACCCCATGATGTGCTCGACCCTGCGCACCCCCGCCAGCACGGCTAGTTCCCCCTGGCGTCGATGGCGGACTGGAGGGACTGGACGTACGCCTCGCTGGTCTGGGTCGCGCCCGACACGCTGTCGACGTCCGCGGTCCCGGCCTGGAGGGTCTCCTCGATCAGCGTCGGGACGGCCGACTTCGTCGGTCCGGTGTTGGGCTGCTTGAGCAGCTTGACCGCGGTGATCTTGTTGCCGGTGAAGGTGACCTGCACCTGGACGTCGCCGTGGACGGTCTTGACCAGCTTGCCGTTGACCGTCTTCGCGGCGGCCGTGGCGGGCGGCTTGGTCGTGGTGGTCGCGGGCGGCGTCCCGGTGCCGTAGCCCGAGCCGTCCGGCGCGGTGGCCGAGGGCGCCTCGGACGAGGTCTGCGCCTCCGGCACGACACCCGCCTCGGCGGCGACCTCGGTGGTGCTCGCGGTGTGCGCCTCGTACTGCCAGAGCGGCACGAGTCCGGCCACCGACAGCACGGCGACGGGGATTGCCCTGTGGATCTTCATGTCGTCCTCTCTCAACCGGCCATGCTGAAGCGTTCGGCGTGCACCTGCTGCTTGGGGACCTTCAGCTCGCGGAGGCTGTCCACCACCGCGCGGGTCATCGCGGGCGGGCCGCAGACGAACACGTCGCGGTCGCGGATGTCGGGGACCATCCCGACCAGGCTGTGCGGGCCGAGCATCGGACCGCGGGGCGTCGGCGCGCTGGACGGCCCGGTGAGCAGGTGCAGGATCGCGCCGCGGGCGTGGGCGAGGCTGCGCAGCTCGTTCATCAGCACGGCGTCGTTCGGGTTGCTCACCCGGTACAGCACGACCACGTGGCCGCGGATCTCCTCCAGCAGCGCCCGGATCGGGGTGATCCCGACGCCGCCCGCGACGAGCACGGTGTTCGGCCGCGTGCGGTGCATCGACGTGAACGCGCCGTACGGGCCCTCGGCGAACACGCGGGTGCCGACCCGGATGCCGCGCAGGCTCGCGCTGCCCTCGCCGAGCGCCTTGGCCGTGAGCCGCAGCGAACGGCCGTCCGGCGCGGCGGACAGCGAGAACGGGTTGGCCTTGTACCAGCGGTCGGGGGTCAGGAAGCGCCACAGGAAGAACTGGCCCGCCCTGGCCGGGATCTTGTCCAGGTCCTTGCCCGTGATGTAGATCGACACCACGTTGTGGGCCTCCGGCACGACGGCGGCGACCCGCAGCCGGTGGCGCAGGTTGCGCCACAGCGGCAGCCCGAACCGGCCGACCACGACGGAGCCCAGCGCGAACGCCCACAGCCCCCACCAGTAGGCCGTGGCGGCGGGCGACGAGATGAACGTCGAGCCGATCGCGACCTGGTGGGTGAACGCCAGCACCACGGCCACGTAGGCGTAGAAGTGGATGAAGTGCCAGGTCTCGTAGGCCATCCGGCGCCGGGCGAACCGGGCGGACGCGCCGCCGATCACGATGATCAGCACCAGCGCGACGACGGCCCGCAGCACGCCCTCGACCGTGGTCGCCAGGTCGACGAACTGGTCGACCGGCGACAGCTCGGACTGCTGGGCCAGGCCGAGGGTGATGAACACGGCGTGCGCGACCAGCGTCCACAGCAGCGTGAAGCCGGTCCAGCGGTGCCACGTCGTCAGCCGGTCCATCCCGATCCTGCGGTCGAACCACGGCAGCCTGGCGATCAGCAGGAACTGGAACGCCATCGTCAGCGCGGCGTACAGGCCCGTGACGCGGCCGAGCAGGAGGAGCGCGTTCGTGCCGAACCCGCTCTGGGCGAAGAAGTAGGTCACGGCGACGACGTTGGCGCCCATCAGTGCGTACAGGCCGGTCCTGGCCACGGTCGCGGGGCTGGTGGTGCCGCCCGCCTGGACCTGCGTCGCGCCTGGCGGTGTCTGAACGGTGGTCACGGGCGTGCTCCTCTTGGCCGTTGTCTCCTCGCAGCTTGGTCGGCCCAGCTAAGCGCCGACTGAGCGGATGCTGTCGACTAGCTGTTGATCGGCCTGGAGGGGTCCGATCGCCTCGCCCCCGGAAGGGCGGTGCCTCACCATGTGCACGTGGACAAGGCCGATTCGGTTCGATTGCTCGTCGTCGACGACGAGCCGCACATCGCAGACCTGGTCGCCACGGTGGCCCGCTACGAGGGCTGGCAGGCCGTCACCGCGGGTAGCGGCGAGGCGGCGGTCAAGGGGGCCGTGGACTTCCACCCCGACATCGTGGTGCTCGACCTGATGCTCCCGGACATCGACGGGTTCTCCGTCCTGGACCGGCTGCGCGCGTCCGGCACGATGGTGCCCGTGGTGTTCCTCACCGCGCGGGACGGCACGGCCGACCGCGTCGCGGGGCTCACCAGGGGTGGCGACGACTACCTCGTGAAGCCGTTCTCCGTCGAGGAGCTGATGGCGCGGCTGCGAGCCGTCCTGCGCCGCAGCACCGGTCCGGCGTGGCAGCGGTCGGTGCTGAAGGTGGCGGACCTGGCGCTGGACGAGGACACCCGCGAGGTGCGGCGCGGCGGCCGGGTCGTCACGCTCACCCCCACCGAGTACGAGCTGCTGCGCTACCTGATGCGCCGCTCCCCCGCCGTGCTGACCAAGGCCCAGATCCTCGACCACGTGTGGGAGTACGACTTCGGCGGGCGCTCCAACGTGGTCGAGCTGGTCGTGTCGCACCTGCGGCGCAAGCTCGACGACGGCGAGGAGCCGTTGATCCACACCGTCCGCGGCGTCGGCTACGTGCTGCGACAGGCGTCTCCGTGAGGAAGGGGCTCCGGCCGCGCAAGCTCACCCTGGGCACGCGGCTGGTGCTGAGCCTCGGCGCGCTGGCCCTGGTCGTGTTCGCGGCCGTGGGCACGGTCATGTGGACCAGCATGCGGAGCTACCTCGACGGCAAGCTCGACGAGCAGATGCGGCTCGCGCAGATCGCCGAGACCGAGACGGTGAAGAACTACGGCACGGTGAAGAAGGTCCCGCAGGGCTGGTACTCGATCGTCTACACCGTCCAGGACGGGAAGGCCGAGCCCAAGAGCGGTGACCGGCCGAACGACCTCGACGAGCTGACCGAGGTCGCCAAGGAGGCCAGGGGCGGCGACGTGTACCGCACCGTCCACCTCTACGGCGAAGGCACGTACCGGGTGCGGGCGTGCGGGGTCGTCGACGGCGTGGTGCTGGTCAGCGCCGCGCCGACCGGCGACCGCGACAGCATCCTGCGGGAGCTGATCAGCCTGGAGGCCGTGGTCTTCCTGGCGGCGCTGGTCGCGTTCGTGCTGATCGGTCGGGGCGTGCTGCGGCGCGGGCTGCGGCCGTTGAGCGACATGGCCGACACCGCGCACACCATCTCGACCCGCGACCTCACCGACTCCGGGCGGCTGCCGGTGCGCGCCTCCGGCGAGGGCGGCGGCGTCGAGGTCGAGGAGCTGCGGACCGCGTTCAACACGATGCTCGACCACATCGACTCGTCGCTGGCCGCCCGCACGGCCGCCGAGCAGCGGCTGCGCCGGTTCGTCGCGGACGCCTCGCACGAGCTGCGCACCCCGCTGACGTCGCTGCGCGGCTACGCCGACCTGTTCCGCTACGCCGCCGCCAACGAGCCCGCGGAACGCGAGGCGCACCTGGAGAGGATGCGCGGCGAGGCGTCCAGGATGAGCCTGCTGCTGGACGACCTGCTGCTGCTCGCGCGCCTGGACTCCGCCGAGGTCGAGACGCCGCTGCGGCTCCAGGACGTGGACCTGGCCGAGCTGGCGTCGGACGCCGCGAGCGCGTTCACCGCCGCGTACCCCGACCACCCGCTGAGCACGGACCTCGGCACCGGTCGGGTCCGGCTGAGGGCCGACCCGATGCGGCTGCGGCAGGTGCTCGACAACCTGCTCACCAACGCCGCCGTGCACACGCCGCCGGGCACCGCCGTGTCGCTGGCGGTGTTCCGGACCGGCGTGGTCGTGGCCGACTCCGGCCCCGGCATCCCCGAGGCCGACCAGTCCCGCATCTTCGACCGCTTCTACCGCGTCGACGACTCCCGGACCCGCCAGCGCGGCGGCAGCGGGCTCGGGCTCGCCGTCGTGCACTCCCTGGTCGCCGCGCACGGCGGCACCGTCGAGCTGAGCGGCGAGCCCGGCCGCACCGCGTTCACCGTGCGACTAGACGGCGTGTGAGGGCGCCCAGAGGTCGATCCCGGACTCGACGGCGTGCTCGTCGATCGCCGTGATCTCGTCGTCGGTCAGCGGCGGCGCGTCCAGCGCCGCGACGTTGGCCTCCAGCTGCTCCACCGAGCTGGCGCCGATCAGCGCCGAGGTGACCCGCTGGTCCCGCAGCGCCCACGTGAGCGCGAGCTGAGCCAGCGACTGCCCGCGGCCTGCCGCGATCTCGTTCAGCGCCCGCACCCGCGCCAGGTTCTCGTCCGACAGCAGGTCCGTCGACAGCGACTTGCCCTGCGTGGCCCGCGACCCCTCCGGCACGCCGCCGAGGTACTTGTCGGTCAGCATCCCCTGGCCGAGCGGCGAGAACGCGATGCAGCCCGCGCCGATCTCCTCCAGCGCGTCCAGCAGCTCCGGCTCGATCCAGCGGTTCAGCATCGAGTACGACGGCTGGTGGATCAGCAGCGGCACACCGGCCTGCCGCAGCAGTTCAGCGGCTTCGCGGGTCTTCGTCGCCGAGTAGGACGAGATGCCGACGTAGAGCGCCTTGCCCTGCTGGACGGCGCTCACCAGCGCGCCGACGGTCTCCTCCAGCGGCGTCTCCGGGTCGAACCGGTGCGAGTAGAAGATGTCGACGTGGTCGAGCCCCATCCGCCCCAGCGACTGGTCCAGGGAGGACAGCAGGTACTTCCGCGAGCCGAAGTCGCCGTACGGACCGGGCCACATGTCGTAGCCGGCCTTCGTGGACACCACCAGCTCGTCCCGGTAGGGCCGCAGGTCGTCGACCAGCAGCCTGCCGAAGTTCGTCTCGGCCGACCCGTACGGCGGGCCGTAGTTGTTCGCCAGGTCGAAGTGCGTGATGCCGAGGTCGAACGCCCGCCGCACGATCGCCCGCCCCGACTCGTACGGCCGGTCGTCGCCGAAGTTGTGCCACAGGCCGAGCGAGATGGCGGGCAGCTTCAGTCCGCTGCGTCCGGACCTGCGGTAGGACATGCGGTCGTAGCGCGACTCTTCCGGGAGGTAGGCCATGCGTCCACGATGTCACGTCCACCGCGGACGAGCAGTCCTCGGGCTGACGCGGACGTGCCGCTCCTCCGCGGGACGTGCGGGAGGGACGGCCCAGGCGGTTCGCGACCGGGCGGGGTTGCCCGCACCCGGACGGTCCACCGGCACGGCGCAGGGCCGCGGTCGTGACTCGTCGGGCTCCACGACCAGGCGTTCGACCACCCCCGCGAAGCCCCGCGTGCCGCAGGCCGCGTGGGAGGGGGCCGATCCGGTCGTCGGTCCGGGACGGCCCGCGGAGGACGCTGGCCAGGGGTGGAGCCGGTGAGGGGACTTGAACCCCTAACCTTTCGCTTACAAGGCGAGTGCTCTGCCAATTGAGCTACACCGGCGCGGCCATGAGGCCTGGGACATCCTAAGCGCCCATAGGGGCTGTCACCTGCGGCGAACGTCGTGGACCAGGTGCGTGTCGACTGCTCCGAATGGAGTCACGGGCCACGTTCGGAGGTCTCCCGAAGAACGTGAAATCCCTGCACAGACCCCCTGACCACTACCACTCCATGATCAACTCTGCGTGACCGGATCCCCCTGCCTGGGTAATCCGTTCAGGGGTGTCCGACGACACAGACCGAAATGTGCAACGGTCGGGCGTGGCGACTCGATCCCCCACGGGACGAATCAGAGGAGGTGGCTCCGGGTGGGCCTCGGCAGTGCACGCCCCGCCTGGCTGCGCCGAACTCGGAAAATCGGCACTGACCAGCACGAACAGCGCACGGCGGTGTTCGGCCCCGAGCCGTTGGACGAGGCGACGGTGCACCTGGTGCTGGACCTGGCGCTGCGGGTCGGTGAGGCGCAGCTGGCCAGTGGCGTCGGAGCGGCGGACGTCACGGCCACCATCATCGACGTGACCGGCGCGTATGGCCTTCCCCACACCGAGGTGGATGTGACCTTCACCGCGATCACGGTGTGCTGCCACCGGGGCACCGAGGCCGCGCCGATCACCACCCTGCGGGTGGTGCGCTCGCGGAGCCTGGACTTCACCCGGCTCGCGGAGCTGGAGCACCTGATCGGCCGGATGAAGGCGGGCTCGGCGACGGCCCGCGACGCCTACGCCGAGCTTGACCGGATCACGACCGCGCCGCACCCGTACCCGCGCTGGGTCGCCACGGCGGCGTGGGCGGGCATGGCGGCGGCGGTCGCGGTGCTCGTGGGCGGCGGGCTGCTGCTGGCGCTGCTGGCCGCGGTCGTGACCGCGGTGATCGACCGGGTCGGGCGGCTGCTGAACCGGCGGAACCTGCCGTTCTTCTTCCAGCAGGTGGTCGGCGGCGGGCTGGCGACCGCGGTGGCGCTGGTGATGTACGCGACGGACCTGCTGCCGACCGTGCGGCCGTCGTTGCTGGTGGCGGTGGGCATCGTGGTGCTGCTGTCCGGCCTGTCGCTGGTCAGCACCGTGCAGGACGCGATCAGCGGCTACAACGTCACCGCGGCAGGCCGGACGATGGAGATCGTCCTGCTCACCGCGGGCCTGATCTCCGGGGTCGCGCTCGCGCTGCGGGCGGGCGTCCAGTTCGGCGTGCGGACCTCGATCGCCGAACCGCTGCCCGCGCTGATCACCGACGTGCCGGTGCAGTTCGCGGCGGGCTCGGCGACGTCGTTCTTCTTCGCGATGGCGAGCTACGCCCAGCCGAGGGCGCTGCTGGTGGCGGCCGTCGCGGGCGCGGTGGGCACGACGTCGTTCGGCCTGCTGGCGGTGACGGGGACCAACGCGATCACCAGCTCGGCGGTCGCGGCCACGCTCGTCGGGTTCGGCGGCGCGGTCCTGTCGCGGCGGCTGAGGATCCCGACGCTGGTCGTCTCGGTCGCGGGGATAACGCCGCTGCTGCCCGGCTGGACGGTCTACCGGGGGCTGTACCAGCTCACGGCCGAAGGTGACTCCGAAGGCCTGTCGACGCTCGTGCTGGCGACCGGCGTCGCACTGGCCCTGGCGGGTGGCGTCGTGCTCGGCGAGCACCTCGCCCGGCCCGTGCGCAGCGGGCTGAGCCTGCTCGAACGGCGGTTCGTGACGACGCGCACCGCGTCGAGTCGGGTGAACTCGGTGTGACGGCCGCGACGGGAGGGCATTCCCCGAGGTACCGGCCCTCTACCCTCGGGCTGGGCGAATCGAGCACAGGAGGCGCGTTTCCGGTGAGCGGCATTGGCGAGAACGGGGCGGATTTCCTGGTAGTGGCGAACCGCCTCCCGGTCGACCTCGAACGGCTTCCCGACGGCACCGAGCGGTGGAAGCACAGCCCCGGCGGACTGGTCAGCGCGCTGGAACCGTTCCTGCGCACGCACAGCGGCGCGTGGATCGGCTGGCCCGGTGTCGCGGACGCCGAGGTCGAGGCGTTCGAGGAGGCAGGCCTCCAGCTCCACCCGGTGCGGTTGAGCGCCGACGAGGTCCAGGACTACTACGAGGGTTTCTCCAACGGCACCCTCTGGCCCCTCTACCACGACGTGGTCGCGCCCCCGGCGTTCCACCGGCACTGGTGGAACGCCTACACGCGGGTCAACCAGCGCTTCGCCGACGCGACCGCGAAGGTCGCCGCCCAGGGCGCGACGGTGTGGGTGCAGGACTACCAGCTGCAACTCGTCCCGGCGATGCTGCGCGAGCAGCGACCCGACCTGAAGATCGGCTTCTTCCTGCACATCCCGTTCCCCCCGGTCGAGCTGTTCATGCAGCTCCCGTGGCGCACGGAGATCATCCGCGGGCTCCTCGGCGCGGACCTGGTCGGCTTCCACCGGCCCGGCGGCGCGCAGAACTTCCTCTGGCTGGCCCGCCGCCTCGTCGGCCTGGAGCCCAGCCGCGGCGCGGTCGGCGTGCGCACCCGGCCCGGTGTCGTGCAGGTCGGCGACCGCACGGTGCGGGTGGGCGCGTTCCCGATCTCGATCGACTCGGCCGGGCTGGACTCGCTGGCGCGCCGCAAGGACGTGCAGGCGAGGGCCAAGCAGATCCGGTCCGACCTCGGGAACCCGAAGAAGATCTTGCTCGGGGTGGACCGCCTCGACTACACCAAGGGCATCGACGTCCGGCTGCGGGCGCTGCACGAGCTGCTGGAGAACGGCCGGATCGACCCGGAGGACGTGGCGATGGTGCAGCTCGCCACCCCGAGCCGCGAGCGCGTCGAGCACTACAAGCAGATGCGGGGCGACATCGAGCAGATCGTGGGCAGGATCAACGGGGAGTTCGCCAGGGTGGGGAGGCCGGTCGTGCACTACCTGCACCAGTCGGTCGACCGCGAGGAGCTGGCCGCGTTCTTCAGCGCGGCCGACGTCATGGTGGTGACCCCGGTGCGCGACGGCATGAACCTCGTCTGCAAGGAGTACGTGGCGACGAGGTACGACCTCGGTGGTTCACTGGTGCTCAGCGAGTTCGCCGGAGCAGCCGCGGAACTGACGAGCGCGTACCTGGTCAACCCCCACGACCTGGACGGGGTCAAGAACGCCCTGGAGTCCGCCCTCACCATCGACCCCGCCGAAGGCCGCCGTAGGATGCGCGCCCTGCGACGCCAAGTTCTGACCCATGACGTCGACCGTTGGGCGCGGTCGTTCCTCGAAGCTCTAGGCACGCAGACCGCGATCTGAACCACTTCAGACCACATGACCTGTCCCATCGAAGAGACTGAGGAGGGGCGTTGACCGCCGAGGCCCTCCCCGCGGACCTGCGCCGAGCGATCGTGCAGTTGGCTCGCACCCCACGACTGCTGGTGGCGTGCGACTACGACGGGACACTTGCACCGATCGTCGCCGATCCCGAACAGGCCCGCCCGCTGCCCGAGTCCGTGGGTGCGCTGCGCTCGCTGGCCGGGCTCCACGAGACCACCACGACAGTCATCTCCGGCCGCGCCCTGCGGGACCTCGCGACGCTCTCGCGGCTCCCGTCCGAGGTGCACCTGGTCGGATCCCACGGCTCCGAGTTCGACGTCGGCTTCGTGCACGCGCTCGACGCCGACGCCAAGGCGCTGCACCGCAGGCTCGAAGCGGAGCTGGAGCAGCTGGTAGCGGGCAACGAGGGCGTGGGCCTGGAGGTCAAGCCCGCCAGCATCGCCGTGCACGTCCGCCGCGCCGAGGCCTCGATCGGCCAGTCCGTGCTCGACGCGGTCCGCTCCGGGCCGTGCACGTGGGACGGCGTCCACGTCACCGAGGGCAAGGCCGTCGTCGAGCTGGCCGTCGTGCAGACCGACAAGGGCCACGCCCTCGACGTGCTGCGCCACCGGGTCGGCGCGACCGCCGCGGTCTTCGTCGGCGACGACGTGACCGACGAGAAGGCGTTCGCCCGGCTGTCCGGGCCGGACGTCGGCATCAAGGTCGGCGAGGGCGAGTCCCTGGCCGAGTACACGATCGACGACACGACCGACGTCGCCACGGTGCTGGCGTTCCTCCTGGAGGAGCGGCGGAACTGGCTGCACGGCGACCAGGCCGTGCCGATCGAGCGGCTGACGATGCTCGCCAACGAGCGGTCCGTCGCGCTGGTCACGCCCGACGCGCGGATCAACTGGCTGTGCCACCCGGAGCCGGACTCGGCCGCGGTCTTCGCGGACCTGCTCGGCGGCCCCGAGGCAGGCCACTTCTCGATCAAGCCCGAGCACGGCTCGCTGCCCCTGGGCCAGCGCTACGTGCCCGGAACCATGATCGTGGAGACCCGGTGGTCCCGACTGCTCGTGTCGGACTACCTGGACCACTTCAGCGCCTCGCACCGCACGGACCTGGTCCGGCGGATCAGCGGCTCCACCAACGCGGTGATCACGTTCGCGCCGCGGCCGGAGTTCGGCCAGGTGCCCGTGCGGCTGCTGCGCGAGCGCGACGGCCTGCGCGTGGTCGGCACGTCCGACCCGATGGTGCTGCGGTCCCCCGGCGTCGACTGGGAGATCACCTCGGACGGCCTCCAGGAGACCGCTCGCGCGGTCGTCCGGCCGCGCGAGGGCGCCCCGGTCCTCCTCGAACTGCGCTGCGGCACGGACGACCTGTCCGACGCCACGCTCAGCGAGGCCGACCGCCGGGAGCGCGCGGGCGCGTACTGGTCGGACTGGGCGGCGACGCTCAAGCTCCCGCCGTTGCAGACCGAACTGGTGTCGCGCTCGGCGCTGACGCTCAAGGGCCTCGTGCACGCCGACACCGGCGCCATCATGGCGGCCGCGACGACGTCGCTGCCCGAGGAGCTGGGCGGCATCCGCAACTGGGACTACCGCTACTGCTGGCTGCGGGACGCGGCGCTGACCGCCCAGGCGCTGGTGTCGGTGGGCTCCACGGTCGAGGCCGAGGCGTTCCTGGGCTGGGTGCACGGCGTCCTCGCCACGCTCCCCGGTCCGGAGCGGCTGCACCCGCTGTACACGTTGCAGGGCACGATGCTCGGTGCCGAAGCCGTGATCGACACCCTCCCCGGCTACGCCGGGTCCCGCCCGGTCCGCGTGGGCAACCTCGCGAACCAGCAGGTCCAGCTCGACGTGTTCGGCCCCGTGGTCGACCTCGTCGTGGCGCTGGCGGAGGCGCGCGGCTCGGTGACCGACCAGGACTGGCTGATGGTGCAGGCCATGGCCGAGGCCGTCGCCCGCCGCTGGCACGAGCCCGACCACGGCATCTGGGAGGAGCGGCACGCGCCGCGCCACCACGTGTACTCCAAGGTCATGTGCTGGGTCACGATCGACCGCGCGGTGAAGCTGGCGGAGGCCTACGGCCGCACGGTCGACCCGTCGTGGCCGGTCCTGCGGGACACGATCTCCACCGACGTGCTGAAGAACGGGTGGAAGGACGAGGCCCAGTCCTTCACCACCGCGTACGACGACTACGACCTCGACGCGGCGTCGTTGCACGTGGGTCTGTCGGGTCTGATCGACCCGGCGGACGAGCGCTTCCAGTCCACCGTGACGGCGATCGAGGCCGAGCTGCGCAGCGGCTCGACCGTCTACCGCTACCGGCGCGACGACGGCCTCCCCGGCGACGAGGGCGGCTTCCACCTGTGCGCGGCCTGGATGATCGAGGCCTACCTGCTCACCGGCAGGCGCACTGAGGCCGAGGAGCTGTTCGCGCAGATGGTCGACGCGGCGGGCCCCACCGGTCTGCTGCCCGAGGAGTACGACCCGGTCGCCGAGCGCTCGCTGGGCAACCACCCGCAGGCGTACAGCCACCTGGGCCTGATCCGCTGCGCCCAGCTGCTGTCGGCGGAGTAGGACCCGCTCGTCCCGAAGGCCCTCACGGCGACGCCGTGGGGGCCTTCGGCGTTTCCGTTGAACCGTTCTCGACGCCGGTCCGTGTGGGAGGTGCCCACCCCGACGCCGGAGAGCAAGCGAGGACCAGCGATGGACGACGACCGCCACGGCCACCAGCTCCGCCCCACCCGCGCCCGCCGCTCCTCCCGCTCGGCCACGGGCCGCTCCACGGGCCGCTCGACGACCCCCAAGGGCCGCCCGGACGCCACCAGCAGCCGGTAGGCCGCCTCACTTCCCCTTGTTCAGCCCCAGCACGTCCAGCGCCGTGAAGAGGTCGTGCGCCACCAGTGCCCGGACCCCGTCCGGCAGCGGTCCGGCGTCCGGCGGCACCAGCGCCTTGGTGAAGCCCAGCCTGAGCGCCTCCGCGAGCCGCTTGCCGACGCCGTTGACGCGGCGGATCTCACCCGCCAGGCCGACCTCCCCCAGCACCACCAGGTCGGCGGGCAGGGCGATCTCGCGTTCCGCGGACGCCACGGCGAGGACCACGGCCAGGTCGGCCGCGGGTTCGGTGAGCTTCATGCCGCCCACGGTCGCGGTGAACACGTCCTTCTGGAACAGGTTGACCTTGCCGCGCTTCTCCAGCACGGCCAGCGCCATCGCGATCCGGGCGGAGTCCAGGCCGCTGACCGCGCGGCGGGGCGCGGGGAGGTTCGTCTTCGCCACGAGGGCCTGCACCTCGCCGAGCATGGGCCGCTTGCCCTCCACGATGACCGTCACGGCCGTGCCCTCCACGGCCTGGTCGCGGCGGCTCAGGAACAGCCCTGACGGGTCGGGGACGCCCACGATGCCGTCGTCGCGCAGCTCGAAGCAGCCGACCTCGTCGGCCGCGCCGTAGCGGTTCTTGATGCCCCGCAGCAGCCGCAGCGTGGAGTGCCGGTCGCCCTCGAACTGGAGGACCACGTCGACCAGGTGCTCCAGCACCCTCGGCCCGGCCACGGAGCCGTCCTTGGTGACGTGGCCGACCAGCACGACCGGCAGGTTGCGCTCCTTGGCGAGCGCGATCAGGCCCGCGGCCACCGTCCGCACCTGGCTGACGCCGCCCGCGACGCCGTCGACGTTCATCGACGACATGGTCTGCACCGAGTCGATGATCAGCAGGCTGGGTTTGACCTCGTCGACCTGCCCGAGGACGGCGGACAGGTCGCTCTCGGCGGCCAGGTACATCTCGCCGTGCAGGTTGCCGGTCCGCTCGGCCCGCAGCCGCACCTGGCCCGCGGACTCCTCACCGGTCAGGTAGAGGCTCCGGCCGACCTTCGACGACCACTGGTAGGCGACCTCCAGCAGCAGCGTCGACTTGCCGACGCCCGGCTCGCCCGCCATGAGCACGACGGCGCCGGGCACGATGCCCCCGCCGAGCACCCGGTCCAGCTCGTCCACGCCGGTCTTCGTGGCCCGCGCCGACTCGATGTCGACCTCACCGATGGGCCGCGCCCTGGACGTGGGCGCCCCGGCCACGATCCGGGCCAGCGGTGTGGCCGACCCGCGCTCCTCGACGCTCCCCCAGGCCTGGCACTCGGAGCACCGACCGACCCACTTGGCGAACTCGAACCCGCACTCGGCACACCGGTACTGCGGACGCGCGGCACGAACCTTGTTTGGCACACCCGAGACGGTAGAACACCCCACCGACACGAAAACCCCGCCCACGAGGACGGGGCCCTCCAGCGCGAGGCCGCGTCGGTAGGTCGGTTCCCATTTTTTTCGAGCAGGGCAGGGACGAAGTCTCTGCCCTGCTCGAAAAAGATCGGGGCCGACGTGCCGACTGATGGCGGCCGAGCCGCCGCGACGTAGTCGCGGCCAAGTCTCAGTGCTCGGTCTTGCCCTCGGGCCGGGGCTTGGGGTCGGCGCCGATGGGCAGGTCGAGGGTGATCGGACCGGCCTTCTCGAACAGCAGCGTCACCTTCGCGGTGTGGCCGGGGCGGAGTTCCTTGGTCAGCTTGACCACGATCTGGACCTTGCCGAGCACCGTGGGCTCGGCGGAGGAGGTCGGCCGGTTGGAGGCCGGGGTCGACACGCCGCTGGTCGGGGAGCTGCTGCCCGTGACCGACGAGGTGGCGGAGGACGGCGATCCGGTGGTCGACGGCGCCCCGGTCGTCGACGAGGAGTCGGACGAGGAGGACGGAGCCGAGGAGGACGGAGCCGACGAGCTGCCCGAGGGGGCGGAGGTCGCGGTCACCGAGGGCGTGGAGTGGGCGCTGCCGCTGCGGTCGAGGTCGGCGAACAGGGACGCGACGGAGGTCTGCGGCTCCAGGTCGACGTCGCCGCTCAGCTCGGCCGTGCCGACCTCGCCGGAGACGGAGAGGAGCTTGTCCGCGTCGGTGCCGTTGTTCACGATCGTCACGACGACGGGGGCCTCGTCGCCCGCCTGGTAGTCGTGGCCCGAGACCGGGAAGGCGAACTGCGCGTCGCGCACCGCGATGGAGCCGACGTTGCCCGAGGCGCCGTCGACCGTGGCGACCTGGGTGTCGGTCTGCGTGACCTGCCCCGCGCTGCACCCGGCGAGCGCGAGCCCGAGGCCCGTTGCGAGCGCGACCACGACGGCGAGACGGGACTTCTGCTCTGCGCGACCCACGGCTGCAGGATCCTTCCTGGTGTACGGCGAGAGGGTCCGCCCTGGAAACCGGGCCGACCACCGGTGCAGGAGCCTAACGGGGTGGCGTCGGACGGGCCGAACGTGGTGCCCCGGAGGGCGCGTTCGGCCCCACCTGGGACGTGAGCGGAGAGCGTCCGACCATAGGTGTGGCACGTCAACAGGTGGTTTGTCAACCCCCCGCATGGCCCTGACCAGCCATTACCCAACTCCGGAGGCCGGTGAGGGGATTGCCCGGCGTGTTAGGATGGGGGTAGCGAAAGGGGCAGAGGACACATGGTTTTCAAGGTCGGAGAGACCGTCGTCTACCCGCACCACGGTGCCGCTCTCATCGAAGCGATCGAGACCCGTGTGATCAAGGGCGAGGAGAAGAAGTACCTCGTCCTGAAGGTCGCACAAGGCGACCTCACGGTTCGCGTGCCCGCTGACAACGCCGAGATCGTAGGCGTGCGCGACGTTGTCGGCCAAGAGGGTCTCGACAAAGTCTTCGAGGTCTTGCGTGCTCCCCACACCGAGGAGCCGACCAACTGGTCGCGGCGGTACAAGGCAAACCTTGAGAAGCTCGCCTCCGGCGACGTGAACAAGGTGGCCGAAGTGGTGCGTGATCTCTGGCGGCGCGAGAAGGATCGCGGTCTGTCCGCGGGCGAGAAGCGGATGCTGGCGAAGGCTCGGCAGATACTGGTTAGCGAACTGGCGCTGGCCGAGGGCACCGACGAGGACAAGGCTGAGGTCCTCCTCGACGAGGTCCTCGCTACCGCGTCCTGATCGCACGAACTCCACTCGGACCGCGGACGTGAGTGTTGTCGCGCTCGTGCCCGCGGCCGGTCGGGGTGAGCGTCTCGGCTACGGCATGGCCAAGGCGCTCGTGCCGGTCAACGGGGTTCCGCTTCTGGTTCGTGCCGTGCGCGGCCTGCTCGACGCGGGGTGCGTGCAACACGTGGTAGTCGCTGCCCCACCGTCCGATGTGGACACGATGTGCACCGTGACCGCCTCGCTGGCTTCGGCCGGCGGGGCGGTGCACGTGCTTGCGGGGGGTGCCGAGCGCACCGACTCCGTTCGTCTCGCGTTGGAGTACGCACTCCGTGAGATCCCCGACACCCGGATCGTGCTCGTCCACGACGCCGCCCGCGCGTTCACGCCCGGCGAGGTCGTCCGGCGGGTCGTCGAGGCCGTCGAGGCGGGTCGTCCCGCCGTCATCCCGGTGCTGCCGATGGCCGACACCGTCAAGCAGGTCGACGCGGGCGGCGTGGTCGTCGCCACCCCGGACCGCTCGGCGCTGCGGATCGTGCAGACCCCCCAGGGCTTCACCGCCGACGTGCTGCTGCGCGCCCACGCGTCGGGCGTGCGGGCCACCGATGACGCCGGCCTCGTGGAACGCCTCGGTGTGGCGGTCACCACCGTCGCGGGGCACCCGAACGCCATGAAGATCACCACACCGTTCGACCTCGCTGTCGCCGAGGCGCTGCTCACCGGAGGAACCACTTGAGGGTCGGCATCGGCACCGACGTGCACCCCGTCGAGGCGGGTCGCGACTGCTGGGTCGCGGGGCTGCTCTGGGAGGGCGTCGACGGCTGCGAGGGCCACTCCGACGGCGACGTGGCCGCGCACGCCCTGTGCGACGCGCTCCTGTCCGCCGCGGGGCTGGGCGACCTGGGCGCCGTGTTCGGCACCAGCGACCCCCGCTGGTCCGGCGCGCGCGGTGTGACGCTCCTCAAGGAGGTCCGCAGGCTCGTCGAGGAGTCCGGCTACCGCGTCGGCAACGCCGCCGTGCAGGTCATCGGCAACAACCCGAAGATCGGCAAGCGGCGCGCCGAGGCCGAGTCGACCCTCTCGGAGGCCGTCGGCGGCCCGGTCTCGGTGTCCGGCACCACGACCGACGGCCTCGGTCTCACCGGTCGCGGCGAGGGCATCGCCGCCATCGCGACCGCGCTGGTCGTGGTCGCGTGATCCTCAACGACGCCGTCCGCGCCCTCCTGGACGCCCGGAACTACGCCGTGCTCTGCACCACGAACCCCGACGGCAGCCCGCAGTCGTCCGTGATCTGGGTCATCCGCGACGGTGACGACCTGCTGTTCTCCACCCTCGAGGACCGCCGCAAGGAGCGGAACCTCCGCCGCGACCCCAGGGCCAGCGTCAGCGTCTTCGACCTCGCCGACCCCGAGGTGTACGCCGAGGTCCGCGGCACGGTCACCATCACCGAGGACGAGGGCCTGGTCGTCGGCCACGCCCTGTCCCGGAAGTACACCGGTCAGGACCACGAGCCGGCCCCCGAGGGCCACGTCCGCGTCGTCCTCCGCCTGACGCCCACGAAGGTCACCGGCCACGTCGCGTAGGTCGCCCTGCCGAAGCCGTCACAAACGCTCCCCAACATGGTCCAGACCAACATAGGTTGAGGGGCATGGCCCTCCGCGCGGTGCTCTTCGACTTCTCCGGCACGCTCTTCCGCCTCGAACACGACGCGCTGGAGGAGCACGGCGACCTGATGCGCGCGCTCACCGCGCCGGTCGGCGTGGCCGAGGGGCTGACGCCGGAGATGGAGGAGCTCTGGCTGCGGCGCGACCTCGACGCCGAGGTGCACCGGGACGTCCACGTCGTCGCGCTCCGGGCCGCCGGGCTGACCGAGCCGGGCGCGGCGCTCGCGTTCTACGAGCGGCTGGTCAGCGCGGCCTACTGGCGGGCGTACCCGGACACCGTCGAGGCGCTGCGCACGGTGTCCGAGGCAGGCCTGCGGGTGGCCGTGGTGAGCAACACGGGCTGGAACGTCCGGGCCGTGCTGGACCGCTTCGGGGTCAGCCACCTGGTCGACGAGGTCGTCCTCTCCTACGAGGAGGGGCTGATCAAACCGGACCCGAAGATCTTCCTGCTGGCGTGCGAGCGGCTGCGGGTCGACCCGTCCGAGGTGCTGATGGTCGGCGACAGCGAGGAGGCCGACGGCGGGGCCGCCGCGGTGGGGAGCAGGGTGGCGATCGTCGAGCCGCTGCGGACGGCCGAGCGGCCTACCGCGCTGGTCGACTCGCTGCGGAAGCACGGCATTATCCCCGTTTGAGCGGTCGATTCACCCCGCTCACGCCTTCGCCCGTACCATTCGTGATGTGAGCCTCCACCTGTACGACACCGCGACCCGGTCCATGCGGGAGTTCCACCCGCTGGTCAACGGTACGGCGTCGATCTACGTGTGTGGGGCGACCGTGCAGGGCGTACCCCACATCGGCCACGTGCGCAGCGGTCTGAACTTCGACGTGCTGCGCCGCTGGCTCGCGCGCGGCGGCGCCGACGTGCGGCTGGTGCGCAACGTCACGGACATCGACGACAAGATCCTCGCCAAGGCAGCCGAGCACGGCAGGCCGTGGTGGGAGTGGGCGCTCACGCACGAGCGCGCGTTCGAGGACGCCTACGACGCGCTCGGCTGCCTGCCGCCGTCGTACGCGCCGCGCGCGACCGGCCACGTGACGCAGATGGTCGACCTGATGCGGCGGCTCATCGACGGGGGGCACGCGTACGCGGCGGGCGGCGACGTCTACTTCGCGGTGCGCTCGTTCCCCGAGTACGGGGCGCTGTCGGGGCAGAAGCTCGACGAGGTGTTCCAGGGCGAGGGCGAGGTGCGCGGCAAGCGCGACCCCCGCGACTTCACCCTGTGGAAGGGCGCGAAGCCCGGCGAGCCGTCGTGGCCGACGCCGTGGGGCGCGGGCCGTCCCGGCTGGCACCTCGAGTGCTCGGCGATGGCGACGGAGTACCTCGGCAGCGAGTTCGACATCCACGGCGGCGGCATCGACCTGGTCTTCCCGCACCACGAGAACGAGCAGGCGCAGTCGCGGGCGGTCGGCGACGGCTTCGCCCGGTACTGGATGCACAACGCCTGGGTCACCATGAGCGGCGAGAAGATGTCCAAGTCTCTCGGCAACGTGGTGTCGATCCCGGAGATGCTGAACCGGGTGCGCGCGCCCGAGCTGCGCTACTACCTCGTGACGCCGCACTACCGGTCGACCATCGAGTACTCCGAGGGCGCGCTGGAGGAGTCGGTGTCGGCGTACCGCCGCATCGAGTCGTTCCTGCGCCGCGTCGTCCAGCGGACCGGCGTCGTCTCGCTCAGCGGGGAGCTGTGCCCGGAGTTCGTCACCGCGATGGACTCCGACCTCGGCACCCCGCTCGCGGTCGGCGCGCTGCACAACAAGGTCCGCGAGGGCAACTCGGCGCTGGACGCGGGTGACGACGAGGCCGCGCGGGAAGCCGCGGGCTGCGTGCGCGGAATGGCCGACCTCCTGGGGCTGGACCCGTTGTCCCCCAAGTGGAACGAGGCCACCAGCACGGACACCGGTGCCCGCCAGGCCCTCGTGGCGCTGGTGGCGCACGTCTTGGAAGAACGCCTGCAGGCCCGCAAGGACCGGGACTTCGCCAGGGCGGACGCGTTGCGCGACCGCTTGAAGGCCGCAGGGATCGCCGTCGAGGACAACCCCGACGGTTCGCAGTGGACATTGAGGGACGACTGAGCTCGTGGCTGGTAACTCCAAGCGCAAGGGCGCGATGCGCAACCCCGGTTCGAAGAAGGGTGCCGTCGTCGGCTCCGGCGGGCAGAAGTCCAAGGGCCTCCAGGGTCGTGGCCCGACCCCGAAGGCCGTAGAGCGCCCGAACCACCCGGCCTACCGCCGGGCGACGAACGCGGCCAAGGCGGCGAACACCGAAAAGGCCAGGGCCCGCCGCAAGAACGAGGGCCAGGCCGAAACCGTCGCGGGCCGCAACCCGGTCGTGGAGTGCCTGCGCGCGGGCATCCCCGCGACGGCGCTGTACGTCGCCATCGGCATCGACTCCGACGACCGCGTGGCCGAGTCGGTCGCCCTGGCGGCGGACCGCGGCATCTCCGTGCTGGAGGTGACCCGCGGTGAACTGGACCGCATCACCGGCGGCGCCCTCCACCAGGGCCTGGGCCTCCAGGTCCCGCCGTTCAGCTACGCCCACCCGGACGACCTGCTGGAGTTCACCCGCCAAACCCGCGACCAGCCGCTGCTGGTCGCCTTGGACGGCGTCACGGACCCCCGCAACCTGGGCGCGGTCGTCCGCTCCGCGGCGGCCTTCGGCGCACAGGGCGTCCTGCTGCCGCAACGGCGCTCGGCCAGCATCACCGCGGTCGCCTGGCGCTCCAGCGCGGGCACGGCGGCCAAGGTGCCGATCGCCATGGCGACGAACCTGACCCGCACCCTCCGCGACTGGGCGGACGAGGGCTTCATGATCGTCGGCCTCGACGCGGACGGCGACGTGGACGTGGACGGCCTGGAACTGGCAACGGGCCCGCTGGTGGTGGTCGTCGGCTCAGAGGGCCGAGGCCTCTCCCGCCTGGTCAAGGAGACCTGCGACCAAACGGTCTCGATCCCCATGGCGGCAGGAGTCGAGTCCCTCAACGCCTCGGTGGCGGCGGGCGTGGTACTGGCGGAAGTAGCCCGCAGGCGCCGAGCAGCCACCAAGGCCTAACAGCACAACCACAACAGACGCACAGCCGGGCGGTCGCCCG
>NZ_DASUSQ010000166.1:0-94856 GCF_036375055.1 Umezawaea sp.
GCGAAGACGTCGAGCACGGAACCGTAGTTGGAGTAGCTGGCGCGGGCGTCGGTGCGCTCGGTGGCGCCGACGGTGATGGCCTGCGTGACGCGGGCCGGGGAGAACGTGGAGGCGTTGGCGTTGCTGTTGCCCGCCGCCACGCCGTAGGTGACGCCGCGCGCGATGGAGGTGCGCACCGCGTCGTCCAGCGCCGTGGAGGCGCCGCCGCCGAGGCTCATGTTGGCCGTGGCGGGCTTGACGTGGTTGTTGGTGACCCAGTTGATGCCCGCGACGACACCGGCGGTCGTGCCGGAGCCGTTGTTGTCGAGCACGCGGACGGCGACGATCCGCACGCCCTTGGCGACGCCGTACTGGCTGCCGCCGATGGTGCCCGCGACGTGCGTGCCGTGGCCGTTGCCGTCCTGGGCGATGTTGTCGTTGCTGACGGCGTCGTAGCCGTTGACCGCGCGCCCGCCGAAGGTCTGGTGGCTGATGCGGACACCGGTGTCGATGACGTAGGCGTTCACGCCCGCGCCGGTGGTGGTGTAGCTGTAGGAGGAGTTGAGCGGCAGGTTGGCCTGGTCGATGCGGTCCAGCCCCCACGACGGCGGGTTGGTCTGCGTCGCCTGGATGCTGAAGACCTGGTTCTGCTCGACGTACTCGACCGACGGGTCGGCGGCGAGGCGCTTCGCCTGCTTCTCCGACGCGCTCGTCGCGAAGCCCTTGAACCCGCCCTCGTACGTGCGGTCGATCTTCGTGCCGAACTTCGACGCGAGGGAGTCGGCGGACGCGGTGGAGAAGTCCTTGAGCTTCACGATGTAGCTGCCGGGGATGGCCTGGGGCGATCCGGCCGCCAGGATGCCGCCCTCGGCGGCCTGCGCCGTCCCGGCCGCCATGGTGATGGTCGCCGCGGCGACGATCACCGCACCGGCACCGGCCAACCAGCGCACCTGTCGTGTTTCGCGCATTCGTCTGTTCCTGTCGTTCGCAGGGAACGGTCGACGAAGTGACCCGCGGGCGGGGGAAGACGGGGACGACGACCGCATGTCACGCCCTGAGCAGGCGCTCCACGTCTTCCGAGGTTATTGGCGTTCCCAGGTGTCCGAAATAGACCAGATGCCCCAGCCGCTCCGAGGGCTCTACTGCACCGGGGCCACGACGATCGTCGTCATACCTTCGGCGGTACGCCTCCGACCGAGCACAGGTAATGAACAGGGCCGAAAGTCTCAAGAATCCAGTGTTTCTTTAACAGTGTCAGCATACGGAATTCTGCGGAACATCCCCGAACGGCTGTACCGGACCACTGTTTTGCCCCAGTAGGGTCGCTCCCGCTGAAGTTCCTTCTGAACGGAGTGGGTAATGGTCGGCCACACCACCGAAACGGCCGAGGAGTTCGCCGAAACACTGCGTGCCGCGATACGTGCGAAAGGCCTCAGCCTGGACCGCATTCGGCACCGACTGCACATGCGGGGCGCCCCGATCAGCATCACGGCGTTGAGCTACTGGCAGTCGGGCAGGCGCAGACCGGAAAGACCGGATTCGCTGCTCGCGTTGAGCCACCTCGAAGACGTGCTCGACATGCCGGAAGGCGCGTTGAGCCAACTGCTCGGCCCGCCGCGACCCCGTGGTCGTGGCCGAATCCGCCAGCCGGAACCGCAGGTGCAGGGCATAGGCCGGGACAACGTCCGGCTCGCCCAGCTGCTCGCCGGTGTCGACACCAGTTCCGACACCGGGCTGAACCGGGTCTCCCAGCAGGACCGCGTCGAGATCGGCGCCGAGGGCGGGACCCGGAGGGTGCGCTCGCGGCAGACCCTGCGAGCCGACCGCGGCGGCGTCGACCGGTGGGTGCTGGTCTACGACACGGACGCGCCGGGCAACCCCCTGCCGACCATCGGGATGCTCCGCTCGTGCAGGCTGGGGCGACTGATAGCGGACCCGACCAGTGGCATCCTGGTCGCCGAACTCCTGTTCCCGAGACCCCTGCGGCAGGGTGAGACGCTCGTGCTGGAGTACGAGCTGCTCCAGGGTGAGGCGCCCTACCCGGCCTTGGAGACCTCGCACTTCCGTCGTTTCCGCCTCCCCGTCCGCGAGTACGCGCTGGAGGTCAGGTTCGACAGCCGCAGCCTGCCCGCGCGGTGCGAGCAGTTCTGCACCCCGGACCTCGCCACCGGGGCCGCGGTCAAGGTGGACGACTGGGGCTACGCGCACGCGAAGGCGCGCGACTTCGGCCCCGGAATCTTCGGCATCCGCTGGGAATGGTCCTACAACTAATACGACCGGGGCAGGTTCAAGGTGTGCTGCGCCACATAGTTCAGGATCATTTCCCGGCTCACCGGGGCGATTCGCGAAATACGTGACGCGGTCAACAGCGAAGCGAGTCCGTACTCGGTTGCCAAGCCGTTGCCGCCGTGGACCTGGATGGCCAGGTCGACGGCCGTGGCGACCGCTTCACCGGCCGCGTACTTCGCCATGTTGGCCGACTCGCCCGCCGCCCTGTCCTGCCCCGCGTCGTACAGCGCCGCCGCCTTCTGCGTCATCAGCCTGGCCAGTTCCACCTGGATGGCGCACTGGGCGAGCGGGTGGGACAGGCCCTGGTGGGTGCCGATGGGCGCACCCCACACCGACCGCGTCCGCGCGTACTCGGCGGCCTTGTCCAGTGCCCGGCGCGCCATGCCGGTGGCGAACGACGCCGCCATGATGCGCTCCGGGTTGAGCCCGGCGAACAGCTGGGCCAACCCGGCGTCCTCGGAGCCGACGAGGGCGTCCGACGGCAGGCGCACGTCGTCGAAGAACATCGTGAACTGCTTCTCCGGCGAGACGATGTCCATCTCGATGGGCCGGTAGGTCAGCCCGGCGGCGTCCGTCGGCACGATCAGCAGCGCCGGACCGGTCGCCCCGATCGCCACGACCAGCACGGCCCGCACCTCGTCCACACCGGAGATGTAGTACTTGCCGCCGCTGAGGACCCACTCGTCGCCGTCGCGGCGGACCTTCGTGGTGAGCTTGTGCGAGTTCGAACCCGCGTCGGGCTCGGTGATCGCGAACGCCATCTTCGTGGTGCCCTCGGCGAAACCGGGCAGCCACCGCTCCTTCTGCTCGGCGGTGCCGAACCGGGCGATCACGGTCGCGCAGATCGCGGGCGACACCACCATGAGCAGCATCGGACTGCCCGCCCTGGCGAGTTCCTCGCAGACGGCGGCCAGGTCGCCGATGCCGCCGCCACCCCCGCCGAACTCCTCGGGAACCGCCACCCCGAGGTAGCCGAGCTCGCCCGCCTCGGCCCACAGCTCGTCCGTCTTCTCGCCCGCGCGGGCCTTGGCGGTGAAGTACTCCTGCCCGTAGCGGGACCCCAGGTCCGCCACGGCCGCGCGCAGCGCCCTGCGCTCGTCGGTCTCGGTGAAGTTGACGCTCATGACTCTCCCTCTGCGACTTCGTCCTCGGCCACGACGACCAGCACGTCGCCGGAATCGACCTGGTGCCCTCGGGTGACGCGCAGCTCGGCGACCGTTCCCGCCGTCGACGCGAGGACGCGGTGCTCCATCTTCATGGCCTCCAGCACGAGCAGTTCCGCGCCCGCCTCGACCCGCTGCCCCTGCTCGACCGCGACCCGCACGACCGTGCCGGGCATCGGGGCGACCGTCGCGCCCGGCGCCACCGTCGCCACCGGTTCGGGAAAGCGCGGAACGGACCGGAGCGTCACCGCGCCGAGGGGCGAGTCCACTTCGACCGAATCGCCGTAAACGCTGACGTGGAAACGGTTTCGCAAACCGTCACGTTCCAGCACGGCGGATTCCCCGTCGGCGGAGACGACGGTGAACGGCAGGCTCGTGACGATGCCGTCGCGGGTGTGCCGGTAATCGACTTCGACGTTCTCGTACCTCACGCGCTGTGGTTGCGAGGGCAGGTTGCGCCACCCGATCGGCAGAGCGCCGGTGTGCCGTCGTGCCGCCTGCGTGAGCGCGGCGGCCAGTGCGCTGCCCGTCAGGTCGCGTTCGCGGGCCTCGGTGAGGCGGTGCTCGTCGAGGAAGCCGGTATGGGTCTCCCCGGAGAGGAACGCGGGGTGCCTCAGGACGTCCACGAGCAGGGCCCGGTTCGTGACCAGGCCGTGGATGCGGGCTGCCGCGAGGGAGGCGGCGAGCTTGCGGGCGGCGCTCGTGCGGTCCGGCGCCCAGGCGATCACCTTGGCCAGCATCGGGTCGTAGTGCACGCCGACCACCGAGCCGTTCTCCACGCCGCTGTCCACGCGGACGTCGCCGGGCACCTCGAACCGGTGCAGGGTGCCGCTGGCGGGCCGCCAGTCCCTGGCCGGGTCCTCCGCGTACAGGCGCACCTCGATCGCGTGGCCGTTCGGCGCGGGCGGCTCGGCGGGCAGCCGCGCCCCCTCGGCGACGGCGATCTGCCACGCCACGAGGTCGACGCCGAAGACCAGCTCGGTCACCGGGTGCTCGACCTGGAGGCGGGTGTTGACCTCCAGGAAGTGGAAGTCGCCGTCGGAGAACAGGAACTCGACCGTGCCCGCGCCGACGTACCCGATGGCCTCGGCGGCGGCGGTCGCGGCGGCGCAGAGCCGCTGCCGCGCCCCAGGGTCCACGGCGGGGCTCGGCGTCTCCTCCACTATCTTCTGGTGCCGCCGCTGGATCGAGCACTCGCGCTCGCCCAGGGTCCACACCGTGCCGTGCGCGTCTGCGAGCACCTGCACCTCGACGTGCCGCGCGCCCTCCAGCAGCGGTTCGCAGAACACCGTGCCGTCGCCGAACGCCGACTCGGCCTCCCGGCGCGCGGCGGCGACGCCGTCGGCCAGGTCCGCGCGGGACCGCACCTCGCGCATCCCCCGGCCGCCACCGCCCGCGGACGCCTTGACCAGCAGTGGGAAGTCTGCGTCGGTGACCGCGTCCGGGTCCAGTTCGGCCAGCACGGGCACACCCGCGGCCGCCATCCGCTTCTTCGCCGCGACCTTGGAGCCCATCGCCTCGACGGCCTCGGGCGTCGGACCGACCCACACCAGCCCGGCGGCGAGCACCGCGCGGGCGAAGTCGGCGTTCTCGGACAGGAACCCGTAGCCGGGGTGCACGGCGTCCGCGCCCGCGCTCACGGCGGCGGCGACCAGCAGGTCGGCCCGCAGGTACGTCTCGGCCGGGGTGGCGCCGGGCAGCCGCACGGCGGCGTCGGCCTCGGCGACGTGCGGCGCGTCGGCGTCCGGGTCGGAGTGCACGGCCACCGGCGAGATGCCGAGTTCCCGGCACGTGCGGATGATCCGGCGGGCGATCTCGCCCCGGTTCGCGATCAGCAGTGTCTGGATCATCGCCCCATCACATCCGGAAGACGCCGTAGCCCTCGGCGCCCTTGATCGGTCCGCTGTGGATCGCGGACAGGCAGAGGCCGAGGACGGTGCGGGTGTCGCGGGGGTCGATGACCCCGTCGTCGTAGAGCCGCCCCGACAGGAACGCGGCCAGGGACTGCTGCTCGATCTGCCCCTCGACCACCTGCCGCATGGCGGCGTCGTGCTCCTCGTCGTAGTGCTGCCCCTTCGCCGCGGCGGCCTGCCGCCCGACGATCGACAGCACGCCCGCGAGCTGCGCGGGGCCCATGACGGCCGACTTGGCGTTGGGCCAGGTGAACAGGAACCGCGGGTCGAACGCCCTGCCGCACATGCCGTAGTTGCCCGCGCCGTAGGACGCGCCCATGGTCACGGTCAGGTGCGGCACGGTGCTGTTGGACACGGCGTTGATCATCATCGCGCCGTGCTTGATGATGCCGCCCTGCTCGTACTGGGCGCCCACCATGTACCCGGTGGTGTTCTGGAGGAACAGCAGGGGCGTGTCGGCGGAGTTCGCGAGCTGGATGAACTGGGTCGCCTTCTGCGACTCCTCGCTGAACAGCACGCCGCGCGCGTTGGCCAGGACACCGACCGGGTACCCGTGCAGGTCGGCCCAGCCGGTGACCAGGCTGGTGCCGTAGCCGGGCTTGAACTCGTCGAACCGCGAGCCGTCCACGATCCGCGCGATCACCTCGCGAGGGTCGAACGGGATCCGCTGGTCGGTCGGCACCAGCCCCAGCAGCTCCTCGGCGGGGTACGCGGGCTCCTCGACGGGTTTCGGCGCGGGGCCGAGCTTGCGCCAGTTCAGCCGCGCCACGATCCGGCGGGTCAGCCGGATCGCGTCGACCTCGTCCTCGGCGACGTAGTCCGCCAGGCCCGACACCGTGCCGTGCATGTGCGCACCGCCGAGCGCCTCGTCCTCGGCCTCCTCGCCGGTCGCCATCTTGACGAGCGGCGGACCGCCGAGGAACACCTTCGACCGGTCCTTGATCATCACCACGTGGTCGGACATGCCCGGCACGTACGCGCCGCCCGCCGTGGCGTTGCCGAACACGGCCGTGATCGTCGGGATGCCCGCCGCCGACAGCCGGGTCAGGTCGCGGAACGCCCGTCCCCCGGGGATGAAGATCTCCGCCTGGCTCGGCAGGTCCGCACCGCCGGACTCGACCAGGCTCACCACCGGAAGCCGGTTGGCGAAGGCGATGTCGTTGGCGCGGAACGTCTTGCGCAGCGTCCACGGGTTGCTCGCGCCGCCGCGCACCGTCGGGTCGTTCGCGACCACCAGGCACTCGACGCCCTCGACGACGCCGATGCCGGTGACGATGCTGGCGCCGACCGGGAAGTCCGTGCCCCACGCGGCCAGCGGCGACAGCTCCAGGAACGGGCTGTCCTGGTCGAGGAGCAGTTCGATCCGCTCGCGGGCCAGGAGCTTGCCGCGCCCGTGGTGCCGCTCGGTGTACTTCGGGCCGCCGCCCGCGAGCGCCTTGGCCTGCTCGGCGTCCAACTCCTCGATCTTGGCCAGCAGCGCGGCCCGGTTGTCGCGGTACTCCGCCGATCCGGTGTCCAGCACCGAGCGCAGCGCGGTCATGACGTGAACCCCAATCGTCGTGCGGCCAGCTCGGCCATGACCTCGGTCGTGCCGCCGCCGATGCCGAGGATGCGCGAGTCGCGGTAGTGCCGTTCGACCTCGGCGTCGCGCAGGTAGCCGAAGCCGCCGTGCAGCTGCACGGCCTCGTCCACCACGAAGTCGCACGCGGCCACGGCGGCGTTCTTCGCGAAGCACACCTGCGCCACGCACTCGCGGCCCTCGGCCACCATGGCGGCGACCTCGCGGGTGTAGGTGCGGGCCAGCTCGATCCGCTGCGCCATCTCGACCAGCTTGTGGCTGACCAGCTGCCGCTTCACCAGGGGCTTGCCGAAGGTCTCGCGGGTGCGGACGTGGGCGAGCGTCAGGTCGAGGCAGCGCTGGGCCGTGGCGTAGGCCTCCACGGCCATGGTGATCCGCTCGACCTGGAACTGCCGCATGATGAGCGCGAACCCGCCGTTCTCCGGGCCGACGAGGTTGGCCGCGGGCACGCGGACGTCCACGAAGGACAGTTCGGCGGTGTCCGAGCAGTGCCAGCCCATCTTCTCCAGCCTGCGCACGACCTGGACGCCGCTGTCGACCACGAGCAGGCTGATGCCCTCGTAGCCGGGGCCGCCGGTGCGGACCGCGGTGGTGACGAAGTCCGCGCGGGCGCCGGAGGTGATGAACGTCTTGGTGCCGTTGACGACGTAGTGGTCGCCGTCGCGGACGGCCGTGGTGCGCAGCGCGGCGACGTCCGAGCCGCCGTCCGGTTCGGTGATCGCCAGGGAACCGATCAGCTCGCCGTCCAGCGTCGGCCGGACGAACCGGTCGACCAGGTCGGGGCTCCCCGCGTCGACGATGTGCGGCAGGGCGATGCCGTGGGTGAACAGGCCCGCGACCAGGCCGGAGGAGCCGCCCGCCTGGATGATCTCCTCGGTCACGACCACGCTGTCCAGCAGGTCGCCGCCGCTGCCGCCGACCTCCTCGGCGAAGCCGATGCCGAGCAGGCCGATCCCCGCGGCGGCGCGGTGCAGGTCGCGCGGGAGTTCGCCCGCCCGTTCCCACGCGTCCAGGTGCGGCACGACCTCGCGCTCGGTGAACCGGCGGACGGTGGCGCGCAGCTCCCTGCGCTCGGGTGTCCCGAAGAGGTCGGCGGTGATCGTCACAGCAGCTCCTCCGGGATGTCGACGTGCCGGGAGCGCAGCCACTCGCCCAGCCCCTTGGCCTGCGGGTCGAAGCGGGTGGACGAGGCCACGCCGTCGCCGAGCAGACCGAGCAGCACGAAGTTGAGCGCCCGCAGGTTCGGCAGCTCGTAGCGGACGACCTCACCCGCCTCCGGCAGGAGTTCCTTCAGCCGCGCCGCGGTCAGCTCCCGCGCGAGCCACGCGTAGGCCTCGTCGGTGCGGACCCAGACGCCGAGGTTCGCGTCGCCGCCCTTGTCGCCGGAGCGGGCTCCGGCGATCGTGCCGAGTGGTGCCCTCATGCGGTGACCACCTTCCCGTCGGGCAGCACGGCCCGGTGCTCGACCCGGTCACGGGGCACGAACGCGGCCCGGTACACGCCGAACGGCGTGCCGTCCGACGGCGGCGCGGTGACGTGGAAGCCGGGGTAGGACCCGAGCGCGAGCTCGACGGCCGTGCGGGAGAACGCCTTGGCGCGCTTCGGGTCCGGGGTCTTGATGGTCACGTGCAGCAGCGCGCTGGCCGTCTCCTCGGTGTCCGCGTCCTCCCGGTCGGTGCGGGCCAGCGTCCACGTCAGACCGTCCGGGCCGAGCGCGCCCTCCAGCTGCCGCCGCACGAGGTCGGCCTTCGCCTCGACGTCCAGTCCGCTGAGGACGAACGTGGTGCCGTTGCGGAAACCGCCGATGCTGTTCAGGCACACCTTCAGCGTGTCCGGCGGTGGGCTGCCGCGCACCCCGGAGATCCGCACGCCACGCGCGTGCGGTTCCAGGGCGATGGTGTCGAAGTGGCTGACGACGTCCGGTCCGGGGTAGGCGGGGTCGCCGATCTCGTAGAGGAGCTGGGCCGTGACGGTGTCGACCGTGACCGCTCCCCCGGTGCCGTCGTGCTTGGTGATCACCGACGAGCCGTCGGCGTGCACCTCGGCGATCGGGAAGCCCGGCCGGTCGACGTCGATCGAGGTGAAGAACGAGTAGTTGCCGCCGGTCGCCTGGGTGCCGCACTCCAGCACGTGGCCCGCGACCGTCGCGCCGGCCAGCGCGTCCCAGTCGTCGCGCGCCCAGCCGAAGTGGGCCGCGGCCGGGCCGACCACGAGAGAGGCGTCGGTGACCCGGCCGGTCACCACGACGTCCGCGCCCGCCCGCACGCACTCGGCGATGCCCCACGCACCCAGGTAGGCGTTGGCGGTCAACGACTCCGGGAAGTCGGCCCGCAGGTCGTCGCCGGTGACGACGCCGATCTTCGCGCCCACCCCCAGCTCGTCGATGGCGGCGGCCAGCCCCAGCGGGTTCAGGCCGCCCGCGTTGGCGACGACCGTGACGCCGCGCTCGACGGCGAGACCGAGGCAGTCCTCCATCTGGCGCAGGAACGTCCTGGCGTAGCCCAGGTTCGCGTCCCTCATCCGGTCGCGGCCGAGGATGAGCATGGTCAGCTCGGCGAGGTAGTCGCCGGTGAGCACGTCGAGGTCGCCGCCCTCCAGCATCTCCCGCACGGCGCTGAGCCGGTCGCCGTAGAAGCCGGAGGCGTTGCCGATCCTGATCACGACCGCGCCCTCCCCCCACCGGGAGGCCCCGCGAACGCCTGGGCGATCGGCAGCCACTCCCGCGCCACCGGACCGACGGCCGTCACGTCCAGGTCGTCGCGGTGGCGGCGCTGGGTGACCAGCAGGCAGAAGTCCAGCGCCTGCCCCGTGACGCGGTTCTCCGCGTCCTCGGGGCCCCACGTCCACACGCCCCCGCCGGGTGCCGCCAGCTCGACCCGCACCGGGTCGGTGGGCGGCGCGAGGTTGTTCACCAGGAAGGCGAACGCGACCGTGCGGGCGCCGATGTGCGCCACGTGCCGCAGCCGGTCGGACGGCGCGCGGACCACGCCGAGCGCGTCGGCGACGTCCTGCCCGTGCGCCCACGTCTCCATCAGCCGGGCCGTCGCCATCGACGTCGCGCTCATCCGGGGGCCGAACCACACCAGCTTCTCGCCCGCGGGCACCTCGGCCAGCGCGGCGGACAGCTCGTCGCGGCCCGTTCGCCAGTGCGCCAGCAGGTCCGGGCGCTCCGCGCCCTCGGCGGCGGCCCGGTCCACCGTGCGCTCGTCGTACCCGGCCAGCCCGGCGGTGAACGCGTCGGGGTCGCGCACGGCCAGCAGCGACGCCCGGTCCGTCCACGCGAGGTGGGCGACCTGGTGGGCGATCGTCCAGCCCTCGGCCGGTGTCGGCACCGACCAGTCGTCCAGCGGGGCGACCAGGTCGTCCAGCTCACCGCTCTCGACGCGGAGGTCGTGGAGCACGTCCATGATCACGTTCAGCTCTCCTCAAGGGCGGCTTCGAGCATCGTCGCCCAGTGCCGGACGATGCCCTCACGGCGTTTGCGGTCGTCCGCGAGCTGGTTGGCCAGCGCCAGGCCGCGGACCAGGTCGAGGGTGATCTGCACGGCCTCGCGGACACCGGGCCGCGACTCGTCGAGGCCCAGCAGCTCCACCGCGAGCCGGTGCGTCTCGCGGCCGATCCTGGCCTGGAGCGGCAGCACGATCGTCTTCAGCTCCGGGTCGGTGCGCGCGGCGACCCACAGCTCCAGCGCGGCGGAGAACAGGTCGCTCGCGTAGAAGTCGGCGATCAGGCCGACCACCGCGACCGGGGCTCGGCCGACACCGATCGCGCGGGCCTTGAGCTGCTGCACGCTCTCCGCGCCGAGGTGCTCGACGGCCGCGGCGACCAGCTCGCCCCTGGTGCGGAAGTGGTGGAGCTGCGCGCCGCGGGACACGCCCGCGCGCTCGGCGACCAGGATCGTCGTGGTGCGCGACCAGCCCCGCTCGACCAGGCAGTCGACCGTGGCCTCCATGAGCTTGCGCCTGGTCTCCCGGCTGCGATCGGCCTGCCGCTGCCTCGCCTCGACCACCATGCCGCCGAGTCTGGCGGCCCACTAACAAACAGTCAAGCCTGATTGTTAGTGGGCACTCCGCGCCGGGGTGGTCCGTCCGCGACGAGGGGTGCGGACCCCCGCAGGTCGTGCGGATCCCCGCAGGTGGGCCGGTGGCGTAAGGAGGTAGCGACTGACCCGACCGTACGCACTTCGGTGAATTCTCGATGCGCCCCCTTTCGCTCACCGTGATCGACCGCTAACTCTTGGACGCCGTTCCCCCCTGCCCGGTGATCTACGGAGAACCAATGCGAGCGTTCCGCGCCATCGTCTTGTCAACCCTGGCCGCCCTGTCCCTGCTGGTGGGAACCACGTCCGCCGCGTCGGCCGCCCCCGCCGCGATCGGCAAGTACGTGGCACTCGGGGACTCCTACGCCGTCGGCGTGGGAACGTACGGTTACGACGACCCCAACGACCCGTGTCGCCGGGGGCCGTTCGCCTACCCCCGGCTCTGGGCCGCGGCCCACCCCTCGACCGCGTTCGTCGAGGCGTCGTGCTCCGGCGCCGAGACCGCCGACGTGCTCACCTCGCAACTCCCGCTCGTCACGCCGGACACCTCGCTGGTGACGATCCAGGTCGGCGGCAACGACGCCGGCTTCGTCGACGTGCTCGTCGGCTGCACGTTCGGGTCCGACGCGGACTGCGTCGCCCGCACCCAGGCCGCGAGCCAGGTCGTGCGCACGACCGTCGCGCCCGCCCTCCAGAAGACCTACGCCGCCGTGCGGGCCAACGCCCCCTCGGCACGCGTCGTCGTCATCGGCTACCCGCGCATCTACAAGCCGGGCGGCACGTGCTTCGGCCAGTTGAGCGCACCCAAGCAGGCCGCGATCAACGCCTCGGCCGACGTGCTGGCGAGCGTGACGGCGGCGCAGGCCTCCGCCGCGGGCTTCACGTTCCTCGACGCCCGGGCGACGTTCAGCGGTCACGAGATCTGCACGTCCGACTGGTACCTGACCGCGCTCGAAATCTTCAAGCTCAACGAGTCCTTCCACCCGAACAAAAAGGGTCACCAGCTCGGGTACTTCGCACCCCTGAACGCCATTACCGGCTAATCCGTCCGGCCACGAAATACCCCTTGGACCATTGTGTCCGAGGGGTATTCGCCATGCTCCGACCAGGACGTGACGATCACGCGTCCAATTCGTGTCAAACAGACAAAACACCAGTTCAAGCCACCTATCGTGTTACGGGAAGAGAATTAACATGTGAGCGGGATTGCAAGTTTTCAGGCCGCAAACGCATTGACCTGAACGAACCGGACCGCTTAACTCCGAGTAGTCCCTGTCACTCTTTCGAGTGTTACTGGAGTGAGAATGCGCGGGTTGATACACGGAAGCGGCACGGACGATCTGGTGATCGCGCTGAACCCGTTCTCGGCGACCTCCCCGAGGATGACGGCCGCCGCGGCGCGCGCCGGGGCGCTCGGTGTGCTGGACCTCGGCGCGGGTGACCGGAAGGCCCGGTCGGCGCTCGCCAGGACCGCCAGGTGGGCCGGTGGGGCGTTCGGCGTGCGGTTCACCGCCGGCTGCCCGCTGCGGGCCCCCGACCTGCCCGAGCAGGTGACCACGGCCGTGCTGGCGCTCGACGCCGACCTGGTCCCCGCCGACCTGCCCGGCCTGCGGGTGCTGGTCGAGGTGACCTCGCGGGAGCAGGCCCACGACGCCGTCCTGGCCGGTGCGCACGGCGTCATCGCCCGCGGCTGCGAGAGCGGTGGCCGCGTCGGCGACCTGGCGACCTTCGTCCTGCTGCAACAGCTCCTGGCCGACCTGGACGTGCCGGTGTGGGCCGCGGGCGGCATCGGGCCGAACACGGCCGCCGCCGCGGTGGCCGGTGGCGCCGCGGGCGTCGTGCTGGACGTCGGGCTCGCGCTGCTCGCCGAGTCGGAGCTGCCCGCCGACGTGACCGGTCCGCTGGCCACGATGGACGGTTCCGAGACGACCGTCGTGCACGGGCACCGCGTGCTGCTCCGCAGGGGCCCCGGAGCCCAGGCCCCGCCGGACCTCGCCGCGCTGTCGGGTCCGCTCGACGGCCGCTTCCCGCCCGTCGGGCAGGACGGCTTCCTCGCCGCCGTCTTCCGCGACCGCTGGGGCACCGTCGGCGCGGCGGTCCGCGGCGTGCGCGACGCCGTGGTCTCCGCGCTCGCCGACGGCGCCGCCGCGCTCGGCCCCGACTCCCCCGGCGCGCGCTCGCTGGGCACCGCCCTGCCGATCGCGCAGGGCCCGATGACCAGGGTCAGCGACCAGCCCGCGTTCGCCTCGGCCGTGGCCGACGGCGGTGGCCTGCCGTTCATCGCGCTGGCGCTGTCGACCGGCGAGCAGACCCGCGAGGTGCTGACCAGGACGCGCGACCAGCTCGGCGGCTCCCCCTGGGGCGTCGGCGTCCTCGGTTTCGCCGCCGAGGACGTCAAGAACGCCCAGCTCGACGTGATCCGCGAACTGCGGCCGACGCACGCGATCATCGCGGGCGGCCGTCCGGCGCAGGCGGCGGCGCTGGACGAGGTCGGCGTCACCACGTTCCTGCACGTGCCGTCGCCCGGTCTGCTGCGGCAGTTCCTCGCGGCCGGGGCGCGGCGGTTCGTGTTCGAGGGAGCCGAGTGCGGCGGGCACGTGGGGCCGCGCAACAGCTTCCCGCTCTGGGAGGCGCAGCTGGCCGTGCTCGCCGAGCACCCCGCCGACGACGTCCACGTGCTGTTCGCGGGCGGCATCCACGACGAGCGGTCGGCCGCGATGGTGGCCGCGCTCGCCGCACCGCTGACCAGCCGCGGCGGCTCGATCGGCGTGCTGATGGGCACGGCGTACCTGTTCACCGAGGAGGCCGTGCGGGCCGGGGCCGTCCAGCCGCTGTTCCAGCGGCAGGTCGTGGCCGCCGAGCGGACCGAGCTGCTGGAGACCGCGCCCGGCCACGCGACCCGGTGCGTCAGCAGCCCGTTCACCGACGAGTACGCCGCCGTGAAGCAGGAGCTGCGCGACCGCGCCGTGCCCGACCGCGAGGCGTGGGAGCGGCTGGAGCGGCTCAACGTCGGCAGGCTCCGCCTGGCCAGCAAGGGGATCGAGCGGATCGGCGACGTGCTGTCCGAAGTGGACGAGGCACGCCAGCTCGACGAGGGCATGTTCATGGCCGGTGACGTGGCCGTGCTGCGGTCCGAGGTCACGACGATCGCCGCGCTGCACGAGAGCGTCACCGGCGGGGCGGCGTCGTTCGCCGCGCTGCGGGCCGCCGAACTCGGCCTGGTGGCACCGGGGCTGGACCTGCCCGTGCCCGAGCCGCTGGACATCGCGGTCGTCGGCATGGCCTGCATGTTCCCGCAGGCTCCCGACCTGCCGTCGTTCTGGGCGAACGTGCTGTCCGGCGCGGACGCCGTGACCGAGGTCCCCGCCGTCCGCTGGGACCCGGCCGTCTACTACTCCCCCGACGGCGACGGCGACCGCACCCCGTCGCGCTGGGGCGGGTTCCTGCCCGAGATCCCGTTCGACCCGTTGAAGTACGGCATCCCGCCGACGTCGCTGGCGAGCATCGAGCCGGTGCAGCTGCTGGCGCTGGAGGCGGCGTCGCGGGCGCTGGCCGACGCCGGGTACGCCGACCGGCCGTTCGACCGGTCCCGCACGTCCGTGGTGTTCGGCGCGGAGGCGGGCAGCGACCTGTCCAACGCCATGACCCTGCGCACGGTGCTGCCGAGCTACTTCGGCGACGTGCCCGCGGGTCTGCGCGACCAGCTCCCGACGCTGACCGAGGACTCGTTCCCCGGTGTGCTCGCCAACGTGATCGCGGGCCGGATCGCCAACCGGCTCGACCTCGGCGGCGCCAACTACACCGTGGACGCGGCCTGCGCGTCGTCGCTGGCGGCGGTGGACGTGGCCTGCAAGGAACTCACGAGCGGCACCAGCGACGTCGTGCTGTGCGGTGGCGCTGACCTGCACAACGGCATCAACGACTACCTGCTCTTCTCCTCGGTGCACGCGCTGTCGCCGACCGGCCGCTGCGCCACGTTCGACAGCTCGGCCGACGGCATCGCGCTCGGCGAGGGCGTGGCGTGCGTGGTGCTCAAGCGCCTCGCCGACGCCGAACGCGACGGCGACCGGGTCTACGCGGTGATCAAGGGCGTCGGCAGCGCGAGCGACGGCCGGTCGCTCGGCCTCACCGCTCCCCGGCCGGAGGGCCAGCGCAACGCCCTGGAGCGGGCCTACCGCAACGCGGGCATCTCGCCGTCCGAGGTCGGGCTGGTCGAGGCGCACGGCACCGGGACGGTCGTCGGCGACCGCACCGAGCTGGCCACGCTCACCGACGTGTTCGTCGAGGCGGGCGCGGGTGTCGGCGGCTGCGCCGTCGGCTCGGTCAAGTCGCAGATCGGCCACACCAAGTGCGCCGCCGGGCTCGCCGGACTGATCAAGACCTCGTTGGCGCTGCACACGGGCGTCCAGCCACCGACGCTGCACGTGAGCAGGCCGAACTCCGCGTGGGTCGCGGACACCAGCCCGTTCACCTTCCACGCCGCGCCGAGGCCGTGGGCGGCCGAGCCCGCCGACCGGGTCGCCGGGGTGAGCGCGTTCGGGTTCGGCGGCACGAACTTCCACGTGGTGCTGCGCGGCCACGACGGCGCTCCGCCGCCCGCGCACGGGCTGGACGAGTGGCCCGCCGAGCTGTTCACGTTCCGCGGCGAGGGCGCGGTGCGGGCCGCCGAGGAGCTGCTGGAACTGGTCGACGCGGGCGGGTGGCGGCTGCGCGACTACGCGGCGAGCGCCGCCGCGCGCGCGGACCTGGCAGGCGGCGAGGTGCGGTTCGCGGTCGTGGCGTCCGATGTGGACGACCTGGCCGGGAAGCTGCGCCGGGCGCTCGCGGGCGAGGACGCGCCGTCCGAGGGGATCTTCCAGGCCTCCGGCGTGTCCGGCGAGGTCGCGTTCCTGTTCCCCGGTCAGGGCAGCCAGCGGCCCGGCATGTTCGCCGAGCTGTTCGTCGCGTTCCCGGAGTTGCAGCGGCACCTCCAGGTCGGCGCTCGGTGGGCCGACGTCCTGCACCCGCCGACGGCGTTCGACGCCGAGGAGCGGGCGGCGCAGCAGGCCAGGCTGACCGACACCAGGGTCGCCCAGCCCGCGCTGGGGATCGTCGGACTGGCCGCGCACGACCTGCTGGCGATGGCGGGCGTCGAGCCGGACATGCTGGCGGGCCACAGCTTCGGCGAGCTCGTCGCGCTGGCCGCGGCGGGCGCGCTGCCCGCGGAATCCCTGCTCGCGCTGAGCGCCGCGAGAGCTGAATCGATCCTCGCCGCGACCGGCGCCGATCCGGGCGCGATGGCGGCCGTGACCGCGCCCGCCGCGGACTTCGAGGCGCTGCTGCCCCCGTCGGTCGTGGTGGCCAACCACAACTCGCCCGCGCAGACCGTGGTCTCCGGTCCGACCGCCGACGTCGAGGCGGCGGTGGAGTCGTTGCGCGCGAACGGGTTCAGCGCCAAGCGGATCAAGGTCGCGTGCGCGTTCCACAGCCCGCTGGTCGCCTCGGCCGGCGAGGCGTTCGCCGAGGCGCTGACCGACGTGCGCGCGCCGGAGCTGCCGGTGTGGTCGAACCGGACCGCGGCGGTCTACCCCGAGGACGTGCGCGCGGAACTGGCCGCGCAGATCGGGTCGCCGGTGCGGTTCGCCGACCAGGTCGAGGCCATGTACGCCCACGGGGCGCGGGTGTTCGTGGAGGCCGGGCCGGGGTCGGTGCTGTCCGGCCTGGTGTCCGCGACCCTCGGCGACCGGCCGCACCGGACCGTCGGTCTGGAGTCGCACGGGCAGGGCCTGCGCGGTTTCCTCTGCGCGCTCGCGCGGCTCGCCGTGGCGGGCGTCGCCCCGCGCACCTCGTGGCTGCACCGCGGACGCGACTCGGTCGACGCCTCCGCGCCCCGCACGACCCGTCCGGCGGGCTGGACCGTCGACGGCCACCTCGTCCGCACGGCCGCGGGCGTCATCCCGACGGGCGCGCTGCGTCCGGCCGAACGCGTTCAGGAGATCCCCATGGCGGCCCACGGCGGCGGCGGTTCCGACGAGGCGCTGATCGCGGAGTTCCTCCGCGGCAGCCGCGAGATGATCGCCGCGCAGCGGGACGTCCTCCTCGGCTACCTCGGCGCGTCCGACCGGGTTCCGGTCCAGCGCGCTCCCCAGCCGCAGCCGGTCGTGCTCCAGCCCGTCGTCGTCGAGCACGCCCCGGTGGCCGTCGCCCCGACGAGCGTCCTGGAGTCGGTGCTGGCGATCATCGCGGAGCGCACGGGCTACCCGATCGACATGATCGAGCCGGACCTGGACCTGGAGGCCGACCTCAGCGTCGACTCCATCAAGCGCACCGAGATCGCAGGCGAACTCGCCATCCGACTCGGCGTCACCGCCGACCTCGACCAGCTCTCCCGAGCCCGCACCGCCGCCGCCATCACCGCACTGCTGGGCGGAGGCGGAGCGCCCGCGCCGAAGGCGGTCGCGCCCGCCGGGGCCGAGGCGGTGGTGATCGCCCCGCGGCGGCTGGTGATGACGGAGTTCGCTCTGCCGGCGGCGGTCGCTCCGGAGTCGTTGGCGGGACAGCGGTTCCTGCTCGTCGGTGACGGCGGGGAACTCGCCGCGACGCTGGTGGGCCTCGGCGCCGAGGTCACCCGCGACCCGGCCGAGCGGGTCGACGGCGTCTTCCACCTCGACCGCGACACCGAACTGCCGGAGGCGTTCCCGCTGCTGCGGGACCTGCTGGCGGGCGGTCCTCGCCACCTGGTCGTCGTGGGCGGCGGTGACGGGCTGCGCGGGTTCACCCGCAGCGCGGCCAGGGAGTACCCGGACACGGCGGTGAAGGTGGTGGAGTTCGACGGCGAGGTCCTGCCGGACGCGCTGGTCGCCGAACTCGGCGCCACCGACGGCGAGGCCGTCGTGCGGATCACCGACGCGGGCCGGGTCGGGCTGCGGATGGTCGAGACCGACCTGGGGCTGCTCGGCAGCTCCGGCGCGGGCCCGGCGGGCGACGGTGCCGCCGAGGCGCTGGCCATCGGGCTGGACCGCGACTCCGTGGTGCTGCTGGTGGGGGGCGCGAAGGGCATCACGGCCCGGTTCGCGGCCACGCTGGCGAGCGCGAGCCGGTGCCGGATCGAGCTGGTGGGCCGCACGGCGCCGCCTGCCGAGGACGAGCCGCCCGCCATCGCCGCGGCGGCCGACCCCGCCGCCCTGCGCGCCGCGCTGATCGCGGGCGGACTGCGGGTCCCGGCCGAGATCGAACGGGAGATCGGGCGGATCGAGGCCGTGCGGGAGGTGCGCGACACCGTCCGGCGGCTGACCGAGCTGGGCAGCGCGGTCCGCTACCGCTCCGTGGACACGCGCGACGTCGAGGCCGTGCACCGCGCGGTCAAGGAGATCCACACCGAGCACGGCAGGCTGGACGGCGTCGTGTACGCGGCCGGGGTCATCGAGGACAGGCTGATCGCGGAGAAGACCGCGGAGTCGTTCGGCCGGGTGTTCGGCACCAAGGTCGACGGCGCCAGGACGGTGCTCGACGCCGTGGACGACCTGCCGAACGGGCCGCGGTTCGCGGTGTTCTTCGGCAGCATCGCCGCCGTGCTGGGCAACCGCGGCCAGTCCGACTACGCCGCCGCGAACGACGCCCTGGAATCGGTGGCGCGCCGGTGCTCCTACCGCGCGCTGACCGTCCACTGGGGACCGTGGGCGCCGACCGGGGTCAACAACGGCATGGTGACGCCGGAGCTGATGCGGTCCTACGCCAAGCGCGGCATCAAGCTGATCGACCCGGAGGAGGGCGCGCTCAGCCTGCTGCGCGAACTCGCCTGGGGCCCGGAGGAGCTGGACTCGGTGGTCTACACGGCATCGGGCTGGTGACGGCGATGAGCACCCCCGTCGCCATCGTCGGCATGTCGGTGCTGCTGCCCGGTGCCCCCGACCTGGACACGTACTGGCGCAACATCACCGGTGGCGTGGACGCGATCACCGAGGTGCCCGCGGGCCGCTGGGACGCCGACTACTACGAGCCGGACCTGGAGCGCCGGGCCGACCGGGTCTACTGCCGCCGCGGCGGTTTCGTGGACCCGCTGGCCGAGGTCGACGTCGTGAGCTTCGGCATCATGCCGAACTCCGTCGCGGGCACCGAACCCGACCAGCTGATCGCCCTGCACGTCGCGGCGGCGGCCATCGCGGACGCGGGCGGCGACGCCCGGCTGCCGGTCGACCGCGAACGGGTCGGCGTGGTGCTCGGGCGCGGCGGCTACCTCACGCCCGCGCTGGCCCGGCTGGACCAGCGGGTCCGGACCGCGCGGCAGCTCGTGCGCACGCTCGGCCAGCTCATGCCGGAGCTGGGCGACGAGAAGCTGGAGCAGGTGCGGCAGGCGTTCAGCGACCAGCTCGGGCCGGACTCGCCCGAGTCGGCCATCGGGCTGGTGCCGAACCTCGCCGCGTCACGGGTCGCGAACCGGCTGGACCTGCGCGGCCCCGCCTACACCGTGGACGCGGCCTGCGCGTCGTCGCTGGTCGCGGTCGACCACGCCGTGCGCGAACTCGCCGACCGGCGCTGCGACGTCGTGCTCGCGGGCGGCGTGCACCACTGCCACGACATCACGCTGTGGAGCGTCTTCACGCAGCTCGGCGCGCTGTCGCCGAGCCAGCGCATCAGGCCGTTCCACCGGGGTGCGGACGGCGTGCTGATCGGCGAGGGCACGGGCGTGGTGGTGCTGAAGCGCCTCGCCGACGCCGAGCGCGACGGCGACCGGGTGTACGCGGTGATCACCGGGACCGGCGTGGCCAGCGACGGCCGGACCGCGTCGCTGGTCAACCCGGACACCGGCGGCCAGGTGCGCGCGATCCGGCAGGCGTGGCTGGCGGCGGGCACCGATCCGACCGAGCCGGGCTCGATCGGCCTGCTGGAGGCCCACGGCACGGCCACCCCCGCCGGTGACGCGGCCGAACTCGCCACGCTGGCCGAGGTGTTCGGGCCCGCCTCCGCGACCGACCGGCCGGTGATCGGCTCGGTCAAGTCCATGATCGGCCACACCATGCCGGCCGCGGGCGTGGCGGCGCTGGTGAAGGCCGCCCTGGCCGTGCACCACGGCGTCCTGCCGCCCACCCTGCACTGCGACGACCCGAACCCGGCGCTGGCGGACACCCGGTTCCGGCCGATCGCCGAGGTGCGGCCGTGGACCGGCGAGGTGCGGCGGGCGGGCGTGAACGCGTTCGGGTTCGGCGGGATCAACGCGCACGTCGTGCTGGAGCAGGCGCCGACGAGCAGGCCGGGACCGGCGGCGGTGCGGGAGCCCGAGCGGGTGCTGCGGCTGTCCGCCGCGTCCCCCGGCCACCTGGCCGCGCTGCTGGACACCGACGACGCGACCGTGCTCGCCGCGAGCCTGGACGAGCGCGAGGCCGCGACCGGGCCGACCCGGCTCGGGATCGTCGACCCCACGCCGAAGCGGCTCGCCCTGGCGCGCAAGGCCGTGGCCAAGGGCGCGGGCTGGCGCGGTCGCAACGACGTGTGGTTCGCGCCGACGCCCCTGCTGGGCGACGGCGGCGGCAAGCTCGCGTTCGTCTTCCCCGGCCTGGAGGCGGAGTTCGCGCCGTCCGTGGACGCGCTCGCCCGCCGGTTCGGGCTCGACTGGCGCTCCGAGGCGCTCGTCGGCGACGTCGGCAGGCACGGCACGGGCGTGTTCCAGCTCGGCAGGCTCCTGGACACCGTGCTGCGGGGGCTCGGCGTGCGACCGGACGGCGTCGCGGGGCACAGCGTCGGCGAGTGGACCGCCATGGCCGCCGGGGGGATCCACTCCGCGCACCAGGTGGACGCGTTCCTCAGCGCGTTCGACCCGGACGCGCTGCGCGTGCCCGGACTGGCGTTCGCTGTGCTCGGCGCCCCGGCCGACCGGGTGCGGGCGGCGCTGGCGAACCAGGACGAGGTCGTGCTGTCCCACGACAACGCGCCGAGCCAGTCGATGGTGTGCGGGCCGTCGGAGGCGGTGGAGGCCCTGGTGTCGACGTTCCGCGCCGACGGCGTGATCAGCCAGGTGCTGCCGTTCCAGTCCGGTTTCCACACGCCGATGCTCACGCCGTACCTCGGGCCGATCCAGCGGGCCGCGGAGACCTACGACATCAACCCGGCGCGGGTGCCGGTGTGGTCGGCCACGACCGCGAGCGAGTTCCCGACCGACCCGGACGACGTGCGCGACCTGTTCGTGCGGCACCTGCTGGAGCCCGTGCGGTTCCGGCCGATGGTCGAGGCCATGCACGCCGCCGGGTTCCGCGCGTTCGTGCAGCTCGGCGTCGGCCAGACCGGCTCGCTGATCACGGACACGCTCCAGGGCCACGACACCCTCGTCGTGTCCGCGCACTCCCCGCACCGCGACGGTGTCGACCAGGTGCGCCGGGTCGTGACCGCGCTGTGGGTGGACGGTGCCGAGCCGGACGTCCGACCGCTGCTGCCCGAGTCGGCCCGCCGCCGCCGGGCTCCGGTCCGGCTCGACCTCGGTGGAGCGCTGATCACCCTGGACGAGCACACGCGCCTGCGGATGCCGGGCCAGGCGTCCGCCCTGGACGGTCTGGTCGACGGCTCGCCGCTCGCGGCCGAGTTGTCGTTGCTGCTCAAGGACACCGCCGACGTGGCGGCCGAGCTGCTCACGCGGCGCGGGCCCACCCCCGTCCCCCCGCCCCGACGGCTCGACGGCGTGCTGCGGGTGTCGGTCGACACCATGCCGTACCTGCTGGACCACTGCTTCTTCCAGCAGCGCCCCGGCTGGCCCGACCACGTCGACCGGTGGCCGGTCGTCCCTGCCACGACCGTGATCGGCCACCTGATGGCGTTCGCGGAGCAGGCCGCACCCGGCAGGCGGGCCGTCGCGGTGCACGACGTGCGGCTCAGCCAGTGGATCACGGCCATCCCGGCGGTCGACGTGCCGGTCAGCGTCGTGCCCGCGGGCGACGACCGGGTGCTGGCCGCGCTGGGCGGCTACTCCCGCGCCGTGGTCGAACTGGCGGCGGGGTTCCCGGCGCCCGCGGCGGAGCCCTGGACGTTCACCGACGAGCGGACGCCCGACCTGACCGCGCGCGAGCTGTACGACGAGCGCTGGATGTTCCACGGTCCCCGGTTCCAGGGGGTCGAGGAGCTGACGGCCATCGGCCCGCGGCACGTGCGCGCCAGGCTGGTCACGCCCGCCGCGCCCGGCGCGCTGCTGGACAACGTCGGCCAGGTGCTCGGCTACTGGATCATGGCGTCGCTGCCGGACCGCACCACGGTGTTCCCCGTCGCGATCCACCGCATCCGCTTCCACGGCGACCACCCGGCCGCCGGTGAGGAGCTGGAGTGCCTGGTGCGCATCACGTCCGTCACCGACGGCGCCCTGACGGCGGACATGCAGCTCGTGCACCGCGGACGCGTGTGGGCGGAGTTCGACGGGTGGTCCGACCGCCGGTTCGACAGCGACCCGAACATCCGCGCCAACGACCGCGCCCCCGGCCGCCACACGCTGTCCACCGTGGAGGACGGCGGCTGGACGCGCGTGCACGAGCGCTGGCCGGACCTGGCGACCCGCGAGCTGATCATGCGCAACCAGCTCGGGAGCGCGGAGCGCGAGCAGTACGACCAGCAGTCGCCGCGCGCCAAGCGGCAGTGGCTGCTGGGCCGGATCGCGGCCAAGGACGCCGTGCGGCGGTGGATGTGGGAGCACGGCGCGGGCGAGGTGTTCCCGGCCGAACTCCTGCTGCGGGACGGCGAGGTCGTCGGCGTGCACGGGCGGGAGGCGCCCGCGCTGACGGTGTCGGTGGCCCACCACGGGGAACTGGGCGTCGCCATCGCGGGACGTGGTCGGTGCGGCATCGCCGTCGAGCCCGCCGACGACCCGGATGCCGTGTCGAAGGCCGGTGAGGCCGCCCTGGCCGCGGCGTTCGGAGGAGGACCCGCGCCGTCGGAGGTGCGGTGGGCGCGGATCGGCAACCCGCCGGGTCTGCCGAGCAGGGAGTACGTCGTGGCCTGGACGGCCGAAGACGAACAGGAGATGAGCACATGAGCGTCGACACCACCGCCCCGGTCACCGAGGACGCGGTACTGGCCGAGATCTCCGGGATGCTGCGGGTCCTGCTCGACGAGTACGGCCTCGACGACGTCGAGATCACCCTGGACACCAGGTTCCACGAGGACCTGGAGCTGGAGAGCATCGACCTCGTGTCGCTGTCCGCCGACCTCAGGGAGCGCTACGGGAACCAGGTCAACTTCGCCGAGTTCATCGCGGGCTTCGACCTGGAGGAGATCATCGCGATGACCGTCGGCCAGCTGGTCGACCACGTCGTGGTGTCGCTGCGCGAAGCGGCCCGCGGATGACGAAGATCCTCGCGGGCGACCTCGACACGCACGTGCAGCGCCTGCCGCCGACGATCCCGGTCGACGGCGAGGCACCCGTCGTGGTGTTCATCCACGGCCTGCTCACCGACAGCCTGGCGAGCTACTACTTCACCCTCGGTCCGGCGTTCGCCGCGGCGGGCGTCGACGTGGTGATGTACGACCTGCGCGGGCACGGCAAGTCCGGCAGGCCCGCGACCGGGTACCAGCTGGAGCGGTTCGTCGCCGACCTGGTGTCGCTGCTGGACGCCATGGACATCACCCGGCCGGTGCACCTGGTCGGCAACTCCTTCGGCGGCAGCATCGCGTTCGGCCTCGCCGCGGCGCACCCGGAGCGGGTCGCCACGGTGATCGCCATCGAGGCCGAGCCGCCGGTGCGGGCGTGGACCGTGCGGATGGCCGAGGGCCTGGACCTGGCCAAGTCGCAGCTCACCCAGGACGAGGTGATCGACTGGATCGCGGTCAACAACGGCAGGCACACCGCCCGGCTGTCGCGGGCCGCGGGCAGGCTCCTCCAGATCACGTCGATGCTGGAGGACATCCCGGTCAGCGACACGATCTCCGACGACCTGTCGGCGATCCGCTGCCCGGTGCTCGCGATCTTCGGCGCGGACTCGGGGCTGTCGCGGCAGGTGCCGTACTTCGAGTCGTACCTGGCGTCGTGCCGCACGGTCGTGCTGCCCGACCAGGGCCACTCGGTGCTGATCGAGCGCACGGACGAGACCCGCGACGCGATCCTGGGCTGGGTGCGCGACCACGCGTTGGGCCGCGTCGGGTGAGCCGGTTCCTCTTCGTGGTGCCGCCGCTGGTCGGGCACGTCAACCCGACCGTCGGGGTGGCCGCGGAACTGGTGGCGCGGGGCCACGAGGTCGCCTGGGCCGGGCACCACGACGCGATCGGGAAGCTCGTCGGCCCCGACGCGCGGGTGTTCGGCTGCGCGTCGCCGGAGCTGGTGCCCCGGAGCGCGGACCTGACCGGTCCGGCCGCGTTCCGGTTCCTGTGGCAGGAGTTCCTGCTGCCGCTGGGCGAGGCCATGCAACCCGGTGTCCGCACGGCGATCAGGGCGTTCCGGCCGGACGTCGTGGTCGCCGACCAGCAGGCCGTCGCGGGCGGGCTGGTCGCCGAGGACCTCGGCCTGCCGTGGATCACCTCCGCCACGACGTCCGCCGAACTCGTGGACCCGCTGTCGGGCATGCCGAAGGTGAAGACCTGGCTGGCCGAGCGGATCGACGCCCTGCGCGGCGGGACCGGCGGACCGGACCCGAGGCTGTCGCCGCACGGCATCCTCGCGTTCACCACGCGGGAGCTGCTCGGCGAGGTCGACCTCCCGCACGACGACGTGTGGCTGGTCGGCCCCTCGATCGTGCCCCGACCGTCCACGGCGGACTTCCCGTGGGAGTGGCTGTCCCGTGAGAAGCCCACCGTGCTGGTCACCCTGGGCACGGCCAACGCCGACGCGGGCCACCGCTTCCTCGCCCACGCCGCGCAGGCGGTGGCGCGCCTGGACGTGCGGGCCGTGCTGGTCGACCCGGACGGCTCGCTGACCGAGGTCGGCGACGACGTCCTGGTGCGCGGGCACGTCCCGCAGCTCGACCTGCTCCCCCACGTCGACGCCGTGGTCTGCCACGCGGGCCACAACACGGTGTGCGAGGCCCTCTGGCACGGCGTTCCCCTGGTCGTCGCCCCGATCCGCGACGACCAGCCCATCGTCGCGGGCCAGGTGGTCGACGCGGGCGCGGGCGTGCGGGTGCGCTTCTCCCGCGCCACCGCGACCCACCTGTCCGACGCCGTCACGGCCGTGCTCGACGAGGCGAACGGCCACCGCGAGGCCGCCGCGCTGGTCGGCGACTCGTTCCGCGCGGCGGGCGGCGCGACCCGCGCCGCCGACCACCTCGAGAAGGTGTGAGGACCCCGATGTCCGGATCTTTCAGCACGCTGCTGTCGTACGCGAGGCCGCACCGCGCGGTCCTGCTGTCCACGCTGGCGCTGACCCTGCTGGCCAGCGCGTGCGGCCTCGCCCAACCGCTGGTGGCGCAGGACGTGCTGACCGCGCTGGGCAGCGGCGGGAGCGTGGCGGGCCCGATCGCGGTGCTGACCGCGCTGCTGCTCGCGGGCGCCGCGCTGACCGGCGGGACGGCGTGGCTCCAGCAGCGCACGTCGGAGAGCGTCGTCCGCGACGTCCGGCGCGGCCTGGTGTTCCGCCTGATCCGCCTCCGCGTGCCCGAGCTGGACCGGCGGCCCCCCGGCGACCTGATCGCCAGGGTCACCTCCGACAGCACCCTGCTCCAGAGCGCGGCCACCGAGGGCCTGATCCTGGTGGTCAACGGGGCGCTGACGCTGGTCGGCGCGATCGTGCTGATGGGCACCCTGCACCTCGGCCTGCTGGGCGTGACGCTGCTGGTCCTCCTCGCGGTGGCCGCGGTCCTGACCCTCGTGCTGCCCCGCATCCGCGAGGCCGTGGCGCGGGCGCAGGAGTCGGTCGGCGCGATCGGCGCCACCCTGGACCGCACGCTGGGCGCCGCGAGGACCGTGAAGGCCAACGGCGCCGAGGACCGCGAGACCGCACGCGCCGAGGAGGCGGTGGAGCACGCCTACCGGGCCGGGCTCGTCGGCGCGCGCTACTCGGCCGTGGTCAGCGTCGTCTCCGGCGTGTCCATCCAGGGCGCCTTCCTGGCCGTGCTCGGCTTCGGCGGGATGCTGGTCGCGTCCGGCGACCTCTCGGTGGCGTCGCTGATCGCGTTCCTCCTCTACGTGTTCTTCCTGGCCGGGCCCATCGCCTCGCTGGTGGGCGGTGCCAGCAAGATGCAGCAGGGGCTGGGCGCGGTGGGCCGCATCGAGGAGGTCCGCGACATGCCGGTCGAGGACGACGTGGCGGCGCTCGTGGCGCTCCCCGACGGCCTGCCCCCGCCCGCGATCGAACTCCGCGACGTCCACTTCACCTACCCCGGCCGCACCCCGGCGCTGAAGGGCGTTTCCTTCACCGTCCCCGGCGGCACTCAGACGGCACTGGTCGGCCTGTCCGGCGCGGGCAAGACGACCATGTTCGCGCTGCTCCAGCGCTTCTACGACCCGGCGGCGGGCTCGGTCCTCATCGACGGCGTGGACGTCTCCTCGATGACCCGCGCCGAGGTCCGCCGCCGCATCGCCTACGTGGAGCAGGACGCCCCCGCGATGGCGGGCACGATCCGCGACAACCTCCTCTACGCCGCCCCGGCGGCCACCGACGACGAGATCACCGAGGCGCTGCGCGTGACCTGCCTCGACCGCCTGGTGGACGGTCTGGAGCTGGGCCTGGACACCTCCGTGGGCCCGCGCGGCGTGACCCTGTCCGGGGGTGAGCGCCAACGGCTCGCCATCGCCAGGGCGTTGCTGCGCAAGCCGCAGGTGCTGCTCCTGGACGAGGCCACGGCCCAGCTGGACGCCCGCAACGAGCAGGCGCTGCGGGACGCCGTGACCCGTGCCGCGCGGCGGTGCACGGTGGTGCTGATCGCGCACCGGCTGTCCACGGTGACGGAGGTGGACCAGATCGTCGTGCTGGAGCACGGACTGGTGCGGGCGAGGGGCACGCACCGCTCCCTGGTCGACGACGACGACCTGTACCGCGAACTGGCGTCGACCCAACTCCTTGCCGATGCCATGGAATAGTCGGGTGCGTGCCGGTGCGCAAACCGCTCGTGCTCGCCATCTGCTGCATGAGCCTGTTCATCGTCGGGTTGGACGCGACGATCGTGAACCTCGCGCTGCCCTCGATCCGCCGCGAGCTGGGCGCGTCGGTGACCGGTCTCCAGTGGACGGTCGACGCGTACACGCTGGTGCTGGCGGCGCTGCTCGTGCTGTCCGGCTCGACGGCCGACCGGCTCGGCAGGCGCCGCACGTTCCAGGCCGGGCTGGTCCTCTTCAGCGTCGGCTCGCTGCTGTGCAGCATCGCGCCGTCCGTCGGGCTGCTCGTCGTGTTCCGGATGGTCCAGGCCGCGGGCGGCTCGATGCTCAACCCGGTGGCCATGTCGATCATCACGAACACCTTCACCGAGAAGCGCGAACGCGCCAGGGCCATCGGCGTCTGGGGTGGCGTGGTCGGCCTCAGCATGGCGGCGGGCCCGCTCGTGGGCGGTGCACTGGTCGAGACGATCGGCTGGCGCTCGATCTTCTGGCTCAACGTCCCGGTCGGCGTGCTGGCGGTCGTGCTGACCGCGCTGTTCGTCCCCGAGTCGAAGGCGGCCAGGCCGCGCAGGCTCGACCCGGTCGGGCAGGTGCTGGTCGTCCTGGTCCTCGCGGGCACCGTCTTCGGCATCATCGAGGGGCCGGGCGAGGGGTGGACGTCGCCGCTCATCATCGGCTGCTTCGTCGTCGCGGCGCTCGCGCTGGTGGGCCTGCTGCGCTACGAGCCGCGGCGGGAGGACCCGCTGCTGGACCTGCGCTTCTTCCGCAGCATCCCGTTCTCCGGGGCCACGGTCATCGCGGTCTGCGCGTTCGCCGCCCTGGGCGGGTTCCTCTTCCTGAACAGCATCTACCTCCAGGAGACGCGCGGGTTCTCCGCGCTCCACGCGGGCCTGCTCACCCTGCCGATGGCCGCCACGACCGCGGTGTTCGCCCCGTTGTCGGGCCGCATCGTCGGCGCCTGGGGGGCGAGGGTGCCGCTGCTGATCGCGGGCACCGGCCTGACCACCGCGGGCGTGCTGCTGACCACCACCACGCCCACGTCGTCCCTCGCGTTGCTGGTCGTCGCCTACGCGGCGTTCGGCATCGGGTTCGGGATGGTGAACGCGCCGATCACGAACACGGCGGTGTCCGGCATGCCGACCGAGCAGGCAGGCGTGGCGGCGGCCATCGCCTCCACCAGCCGACAGGTCGGCGCGGCGCTGGGCGTCGCCCTGATCGGCGCCTTCGCCGGGAGCGCGGTGGGCTGGTGGATCATCGCCGGGTGCGGCGTGGCGGTCGCCGTGCTGGGCGCGGCCACGACCGGTCAGCGGGCGTTGAAGTCCGTGCTGTAGTGGATCTTCTTCGCCGGGCTGGTGCGCGCGACGTCCAGCATCGCCAGGCCGATGTTCTCGGTGGTGGTCGTCGCCCTGGGCAGCAGCTTGTTCAGCAGCGGGTAGGCCTTGCCGAAGACGGAGTACACGGCACGGGCCCAGCGGTGCGGCGACGCGACACCGTGCAGCGGCTGGATGTAGCCGGGCCGGAAGGCGTACCCGCGCAGCGGCAGCGCCATCACCTCGTTCTCGGTCCTCCCCTTCACCCTGGCCCACATCTGGCGGCCCTTCTCGGTGCTGTCCGTTCCCATGCCCGAGACGTAGATGAAGGTCGAGTCCGGGTTGACCTCGGCCAACGTCCGGGCGGCGGCGAGGGTGAAGTCGTAGGTGATGCGGGTGTACTCGGCCTCGTCCTTGCCGACGGAGGAGGTGCCCAGGCAGAAGAAGCAGGCGTCGTAGCCGGTGAACTGGTCCTTCACCGCGGAGAAGTCGGTGAAGTCGGTGTGGATGTGTTCGGTGAGCTTCGGGTCGGAGGTGCCGGTGGGGCGGCGGACCACGGAGAGGACGGAGTGGACGTCGGGCGCGAGGAGGCACTCACGCAGAACACCCTGGCCGACCATGCCGCTCGCACCGAACACGATGACCTTCATGGGTGGAGGTTAGAGGACGGTGGGGCCGGCCAAGCTGGACGCTGGGACTTCGCGGTCCGACGCAACTCGCCCGCTGTCCCGGTAGCGCGCGTGAGACGGCGTCGCACGACCCGGCGGCGGGGTGAACGGAAGCACCCAACTCAAGCCGTGCGAACGAAAGCACCCAACTCAAGCCGTGCGAACGGAAGCACCCAACTCAGGCTGTGCGAACGGAAGCACCCAAGTCAACCGTCGCAGTCCCCCTCCGCCGGCCCGATCCGAAGCGCCCTCGCAGTTTCCGTTCTTTGTCAAGGAATCTTTCCTACCTTGACAAAGAACGGAAACTGTAGGAGATAATTGCGCGAGCGGGGTGGCGGAGGGTGTCCGCCTTCGTGACCTGGGGTGCCAGCTGCGAGCTGGGCGGCTTCGACTTCCAGCGTGCTGTGGCCGATTTGACTCGGGGACCCCTCGATTTGACCCTTGATCGGGCAAAAAGGGCAGTCCCGAAAGCCTGCCCGATCACAAATTTTAAGGGTCAAATCCCCCGAGTAAAATCGGCCACGTTTCAGGGAAGGCCCCGACTCACTTTCGCGCGAAATCGGTCATGGCTGGCAGATGATCCCGACCTGTCCAGGGGTGGCGATGGCTACTCATGCCTACCTGGGGACTCGGCAGACTCACAAGCCCTCAAGCCCTCAAGCCCTCAAGCCGGCAGTTCGGCAGTTCGGCAGTTCGGCGAGTCAGCAGGCCAGCGAGCCAGCAGGTCGGCGGGTCGGTGGCAAAACTTGAGCCGCCGGGCCGAAACTCGCCCCGCCGCCCCGGCCGCCACCGTCGCACGAATCCACCCGCCCTGCTTGTCCAGCTATCTCCGCTTGCCCGACCCCCTTCGCGCGACCACCCACCGTTCGCCTGTGCGACACCCGCTGCCAGCCCGTCCTCTGCACCCGACCATCCCGTCGTTGGACTGTGCGGTGCCCGATGTCAGACGCGCTTGGACGCCTACCCTTCCTCTACGCCCGCCCCTCCTTGGCGTCCGCCCCTTCCTTGATGCCCGGCCTTTCCTTGATGCCTGGCTCTCCTATTGCCTTACCGTCGCCATTCTCGACCGTTCCGCTTCCCCCGCCATCGCCGTACCCAGCCGTCCTGCGCCTTGCGCTTTCGCGCAACCCGGCCAACCCCGTTTCCGTGCAGCCCAGTCGCCCAGGCACCCTGGTTTCACGCAGCTCGGGCGCTCGCCAGCCACCCCGCCGCACACCCGGCTGGCCGACCACCCCCGCGGCCCGGCCGTCCGCCCGTTCCCCTGCCTGACGGCCTGTCCCTCTCCCTGCCCGCTGATCCGGAGGCACCCCCCGGTCGCCATTCCCGTCTCAGCGCTTCCCCGCCCTCGACGCTTCCCCACCCCCAGCGGCTCCCCACCCCCAGCGGCTCCCCACCTCCGCCCCAGCGCCCCTCCGCCCCGGCTGCGCGCCCCCGCCCCGCGCGCCCGCCGCGTGCTGCGGCTACAGCAGGGTCAGTTGGTCGCGGTCTATCCCGCGTTGGGTGGGGATGTCGGCGGGTAGGGCTCCTTCCGGCCACCTGGCCTCGCCGTCGCCGTCGCTCTCCGGCGGGGACCCGGTGGCGGGGCGGCTGTGGGGTGGTTCGAAGCCGTGTCTTCTGAGTAGCGGGCGCAGGCGGGCGGTGAGCCAGGTGCGGTAGCGCTTGTCGGCGTTGCTGCCCGTGCCGTACAGGTTTCGGTAGCCGTCCAGCAGGTCCGGGTGTTCACGGAGCAGCCACCTGGCGAACCACTCGCGTGCGCCGGGGCGGAGGTGGAGGGCCAGGGCTGTCGCGCCGGTGGCGCCTGCGGCGGCTATCTCGCCCAGCAGCGCGTCCAGGTGTTCCTTCGAGTCGGTGAGGGCGGGGAGGACCGGGGCGATGAAGACGCCGCACGGGAGGCCCGCGTCGCGGACTCGGCGGATCAGGTCCAGACGGGACTGGGGACTGGGGGTGCCTGGCTCCAGGGAGGACTGGAGGTCGCGGTCCAGGAGGGCCAGGGAGACGCCGATGCCCACGGAGACCGACTTGGCCGCCTCGGCCAGCAGGGGGAGGTCACGGGCCAGGAGGGTGCCCTTGGTGAGGATGGAGAAGGGGGTGCCGGAGTCGGCCAGTGCCGTGATGATGCCCGGCATCAGCCGGTACCGGCCCTCGGCGCGCTGGTAGGGGTCGGTGTTGGTGCCCATCGCGACGTGCTCGCGCCGCCACCTGGTCGACCGGAGCTGACGGGTGAGCACCTGGGCGGCGTTGACCTTCACCACGACCTGGCTGTCGAAGTCGTGGCCCGCGTCCAGGTCGAGGTACTGGTGCGAGTTGCGCGCGAAGCAGTTGTGGCTGACGACGCCGTCGGCCACGAAGTCGCCGGTGCCGGTGGTGATGTCGAACAGCGGACGGTCCTCGCCCAGCGCCTCCACGGCCACGACCCGCGCGGTCGCGTCCAGGGGCGCGCCGTCGACCGATCGGTGCGCGCTGCGGGCGGGCTCGACGGTGTGGCAGAACCGCAGGGCCTCCGACGCCCCGCCGCGCAGCCTCGTCACGCCGTCCTCGACGGTGCAGTCGAAGTCGAGCCGCTTCAGGCCGAGCACCACGGCGTCGACGATCGGGTGGTCCGTGCGGATGCGCAGCACACCGTCGTCGCACCGGCCCGCGGCGTCGAACACCCCGGCGAGGAAGCCCTTGGTCCAACTGTCCTCCGGGGCCACGGGCCACTCGATGCGGTCGCGGTCGAGCGCCGCGTACCGCTCGGCCCTCTCCAGCGCCTCGGGCTCGGTGGTCAGACCGCCCCGGACCACGCCCCACAGGTACCCGCCGCGGTACTCGGCGTCCTCCACCGGACCGGTGACGGCGCCGCCGAGCCCGACCAGGCGGTCGCCCACCGAGAGCCGGGGCAGGTCGCACGAACCGGAGGCGACGTGCCTCCACCCCTCGGTGCTCAGGAACCGGTGCTCCCCGCTGGACACCAGCGACCTGCCGTCCTCCAGCACGACCCGGTAGGCGGGCTTCACCGTCCGCCAGTGCGCGAGGACGGTCGTGCGCACGTACCTGCCCCCGCGCGTGCCGCACACCTCGTCGCCCACTTCGAGTTCGGCGAGCGCCCGAACCCGCCCGTCCCCCAGCAGCACCGGCGTGGAACCGTCCAAGCAGTACGTGCACCCGTGCGTGCACCCGCGGTAGGGGTTGACCGTCCACTTGAACGGCATGGGCGAGGCGCCCGCCACCTTGTTCAGCACGGATTTGGCGTGCACCTCGTGGAACACCACGCCGGAGAACTCGGGAGTTCGTACGCTGCGCACGAGCCCCGGCAACCCCGGTAGCGCCTGCTGAGGTGCTGCCCCGTCCTTTTGGCCGTCCCATCGCATGGCATTGATTCGAACACGTGTTCGAACCCGACGTCAATCGGAGTCACCCGTTGGACTTCCTCCTGATCCCCTTCACCACCCCCGCGCTCACCTTCGCGGGCGCCGCGACGACCTGGGGAGAGGTGTTCGGGTTCGTGACGGGCGCCCTCTGCGTGTGGCTGGTGGCCAGGCAGAACACCTGGAACTGGCCCATCGGCATCCTCAACAACCTGGCGTTCCTGGCCCTGTTCGCCACCAGCGGCCTCTACGCCGACTCGGGGCTCCAGGTCGTCTACGTGGGCCTGGCCCTCTACGGCTGGTGGTCCTGGCTGCGCGGCGGCGTCGAGCGCACGCCGCTGCCCGTCAGCCGCACGACGTCGGCGCAGTGGCTCTGGCTCGCCGTCGCGGGCGTCGTGCTGACCGGCGTCCTGGTCTGGGTCCTGACGAGCTACACGTCGTCCACGGTGCCGTGGGCCGACTCGATCACCACGGTCCTGTCCCTGCTCGCGACCTGGGGCCAGACGCGCAAGAAGCTGGAGTCGTGGTGGCTGTGGATCGCCGCCGACGTCATCTACGTGCCGCTCTACGCCTACAAGGGCCTGTGGCTCACGGCGATCCTGTACCTCGGCTTCATCGCCCTGTGCGTCCTGGGCCTGCGGTCCTGGTCGAAGGCCCACCGCCGGGACCTGGTCGCCGCATGACCCGCTTCCGCCACGCGCTGGTGCTCGGCAAGTTCTACCCGCCGCACGCGGGCCACCACCACCTGGTCCGCACGGCGGCGGCGAGCAGCGAGCGCACCACCGTCGCCGTGCTGGGCTCCAGCGTCGAGTCGATCCCGCTGGCGGACCGGGTGTCGTGGCTCGCCGCCGAGCACGCGGACGACCCCGGCGTGGTGGTGCTCGGCGACCTCGACGACCACCCGATGGACTTCGAGGACGACGCGGTCTGGGAGCTCCACGTGGGCGTCACGAGGTCGGTGCTGTCCCGGCGGGCCATCCTCGACGGCGACCCGGCGGGCGCCCCCGTGGACGCCGTGTTCTCCAGCGAGGCCTACGGCGACGAGCTGGCGAAGCGGCTGGGGGCCGAGCACGTCGCCGTGGACCCGGCGCGCGCGGCGGTGCCGGTCTCCGGCACGGCGGTGCGCGCCGACCCGGCCGCGCACTGGCACCACCTGGCCCCGGCGACCCGGCGGGGCCTGGCCGCGCGGATCGTCGTGGTGGGCGCCGAGAGCACGGGGACGACCACGCTGTCCCGCGCGCTGGCGGCGGAGCTGGCCGCTCCGTGGGTGCCGGAGCACGGCAGGCGGCACACGGAGCTGAAGCTGGCCGCCGCGCGCGCCTTCGACCCCGGGACCGGAGTGGACCGTCTGGTCTGGACGGTCGGCGACTTCGTGGACGTGGCCGTGCGCCAGCAGTCCGACGAGGACGCCGCGGTGGACGGTCCGGTGCTGGTGTGCGACAACGACGCGTGGGCGGCGACCGTGTGGGGCCACCGCTACCTCGGCGCGCCGCACGCCGACATCGCCCCGCACGCCCGCAGGCCCGCGCTGTACCTGCTCACCGACCACGTCGGGGTGCCGTTCGAGCAGGACGGCTGGCGCGACGGCGAGCACCTCCGCGAGCGGATGACGGGTCTGTTCACCGCGGGCCTCGCGGAGCGGGGCGTGCCGTGGCGGCTGCTGACCGGCACGCACGGCGACCGGTTGGCGCAAGCGATTGCGGCGACGCGGGACGTGCTCGTCGACCACTTCCGCTTCGCCCGGCCCCTGGAGGCGCCGAAAACCGGTCGCCGGGGATGACCGGGTGGTCTACCGTCCGCGACCGTGCCGGACGCCGACCTCACCCCCTCCGCCGCGCGGGCGATCCTGCGGCGCGTCGCGCCCGCGGCGACCCTCACCGGGGTCGTGCGCCGGACGGGCGGGGAGCTGAGCGGCGTCCACGAGCTGCGCTGCGCCACACCGGTGATCGTCAAGGTCTACGCCGACGAGTGGAGCTACCGGCAGGACAAGGAGGTGCACGTCTACCGGACGCTCGCCCGGCACGGCGTCGGACCGGTCCCCGAGGTGCTGCACGTCGAACGCGCCGGGGGCCTGCTCGACCGGGCGTTCACCGTGCTGACCAGGGTGCCCGGCGTCCCGCTGTCCGAGGTCTCCCCCGGCCTGGCCGACGACGAGCACCGCGGGCTCTACCGGGGTCTCGGGGAGTTCCTGGCGGCCCTGCACGGCATCGGCCAGGACGGCTTCGGGGAGATCACGACCGAGGTCGTCGACCCCGAGCCCGCGAACGACCGGTACATGACCCGCCGGTTCGCCAGGACCCTCTCCCTCTTCGGCGGCGACCCCGACCTGCGCCGCGCGGTGGAGGAGCACGTCGCCGAGCGGGCCGGGCTGTTCGCGCGCTGCCCGGCACCGGTCCTGTGCCACAACGACCTGCACGAGGGCAACGTGCTGGTGGACCGCGGGGCGGACGGCTGGGAGGTGAGGGGGTTCGTCGACGTGGAGAACGCGATCGCCGCCGACCCCGTGCTCGACGTCGCCAAGACCGACTACTACTCGATCCGCGGCGACGGGGCGAAGCTGGCCGGTCTGCTGGAGGGCTACGGGCCGCTGCCCGACGACTGGCGCGACCGCGTCGCCCTCTACTCGCTGCACCACGCCCTCGAACTGTGGAACTTCTTCGCGCTGATCGACAACACCAGTGCCCTGCCCGGCATCGTCGACGACGTCCGCCGCCTGGTCAGACCGTGACGACGACCTGGTCGAGCGACTTGCGCACCAGGTTCGGCACGACGCAGTCGTCGGCCGGGTAGCCGATCGGGACGACGGCGAACGCCTTCTCGTTGCGCGGGCGGTCCAGCACCTCGCCGAGGAACCTCATCGGCGACGGCGTGTGCGTCAGCGCGGCCAGGCCGGACAGGTGCAGCGCGGTCAGCATCATCCCGACCGCGATGCCGACGGACTCGTCCACGTAGTAGTGCTTGCGGGTGCTGCCGTCGGCTTCGAGGTAGAACCGCTGCTGGAACACGACGACCAGGTGCGGCGCGTCGGTGAGGTGCGGCTTGTGGTCGTCCGTCCCGAGTGGACGGAGCGCCTCGAGCCACTGCTCGCCGAGCCTGCCCGCGTAGGAGACCCGCTCCTCCTGCTCGGCCGCGGCGCGGATGCGGGCGCGCACCTCGGGGTCCTTGACCACGACGAACGTCCACGGCTGCTGGTGCGCGCCGCTGGGCGCGGTCGCGGCGACGGCGATGGCGTTGAGCACCAGCTCGTCCGGCACGGCGTCCGGGGAGAACATCCGCACCGTGCGGCGTTCGGCCATCCGCGCGCGCAGGTCCGCCGAGATCCGCAGCGATTCCTCGAAGGCCAGCCGGGCCGGGCGGTACGGCACCGGGTCGAACTCCAGGCCGTGGTCGGGGGTCCAGTGCGTCGTCGTCACGGATCGAGTGTGGCTCGGGTGGGGTGCGGAGCAGAACCCCTGTCCGCCGGGCCGTCCGGATCACGGGCACCCCAGTCGTCGTGAATGATGTGCGCCGTGGAGGACAAGCTGCCGACGGGGCGACGCCGACGCCGAGCACAGCCGACGACGGGTCACGGCCACGGCCACGGTCCCGTCGAGCCCGCGTCGAGACAGGTCCGCACGCTGCTGCTGGTCCTGCTCGTGCCGCTGGTGCTGCTGACGGTCGTCGGCGCGCTGCTGCTCTACCCGTTCGGCCACGACCAGAAGACGGGCGCGGAGATCGGTCTGCGCCAGAGCCCGGTCAAGGCCGACGTCACGGCCGTCGTCGCGGGGTCGTGCGGCGGCCAGGCGGGCACCGGGGACTGCCTGCTGGTCACGGTGACGATGACCGAGGGCGAGGCCTCCGGGAGGTCGATCACCGTTCCGGTGCCGAACGAGCCCGCGACGCCGAAGTTCGCCGTGGACGACGCGGTCGTGCTGGCCTACGCGGGCGCGAACCCGACGGACCCGCAGTCCTACCAGCTGGTCGACTTCCAGCGCGGGGTCCCGCTGGCCGTGCTGGCCGCGCTGTTCGCGCTGGCCGTGCTGCTGCTGGGCCGCTGGCAGGGGTTGAAGGCGCTCGGCGCGCTGGTGCTCAGCTTCGTGGTGCTGATCCTGTTCGTGCTGCCCGCGATCCTGGCAGGCGAGGACCCGCTGCTGGTCGCCGTGGTCGGCGCCGGGCTGATCATGTTCGTCGTGCTGTACCTCACGCACGGGCTGACGGCGCGCACGTCGACGGCCGTGCTCGGCACCCTGGTCAGCCTGGCGATCATCGGCGCGCTCGGCTCGCTGTTCTCGGCGTTCGGCAAGCTCACCGGCCTGGACGAGGACACGGCGAACCTGGTCGCGCTGCTCGGTCGCGGCATCGACACGCGCGGCCTGCTGCTGGCGGGTGCCCTGATCGGCGCGCTCGGCGTGCTGGACGACGTGACCGTGACGCAGACCAGCTCGGTGTGGGAGCTGCGCCGGGCGAACCCGTCGCTGAGCCGCCGCAAGCTGTACTCGGCGGGTCTGCGGATCGGCCGCGACCACATGTCGTCGGTGGTGAACACGCTGGTCATGGCCTACGCGGGCGCCGCGTTGCCGCTGCTGCTGGCGTTCTCGCTGTCCGGGAGGGGGCTGTTCGAGATCTTCACGGCGCAGCAGGTCGCCCAGGAGATCGTCCGGACGCTCGTGGGCAGCATCGGCCTGGTGGCGGCGGTGCCGGTGACGACGGCCCTCGCGGTGCTCGTGGCGACGCGGGAACCGGTTCCGGCGTCCACAGTGGAGGAGCCCCCCGCCGTGGACCCCGACCCGGAACCGGAACCCGAACCGGTCGCCCCGCGCAGGCGGAGGCGACCGGTCGCCCGGCTGTCCGGTGACCTCTACACCGGCTACCACCGGGACAAGGGTCCGTGGACCCGACCTCAGTGAGCGACCAGCACCAGGACGAGGGCGAGGGTCGCGGGCACCGTCTGGACGAAGATGATCCTCTTGCTGGCCGTCAGCGCGCCGTAGACCCCGGCCACCATGACGCACACCAGGAAGAACACGGCGAACTGGAACGAGGGGTCGCCGTCGACGATCAGCGAGTAGAGCAGACCGGCGCCGAGGAAGCCGTTGTAGAGGCCCTGGTTCGCACCGAGCGTCTTGGTCTCCTTCGCGAACTCCGGGGTCAGGCCGAACGCCTTGTACCCGCGCGGTTTGTCCCAGAGGAACATCTCCAGCACCAGGATGTAGAAGTGGATGATCGCCACGAGGCCGACCATGATGTTCGCCGCGATCTGCACGGGGTCCTCCAGGGTTGAGCGGTGTACCGGTCCGTATCGTGTCAGTGAGCGGACGGGCGGACGCACCCCTGTTCCACTATCGGGGGTTCGGGCAGCGGATCCAGGGGTGTTCGCGCAGCCCACGCGGTCCGGGGCGCCGCGGGCATGGCGGATACTGGTGCCGTGGCACGTGGCAGGAACACCCCGCAGACGCTGAGCGAACAGGTCGACTCCGGCACGGCCGAGCTGTCCCCCGACCCGGACCGGCCGAACGCCTGGCTGCTGCGCCTCAACGGCACCGCGCAGTCCCACGTGGACCTCGACGACCCGACGAACCTGGAGTTCGAGTACGTCCAGCGCCTCGGCCACGTGGTGGACCTCATGGCGCCCGAGAGCAAGCCCGTGCGGGCCCTGCACCTCGGCGGCGGCGGGTTCACGCTGCCGAGGTACATCTCCGCGACCAGGCCGAGGTCGACCCAGCAGGTCGTGGAGATCGACGCGGCGCTGATCGACCTGCTGCGGCGCGTGCTGCCGCCGGACAAGAACGCCCGCATCCGCATCCGCAACGGCGACGCCCGCGAGGTGATGTCCCGCGCGCCGAGCGCGACGTTCGACCTCGTCGTGAGCGACGTGTTCTCCGGCGCCCGCACGCCCGCGCACCTCACGTCGCTGGAGTACGTCCAGGAGGCCGCGCGCACGATGGTCGCGGACGGGATCTACGCGTCCAACATCGGCGACGGCAACGCGCTGGTGTACGCCCGCGCCCAGGCCTCGACCGTGCGCGCGGTGTTCGAGCACGTCGCCGTGATCGCCGAGCCCGGCATCCTGCGCGGCCGCCGGTTCGGCAACCTGATCATCCTCGGCTCGCACGTCGAGCTGCCCGTCGAGCAGCTGGTCCGGCGCACGGCGGGCGACCCGTTCCCCGGCAGGGTCGAGCACGGGCGGCAGCTGGAGCGGTTCATCGGCGGCGCGAAGCCGACGACGGACGCGACCGCCACCCGCTCCCCCAGCCCGCCGCCCGGCACGTGGGGCCTGCCCGCGGAGTAGTCGTACCCGAACGGCCGCGGGTGAAAGCACTGATCAGGATGGTCGACCGCGGGACCCGGACCTACCCTCGAAGCACCAGGAGGGAGGCACCCGGATGTCGACCCCGGTCCTGTACACCCCGCAGAACCGCAGGCTCGACCTGTCCCGCCTCGACGGGCGGGACTTCGCCCTCATCCGGTCGCTGCACCGCCAGATCCGCCGCGGGGACAGGACCCTGCTCTGCCTGCGCGCCGCGACCGGGGGTGGAGCCGAGATGCACGTCCGCGTCCGCGACGGCCGCTACTGGGCGGTGCACTTCCCCGGAGGCGACTGCGGGCTGGAGCGGCACCGGATCTCGCGGGAGTCCGACGAGCACCGACGCCAGAAGGACTACTGGCAGCGCGCCGCCGAGGACGCGGGCTACCGGGCGTGGCAGGAGCACCGGACCGAGGCGAACACCATCCTCGACGTGGCCATCGAAGGCCCCCGTCGCACCGGTGTCGAGGTGCAGCACTCGACGCTGGAGACCTCCGTGGTCAAGACCCGCACCACGAAGTCGTTCAACGTCGGCTGGCTCCCCGTCTGGTTCCTCGACTCCGACAACACCCCGCCGTGGTTCCACCAGGTTCCCGCGCTCGGGTGCAACACGCTGCGGTGGAGTTCGCTGCCCGTCCGGCGCTCGGCCACCGCCTTCGGCCCGAGCAGGTTCGTCGCCCTGGCGTGCAGGGTCCCGAACTTCGGCTCCTGCCCGGCGGACGGGAGATCCCCCTGCGGGAAGCACCACCCGCGACGGGAACCCTGGCGCGGGCTCACCGTGGACGACATCGCCGAGATGATCCCCGCACGGGAGATGGTCCCCATGCGTGACCTGCTGGGCCACGTCCACCTCGTCTCGCCCGAGAACCTGGCGCTGTTCCAGGACCTCACCGGCACGAGCGGCGAGTACCGGCCCGGCAGCGCGCCTGCCGGGGTCCGTGCCGCCGCCGGGACCACGACCTGCGTCAACCCCGACCACGACGACCCGTCACCGGGACCGCTCTGCTCGAAGTGCGGTCGTGCCCCGGTGGGACCCGGCCGTGTGCTGTGCCCCGCGTGCCTGCACCGCCTGCGGAACCGCTCCTACTACGACACCCCGTGACGACCAGCTAGTGCGGGTACTCCGCCGGTCGGTTCTGGAAGGCCAGGATCGCGGGGTTGCGGATGACGCCGTCGCGGATCTCGATCGCCCGCCGGACGGTCTCGTCGGCGTCCCACGAAGCCGGGCCCCGGAGCACCGTGCGCAGGTGCGGCAGCAGGGCTTCGCTGATCTCCCAGCTCGCCGAGTTCCACAGGTGCGACGGGCTGTGGTCGACGCCGTAGTAGGTGACCTGGTCGCCCACCACGAACGTCGGCGCGGCGAACGTCGTCGGCCTGGCCCAGCTGAAGCCCATGCCCTCGTCGCACGAGACGTCGATGATCAGCGTGCCCGGCGCGAGGGTGGGGAGGTCGGCCTCGATCAGGAACGTGAGCGGCGCGGCGGTGTCCTGGAGGACGCAGTTCACGATGATGTCGTGGCCCGCGAGGAACTCGGCCAGCGGCACGCGGCCGTCGCGGGTGTCCGCGTTGCTGCGGCGGGGGTCCTCGTCGTCGTGGTCGAACTGCACCATGACCGCCGAGTGGATCGGCGAGCCGACGGCGGCGACGTCGCGGTTGGTGAGGACGTGGACGTCGTGCACGCCGAGCGCGTTCAACGCCGTCACCGCGCCGCGGGCGGTGGCGCCGAAGCCGATGACGACCGCGCGGAGCCGCCTGCCGTAGTCGCCGGTCGAGCCGACCTGCTCCAGCGCGTGCAGCACCGAGGAGTACCCGGCCAGTTCGTTGTTCTTGTGGAACACGTGCAGGCCGAACGCGCCATCGCTCGTCCAGTGGTTCATCGCCTCGAACGCGATCAGCGTCAGCCGCCGGTCGATCGCCGCCTGCGTCAGCTTCTCGTCCTGCACGCAGTGCGGCCAGCCCCACAGCACCTGGCCGGTGCGCAACTCGGCCACGTCCTGCGGCAGCGGCTTCGCCAGCAGCACGACGTCGCTCTCGGCGATCAGCTCCGCGCGTGTGCGCAGGCCCGCGACCTGCGACGCGAGCCGCTCGTCCGACACCCCGAAACGCTCGCCGTAGCCGTGTTCCAGGTACACCCGAGCCCGCAGGTCCGCGTCGATCCGCTCGAAGTGCAGCGGGTGGATCGGCAGTCTGCGCTCGTTTTCCTTGCTCGAACGAGAAATTACCCCGATGGTGAGCAGGTCCACCTGAAACTCCATTTCACACGCCGTTCCGCCGACAATCACATGGCTGTTGACCAGCTAATTCCCGGCGATACCGACCGTACTCCGATTTATCCCACCTCACCGGTCACAATTCTCCACCTGAAGGCGCGGTCGGCATCACACCGGTCGACGACCACGTGGTTGGGTGCCGGGCGTCACCGCCGCGCCGCATCGGCGTCCTCAGCGGAAGCCCTTCCGGAGCAGGGTGTCCCGTGCGGCGTGCGCGGGGCTGTTCCAGCCGACGACGCCGACCGGTTCGCCGTCGGCGACGGCCAGCGCGGTGAACCGGCCCGACTCGGGCGAGCCGTCGAGCACGCGGATGTCCGCGTCCGGGGGGGGACCCGGCCGTGCACCTGGATCCGCGAGTCGTACTGGTCGGTCCAGAAGTACGGCACGGGCGTGTAGGGCCGGTCGGCGCCGCTGATGTCGCCCGCCACGAACCGCGCCTGCCCGACGGCGTTCGCCCGGTTCTCCAGCCGCACGTCGGTGCCGAGCACGTCGTGCCGCCACCGGGCGACGTCGCCGACCGCGTAGACGTCCGGGGCCGCGCGGCACCGCGAGTCGCACACCACGCCGTCGTCGAGGACGACCCCGCTGCCCGCCAGCCAGTCCGTCGCGGGGGTGGAGCCGATCGCCACCACGACGACGTCGGCGGGCACCACCTCCCCACCGCCCAGCCGCACGCCGGTGACCCGGCCGTGCGCGCCGAGCAGTCCGGAGACCGGTGTGCCCGTCCTCATCCGCACGCCCTCCGACTCGTGCAGCGCGGCGACGTGGCCGCCGAGTTCACGGCCCAGCCGAAGCTGCATCGGCACGGGCAGCGGGTCGACCACGGTGACGTCGAGGTCCATGCCCCGCGCGGTCGCCGCGATCTCGCACCCGAGCACGCCCGCGCCGACGACGACCACCTCGCGCGCGGCCAGCAGGTCCGCCCGCAGGACCGCGCTGTCGTGCAGGGTGCGCACGGTGTGCACGCCCGTGAGCCCCCGCCCGAACGGCAGCCGCCGCGGCACCAGGCCGGTCGCCGCGACGAGCGTCCGGTACCCGACCCGCCAGCCGTCCGCCAGTTCCACCTGGTGGGCCTCGACGTCCAGCCCCACGGCCCGCCTCCCGAGCACGAGGTGGAGGCACAGGTCGTCGAGGCGGTCGTCGTCGCGCAGCAGCGCGCGCTCCGGCGGCCACTCGCCGGACAGCACCTTCTTCGACAGCGGCGGCCGGTCGTAGGGCAGCTCGTCCTCCGCGCCCACGAGCTGGATGGACCCGCGGAAACCCCTGCGGCGCAACCCCTCCACCACTCCGAGCCCGGCGGTGGACGCGCCGACCACGAGCACGTCGGCGGTCACGCGCCGCACCGGCGGACGGCCCGCGCGGCGCACGGGTGCGACACCTCCCCCTCGGTCACCGCGCTCCTCCTCGGTGCTCGGCCGTCACCGGTGCCCGGCTGCGGCGTGCGGGCGGGCACCGGCGACGTCGGCCGTCGCGTCAGCAGCGGCCGAGGTCCTCCCACTGGGCGGTCGGGCCGGGCTCGGAACCCTGGGTCCACCAGCGGGCGCGCCACAGCCGCTGGTTGTGCGTGACCCGCGCGTTCTCCAGGTAGACGCTCTCCCAGCGCCACGCGGACACCCCCGCGCAGCCGACCGGGGTGCCGGGCGTGGTCGTGGTGGTGGTGGTGGTCGTCGTGGTCGTCGTCGTGGGCGGCGTGCCACCGCACTCACCCACGAGGTCGTCGACGAACCGCACGCCGCTCGACCGGTAGTTCGCCGCGTTCGCGACGGCCGCGGCGGGCGTGAGCACCTGGTTCTTCGCGTAGTAGACCCAGTCGGCCTGCTCCAGGTACGTGGCCAGGCCGCCGCTGTGCGCCGCGAGGTCGATGAACCACTGGTTGAAGTTCAGCGACATCGCCTGCCGCGGGTACACGTCGAACGGACCGCTGCGGTCGTGGTCCGCGACCAGCGCGCCGTCGACGTAGTACCTGATGTGCCCGTCGGCGACGGTCGCGACGACGTCGTGCCAACCGTCCGCACTGGACCGCTGACTGCTGCTCTTGTTCTTCGACGCCCACGGTTCGAGCTGGTAGGTGTGCCAGCTCGTCTGGTAGTTGATGGGGCCGGTCTCGCCCCAGCCGCCGTTGGGCAGGTACTCGGAGAAGTCCAGCTCGCTGTACAGCGGGTCGTTGTCGTGGCGCAGCGGGCTGATCGTGAAGAACGTCTGGTTCACGTGGTCGCCGTCCGGGCCGCTCGCGGGAGCGTCGGAGAACCGGATGCGGCTCGCGTAGGTGCCTTCGAGGAACCGCCGCTCCCCCTGGAGGATCTCGGTGTGCTCGGTGCCCGCGGCGGTGCCGTCGGTCGACGACGCCATCTGGAGCACCTTGTCACCGTTCACCGTGGGGAACGTGACGTTCTCCGGCGCCCACGTCGCACCCGGCACGCCGGGACCGCCCGCGTTCGAGCGGACCTGCCAGCCGTGCCGACCCAACGCGCCGTCGGTGTGCGAGGAGTAGTCGAAGTCGTCGAACAGGACACCGCAGGCCGCGGCCGGAGCCGGGGCCGCCGCGCTGCTCGCACCCCCGGCGGTGATCAGGGAACCGACCACGGCGGCGGCGGCCAGTGCCGCTCCCGCGACCCGGCCCCTCGTCGCGCGCCCCATCAGGCACGCTGCCAGAGGGCGGGGGTGGCCGAGGGCTCCCACGACACGATGGAGGTGTGCTGCTGGAGGCAGCGGTAGGTCGCGCCGCCGTAGGTGACCTGCGCGCCGACCGGGTAGAAGGTGTTCGGTGCCCACGTGCCGCTCGCGGGCGGCTGCTGCGTGGTCGTCGTCGGTGGCGGCGGGGTGGTCGTGCAGCTTCCCGAGCCGATGTCGTCCTTGAACCGCACGCCGCTCGACCGGAACGCCGCGGCGTTCGCGACGGCCGCGGACGGCGAGAGCACCTGGTCCTTGGCGTAGTACACCCAGTCGACCTGCTGGAGGTAGGTGGCCGTGCCGCCGCTGTGGCCCGCGGTGTCGATGAACCACTGGTTGAAGTTCAGCGACATCGCCTGCCGCGGGTACACGTCGAACGGACCGCTGCGGTCGTGGTCCGCGACCAGCGCGCCGTCGATGTAGTACTTGACGTGCCCGGCCGACACCGTGGACACGACCGTGTGCCAGCCGTTGATGCTGCGCCGCTGGCTGCTGCTCTTGTTCTCCGCGTACCAGGGGTCGGGCGTGTAGGTGTGCCAGCTGGTCTGGAAGTTGACCGGCCCGGTCTCACCCCACCCGCCGTTGGGCAGGTACTCGGAGAAGTCCAGCTCGCTGTAGATCGGGTCGTTGTTGTAGCGCAGCGGGCTGATGGTGAAGAACGTCTGGTTCACGTGGTCGCCGTCGGGTCCGCTGGACGGCGCGTCGGAGAACCGGATGCGGCTCGCGTAGGTGCCTTCGAGGAACCGCCGGTTGCCCTGGAAGATCTCGGTCTGCGTGGTGCCCGCGCCGGTCCCGTTGGTGGAGGACGCGAGTTGCAGCACCTTGTCGCCGTCGGAGGTCGGGAACGTGATGCCCTCCGGCGCCCAGCGGGCCCCCGGCACGCCGGGACCGCCCGCGTTGGACCGGACCTGCCAGCCGTGCGAGCCGAGCGCGCCGTCGGTGTGCGACGCGTAGGAGAAGTCGTCGAACAGGGCGCCGCACGCCGCGGCGGCCACGTCACGGGTCTCCACGGGGGCGCCGGACGCGGTGGAGACACCCACCGCGACCATCGACAGTGCTGACACGGCCGCTGCTGCGGCCGTGGTGAAACGAGTTCTGCTGGATCGCGTCATGAGCGTCCGCTCTCTCGGTGGGGACGGGGGAGGACCGCGGCGACCGGTGACCTGTTGCAGTTTTACCAGTGGTCCAGCAACAGGTCCCCCACGAGCAAAGTGGTCTACCTCACAGGTAAAGTCAAGAGGTCTAGACCGATAATCTGCCAGGGCTTCCGAGGTTTCGATCACCACCCAAGAGGTAAGACCACTGGTCACTTTCCGACGGGCTGTTCGGGGTCACCAGTTGCTACGATGCGGAGGGCGCAACGGGAGGGAGCCAGCGGTGCGGCGAACAGAGGTGCGGGAGCGTCTGCGCGAACTCATCCAGCAGCGGCGGCCGGGCGAGGTCATGCCGTCCGAACGCGCGCTGAGCGAGGAGTTCGGCGTCTCCAGGCCGACGCTGCGCGCCGCCATGGACGACCTCGCCAGGGACGGCCTGCTGGTCCGCGAGCACGGCCGCGGCACCTTCACCGGCACCAGGAAGATCAGCCAGGAGCTCACCCCGACCACGCCGGGCGACTTCACCGTCCCCCCGGCCGAGGGCACCTGGTTCAGCAAGGTCGTGGAGTTCCGCGTCGAACCGGCGGGCGCCCGCCTCGGCCAACGCCTCGAAGTCTCCCCCAGCCACGAACTCCTCGCCGTCACCAGGGTGCGGATCGTGGAGAACGCCCCGATGGCCATCGAGCGCATCCTGCTCCCGCACGACCTGGTGCCCGGCATCAGCCCGGAGGACTTCGAGTCGGGCTCGCTCTACGAGCTGCTCAGGATGCGCTACGAGATCGTCGCCACGACGGCGCTCCAGATCACCGAGCCGACGGTCACCGACCCGGACGAGGCGACCCTCCTCGGCGTGCCCCGGTACGCCCCCGCGCTGCTGTTCGAACGCACGACCAGGGACGCGGGCGAGCGCGTCTTCGAGTACACCAGGTCGATCTACCGCGGCGACCGCTACCGCATCACGTCCCACCTGCGCTTCGACCGCACGTCGGGCTGACCGACCAGCGCGCCCTCCGGCGTGATGACGCCGTCGTAGAGCCGCACCACCACGGAGACCGCCACGTCCCGGCCGGGGCGGACGAGCCTGGGTCTGTCCCAGCACAGCGCCGAGCCGACGCCGCGGTACTGGGAGACGCGCACGAACCACGGGTCGCGCGGGCCGGACAGGACCGCCGTCCACGGGGCCACGGGGTCGGCGACCACGACGGCCAGCCAGTCCGCGACGACGCCGTTCAGGTCGTCGCCGCCGCACCCGTCGGGGGTGACGACCCGCACGAGCGCCGGGTCGACGTCGGGCAGCCGCCAGAACCAGCCGCCGTAGCCCGCTCCCGACCGCCCCAGGCTGCCGGGGCTGTTCAGCACCACCTCGGCGTCGGCGGACAGGACGCTGGTCCACGCCAGCTCCCACCCGCCCGCCACGACCCGCCTGCGGATCTCGCGGCGTTCGCGGAGCAGGACCGCGCCGAACGAGTCGCACCACTCGACCGTGCCGTCCTCGGCCTGGCGGACCTGCCCGAGCTCACCCTCGACGTACCCGCGGCCCCGCCGGTAGCTCCGACCGCCCCACAGGTTCACGCCGTCGACGTCGGGCAGCGCCATCCCCATCCCGCGGTGCCACGGGTGGTCCTCCGGGTGCTCGCCGGTGACGACCGTGCCGCCCAGGGTGCGGACCGGGTGCAGCGCGGGCCTGGACACCACCCCCGCAGGCACGACGGCCTCGCGCCCGTACCGCGCCGCGCGACCGAGCACGGACCACGGGACACCCAGTTCGGCGAACGTCCGGAGCTCGTCGGCCGAACGGACCACCGCGTCGTCGATCCCCTTCACCACCACCCGATTCCCCTTCCGCCGCAACCACTTCGGATTGATGGGCACCGGTTCCGCCGCCGTGCGGACGGCCTCCAGCACGTTCATGAAACCACCGCACGCCGCCAGGGGCGACTGGAGCGGCACCGAGCCGTTCTCCAGGTGGGCCACCAGGTTCTCCAGCGGGGAGACGTGGTCGAACACCTCGTCGACGCCGTCGACCACCAACCGGTCGCGCGTGTAGTGCAGTTCGGCGCGGTGGCGGCTGCCGTGGACGACCAGCACGGGCTCCCGCTCGACCTCCGCGCACAGCGTCACCGCGACGACCACGGTGGTGCCGCGACCGGTCCGCAGCCGCAGGCAGGACGTGTCGTCGGCCTCGATGTCGCGCGTCCGCAGCAGCTCCAGCTCGATCGAGGAGACGGTGTCGCTGCCGTCCACGGCCAGCGCGGTCGCGATGGCGTGCGCGTAGGGGTTGGTGAGCGCGCCGTCCACCACGGGCTGGCCGTCGAGCGTCCGCCGTCCGGCCCACGGCGCGCGGGAGTAGTAGGCGTCGTCGCGCGACCAGGCCCCGTGCACCCCGATCCCCGTGACGTCACCGAGTTCGCCGCGCCGCACCAGGTCCGCGAGTCGCCGCACCGCACCGGAACCGAGGCTCTGGAAGCCGACCTGGCACGCCACGCCGGAGGTGAGGGCGACGAGTTCGCGCCACTGCCGCAGGCTCGGCGTGGGCGGCTTCTCCACCAGCAGGTGCGCGCCGGAGGCCACGACGTGCCGCGCGAGGGGCAGGTGCGTGTGCATCGGGGTGGACACGACACCGATGTCCGGACCGGTGTCCGCGAGCAGCCGCGGCAGGTCGGGGCTCACCGGGCGCCCGCCGACCAGTCGCAGCCCCTCGGGGTCCAGCGGGACGACCTCGCAGACCCCCGCCAGCACGACCTTCCCCGCGGCCTCCAGCGCGACGATCTCCCGCAGGTAGCCGCGCCCGTACCCGGCGGCTCCGACGAGGACGACGGCCGGTGGCCCGCCGAGCCGTCCCATCGCGCCCACCTCGCTCACCAGGTCACACCCAGCTAAGCGTCGATGCGGTGGCCAGTCAAGGGACCAGATGGAAACCGCTTACCACCTTGCTGTGCAACGCTATCCACCCTTGCGATCATGCCTGGTGGAGGTCCATCGTTACCGCCGCCGACACCGGGAGGAACCGTGCGACTTCGACGCAGTGCCCTGCACGCGGCGGCGCTGACCGCCCTGCTCGTCCTCACCGCTCCGCAGGCCGCCGCCACGACCGGGCGCCACCACGGCGGGTGGGAGCGGCTCGACCGAGGACTGGTCGCGGCCCGCACGGACCAGGGCGTGCACCTGAGCTGGCGGCTGCTGCGCGAGGAGGTCACGGGCGCGACCGCCACCGGCCTGGCGGGCCCGGACTTCGCGGTCTACCGGGACGGGCTGCGGATCGCCACCGTCACCGACAGCACCGCCTACCTGGACCCCTCGCCCGGCGAGCGCTACCAGGTCGCCGCGATCACCCGCGGCCGGGAGGCGGGGCGGAGCGGGGCCGTCACGCCGTGGGCCGCGCCCCACCACGACCTGCCGCTGCGCAGGCCCGCGGACGGCGTGACCCCGGCGGGCGAGCGGTACACCTACTCCGCCAACGACGTCAGCGTCGGCGACGTGGACGGCGACGGGCGGTACGAGTACGTGGTCAAGTGGGACCCGTCCAACAGCAAGGACGTCTCGCAGGTCGGCTACACCGGACCGGTCTACCTCGACACCTACCGGTTCGACGGCACGCTGCTGCACCGGATCGACCTCGGCGTCAACATCCGCGCGGGAGCCCACTACACGCAGTTCCTGGTGCACGACTTCGACGGCGACGGCCGGGCCGAGACGATGGTCAAGACGGCGCCGGGGACGAAGGTGGTCCGCCCCGACGGCCGGGAGCGGTACATCACGATGCCGCGCGAGGACGTGCTCGCGGGCCACACCCACCAGGACGACCACCGGGTCGACGCCGAGGGCTACCGCGCGCACCTGGTCGAGGTGTTCCGCGGCTGGGACCGGCACCCCGAGGTCGTGGCCGGGCACTGGCCCGCGACGCTGGAGCAGGCGTTCGGCACCGCGCCCCGGTACGCCTACCCGCTGTCGGAGGCGGACGCCACCGCGCTGGTCGACCACTTCCTCGACGTCTACGCGCCCGGTCGCAGCGCCAACAACAGGCTGCGGAACTTCGCCGGGTTCATCCTGAGCGGGCCCGAGTACCTGACGGTCTTCGACGGCGCGACCGGACGGGAGCTGCGGACCGTCCGGTACCGGCCCGGTCGGACGGACGACGGGCTGATGTGGGGCGACTACGCGATGAACCGGATCGAGCCGGGCAACCGCGTCGACCGCTTCCTCGCGGGCGTCGCCTACCTCGACGGGAAGCGGCCGTCGGCCGTGTTCGCCCGCGGCTACTACACCCGGTCGACGGTGGTCGCCTACGACTGGGACGGGCAGCGGCTGCGGGAGCGGTGGTACGCCGACAGCGGCTGGGTGCCGATGGCGAACCCGTTCAACGACTCCCCGCACGGCCGGGACGGCACCGACCCGCGCTGGGCCACCCTGACCACCCAGGGGGCGCACTCGCTCAGCGCGGCCGACGTGGACGGCGACGGCAGGCAGGAGGTCGTCTACGGCGCGGCGACGCTGGACGACGACGGCAGCCTGCTCCACAGCTCCACCGGCGTGCTGCCGCCCGGCAGCGCCGAACCCGGTGCGCGCAAGCGGTTGGGGCACGGGGACGCCCTGCACGTGACCGACGTGGACCCGCACCGGCCCGGTCTGGAGGTCTACATGGTGCACGAGGGCGGACCGGTGGCGCCGTACGGGTACGGGCTGCGGGACGCGGCCACCGGGGAGGTGCTCCACGGCCGGTACACGGGTGTGGACACCGGGCGGGGCATGATCGGCGACGTCCGGCCGGACGTGCCGGGGCTGGAGACGTGGGCCTCGATGCCGGGCGGGTCCGGTGGGACCGGGTTGTGGAGTGCGGACGGGCGGCTGCTGGAGGAGCGGTCGCCGGGGACGAACATGAGCATCCGGTGGGCCGGGGACCTGACCACGCAGATCGTGGGCGGGGCGCTGGAGGTGACGCCCACGGTGGAGGACTGGGTCCGGGGGCCGTTGGTGGTGGCCGAGGGGACCCGGACGAACAACGGGACGAAGGGGACCCCGTCGTTGGTCGCCGACGTGTTCGGGGACTGGCGGGAGGAGTTGGTGGTGCGGACCGCGGACGGTTCGGCGTTGCGGTTCTACACGAGCACCGAGCCGACCGGGCACAAGATGTACTCGTTGATGCAGGATCGGCAGTACCGGGTGGAGGTGGCTCGGCAGCAGACCACGTACAACCAGCCGTCGTACCCCGGGTTCTACCTGGCTTCGGACACGCGGTGGGGGTCGGTTCCGCGGTGAGGGGTTCCTCGGTTCCGGCGTGGTGTGGCCGATCCGACCGGGTGAACCCCACGAGCACGAGGGCCGCCACCCCGTGCCGGCGGCCCTCGTGCTCGTGGCTCCTACGGGGTGGCGAAGCTGGGGTGCGGGGGCTGGTTGTAGGCGGTGTTCTGCCAGGCGATCGCCAGGCGGTACTGCCTGTCCTGCATGAGCGAGTTGCGTTTGATGCTGGTGGTGTCGGTGGTGGAGTAGATCCGCAGCGCCCGGTTGTCCGAGGTGGGCCAGACGACCTCCTCGCGCCAGTCGCCCAGGATGTCGGCCGACAGGGCCGGGGTGGACTTGGTGCCGTTGACGGAGGTGACGCCCGAGCCCGTGAGCAGGCGGGTGTCGCCCGAGGTGCCGTACTTGTCGATCGTGGTGCCGTTCAGCAGTTCTCGTTGGGCGTCGCCGTCCCACCAGACCACGAAGTTGGCGGAACCGGGTTTGCGGCTCGCCACCTGCGAGCCGTTGGTGGCCGAGCGCAGACCGCCCACCGCCGAGGACCAGACCTCCGCGCCCGCGTTGCCCGCCCAGATGTCCGCCGCCACGCCGCGTCCGTTGTCGCAGCCGCAGGAGGCCGCGCTCCAGATGATCTGGCCGGTGCGGGCGTCGCCGATCCAGTGCGCCGGGTCGCTGCCCGACTCCGACGGCTTGAAGACCTCCAGGCCGGACCTGGACGGGATGAAGTCGCCGACGTGCAGGGCGTCGCCGTGGTGGGTGTTGTTCTGCCACAGGCCGTTGCCGTTGTCGTCGACGGCCATCGAGCCGTAGACGATCTCGTCCCGACCGTCGGAGTCGACGTCGGCCACCGAGAGCTGGTGGTTGCCCTTGCCGGTCCACTGGGTGCCGTTGGTGGACGACGAGGAGTCGAACGTCCACCTCCTGGTCAGCGCGCCGCCGCGGAAGTCCCACGCCGTCACCGTGCTGCGGGTGTAGTAGCCCCGCGCCATGACGATGCTCGGCGAGGAGCCGTCCAGGTAGGCCGTTCCGGCGAGGAACCGGTCCACGCGGTTGCCGTAGCTGTCGCCCCACGCGGAGACGGTGCCGCGCGCGACCACGAAGTTCTCGGTGTCCAGGACCGCGCCGTCGGTGCCGCGGAACACCGACAGGTACTCCGGTCCCGTCAGGACGTAGCCCGAGGAGTTGCGGTGGTCCGCCGAGGAGCTGCCGACGACCTGGCCGGTGCCGGAACGGGTGCCGTCGGCGGTCTTCGCGACCACCTCGGCCCGGCCGTCGCCGTCGTAGTCGAACACCTGGAACTGGGTGTAGTGCGCGCCCGCGCGGATGTTGCGGCCGAGGTCGACGCGCCACAGCCTGGTGCCGTTCAGCTTGTACGCGTCGAGGTAGACGTTGCCCGTGTAGCCCGACTGCGAGTTGTCCTTGGCGTTGGTGGGGTCCCACTTCAGGACGATCTCGTAGGAGCCGTCGCCGTCCAGGTCGCCGACGGAGGCGTCGTTCGCGACGTAGGAGTAGGACTCGCCGCTGGGCGTGGTGCCGCCAGGGGGGATCTGGAGCGGGACGTCCTGGCTCGTCGCGGTCGCCGCCACGCCGTCGGCGCTCGCGGAGAGCTGTTCCACGCCACCGACGACGGGCCGAACGGAGTACGTCGCGCCCGCGGGCGCGCCCGCGTCCAGGAAGCTGGTCGCGGTGGTGACCGGTGTCGGCGTGACCAGCGTCCCGTCGCGGTAGACGGTGAACGCCGAGTCGGCGGCGTCGGTCCGGAGTTGCCGCCAGGACACGAAGTTGCCGTCGCCCGCCGCGGACCGGATGCTGACCAGCCCCCGGTCGAGGCGTTCCGTGGTGGTGGTCGACGTCGGCACCGGCTCCGCGTGCGCGGGTGCGACCACGCCGCTCACCGCCGTGGAGCAGGACGCGACCAGCACGATCGCGAGGAGGTGTCGTCGAGCTGGACCGTTGTTGCGGTTGAGGATTCTCATGGCGCCGCCCCGATTCTCTGCACAGGTCTTCGATTTCCACGACAATGCGAAACCGACGAGGGCGCAGCCCTCGCCTCGCGAACCCCGGCAGCGGTCGTACTCGTTCGCGCCCGCCCGGCGCACCGAGCGGATGATCATTGGAAAGCGCTTTCCAAATCGTTAACATAGGGGTAACCCCCAGGGCCGTCAACAGGAACTTCCACCCGTGCCGCGCCCGCCCCTCCCGCGTCGAAGGACGTTCGACCCCCCGTTCGACGAATTCGACGAACGACCCACCGCTTCTCCTTGCGGCCAAAGGAAAGCGGCATTGACGATGGCGTAACGGCCTCGTAGCCTTCCCGGAACGACCGCCCCACAGCCGTGTCCTGCCAGGACGATTGCGACCGGAGGTCCCACCGTGGTCGAATTGAAACGATTCAGGTCACTCGTGGTGTCGGTGGCCGCGCTGGTGCTGGTCGCCTGCGGTTCGTCGGGCGGGGGCGGTGAGACCGAGGAGACCGGCCCGGTCACCCTGCGGTTCTCCTGGTGGGGCAACGCGGAGCGCGCCGGTCTGATGCAGCAGGCGATAGACCTGTTCCACAGCGAGAACCCCACCATCACGGTCACGCCGAGCTTCCAGGAGTTCGAGGCCTACTGGCAGAAGATCGCGACCGAGACCGCGGGCGGCAACGCGCCCGACGTGCTCCAGACCGACTTCGCCTACCTCAGGGAGTACGCCGATCGCCGCGTCCTCTACGACCTGAAGAAGCAGGAGGGGAAGAACCTCGACCTCGGCGACCTGGTCGACGGCCTCAAGGGCGCGGGCGAGATCAAGGGAGGCCTGTACGGCGTCCCGGTGGGCGGCAACACGTGGGGCTTCGTCTACAACCCCGCCCTCTACGCCCAGGCGGGCGTGCCGGAGCCGAAGCTCGGGTGGACCTGGGCCGAGTACCGCGCGGGCGCCAAGCAGATCACCGAGAAGACCGGCGTGTTCGGCAGCTCCAACCCCATCGACACCTACTACAACCTCGAACTCCAACTGCGGCAGGAGGGCGGGTCCCTCTACACCGAGGAGGGCGGGCTCGGCTTCGACCGGGCGCGCCTGGCCAGGTTCCTGGACGAGGGCAAGAAGATGGCCGAGGACAGGGCGGCGCTGCCCGTCGAGAAGGGCGTGCAGATCAAGCCGAAGCACGCGCTGGAGTCGGACCTGGTGGCGGGATCCCCCGCGTGGGACAACTTCCTCGACCGCTACTCCAAGGCCACCGGCGCCGAGCTGAAGATCGCGCCCTCCCCGAGCGACAACCCGCGGGTGCTCGGCCAGTACCTGAAGCCCGCCCTGCTGCTGAGCGTGTCGCAGAAGTCCGAGCACCCGGCGGCGGCGGCCAAGCTGGTGTCGTTCATGATCAACGACCCGGAGGTCGGCAGGATCTTCGGGGCCAACCGCGGCCTCCCGCCGACCAACGCCCAGCGCGCGGCGGCGCGGCTCACCGGCCCGCTGGCCGCCGTGGCCGCCTACGAGGACGGCCTGAAGGACAAGCTCGGCAAGACCCCGCCCGCGCCGCCGAAGGGCGCGGGCGCGCTGGAGCAGGCGTTCATCCGGATCAACGAGGAGCTGCTGTACGGCAGGATCACGGTGGACCAGGCGGTCGACCAGTTCTTCACCGAGGCCGACGAGACGCTCGGCTCCTGAGGATGGCGACGACCACCCCGACCCGTCCCGCCGCCGCGCCGTCCCGACCGCCCGCCCGCGGAGGGCGCGCCCGGCGGTCCGACGACGGCATCGCCGGGTACTTCTTCCTGTCCCCGTGGATCCTCGGCGTCCTGCTGCTGACGCTCGGCCCGATGGCGACGTCGCTGTACCTCTCCTTCACCGACTACGACCTGTTCGACACCCCGCGGTGGATCGGCCTGGACAACTACGCGCGGATGTTCGACGACCCGCGCTGGCTCAGGTCGGTCCAGGTGACCGCGCTGTACGTGGTGCTCGCGGTGCCGGTCAAGCTCGCCGCCGCGCTCGGCGTCGCGCTCCTGCTCAACGGCGAGCGCCGGGGCAAGGGCCTGTACCGCGCGGCGTTCTACGGTCCGTCGCTGATCGGCGGCAGCGTGAGCGTCGCGATCGTGTGGAAGGCGATGTTCAGCGACGACGCCGCCGTGGACCAGGTCCTGCGGGTGTTCGGCGTCCACACGGGCGGCTGGTCGGGCAACCCGGACTTCTCGCTGCTGATGCTCGTGCTGCTGGCCGCGTGGCAGCTCGGGGCACCGATGGTGATCTTCCTGGCAGGGCTCAAGCAGGTGCCGAAGGAGCTGTACGAGGCCGCCGAGGTCGACGGGGCCGGGCGGTGGCGCCGGTTCGCCTCGATCACGCTGCCGATGATCTCGCCGGTGGTCTTCTTCAACCTGCTGCTGGAGACCATCAACTCGTTCCAGGTGTTCACGTCCGCCTACGTCGTCGGCGGGCCGAACGGGCAGCCCGCGGGCACGACGCTGTTCTACACCGTCTACCTGTTCGACCGCGGCTTCGGCGACTACCGCATGGGGTACGCGTCCGCGATGGCCTGGATGCTGCTGCTGGGCGTCGGGCTGGTCACGGCGTTCCTGTTCCGGTCCGCGCGCGGCTGGGTCCACTACTCCGGGGAGAAGGCGTGAGGGGACGGCTGTCGAGCGTGCTCTGGCACGTGGGGGTCCTGCTCCTGCTGGCCGTCGTGCTGTACCCGCTCGTGTGGGTCGCGGCGGCCACGTTCAAGCCGTCGGCGGAGATCGTGGGCAGCCTGCGCCTGCTGCCGGTCGAGCCCACCGCGGAGAACTACGAACGCGCCGTCGAGGGGGTCGGCGGCGTCGGGATCGGCCGGTACTTCCTCAACTCGGGCCTGCTGGCGGTCCTGTCCGTCGTGGGCACGGTCGCCTCGTCGGCGCTGGCCGCGTTCGCCTTCGCCCGGCTGCGCTTCCGGGGCCGGTCGGCGATGTTCGCCGTGATGATCTCGACGCTGCTGCTGCCGTTCCACGTGCTGATCATCCCGCAGTACGTCGTGTTCCAGCGGCTCGACCTCGTCGACACCTACGTGCCGCTGCTGATCGGCAAGTTCCTGGCGGCGGAGGCGTTCTTCGTCTTCCTCATCGTCCAGTTCATCCGCACCATCCCGCACGAGCTGGACGAGTCGGCGAAGATCGACGGCGCGGGCCCGTGGCGGATCTTCTGGAACATCGTCCTGCCGCTGGCACGACCCGCGCTGGTCACCACCGCGATCTTCACGTTCATCTGGACGTGGAACGACTTCTTCGGCCCGCTGATCTACCTCAGCACGCCGGAGGAGTACCCCCTGCCGCTCGCGCTGCAACTGTTCATCGACGAGGCCAGCGGGTCGGACTTCGGCGCGCTGATGGCGATGTCGCTGCTCGCGCTGGTGCCGGTGGTCCTGTTCTTCCTGTTCTTCCAGCGGTTCCTCGTCGAGGGCGTGTCCACGTCGGGGCTCAAGGGGTGAGGCGGTTCCCGCTGTTCGCCGAGTGCCTCACGGCCGGTCTGCTGGTCGTGCTCGCCGCGTTGCCGCTGGTCACCCTGCTGCCCGCGCTCGCCGCGGGCTGCGCGCACGTCAAGGCGCACGTCGACGGCGAGACCACGGCGGTCCGCGCGTTCCTCGTCCGCCTGCGCGCGGCGAGCCGCGGGGGCGCGGGCCCGTCGGTCGGGGTGCTCCTCGGGTTCGGCGTGCTGGCGGCGGACGTGGTGGTCGTGCGGCGCGTGGACCTGCACGGCGGCGGCGCGGTGGGCGCGGTCTGCGCGGCGGCGGCCGTCGCGCTCGCGGTGGTCGTCCTGCGGGCCGCGGCGGACTGGTCGCCGGGTTCGGCCTGGTCCGCGCTCGTGCGCGGGGCCGCCCGCCGCGCCGTGGCGGACGCGGCCGGATCGCTGCTGCTCGTGGTGGCGCTCGGCGTGCTGGTCGTGGTCACCTGGCAGCTGCCGCCGCTCGTCGTGCCCATGCTCGGCTGCGTCCTGATGGCCGCGGTCGCGGTGGAGCGCCGCCGCGCCCGAGGTGAACTCCACCGGTGATCGCGGTACGTTCGGAGCGCCCCCTGGTTCGGAACCCCGAACACCTCGGACCCGGAGGTTTGCGCGCCACCCCACGGGGCGCCTAAGAAGGCACACCAGGCGACGGAGAGGTGCGGATCGCGTGTCACTGCCGACCAGAGGTGAGCTGCTGGCCGATCGCTACCGGCTGGAAGGGCTCCTGGGGACCGGCGGCATGGGCGACGTGCACCGCGCCTGGGACACCCGCCTGCGCCGGTTCGTGGCCGTGAAGCTGTTCCGCGCCGCCCTGGACGCCACGCTGGTCCGCCGGTTCGACAGCGAGGTCAAGACGCTGGCGGCGCTGTCGCACCCCGGCCTGGTGTCGGTCTACGACGCCGGGACGGACGGGGACGCGCCGTTCCTGGTGCTGCAACTCGTGGACGGGCGGACGCTGCACAACCGCGTCGGCGACGGGCCGCTGTCTCCCGACGAGGTGCGGGTGATCGGTGCGGCGCTGGCCGACGCGCTGGCCTACGTGCACGCCCACGACGTGGTGCACCGCGACGTCAAGCCGTCGAACATCCTGCTCGACGCCGACGACAACGCCTACCTCGCCGACTTCGGCCTGGCGCGGCTGACCGGCGCGACGCGCCTCACGAGCACCGGCGAGCTGATGGGCACGGCGGCCTACCTGGCGCCGGAGCAGGTGCGGGGCAAGAACCTCGGCTTCCCCGTGGACGTGTACGCGCTCGGCCTCGTGCTGCTGGAGTGCCTGACGGGCTACCGCGAGTACGAGGGCACCGAGGTGGAGGCCGCGATCGCCCGGCTGCACCGCCCTCCCGACATCCCCGGTGAGCTGCCCGCCGACCTCGTCCGGCTGCTGACCAGGATGACCGCGCTGACGCCGCACCGGAGGCCGACAGCGCTCCAGTGCGCCCGCGCGCTGCGCAACGCCTCGGGCACCACGCCGCCGCGCGAGGCCGGGGTTCGCAGGAGCATCCTGGTCGCCACCGCGGCCGTGGCGGCGGGCCTGGTGGGCGGGGCGTGGGTCCTGCTGGGCGACGAGGCCCCGAAGACCTCCACGCCGACCGGCCCCGAGGCCGCCGCCTCCTCGTCCGCGCAGCTCCCGGCGAGCGACCCCGCCACGACCGGCGCGGACCCGCGGGGGAACACCACCCCCGGTGACCCGGTGCCGGAGGACACCACCTCGGGCGACTCCGCCGCGGGGCAGCCGCCCGCTCCCGGAGCCACCGCGGCCCCGACGACCGGCACCACCGCCCCGGTCGAGACCGAGCCCGGTTCCCCGAGGAACAACGACAGGGAACCTCCCGGCCAGGCCAAGAAGTCGACCCCGCAGACCAAGAAGAACGGCGGCTGACGGACACCGGGATTTTCGCCTTTCCCGTGGAATACCGGAAAAATCCCTAATCCCCACCCGACCGACCCAGCACACTGTCGCCAGGAGTGGGCCCGGTGCCGCGTCCGGCCCCTCCTCCAACGGATCGAGGTGCTGGATGAACTCCGTTCAACCGATGGGAACCCGCGTCCCCGGCAAGGGCGGTTGGCCCACGGGGACCTACCTGGACATGCTGCGTCCGCGCAGCCAGTCCGCGCTGCTGGGGCTGGGGGTGCCGCAGACCTACCGGCACGGCGAGGTCATCCTCCGCGAGTCGGAGCGGTCGTCGCACGTCGTGCTGCTCTGCCGGGCCGTCGTGAAGGCGACCGTGAGCCTGGAGAACGGCCGCATGGCCCTGCTGAGCATCAAGGTGGGCGGTGACGTGATCGGCGAGATGGCGGCGTTGAACGACGAGCCGCGGTCCGCCACGGTCACGGTGTGCGGCGAGGCGCAGGTCCGCGTGATCCAGTCCGACGAGTTCCAGCACTACCTGGCGAACTTCCCCGACGCGAACCTCGCGCTGACCAAGATGATCATGCAGACGTTGAGGTGGGCCGACAAGCGGAGGGTCGACTTCAACGGCTACCCCGCCTTCGTCCGCCTGGCGCGGGCGCTGGACGAGCTGGCGCAGAACTACGGCCGCGAGGTGCCGGACGGGACCACCCTGGACATCGGGTTGACCCAGCGGGAGCTCGGCGCGCTCGTCGGCGTCGAGGAGGACACCGCGCGCCGGGAGCTGCGGCTGCTGCGCAGCCGGGGGGTCATCAGCCTGGGGTACCGCACGATCACCGTCCTGGACCAGGAAGCCCTGAGCGCCATCGCCCACTGCAACGGCGAACCCCGGTGATTCCCCTATTCGGTTGACCGGACCGGCGCGATGCTTGCACGCATGGACCAGCACACGATCGGAACCTCGCGGCTTTGGCGCCCATCCACCCCGGACGGAGGGGGCAGGGGGCGGCAGGGCCTCACCGACCACGGAGCGGCCGCGGTCGCACGTCCGGCAGAACCGACCCGACCGGGCAGGTCGGTCCCGCACAGCAGGCTGGTGTACCGGCTGGTGGTCGGCGTCGACATCGAGCACTACAGCCGGTTGGACACCCTCGACCAGTCGCTGGTGCAGACCCGGTTGAGCGAGGTCCTCGACACCGCCGCGGACCGCGCGGGCCTGGACCGGGACCAGTGGTACCGCCAGCTCCGCGGTGACGGGGAACTGGCGGTGCTGCCCGCCGACGTGGACGCGGCGTGGGTGGTCGCGGAGTTCACCGAGCGGCTCACCGCCGCGCTGGCCGAACTCCGGCGGGCCAACCCGACCGAGCCCGCGCTGCGGCTCCGGCTCGCGATGCACCACGGGACGGTCGCGCTGGCGCACTTCGGGCTGGCGGGTGACACCCCGGTGGTCACCTGCCGCCTGCTGGACTCGGACAACGCGCGGAACGCGCTGACCGAGGACCCGTCGACCGACCTGGTCCTGGTGGTCTCGAAGCAGCTCTACGAGGACGTCGTGACGAGCCGGTTCCACGGTCTCGGCCCGGACCGGTTCCGGCCGACCGTGGTGTCGGCCAAGCAGGTCGAGTACGAGGGCTACCTCTGCACGGGCAGCCCCCGCACTCCGGAACGGCCCGGCCGCCGCGCGGGCGGCGGGTCCGGTGCCGGGAACGTCCGCAGGATCCGCGAGGCGAGCTGACCGGGGGCCGCGTCAGCCGGTGGCCCCCAGCGGCCGGTGGCGCACCGACAGCGCGGCCAGGCGTTCCTCGTGGCGGCGCATGTCGTCGAGGAAGCCCTTCCAGTCACCACCGCCGGACCACGCGTTGCCCGCCAGGGCGCACAGCCGCGGGAACGCCAGGTACTCGGCGTGCGACGGGTCGGGGACGAACTCGGTCCACAGCTGCGCCTGCGTGCCGAGGACCAGCGCCGACTCCTCGGGCGACCAGCCGGGCGGCGGGAGCTCCTGGGTGTAGACGTCCCGCAGGGTCACCACCCCCGACGGCTGGCCCGCGAGCTCGTCGGCGGCGTCGGTCTGCGGGTAGTCGAGGTACGTCGAGCGCCACGGCGTCATGATCACGGGATGGCCGTTGCGGGCGGATTCGAGGCCGTGGACGGGGTCGCGCCAGACCATGACGGTGGTCTCCCGAGGCAGGTCCGCGGCACCGCCGCCCTCGTCCCAGCACACCGGCGCGCGACCGTTGTCCAGCAGGAACTCGCTGATGCGGCGGAGGAACCAGCCGTGCAGGGCCTCCGGGCCCGCCAGCCCCTCGGCCCGGACGCGCTCCAGCGCGAGCGGGCTGCGACCCCACTCCGAGGTGGGGCACTCGTCGCCGCCGATGTGGACGTGCCGCGAGGGGAAGACGTCCATGACCTCCTCCAGCACGGCGCGGCAGAAGTCCATCGTGGACTCCTGGACGCCGAACACCTCCTCCGAGACGCCCCAGCTGGTCCACACGGGCAGGTGGCGGTCGGGGAAGTTGCCCAGGTGCGGGTAGGCCGCGAGCGCGGCGCGGGCGTGGCCGGGCATCTCGATCTCGGGCATGACGGTGACACCGCGCTCGGCGGCGTGGGCGACCAGGCCGCGGAGTTCGGCGGTGGTGTACGCGCCGCCGTGCGGGCTGGAGTCGAACCGGGTGCTGCCCGCCGGGCCGACCATGCTCTCGCTGCGCCAGCCGCCCACCTCGGTCAGCCTCGGGTAGCCGGGGACGGGCATCCGCCAGCCCTGGTCGTCGGTGAGGTGCAGGTGCAGGACGGTGAGCTTGTGCAGCGCCAGCAGGTCCACGAACCGGTGCAGGAACGAGATGGGCATGAAGTGCCGCGCCACGTCCAGCATCGCGCCGCGCCACGGGAAGGCGGGGACGTCCCGCACGTCGACGCAGGGCAGCGCGATCGGGCCGGTCGGGTCCACCGGCAGGAGCTGGCGCAGCGACTGGACGCCGTGCAGCAGGCCCGCGGCCGTCGCCGCGCGGAGCCGGACGTTGTCCTGGTCGACGCGCAGCTCGTAGCCCTCCGCCCCGAGGTGGGCCAGCGCCGGGTTCACCGCCAGCACCAGGTCGCCGTCCGGCGAGGGCGGCAGGGCTGCGCCGAACGGCCGCAGGTAGCCGCGCAGGAGGTGGACCGCCTGCGCGGCACCGGCTCCGGTGCGGACCGCGGTGGCGGCGTCGAGCGTGAAGCGGCCGGGGAGCCGCACCAGGTGCTTCGGCGGGGGAACGATCACGCGCGCACTCTCCTCATCCTTTGACCGCACCGGCGGTGATGCCCGAGGTGACCCGCCCCTGGAGGGCGAGGAAGACCAGCAGGACGGGGACCATGAACAGCGTCGAGGCGGCCATCGTGGCACCCCAGTCCGTCCCGAAGGTGTTGCTGAACGACGACAGCCACACCGGGAGCGTGCGGTCGTCGCGGTTCTTGATGATCAGCAGGTTGGCGAAGGCGAACTCGTTCCACGCCGTGATGAACCCGAACAGCGACGTGGACATCAGCCCCGGCGCCAGCAGGGGGAAGACGATGCGGCGGAACGCCTGCGGGCGCGTGCAGCCGTCGACGAGCGCGGCCTCCTCCAGGTCGGCCGGGATGGCGCCGAGGAACCCCCGCAGGGTGACGATCGTGAACGGCAGCGTGATCATGAAGTAGATCAGCGTGAGCATGGACAGCTTGTCGAGCATGTCCGTGTCGCGGGCGATGACGTACATGGGGATCAGCAGCGCCTCCCACGGCGTCATCTGCGCGACGAACACCATGAGGATGAACGCCCGCCTGCCCTTCCACCGCATCCTGGCGACGGCGAACGCGGCCAGCAGCGCCACGACGAGCGCCAGCAGGACACCGCCGAACGACACGAGGAGGCTGTTGCGCCAGAACAGCCAGAACCCGCTCGCCCCGACGGCCGTGGCGAAGTGGTCGAAGCTGATGGTGGTGGGCCAGAACGTCGGGGTCGGCGCCTGGATGTCCTTGGTGGGCTTGAACGCCGTGAGGACCATCCAGTACACCGGGAACACCGCGACGACGCAGACGAGCAGCGCCGAGGCGGTGAGGGGGATCCTGCGCCACTTCACAGCTCCGCCTCCTGCTTGAACATCTGGCGGAAGTAGGCCAGCAGCACGACCACCAGCAGCAGCACCGTGATCATGGAGACGGCCGCGCCGAGGTCGTACTTGTTGAGCGACTGGGCGATCTGGAACGCGTACACCGGCAGCGTCGTCGTGGCGTCGCCCGGCCCGCCCTGGCTGATCGCCCAGATCTGGACGAACGACTTGAACACCCAGATCACCTCCAGCGACAGGATCAGCCCGAACATGGGGCGCAGGACGGGGAACGTGATGGAGGTGAACAGCCGCCACGAGCCCGCGCCGTCGATCTTCGCCGACTCGTACAGCTCCGACGGCACGGTCGTCATCGCCGAGTACAGCGACAGCGCGGCGAACGGGACCGACTGCCACACGATGAGCGCGACGAGGATGCCGAACGTCGAACCGCCGTTCGCGAACCACGTGTAGTCCCGGTACTGCTCGAACCCGAGCTGGACCAGCACCCAGTTGACCACGCCGAGCCGCGACTGGAAGAGCCACTGGAACACCGTGGTGGCGGCGATGATCGGCGTCGCCCAGGTGAGCACCAGGCAGCCCATCACCAGCAGCCGCAACCACTTCCCGAGCGCCGACAGCAGCAGCGCGACCAGCGTCGACAGCACCATGATGAGCACGACGTTGACGGTGGTGAACAGCAGCGTGCGCCGGACGACGGCCCAGAACACCGGGTCCGCCAGGGCCTCGCGGTAGTTGTCCAGCCCGACGAACTCCGCGTCGCCGCGGATCAGCTCGCCGAGGCGGAAGTGCTGCACCGAGATGACCAGGTTGCGCACCAGCGGGTACAGCAGCAGGTACGCCGACCCCAGCACGGTCGGGGCGATCAGCAGGTAGGGCCAGATCGACACCCGGCGCCGCCGCCTCGGGCGCTGAGGCGGCGGCGGTTCCGGGGTGGCGGTCGGCCGCTTGGTGGTCGCGGTCGACACGTCCGGCCTACTTGCCGGAGTTGAGCGCGGTGGCGATCACGTCGTCGGCCCTCTCGGCCTCCGCGGCGACGTCACCGCCGGTCAGCACCGCGGTGAGGAAGTCCTTCACCGGGTTCTTCGCCTCGACCGCGGCCCAGTTCGGCGACTGCGGGGTGCCGTGGCCGTTGACCGCGCCCGCCGCCATCGCGGCCGCGCCGGGGTTCTCCGCCAGCGCCGAGGCGAGGCTGGTGCGGTTCGGCACGTAGTTCATCGCCTTCGCCAGCTCGGTCTGCCACTTCTCCCCCGCCAGCGCCTTGATCATCGTGTAGGCCTGGTCCGGGTGGGTGGAGGACTGCGGCACGATCAGGTCGGAGCCGCCGGTGAAGACCGCGCCGGGCTCGTCGGCGGTCTTGCCGGGGATCGGGAAGAACCCGAGCTTGCCCTCCAGCGCCGGGTTGGCCTTGGTGATCAGGCCCGCCGCGCCGGGCACCGCGATCAGCTGCGCGACGTCACCCCTCGCGAAGACGTCGGTCTGCTGCGGCTTGGCCTCGTCGGAGTCCTTCGGTCCCTGGCCGAGCGCCTGGAGGGACCTGTAGAAGTCCACGGCCGCCGCGCCTGCGGGCGTGCCGAGGCCGCCCTTCCACCGGTCACCGTCCTTGACGGCGAGGTCGCCGCCCTCGTCCCAGAGGAACCCGGAGAGCACGTACCAGTTCTGGCCGGGCAGGTAGATGCCCTGGGTCGTGCCCTGGTTGAGCTTCGCCGTGGTGTCGAGCCACTCGGCGCGGGTCTTCGGCGGCGCGGTGATCCCGGCCGCGGCGAACAGGTCCTTGTTGTAGATGACCACGCGGTTCGCGGCGTAGTAGGGGATGCCGTACTGCTTGCCGTCCACCGCGCCGGGATCGCGCAGGCCGGGGATCCAGTCCCCGCCGCCCAGCTCGTCGACCTTGTCGGTCAGGTCGACCACGCCGCCGCTGGCCGCGTACTGCGCGACCTGGGTGTTGCCGACCTCGATCACGTCGGGGGCGTCGTTGCTCGCCAGCGCGCTGACGACCTTCTGGCCGATGCCGCCCCACTCCTGGATCTGGACGTTCAGCTTGATGCCCGAGTTCTCGGCCTCGAAGTCGCTGGTGAAGCGCTGGAGGAAGTCTGGGGTGACGCTGTCCTTCATGAGCCAGACGTCCAGCGTCACGGGGCCGTCCGAGGAGGCCGTGGGCGTGGACGAACCGCAGGCGGCGGTGGCGAACGCCAGCGCGAGAGCGGCGGCGATCAGGCGGGGGCTCTTCATCAGTCACCTCGTGGCGCGATGTTGACCATTGGTAAGACCAAATCTGCTGCCACAGAAGGTGGCATAGACCAATCTCTCGGTCAAGCATCGAGAGCAACATGATGTTTCCGCAGACCAGCAACCGTTCAGATGATCTACCGAACGGCGGTTGACACTTCGGCCGGACAAAGAAAAACGGCCAACTGGTCAGTTTTAACCTGACCAGTTGGCCGCTTCGGGCTGTGTCGCGTCAGTCCAGTGAGGCGACGAACCGGGAGACCGCGTCCGGGGTGAGCTTCTGCGCGAGCCGACCACCGGGTGCGAGCGAGGCGAGCTGGTAGAGCGGCCGGTCGGCCGCCGCCATGCCCTGCGCCTCGGCCCGCAGCTGGGCGACGAGCAGCTGGGAGAACACCAGCCCGTTCGGGTCGCCCCGGCCCGCCAGCACGTCCGCCAGCCTGCGCAGCGGGAACACGCCCTGCTCCCGTCCGCCGGTGCCCGCGTAGATCGCCAGCGCCAGGTTGATCGCCTTGCCGCCGCCGCGCACGAACAGCCCCACCGTGCGGGTGCCGCGGACGTCCGTGACGAGCAGGTCCAGCTCGGCGGCCGTCCGCAGGTCGACCGACCGCGTGCCGAACGCCCGCACCGACAGCACCTGGCCCTGGAGCCAGACCCGGCGGCGGGCTTCGCTCCACGCCAGCATCAGCAGCGGCAGGGCGACGATCGCCAGGGCGATCAGACCGGGCCCGCGGCCCGCGATCAGGCCCAGGACACCACCGATGAACCCCGCCACCATGACCGCGCCGATGGCGACCATGCGCGCCCGCTTGCGGACCGTCGCCGGGTCGAGGAGGTCCAGCGGGATCCGCTCGGCGTCGTCGGTCACCGGCCCAGCGCTTCCCGCACGGAGATCACCACGTCGGCCAGCGGCACCGCGCGCTGGTCACCGGTGGCGAGTTCCTTGAGCTGCACGACACCCGCCTCGATGTCCCGCTCGCCGAGCACGAGGGCGAACCGGGCGCCGGACTTGTCCGCCGCCTTCATCGCGCCCTTCATGCCCCGGCCGCCGTAGGCGAGGTCGAACCGCACCCCCGCCGCGCGCAGCTCGCCGGACAGCCCGACCAGCCGCGACTTGGCGGCCTCGCCGAGCGGCACGCCGTAGACGTCGCAGCGGGTCAGGTCGCCGGGCGTGATGCCCTCGGCCTGGCACGCCAGCAGCGTCCGGTCGACGCCGAGCCCGAAGCCCACGCCGGACAGCGGCTGCCCGCCGAGCTGTTCCATCAGCCCGTCGTAGCGACCGCCGCCACCGATGCCGGACTGCGAGCCCAGGCCGTCGTGCACGAACTCGAACGTGGTCTTCGTGTAGTAGTCGAGGCCGCGCACCATCCGCGGGTTCTCGGTGAACTTCACGCCCAGGTCGTTCAGGTAACCCTTGACCGCCTCGTAGTGCTCGCGCGTCTCCGCGGCGAGGTGGTCGAGCATCAGCGGCGCGTCGTCCATCAGCGCGCGCACCTCGGGGCGCTTGTCGTCCAGCACCCGCAACGGGTTCAGCCGCGCGCGCTCGCGGGTCGCCTCGTCCAGCGGCAGCGTGGCCAGGAACTCCTGGAGCTTCTCCCGGTACCGGGGGCGGTCCGTGCCGTCACCGAGCGAGGTGATGTCCAGGCGGTAGCCGGTGAGCCCGAGCGAGCGGAACCCGGCGTCGGCGATGGCGATCACCTCGGCGTCCAGCGCCGGGTCGTCGACGCCGATCGCCTCGACGCCGACCTGCTGGAGCTGCCGGTAACGACCGGCCTGCGGGCGCTCGTAGCGGAAGAACGGCCCGGCGTACTGGAGCTTCGCGGGCAGCTGGCCGCGGTCGAGACCGTGTTCGATCACGGCCCGCATGACCCCGGCCGTGCCCTCGGGGCGCAGCGTCACGGACCGGTCGCCGCGGTCGGCGAAGGAGTACATCTCCTTGCTCACGACGTCCGTGGACTCGCCGACGCCGCGGGCGAACAGCGCCGTCTCCTCGAAGACCGGCAGCTCGACGTAGCCGTAGCCCGCCAGGCGCGCGGGCTCGGTCAGCGCCTCGCGGACCGCCAGGAACGAGGCGGACGTCGGCGGGAAGTAGTCGGGGACACCCTTGGGTGCCGAAAAAGCAGTCACGTCACAGTCCTCGGTGCGGTGCGGCCGGCGCGGAGTCGCCCAGTTGCGTCAGGTACGGGTTGCTCACGCGCTCGCGGCCGATGGTGGTCGTCGGTCCGTGGCCGGGCAGGACCACCGTGTCGTCCGCCAACGTCAACACCTTGCGGCGCAACGACGTCAGCATGCTCCGGTGGTCCCCGCCCGGCAGGTCGGTGCGACCGATCGAGCCCGCGAAGAGGGTGTCGCCGGACAGCACCAGCCGTCCGCCCTCCTCGGTGCCCGCTCGGAACATCACCGACCCGCTCGTATGGCCCGGCGAGTGGTCGACGGTCATCCGCAGCCCGGCGAGGTCCAGTTCGGCGCCGTCGGAGAGTTCGCGCACCTGCTTCGGCTCGCGCATCTCCAGCTTCCCGCCGAAGAACGCGGCCGTCTCGGCGCTGATGCCCTTCAGCGGGTCCGACAGCATCTCCTGGTCGTCCGGGTGGATCCAGGCGGGGATGTCGTGGCCGTCGCACACCGGGGCGACGGAGAACGAGTGGTCGAAGTGACCGTGGGTCAGCAGCACGGCGACCGGCGACAGCCGGTGCTCACGCAGCGCCTTCTCCAGCGGCTCGACGGCGTCCTGGCCGGGGTCGACGACGACGCACGCCTCGCCCTCGCCGGTGGCCAGCAGGTAGCAGTTGGCCTGCAGGGCGCCGGTCGGGAACCCGATCACCAGCACGGCGGCACCTCTCGACGGCAACGGATTGGCAACGGAACGCGGTGTAACCGCTGCACCAGCCTAGCCGGCACACACCAGCCATATACGTGCCCCCTAGACTGCCCAAGTTGTCGGCTTTGCCGACGTGCTGTATCCACCCACGAAGCACGAGATCCCTGGGGAGGGAGCAGGTGCCGAACAACGAGCAGCGCCGCGAACAAGCAAAGCGGAAGCTGGAGCGTCAGCTCGTCAACCGACAGCAACGAGCGAAGCGCCGCAGGCTTACCGCGCTGGTAGCGACGACCTTGACCGTGATCGTGGTCGCGGGCGGCGTCTACTTCCTCGCGACGCACGACTGGAGCGACGGCGACGCCGAGGCCTCCCCCGGCGAGAGCAGCTCGGCGCCGAAGCCCGTCGAGATCCCCACGGAGATCAAGGCCCTGCCGAAGCGCCCCACCCCGCTGGCCGACCCGGTCGCCTGCGAGTACCGCCCGTCCAAGGAGCCCGGTGCCAAGGAGGGCATCAAGGCCCCCGAGGCAGGCGGCATCGCCTCCACCGGCACGCAGACCGTGACGATCAAGGCCAACATCGGCGAGCTGAAGCTGACGCTGGACAAGTCGCTGGCCCCCTGCACGGTGAACAGCTTCGTCAACCTGGTCGCCCAGAAGTACTACGACGGCTCCGGCTGCCACCGCATCGGCACCGAGGGCCTCCAGATGCTCCAGTGCGGCGACCCGACCGGCACCGGTTCGGGCGGCCCCGGCTACGCGTTCGACAACGAGGTGTGGCCCGAGCTGACCTACGGCCGTTCGTACCTGGCCATGGCGAACGCGGGCGCGGACCCGGAGACGCAGAAGGGGACCAACGGCAGCCAGTTCTTCATCGTCTACGGCGATGCGCAGCTGTCCCCCGACTACACCGTGTTCGGCAGCATCGACGAGGCGGGCCTGAAGCTGATCGACGAGGTCGCGAGGGCGGGCCACGACGGAGCCTTCGACCCGTCGCCCGGCGGCGGCAAGCCGAACAAGGAAGTCAAGTTCGAGACGGTCACCGTCGGCTAGACAGCACCGCTCACGCACAAGGGCCCCGGCACACCGTGCCGGGGCCCTTCGCGTCTTCCCCTGGGTACTCCTCGGGACCCGTGGCCATCCTGTCGAACCGCGCTATCGCGCCGCTGACGCCCGGTCGATCTCCGCCATGTGCGTCTCGGCCCACTCCCGCAGCGCGGCGAGCGGCACCTCCAGCGACAGCCCCAGCTCGGTCAGCCGGTAGTGGACCCGCACCGGCACGGCCGGCTCCACCCGCCGCGCGACCAGCCCGTCGGCCACCAGGCTCTGGAGCGTCACGGACAGCATCTTCTGCGAGATCCCCGGTATGCGCCGCCGCAGGTCGGCGAACCGCACCTCGTCCGGCGCGGCCTCGGCCAGCACCTTGACCGCCATCGACGTCCACTTGGACCCGATCCGGTCCAGCAGCCGCCGCGTGGGGCACGCGGGGCTGAACAGGTCTCCACGGGTCACCTGGACCTCACCACCTGACGCGGAAGTGCCGTCTTGGCACGGCCAACGGGATTACCTAGCTTCACCAGGTAACCAATGGTAACCGCGAAGGAGCCGGGATGACCGACATCAGCGTGACCGAGGTGGCCGCGAACGGCATCGAGATCACCGTGGCCACGGCGGGGGCGGGACCGGCGATCCTGCTGCTGCACGGCTTCCCGCACACCTGGCGAGTCTGGGAGGACGTCATCCCGGCGTTGGCCGACGGCCGACGCGTGATCGCCCCGGACCTCCGGGGGTTGGGCGGCACCACCAGGGCGACGAACGGCTACGACGCGGACACCCTGGCCCAGGACGCGGCTGCCCTGCTGGACGCGCTCGGCGAGAAGACCGCGACCGTCGTGGGCATCGACGCGGGCGCACCACCGGCGTTCCTCCTGGCGGTGCGGCACCCGGAGCGGGTCGACCGCCTGGTGCTCATGGAGTCGCTGCTGGGCGGCCTGCCGGGCGCGGAAGCCTTCACCCCACCGTGGTGGTTCGGCTTCCACCAGGTCCCCGGCCTGGCCGAACAGGTGCTGACCGGCCACGAAGCCGAGTACCTCGGGTTCTTCCTCACCGCGGGCACCCAGGGCCGAGGCGTGCCACCGGACATCGAGGCGGCGTTCGTCGACGCCTACACCGGCCGTGAGTCCCTGCGCTGCGCCTTCGAGCACTACCGCGCCATGCCCACGACCGCCGAGCAGATCCGCGACGCCGTGGAGCACGGCAGGCTCACCACACCGACGCTGACGATCGGCGCCCACCCGGTCGGGGCGGCGCTGGAACGGCAGCTGCGCCCGGTCGCCGACGACCTGACCGGCCACGTGATCGCCGACTGCGGGCACATCATCCCGCTGGACCGACCGGACGCGCTGCTGCCGCTGCTCGCGGACTTCCTCAGCTGGCCGACGTCACCCGGTACACGTCGTACACGCCCTCGACGCTGCGCACAGCCTTGAGCACGTGCCCGAGGTGCTTCGGATCGCCCATCTCGAAGGAGAACCGGCTGACCGCCACCCGGTCCCGCGACGTGGTCACCGAGGCCGACAGGATGTTGACCTTCTCGTCGGCCAGCACCTTCGTCACGTCCGACAGCAACCGGTGCCGGTCGAGCGCCTCCACCTGGATCGCCACCAGGAACACCGACGACGCCGACGGCGCCCACTCGACGTCCAGCAACCGCTCCGGCGAGGCCAGCAGCTCGTCGGCGTTCGTGCAGTCGGTCCGGTGGACCGAGACGCCGCCGCCGCGGGTCACGAACCCGAGGATGTCGTCCCCCGGCACCGGCGTGCAGCACCGGGCCAGCTTCACCCAGACGTCGGTGGCGTCCTTGACGACGACACCGGCGTCACCGGTGACCCGCCGCCGGGTGACGGTGGACGGCGTGGACCGCTCCGCCAGCTCCTCCTCGGCGTGGTCGACCCCGCCGAGCTGGGCCACCAGCCGCTGGACGACGTGCCGCCCGGACGTGTGCCCCTCGCCGACCGCGGCGTACAGGGCGCTCACGTCGGGGTAGTGCAGCTCCTTGGCCAGCGCGCCCATCGAGTCGGCCGACACCAGCCGCTGAAGGGGCAGCCCGACGCGTCGGACCTCCTTCGCGATGGCGTCCTTGCCGACCTCGATGGCCTCTTCCTTGCGCTCCTTCGCGAACCACTGCTTGATCTTCGCCTTGGCGCGGGGGGAGGCGACGAACGACAGCCAGTCGCGGGACGGGCCCGCTCCTTCGGCCTTCGAGGTGAAGATCTCGACGACCTCACCGTTCTCCAGCTTCCGCTCCAGCGCGACCAGCCGCCCGTTCACGCGGGCGCCGATGCACCGGTGGCCCACCTCGGTGTGCACCGAGTAGGCGAAGTCCACGGGCGTGGACCCGGCCGGGAGCGTCTCCACGTCGCCCTTGGGCGTGAACACGAAGATCTCCCGCGCGGCCAGGTCGAAGCGCAGCGACTCCAGGAACTCGCCGGGGTCGGCGGCCTCCCGCTGCCAGTCGAGGAGCTGGCGCATCCACGCCATCTCGTCGACCTCGACGCCCTTGCCGTTGTGCGTCCCGCGCGTCTCCTTGTACCGCCAGTGCGCCGCGATGCCGTACTCGGCGGTGCGGTGCATGTCGTACGTGCGGATCTGCACTTCCAGCGGCTTGCCGTCCGGGCCGATCACGGTCGTGTGCAGCGACTGGTAGACGCCGAACCTCGGCTGGGCGATGTAGTCCTTGAACCGGCCGGGCATCGGCTGCCACAGCGCGTGCACCACGCCCATGGCGGCGTAGCAGTCGCGCACCTCGTCCACCTGGATGCGCACGCCCACCAGGTCGTGGATGTCGTCGAAGTCGCGACCCCGGACGATCATCTTCTGGTGGATCGAGTAGTAGTGCTTCGGCCGACCCTCGACCTTCGCGGTGATCCGCGAGCCTTCGAGCTGACCCGTCAGCTCGGTGATGACCCCGCCGAGGTACGTGTCGCGCGACGGCGCCCGGTTGGCCACCAGCCGCACGATCTCGTCGTACTTCTTCGGCTGGAGGATCGCGAACGCGAGGTCCTCCAGCTCCCACTTCACGGTCGCCATGCCGAGGCGGTGCGCGAGCGGGGCGAGGACCTCCAGGGTCTCCCGCGCCTTGCGCGCCTGCTTCTCCGGCGGCAGGAACCGCATCGTGCGCATGTTGTGCAGCCGGTCGGCCAGCTTGATGACCAGCACGCGGGGGTCCTTGGCCATGGCGATGACCATCTTGCGGATGGTCTCGGCCTCGGCCGCCGCGCCCAGCTTCACCTTGTCGAGCTTCGTGACGCCGTCGACGAGCCGGGCCACCTCGTCGCCGAAGTCCTCGCGGAGGGCTTCGAGCGAGTAGTCGGTGTCCTCGACCGTGTCGTGCAGGAGGGCGGCCACCAGCGTGGTGGTGTCCATGCCCAGCTCGCCCAGGATCGTCGCCACGGCGAGCGGGTGGGTGATGTACGGGTCGCCGGACTTGCGGCGCTGGGGCCGGTGCTTCTCCTCCGCCACGTCGTACGCGCTCTGGAGGAGGGCCAGGTCGGCCTTCGGGTGCAGGTCGCGGTGGACGGCGGCGAGGGGTTCCAGCACCTGCTTCACGGGCGCCGCCCGCTGAGCGGTGATGCGCCGCGCGAGTCGCGCGCGCACGCGCCTGGTGGCTGACGGCGGCCGTGCGGGCACGGGCTGCGTCGTCGCCGCGGGTTCGGTGTCCTGGCTCAACCACGCTCCTCAGGGGCTAGGACCCGAGGATAGCCCCGCGCGCCGGGAAAATCGGCGCGCGGGGCGACGAGCGGGGTACTTCACACGGCGAGCAGCGCGCTGACGTTCCGCCCGGCTAGTCGGGAACGACCGTCCAGGGCCGTGATCTCCAGGACCACGGAGATGCCCGTCACGATCGCCCCCGCGCGCTCCACGAGTGTGCAAGCGGCCTCGGCGGTGCCCCCGGTGGCGAGCACGTCGTCCACGATCACGACACGCTGACCAGGCAGGATGGCGCCCGCGGGCAGTTCCAGCTCCGCCGTTCCGTACTCCAGGTCGTACGACACCCGGTGGGCCACGGCGGGCAGCTTGCCCGGCTTGCGCAACGGCACGACGCCGTAGCGCCAGCCGTACCCGAGCGGGGCTCCGAGCAGGAACCCGCGCGACTCGATCGCGGCGACGACCTGCGTGTCCGGGTCGATCTTGTCCTGCAACCCGTCCACCACGGCGCGCAGGGCGTCCGGGTCGGCGAGCACCGGCGTGAGGTCCCGGAAGACGACCCCCGGACGGGGGAAGTCCGGGACCTCACGCAGGAGTTTCAGCGCGTTGTCGAGCTTCAACGCTGCTTCTTGCCGGTCGGGCGGCCACGACGGAGGTCGCTGGCCTTCGGCGTGCGGGACGGCACCCCGGCCGCCGCCGCGTACGCCTTCTCCTTGCGCAGCTCGGCGTCCAGGACCGACTCGTCGCTGGACTCGATGCCCTCGGGGGCCTCACCGGTCGACTGCCCGGCGGCGGCCTTCTTCGCCAGGCTCTCGCGGCGGGCGAGGACCCGCTGGGCCTGCGCCTTGTACTTCGGGTCGCGCATCTTCAGGTCGACGGCCGCGGGGGTCGCGATGTAGATGGACGACAGGGCGCCGATGAAGATGCCCGTGAGCTGCACGAGCGCCAGGTCCTGGAGCGTGCCGACGCCGAGCAGGCCGACGCCGATCACGAGCAGGCCGAGCACGGGCAGCAGGGCGATCAGCGAGGTGTTGATCGACCGCATCAGGGTCTGGTTGACCGCCAGGTTGGCCGCCTCGGCGTACGTGCGCCGGGTCAGGCCCAGGATGCCCCTGGTGTTCTCCTTGACCTTGTCGAACACGACCACCGTGTCGTAGAGCGAGAAGCCCAGGATGGTCAGCAGACCGATCACCGTCGCGGGCGAGACCTCGAACCCGGCGAGCGAGTACACGCCCGCCGTGATGATCACGTCGTGGAACACGGCGATGAGCGCCGCGATGGCCATCGACAGCTCGAAGTACAGCGCCAGGAAGATCGCCACCGCCACCAGGAACACCAGCAGCGCGATCAGGGCCTTGGTCGTGATCTCACCGCCCCAGGAGGCGCTGACGGCGCTGTCGCTGATCGACTGGATGCCGCCCGTCGGCTTCAGGTCGTCGTTCAGCGCGGTCTTCAGCTTGGCGACCTGCTCCGTGTTCAGCGTCTCGGTGCGGATCTGGATCGTCGCCGTGCCGCCGGTGCCCACGCTCTGCACCGCGGTGGCGTCCTCGCCGAGGGCCTTGCTGAAGCTCTCCTTGACGGCCTCGACCTGGATGTCGCCCTGCGAGCTCGCGGCGGGCATCTGGATCTTGGTGCCGCCGACGAAGTCGATGCCCAGGTTGAACTGCTTGATCCCGATCGACCCGACGCAGATCAGCAGGATGATCCCGAAGATCACGTACCAGCGCTTGCGCTTGCCGATGATGTCGAACGCGCCGGTGCCCACGTAGAGGCGGTGGAAGACTCCGTTGCCCTTGACCTTCGCCACGTCAGGCCTCCTTCACGGCGGTGGTCTTCGAGCCCGCGTGAGCGCGCTGGTCGACACCGGCTTGCTGCGCCCCGCCGAGGCCGGACACCTTCGGGTTGGACAGGAACTTGGACTTCGACGCGAGGGCCACCAGCGGGTGCGTGACCAGGAAGACGACCACGAGGTCGAGCACCGTCGACATGCCGAGCGTGAACGCGAAGCCCTTCACCTGGCCGACGGCGATCACGTACAGGATCGCCGAGGCCAGGAAGCTGACCGCGTCGGCGGAGAGGATCGTCCGCCGCGAGCGGATCCAGGCGCGCGGCACGGCCGACCGGAACGACCGGCCCTCCCGCACCTCGTCCTTCAACCGTTCGAAGAAGACCACGAACGAGTCCGCCGTGATGCCGATCGACACGATGAAGCCCGCGATGCCCGCCAGGTCCAGGGTGAACCCGATCCAGCGGCCCAGCAGCACCAGGACGGCGTAGACGATGCCACCGGAGAGGAGCAGCGACAGGATCGTCAGCACGCCGAGCAGGCGGTAGTAGAAGAGGCAGTAGAGGAACACCAGGCCGAGGCCGATGCCACCGGCGAGGAGACCGGCCTGGAGCGAGGCGAGGCCCAGGGTCGCGGACACCGTCTCGGCCTCGGAGGCCTCGAACGACAGCGGCAGCGAGCCGTACTTCAGCACGTTGGCGAGCTGGTCGGCCTCCTTCTGCGTGAAGGTGCCGCTGATCTGGGTGCTGCCGCCGAGGATCGGCTCGTTGATGTTCGGCGCCGACACGACCTGGCTGTCGAGCACCACGGCGACCTGCTGCTGCGTGTTCGCGGTGGTGAACTTGCCCCACTTCGACCCGCCGTCGCCCTTGAAGTCCAGGCTGACCACGAAGCCCGCGCCCTGCGGGTCGCTGCCCGAGGTCGCGTTGTTGATGTCCTCACCGGTCAGGCGGGTGTAGAGCGAGAAGTCGTCTTCCTTGACCGTCTTGTCGTCCGCGGTCGGGTTGACCGGTGCGAGGACGTACTTGTTGGCCTTGTCCTGGTCGCAGGTGATCAGGGGCTTGTCGAAGTCGTCGTTGCCGATCAGCGGGTCGACGTCGACCGGGCAGGTGAACGCCTGGAGGGCCTGCTGCACGGTCTGCGCGTCCAGCGTGGTGAGCGCCGGGTCCTGCCTGCACGCCTTGGCCTCGGCGATGGCCTTGGTGGTGTCGTCGGAGTACTTGCCGTTGAACACGGCCTGGCAGTCGGGCTGGCCCTCGGGCGGCTGCGCGGCGTCGCTCGCGGGCGGCTGCGCCGGGTCGCTCGCCGGGGGCGCGGACGGGTCCGTGCTGGCGGGCTGACCCTCCAGCAGCGGGGCCGGGCGGCCCTGCGGAGCGCCGCTGGACGGCGGCGTGGAGCCCGCGGTCTCACCGGCCGGGGCGGACCCCGAGGTGGGAGCGGGGCTGCCGGACGTCGACGCCGGGGGTGCCGAGCCGGTCGTCTGCGGGGCCAGCGGGGCGTTCGGCGCCGGGGAGCCCACGACCTTGCGGAACGCCAGGCGCGCCGTCTTGCCGAGGCTCTTGGCGCCCTCGCCGTCGGCTCCCGGCACGGTGATGACCAGGTTCGTGCCGTCGCGGACGACCTCGGAGCCGGACACACCGAGACCGTTGACACGGGTCTCGATGAGGGTTCGGGCCTGGTTGAGCGCCTCGTCCGTCGGAGTCTTCCCGTCGGGGGCTCGAGCGGTCAGCGTGACCCTCGTGCCGCCCTGGAGGTCGATGCCGAGCTTGGGGGTCGCCTTGCCGTTCCCGGTGAAGAACACCAGGGAGTACAGCGCGACCACGATGAGGACAAATGCGCCCAGGTACTTCGCTGGGCGGATCTGCCCGGCCGGAGGTGCCACGGTCCGTCCGTCTCCTCGAACTGGAAGATGATGTCAGGTCGGCCACCCTCGTCCTGGTGGGACGAGGACAGCACGCCCTCACCCGAAGGTGTTCAGTCCGGGCGAGGGCGCAGCGTACCCCGCGTCGTGTGAGCTGGACGTCACTGCCCGCAGTTGGCAGTGTTGACCGTTGCCAACCGCGGACCGACGCGCTCCGACGCGCTCACTTCTTGGTGTTGTGCTCCAGCGGCGGGGCGATCTCCGCGGCGGTGGCCGGGGCGACCTCGTCGACGACGGCGTCCTCTTCGTCGTCCTCGACCTCGTCGACGTCGTCCGCCGGGATGATCTTCTCGCGCACGGCCTGGCGGAGCCAGGTCGTGACCACGCCGTCGGCGATCTCCAGGTCGATCGTGGCGTCATCGCTGGCGTCGGCGACCGTCGCGTAGAGACCCGAGGTCGTCATCACGCGGTCACCCGGCTCCAGCGAGGCCAGGAGCTGCTGCTGCTCGGCTGCCGCGCGCTTCTGCTTGCGAGCGCTGAGGAACAGCGGCACGGCGAGCAGCACCAGCAGCAACGGGAACATCAGGGACGAAAGGTTCATCATTCTCCGTTCGGCCGGACGGCCGCATGGTGTCCGGAACGTCCGATTTTTCTGGGTGCCACCGGCGATTGTGCCAGGTCATCGAACCCGTTCACCCGTCAGGCCGTGGGTGGCTGCAATCCCAGGTGCAACCAGGCGGCGTCGGTGGCCACGCGTCCTCTGGGCGTACGTGCCAGCATGCCGGCTCTGACCAGGTAGGGCTCGCACACCTCCTCCACCGTGGTCACCTCCTCGCCGACCGCGACCGCGAGCGTCGCGACGCCGACCGGCCCGCCGCCGAACGAGCGGACCAGGGCGCCGAGCACGGCCCGGTCCAGCCGGTCGAGCCCCAGCTCGTCCACGTCGTAGACGGCCAGCGCGTCGCGGGCGACCTGGAGGTCCACCACGCCGTCGGCCCGCACCTCGGCGAAGTCGCGGACCCGGCGCAGCAGCCGGTTCGCGATCCGGGGCGTGCCGCGGGACCGGCCCGCGATCTCCAGCGCGCCGTCCTCCCGCAGGTCGACGCCGAGGATCTTCGCCGAGCGCCGGACGATGTGGTCCAGCTCGGCGGCGGTGTAGAACTCCATGTGCCCGGTGAAGCCGAACCGGTCGCGCAGCGGGCCGGTCAGCGAGCCCGACCGGGTGGTGGCGCCGACCAGCGTGAACGGCGCGATGTCCAGCGGGATGCTGGTCGCGCCCGGCCCCTTGCCGACGACGACGTCGACCCGGAAGTCCTCCATCGCCAGGTACAGCATCTCCTCGGCGGGGCGGGCGATGCGGTGGATCTCGTCGATGAACAGCACGTCGCCCTCGACCAGGTTCGACAGCATCGCGGCCAGGTCGCCCGCCCGTTCCAGCGCGGGCCCCGAGGTGATCCGCAGCGACGCGCCCAGCTCGGCCGCGATGATCATCGCGAGGCTGGTCTTGCCGAGGCCGGGCGGGCCGGACAGCAGCACGTGGTCCGGCGGGGAGCCGCGGCGCATCGCGCCGTGCAGCACCAGTTCGAGCTGCTCGCGGACCTTGAGCTGGCCGACGAACTCGGTCAGGTCCTTGGGCCGCAGCGTCCCCTCGACGTCCCGCTCGGTCGGGACGACCAGCGGCGAGAGGGTGTCGTCGGAACCGTCGGGGTCGAATTCGGCGCTCATGGCGCCTCCGCCGGGAGGAGCACGTCGGCGCGGTTCACCTCTTGCGCCCCAGCGCGGCCAGCGAGCGGCGGAGCACGGTCGGGGTGGTCTGCGCGGAGTCCTCGGCGACGACCGCGTCGACGGCCGCCTCGGCCTGCTTGACCGGGAAACCGAGGCCCAGCAGCGCTTCCACCACCTGCTCGCGCACGCGAGGGGCGCCGTCGGCCACGCCGTCGGCGGCGGGCAGCGGGCCCGCCTTGTCGCGCAGTTCGATGATCAGCCGCTCGGCGCCCTTGCGGCCGATGCCGGGGACCTGGGTGAGCACGGTGATGTTGCCGTCGGCCAGCGCGGCCCGCAGCTTGTCCGGCTCCAGCACCGCGAGCGTGGCCAGCGCGAGCCGGGGCCCGATGCCGGACACGGTCTGCAACAGGCCGAACAGCTCTCGCGAGTCGGAGTCGGTGAAGCCGAACAGGGTCAGCGAGTCCTCGCGCACGACCAGCGAGGTCGACAGCGTCGCCTCCTCGCCGCGCCGCAGCCCGGCGAGCGTCGTGGGCGTGGCCTGCACGGCGAACCCGACTCCCCCGACCTCGACGACCACGTGATCGAGCCCGATGGACAGCACCTGCCCACGCAGCGACGAAATCACTTGGTCCTACCTCCGTTTTTCGCGGCCTGGGCCAGCTTGAGCTTGTGGGTGCGGGCCATCTCGGCCGCCTTGGCCTGCGCCTGGGCCATCCGCGACTGCATCGGCGCCCGCCAGACGTGGCAGATCGCCAGCGCGAGCGCGTCCGCCGCGTCCGCTGGCTTCGGCGCCTCGGCCAGGCCGAGCAGCTTGGTGACCATCGTCGTCACCTGCGCCTTGTCCGCGCGCCCCGACCCCGTCACGGCGGCCTTCACCTCGCTGGGCGTGTGGAACGCGACCGGCAGCCCGCGCCGCGCCGCCGCCAGCGCGACCACTCCGCCCGCCTGCGCCGTGGCCATCGCGGTGCGCACGTTGTGCTGGCTGAAGACCCGCTCGATCGCGACCACCTCGGGCCGGTGGCGGTCCAGCCAGACCTCCACCTCGTCGGCGAGGTGCAGCAGCCGGATCGCCAGCTCGGCGTCCACCGACGTGCGGACCACGTCGACGGCGACGATCCGCACCGCGCGGCCGGGACCACCGTCGACGACGCCGAACCCGCACCGGGTCAGGCCTGGGTCGACGCCGAACACGCGCACTGGGGTCCCTCCACCGAGACGAACATCAGTTCGAACTTTAGTGGGTGACCCCCGGCGGGCTCCCCACGACACGCGACAGTCACGGATCGGCGACATCGGGAGGGCCGACGGTCGACAGTGAGTCACCACCTGACTACAGTGGCGCGGTCCGTTGATCCACTCCACCCTTCCCGAACGCGGCAGGCGGGAGGCCGAAGATGCCGAAGCGGTTCGGCGCCCGGACGGCCCTCTTCTGCACCCTGCTCGCGATCCTGGTGGCCGTCGTGGTGTCCGGTGTCCTCGGCCACCGGGTGTCCGTCGCGCTGGACAAGACGTCGCAGCTGGCCGCCACCGTCGCCGCGCTGGTCGTCTACTGGCGGGCCGCGGCGCGCGAGCAGGGCACCGAGCGCCGCTGGCGGCTGTGGATGGTCGCGTCGACCGGGAGCCTGGCCGTCGGGCTGTGCGCGTGGATCTGGGGCCAGCTGTTCCTCGGGGTCTCGCTGCCGTCCTCCACGCTGGCGCCGCTGGGGTTCATCCTCACGCCGGTGCTGGCGCTGGGCGCGGTGCTGACGCTGGCGCACGGCGCGGCGGACTCGCTGCCGAACCACCGCAGCAAGCTCGTGGTGGTGCTGGACGGCCTGATCGTCGTGGGCTCGCTGTTCGTGCTGACGTGGGTGTCGGCGCTGGAGTCGATCGCCCGCGCGTGGGCGACGTCCGGGCCCGGTTTCGCCACGGTGGTCGCGCACCCGGTGGCGTACCTGGTGCTGCTGGTGACGCTGCTGGTCACGTCGTGGACCCACCGCCCGGTCCGCCAGACGCCGATGCTGTTCCTCGCGCTCGCGGCCCTGGCGCAGTCGGCGTCCGGCTGGATCTTCGCCTGGCTGGTCAGCCACGGGGCCGAGGCCATCCCGCCGCTGGCCGACGTCGGGTTCATGGTGTGCCCCGTCCTGCTGCTGCTCAGCTCCCTCGCGCCCACCAGGGGCAAGCACGCGCGGACGGGCGGGCTCGGGACGGGCGAGCTGCTGCACCTGCTCGTGCCGTACCTGCCGATGCTGATCACCGGTCTGTTCATCGTCGTCGGCACCGCGACCGGCGTCCGCTTCAACCCGCTGGAGATCTACGCGGGCCTCGGCGTCGTGCTGCTGGTCGTCGTGCGGCAGCTGGTGACCCTGATGGACAACGCCCGCCTGCTCGACCAGCTGCACGAGAGCCGGGAGCAGCTGCGGCACCAGGCCTTCCACGACCCGCTGACGGGCGTCGCGAACCGCGAGCTGTTCCGCGAGCGCCTCACCGCCGCGCTCCGCCGGGGCGAACCCGTCGTGCTCGCCTTCATCGACGTCGACGGCTTCAAGCACGTCAACGACAACTTCGGCCACGCCGAGGGCGACGCCGTGCTGCGGATCGTGGCGACCAGGCTCCAGCACTGCGTGCGCGACGAGGACACCGTCGCCCGGCTCGGCGGCGACGAGTTCGGCGTGCTGGTGGAGAGCGGTGAGGTGGACCCGTCGGAGATCGGCAACCGCGTCCTGGACGCCCTCAGGTCGCCGCACCAGACCCAGGGCCGCGAGCACGAGGTGCGCGCGAGCGTGGGCATCGCCCACCGCACGACCCAGGACGCCACCGTCACCGCGGACGACATGCTCGGTTCGGCCGACGCCGCCATGTACACGGCGAAGCGGCTGGGCAAGGGCATGGTCGTCGTCCACGGTTCCCTGCCCGCACCGGAGCCCGCGTGACCGCCGACGACGTCATCGCCGCGCTCGGCCTCGACCCGCTGCCCGTGGAGGGCGGCCACTTCGCGCAGGGTCACCGCAGCGCGGAGCTGTCGACCATCTACTACCTGCTGCGCGCGGGCGAGCACTCCGCCGTGCACCGGTTGACGAGCGTCGAGGTGTACGCCCACCACGCGGGCGCCCCGCTGCGGATGCTGCTGCTGCACCCGGACGGCTCGGTGACCGCACCGGTGCTGGGCCCGGCGCTGGCCGAGGGGCAGCGGCCTCAGGTCGTGGTGCCCGCCGGGGTGTGGCAGGCGAGCGAGCCGGACGGCGACTGGAGCCTGGTGACGACCGTCGTCGTGCCGCCGTACACCGACGACGTGGTGGAGTTCGGCGACGCGGACGCCCTGGCCGCAGCCTACCCGTCGCACGCCGACGCGGTGCGGCGGCTCCGCCCGTGACCGGCTAGCGGTACGGGCCCTGGCCGGTGGGCCGGACCACGATCTCGTTCACGTCCACCGACCGCGGCTGGGACACGGCGTACAGGACCGCCCTGCCCACGTCGGCGGGGTCCAGCTTCGGTTCCGCGGCGCGCGACGCCGGGATGCCGCCGGTGTCGGTCAGGCCGGGCTGGACCACGGTCACGCGGACGCCCGTGTCGGCGCACTCGGCGCGGATGTTCTGCGCCAGCCCGGTGACGGCCCACTTCGTGGCCGAGTACAGGTTCCCCGGCCGGACGCCCCGGCCCGCCGCCGAACCGGTCAGCACGAGGTGGCCCCGGCCGCGCACCAGCGCGGGCATCGCGGCCTTGGCGGTGTAGGCGGGACCGCAGACGTTGGTGAGCACCATGTCCGCCCACTCGGCGGGCGGCGCGCCCTCGTCGGAGGTGAACGACGTGACGACGCTGGTGCCCGCGTTGGCGAAGACGACGTCGATCGAGCCCCACTCCTCCTCGACGCGCCCCATCAGGAAGGTCAGCTCGTGCCACGAGGTCACGTCGCACGACGCCGCCCAGACGCGGTCGGGGCCGCCGAGCCGCATCCCCGCGTTGACGAGCTCCTCGGCGTGCCGCGAGGTCAGCACCAGGCGGTACCCGGCCGCCGCCGCCAGCTCCGCGGTCGCCGCGCCGATGCCGCGGGACGCGCCGGTGATCACGAATACCGGGTCACCCATGGCGGGAACGCTACCCAAAGTCGTCAGCGGGGCGACAGCGACACCTGGTTGGATCACTCCACTGGTCCGAACAGGGGGTTTTTTCCATGAACATCACACGCAGGTTCGCGCTCGGTCTGGGGTCCGCCGCGGCGGCGTCCGCGGTCCTGGGGAAGGCGTCGGCGTCCGCGCAGGTCGACGAGACCGACACCGAGCCGGAGCTGGAGGCCGTCATCCCGCGCACGGCCGAGGTGGCGAGGCGCAAGATCGCCCGCAAGTACCGCCTGGAGACCCGCAAGGCGCGCGGCACGTGGGCGTCCTACATCGGCGTGACGAACCCGGACGGGTCCGTGCGGTCGGCCGTGGAGGAGCGGCAGGACACCGTCGTGGAGGCCTACAGCGTCAACAAGATCGCGGTGGCGGTCGCGGTGCTGGACAAGGTGGACCGCGGGCTGCTGACGCTCGACCAGCGCATCGAGGTGACGGCGGACATCGTCATCCAGGACACCGACGGCATCTTCGGCCTGGACGGCGCCTACCCCAGCTCGGTCACCATCGGCCACGCGCTGGCGGCGCTGCTGACCGTCTCGGACAACACCGCCGTGCGGCTGTGCGGACTGGTCGTGCCCGCGCTGGAGATCAACCAGATCCTGCGGGGCAAGGGCTTCACGCACACGCAGGTCGTGCCGGTCGCCAACCCGAACCGGTACTTCCTGGGCACCACGACGCCGCGCGAGACGTTCACGCTGCTGCGGAAGCTCGTCAACGAGGAGCTGCTGTCGCCCGCGTCGACGACCCACCTGCTGACGGTGCTGCGGTCGCTGACGTCGTTCACCGACGGCATCCGGCTGGAGCTGTCGTCGGCCGAGCGGCTCCAGGTCGCGACGAAGGCGGGCTGGTTCGAGGACGGCCGCAACGAGGCGGGGATCGTGTTCGACGCCGAGGGCAAGCCGGTGATCACCTACGCGCTGTTCGCGTCCGGCCAGTTCCGCGGCGACAACGCGGCCAACCACGACGACTACGGCGCCACGCACCCGGCGCTGCGGGCGCGCACGGCGATCGGCCGGACGCTGTTCGACTCGGTCCAGCAGATCACCTGCCCCGCCCCGAGGCCCCGCCGTTCGCAGGCGTACCGGCCGTGGACGGGAGCGTGAGGTATTTCCCGGTGGGGAACGCGCTCCTGAACTAGTGGACAGGGTCGGTCGTCGCCGCCGTCGACGACCGACCCGTTCGCTCCAGGTGTCACCGTGCCGTGTCAGGAGCCTCGACGACTAGGCTCCCGGCAGGCTAACGAGGAGGCACCGGTTTGACTCCCAGGCAGGTGACGCTGGCGGAGGTCGCGAACCACGCCGGGGTGTCGCTGGCGACCGCGTCGCGGGTGCTCAACGGCAGCACGCGGCAGGTCAGCGACGAGTTGCGGGACCGGGTGGTCGGTTCCGCCCGCGAACTGGGCTACCTGCCGAACGCCGCCGCGCAGGCGCTCGCGCGCAACAGCAGCGTGCTCGTGGGCCTCGTCGTGCACGACATCTCCGACCCGTACTTCTCCAGCATCGCCGCGGGCGTGACCAGGGTCGCCGAGGAGGCGGGGCTGGTCGTCGTGCTCGGCACGACCGGCCGCGACCCCGAGCGCGAGGTCGAGCTGCTCTACACGCTGCGCGCGCACCGGGCCCGCGCCGTGGTGATCGCGGGCAGCCGCACCACGGACCGGGCCGCCACGGCCAGGCTCGCCGCCGAGGTGGAGGCGTTCACCGCGCAGGGCGGACGGGTGGCGTGCGTGTCGCAGGCCCGCATCCCCGCGGACACCGTCGTGCCGTCGAACCGGGCGGGCGCCCGCGCGCTGGCGAGGGAGCTGACCGCGCTCGGGCACGAGCGGTTCGCCGTGCTGGCCGGGCCGCCGAACCTGGTCGTGGCGCGCGACCGGCTCGCCGGGTTCAGGGCCGGGCTGGCCGACGCCGGCATCGACCTGCCCGCGTCGTCGGTGGTCACCGGCGCGTTCACCAGGGACGGCGGACACGCCGCCGCGACCGAGCTGCTGGCCGCGAAGACCGGCGCCACCTGCGTGTTCGCCGTCAACGACGTGATGGCGCTCGGCGCGATGGCGGCGCTGCGCGAGGCCGGGCTGCGGGTGCCGGAGGACGTGTCGGTGGCGGGCTTCGACGACATCCCCACGCTGCGGGACCTGGTGCCGGGGTTGAGCACGGTGCGGCTGCCGCTGGAGGAGCTGGGCGAGCGGGCGGCGCGGCTCGTGCTGGACGAGGGCACCGACGAGGTGCGCACGGTCAAGGTCGCGGGCGAGGTGGTGCTCAGGGCGAGCACCCGAGCACCCTCCGGAACCGGCCTGCGCTGAGGGCCATACCCTCTAAACTGGACCGAACCGCTCTCCACCGGCAAGACCCAGCGAGGAGTGACCCCTTCCGTGCGCGACGCGCAGTCACCCGGCTTCAGTACTGAGCCGGGTCGAACACCCGGCTGCCCCACCAGCCCGATCCAGTCGCCCGCCGGAGGCGACAGGTGATCGGAACACTCCTGAGCGTCCTCGGCCTGCTGGCCGTCGTCGCTCTCACCCTCGGGACCGCCACGGCGGTCGCCGCCGAGTTCTCGTTGACCGCCCTCGAACGCAGCACCGTGGACAACCACGCGGCCGTCGTGGGCGACGCCAAGGCGTTGAAGCTCCAGAAGGCGCACAAGTCGCTGTCCTTCCAGCTCTCCGGCGCCCAGTTGGCCATCACCATCACCACCCTGATCACCGGCTACATCGCCGAACCCGCCATCGCGGAACTGGTCGAACCCGGTCTGACCGCGGTCGGCGTGCCGTCGTCGGTGGCCGACCCGCTGGCGCTGGCCTTCGCGCTGGCGCTCGCCACCGCCGTGTCGATGGTGTTCGGCGAGCTCGTGCCGAAGAACCTCGCCATCGCGAAGCCGATGGAGACCGCCCGCGCGGTCGTCGGCTACCAGTCGGCGTTCTCCAGCACGTTCCGCTGGCTGATCAGCGGCATGAACCTGGCCGCGAACTGGCTCGTGCGCCGCTTCGGCGTCGAACCGGTCGAGGAGCTGGCGTCCGCCCGGTCGCCGGAGGAGCTGAGCGCGCTGGTGCGCTCCAGCGCCGAGCACGGCACGCTCGACCAGGGCACGGCGACGCTGCTGGACCGCTCGCTGCGCTTCGGCGACCGGACCGCCGGCGAGCTGATGACGCCGCGCGTGCAGGTCGAGGCGCTGCGGGTCGACGCGACCGTGCTCGACCTGATCTCCAAGACCCGCGAGACCGGCTTCTCCCGGTTCCCGGTGCACAACGGCGACCTGGACGAGGTGCGCGGCATGGTGCACGTCAAGCAGGCGTTCAGCGTGCCGGTGAACCAGCGCGGGACCACGCCGGTGTCGGCGCTGACCAGGCCGGTGCAGACCGTGCCGGAGACCCTGGAGGGCGACGCGCTGCTGGACCGGCTGCGCGCGTCGGGGTTGCAGACCGCGCTGGTCGTCGACGAGTACGGCGGCACGGCCGGGCTGGTGACGCTGGAGGACGTGGTCGAGGAGATCGTCGGCGACGTCCGCGACGAGCACGACCGGGGCGAGGCCGCGCCGGTCCGCCCGCTGGGCAGGGGGAGCTGGATGGTGTCCGGGTTGTTGCGCGACGACGAGGTCGCCGAGGCCACCAGGTTCCGGATGCCGGAGGGCGACTACGAGACGCTGGCCGGTCTGGTCATGGCCAAGCTCGGCCGCATCCCCGAGGTCGGCGACGAGATACGGGTCGACGGCTGGCGCATCACCGTGATGCGGATGGACCGGCACCGCACGGCCGAGCTGCGGGTGGCCAGGGTCACCGACGCCGAACAGGTGGCGGCGCAGTGAGCATCCTGGTCCTCTTCCTGTTCCTGGCGGGCAACGGCTTCTTCGTCGGCGCCGAGTTCGCGATCATCACCGCCCGCCGCGACCGGCTGGAGGCGTTGGCCGAGAGGGGCAGCAGCCGGGCCCGCACGGCGATCAAGGCGGGCCGGGAGCTGCCGCTGATGATCGCGGGCGCGCAGCTGGGCATCACGCTGTGCTCGCTGGGGCTCGGCGCGATCGGCGAGCCCGCCGTGGCGTCCGTCCTGGAGTCGCCGTTCCACGCCATCGGCGTTCCGGCGGCGGTGCGGCACGGGGTCTCGTTCGCCATCGCGCTGATCATCGTGGTGGCGCTGCACACGATCCTCGGCGAGATGGTGCCGAAGAACCTGGCCATCGCGAACCCGGAGCGGCTGGCGATCTGGCTGGTGCCGGTGCACTACGGGTTCTGCAAGCTCGTCGGTCCGGTGCTGCGGATGTTCACCGTCGTGTCGACGGCCGTGCTGAAGCTGATGGGCGTCACGCCGAAGGACGAGCTGGACACGGCGTACACGCCGGACGAGCTGGCGATGCTGATCGCCCAGTCCCGCGAGGAGGGCCTGCTGGAGGACTCCGAGCACCGGCGGCTCGCGCAGACGCTGTCCTCGGCCGAGCGGACCGTGGCGGACGTGCTCGTGCCGCTCGACCGGCTGACCACGCTGTCGTCGAACCCGACGGTCGGCGAGGTCGAGTCGGCCGTGGCGCAGACCGGGTTCTCCCGGTTCCCGGTGCGCGGCGACAACGGCAGGCTGCTGGGCTACCTGCACGTCAAGGACGTGCTGGACCTCGCGGGCGCGGATCCGGGCACGCCCGTGCCGCGCACCCGCATCCGCGGTCTGCCGGACCTGCCCGTGGACGCCCACCTGGACGAGGCGCTGGCCGCGCTGCGGCGGGCGCAGTCGCACCTGGCGCGGGCCGTCGACACCGACGGCGCGCTGTGCGGCGTCGTGGCGATGGAGGACCTGGTCGAGGAGTACGTCGGCACGGTCCGCGACGGCACGCACGTGAGCCGCGAGCTGTGAGTCAGGAGGCCCGAGCGGCGAATCGGGCCTCCTCCGCGGCGAACCCCTCGGGGGACACGGTCCTCCACATCAGCACCGCGGACAGCAGGTGGACGGCCGAGGCCATCACCCACACCCAGCGCAGGCCCCACGACGCCGCCACGAAGCCGCCGGCGAGCGCGCCGAGCGGCGTCAGCCCCCAGGCCAGCGCGCGGTGGCTGGTGAGCACCCGGCCGAGCAGCGGTGTGGGCGTGAACCGCTGCCTGCTCGACTGCGAGCACACGTTCCACACCAGCGTCGTGGACGACAGGAGCACCAGCGTGCCCGCGACCAGCGCGAACACCGGTGGCTCCACCGCGATGAGCAGGATCAGGGCCGCGGCGCCCAGCGTCGCGAGCCGCATGGACCAGGCGTAGCCGAGTCGGGTGACCAGCGGGTGCACCACGAACGACACCGCGATCCACCCGACGGCCAGGCACGCCAGCAGCACGCCGTAGCCGAACGAGCCGACGTGCAGGATCTGCGTCGCGTAGAGCACGAACATCGGCATGGTCGCGCTGGCGGCGAACGAGCCGAGCGCGACGGTGACCGTGATGGTGCGCAGCAGCGGGCTGCCGACGAGGAACGCGAGCCCGGTCCTGATGTCGCGCAGCGGGTGTCCCGGCGGGCTCGGCACGTGCGGGACGGCGAGGCCGCGGGTCAGCAGCAGCGCCACCAGGGCAGCAGCGCAGGCGAGCCACGCGGGCAGCCCGGCCGCGAACGCCAGCAGGAAGCCGGTCACGGGCGGCACCAGGAACTGCACGACCCCGCGGTCGATGACGATCATCCGGGCGTTCGCGGCGGCCAGCCGGTCCGGGCCGACGACGTCCGGCACCAGCGCGCCGCTGGCGCCGTCGCCGAGCACCTGCGAGCTGACGACGACGAACGAGACGACCAGCAGCAGCGGCAGGTTCAGCGCGCCGGTCGACGCCGCGACGGCGAGCACGGCCGCCGCCACGGCCTGCACGGCGAACGCCGACGCGAGCACCGACGTCCGCCGGAACCGGTCGATCAGCACCCCCGCCGCCAGCGAGAACAGCAGCCACGGGAGCTGCCCCACCACGTTCACCAGCGCCACCTGCCGCGGGTCGGTCGTGATCGCGACCGCCATGAGGGGCAGCGCCGTCAGCAGCAGCCCCTCCCCCGTCGACCCGCTGACCGCGACCGCCTGCAACCGCCCCCACCCAGTCCCCATGCGTCCACCTTGGCGTGATCACTGGCCAAGTCGAACGTTTTAGGCTGAGCTAAAGCGATGGCCCTCCGCTTCGCGGTCTCACCCCTGTGGGAAACCATCGCCGGGCTCCGCGTCCTGGCCGCTCCGGAGTGCGCTCCCGTCCACCAGCGCTGGACCACGTGGGCCGAGTCGCGCCTGGGCACCCTCCCGGACGACCCGTGGTTCCGCCTCCTGCACCGCCTGGCCACCCGAGGCCCGGTCGTCCCGGAGTTCCTCATCCCCACGCCGGGCCTGCGCTCCACGGGCATCGACACCGAGGTCGACGCCCTGTTCCGCGCCACCCCCGAGCGCATCACCGCGGCCGTCGGCGCCGACCCCCACGCCCGTCCCCTGCTCGACGACCCGACCGAGGCGCTGACCGCCCTGCGCGACCGCGTCCGCGCCGTCCACGACGCGATCATCGAGCCGCTCTGGCCGAGGCTGGAGGGCGTTCTCCAGGGCGACGTGGAGCGCCGCGGCCGCAGGCTGACCGAGCACGGCGGCCCCACCGTGCTGGGCGAACTGCACGACACCGTCACCTGGCACCCGACCGCCGTCGAGGTAGCGGGCACGATCACCGAACTGGGCACCCGCGACCTGGTCCTCGTCCCGTCGGCGTTCATCTGGCCCGACGTCTACCTCCGCGACAGCCCCGTCCGCCTCGCCCTCTGCTACCCGGCCACCGGCTTCGGCACCCTGTGGACCAGACCCGCTCCCCCGGCCCGCCCCGCCCTCACCCGCCTGCTCGGCGCCACCCGCGCCCGCCTGCTGCACGAGCTGGAGCGGCCGAGCACCGTGTCCGAACTCGCCGAACGCCTCGGCGTGACGGTCGGGGCGGTGTCGCAGCACCTCGGGGTGCTGCGGGAAACCGGGCTCGCGGTCAGCCGCAGGGAGGGGCGGGAGGTCGTGTCGCTGCGCACGGCACTGGGCTTGGCGCTGGTGCAGGGCGGGGACTAGGCCGCCCTGTTGGTGGCCGAGTGGAACCGGCTGCTGAGGCTCGAACAGCGGCTCAAGGCGGACCGGTCGCGCAGCGAGGCGCCCGCGGCGCGGTTCCCCCGGCGCGGGTTCCCGATCGTCGAGGTCCCCGCACCGCGAGCGGAGGACGAGGCCGGTCCGGCCGTCGACGAGGCCACCGCGCCGGACCGCAAGCCCTGGTGGCGACGGGTCATCGAGGGCTTGAGGCCATGACCGGCCCCAGGAGCGCAACGGCGACCCAGCGGGAAGGAGGCCCCGTCGACCCCGACACGTCACGGTCCCCAGCACTCGTCCCGACGACCGGAACGGACACGGAAACGATCACGACCGGTAGCTCCCAGCACGACTCCCTGGAGCAGGACCGTGCACAACGACAACCCGGCCACCGGAGCGGTGGCGCCGCGGACGCGCCCGCGGCCCCACCCCGCGCCTGTCGTCGGCGACGACCGACCGGTCCTCGCCGACCACAGGCCCCTCAGGGCGCGGACCAGACCTCCCGCACCACCCGCGCCGGGCTGCCGACCGCGACCACGTTCGCGGGCAGGTCGCGCGTCACCACGGCTCCCGCGCCGACCACGGTGTTCTCCCCGACGGTCACCCCGGCGAGCACGATCGCCCCACCACCGAGCCACACGTTGTCCCCGATGACGATCGGCTTGGCCGCCTCCCACTTCGCCCGGCGCGGTTCCGGGTCGACCGGGTGGGTCGGGGTGAGCAGTTGCACGTTCGGTCCCATCTGCACGTCGTCGCCGATCGTGATCGGGGCGACGTCGAGGGCGACCAGGCCGAAGTTGGCGAACGTGCGGGCCCCGATGGTGGTGAACCTGCCGTAGTCGACGCGGAACGGCGGGCGGATGACGGTGCCCTCGCCGACCGCGCCCAGCCACTCGGTGAGCAGCCGGAAGCGTTCGGAGTGCTCGCGGGACCCGGTCGCGTTGTAGGCGTCCTGGAAGTCGCCGGAGACGGCGGAGAGCTCCTCCAGTTCCGGGTCGTCGGCGATGTACAGGTCTCCGGCGAGCATCCGCTCGCGCATGGATCGGGTGTCCGGCGTCATGGGACGACCGTACAAACCCCGGCCGTGGTCGCCGCGCGGCACGAATAAGCTGCCGCCATGGAGTTGGTGCTGACCGAGGCCGAGTGGACGGCGCGCCGTGCCGAGCACCGGGCGCGCGTGCTGCGCTGGACGGGTCCGCACCACGAGCGGAAGGCGACCGGCGAGAAGCACCCCGTGCTCGACTTCCTGTTCAGCTACTACTCGCACCGGCCGTCGCGGCTGGAGCGCTGGCACCCCGGTCCCGGCGTCGTGCTGGAGGGCGCGGCGGCGCGCGAGTACCTGCGGTGGCCCGCGTACGTGGAGACCGCCGACGGCGTGGCGCTGGACGTGGAGCGGTTCGCCGAGTCGCGGCGGGCGACCGTCGACTTCGTCCGGCGGCTGCTGGGGGCGACGGCTCGGCGCGCGCCCCGGCTGGGCTGCTTCGGGCTGCACGAGTGGGCGATGGTCTACCGGCAGCGGCCCGAGCAGGTGCGGCACAACGCGTGGCCGCTGCGGCTGGGGTCGGCGGGGACGGACGCGGTCGTGGACGCGAGCCGCGTGCAGTGCGGGCACTTCGACGCGTTCCGCTTCTTCACGCCGGACGCGCGCCCCCACAACACGCTCCAGCCGACCAGGGAGACGCAGGTCGAGTTCGACCAGCCGGGCTGCCTGCACGTGTCGATGGACCTGTTCAAGTGGGCGTACAAGCTGGACCCCGCGACGCCGTCGGAGCTGGTCGCGGACTGCTTCGCGCTCGCGGTCGAGGTGCGCGAGCTGGACATGCGCGCGAGCCCGTACGACCTGGCCCCGCTGGGCTACGAGCCGGTGGCGATCGAGACGCCCGAGGGGCGCGCGGAGTACGTGCGGCAGCAGGCGTCGTTCAGCGCGAGGGCAACGCCGCTGAGAGCCGCATTGCTGGAGCTGTCCGTGACATTGAGTCACACTTCTGCACTCAGAAACTAACCCAATCGGGTAAGAATCCGGCCAAGTCAGCCTCAATTACTTAACCCGGCCCTCAGTCTTCACCTGTTAGCGTGACCGCTGCCGGTACAGGTGTCGTCGGAGCCGTCAATCCGGGTACCGAACGCGTTCGTGTCACGAGCCGCGGGAAGACGCTGAAGGGGAAGTCGATGTCTCGACATCGCACGCTGCGCACACGGGTGCGGCGCGGCGTGGCAGGGTGGCCCGTCGCGGTCGTCGGCCTCGTCGCGCTGATCGTCCTCGGTGTGCTCGGCTGGAGCTGGCTCGGTGGTGTGATCGAGCGCCGTGCGGCCGCCGAGGCGGGCGACTGCGCCGAGGGCGAGGCGGCGCTGAGGATCGCGTCGACGCCGAGCGCGGCCGACGCGGTGCGCGACGTCGCGAAGGCCTGGAGCGCGACCCGGCCGGTGGTCTACGACCACTGCATCCGGGTCGAGGTGCAGTCGATCGACTCCGAGGTCGTGCTGGAGGGCCTCACGCAGGGCTGGGACGAGGGCAAGCTCGGCACCCGCCCGCACGCGTGGATCACCGACTCGATGCTGTGGGCGAACCGGCTCGGCGCGCAGAACCACGCGCTGCTCGGCGCGGCCCCGCAGTCGATCGCCGCGAGCCCCGTGGTGCTCGCCCTGCCCGAGGAGGGCGCGGCGGCCGTGCAGACGGCGGCGGGCTTCCGCTGGACCGACCTGCCGGGCGTCATGTCCGCGCCCGGCGGCTGGGAGCGCTTCGGCCAGGCGGCGTGGGGTCCGTTCAAGGTCGCCATGCCCGACCCGACGATCAACGCGGCCACCGCGATGGCGATCCAGTCGGCGCTGGCGGGCGCGAGCCCCGAGGGCAAGGGCCCGGTCACCACCGACATGCTGGGCCTGGACCCGGTGAAGAACACGATGGCGAGCCTGGTGGCGGCGAAGCCCGCGCAGACCCCCTCGACCACGTGGGAGGCCATGTCGCTGCTGGCCGACGAACCCACCGTCAACGGTCCCGGCTTCAGCGCGGTCCCCGTGTTCGAGGTCGACCTCTACCGGCACAACACGGGCAAGGACACCGGCACGCCCCCGTTGAAGCCGCTGTTCGGCGTGACCCCCGGTGGTCCGACGCCGGTCGCGGACTTCCCGTTCGTGGCGCTGTCGGGCGACTGGGTCGGCGAGGCTCAGGTGCGGGCCGCGCAGGCGTTCCGCGAGTTCCTGACGGGCGCGGACCAGCAGAAGATCCTGGCGGCGTCCGGTCTGCGGGTGCCGTCCTCGACGGAACGGCCGAAACCGTCACCCGGCGTGCGCTGGGCGACGATGACCGAGGGCTTGGCGCCCGCGGACGCGACCACCGCGCAGCAGATCTCGGCGGCGTGGGCGACGGCCGACAACGGCCAGGTCGTGACGCTGCTGGTCGACTCGTCGAAGTCGATGGAGGAGCCCGGCGGTGACGGGAAGAGCCGGATGGAGTGGCTCAAGGCCGCGCTGTCCGGCCAGGTGAACCGCTCGCTGTCCGGTTCGGTCGGGCTGTGGGAGTTCTCCCGGCAGGTCGACGGCGAACGCCCGTACCGGCAGCTCGTGCCGACCGGGCCTGTCCTGGAGCAGCGGCAGGCGCTGCTCGACGGGGTGGCCGGTCTGAAGCCGTTGAGCGCGACGCAGCTCTACACGAGCCTGCTCGCGCTGTACGAGGACGTGCAGAAGAACTACCAGGAGGGCAAGCGCAACAGCATCGTGGTGCTCACGGACGGCCCCAACGACGGCGGTCTGAGCTTCGACGAGCTGCGCACCAGGCTGGACGAGCTGAAGCGCGCCGACCGCGACATCCCCATCAGCGTCATCGCCATGGGGTCGGCCCCGGAACGCGATCCGCTGACCCGGATCACCCAGTCGACCGGTGGCACCTTCTCCGTGGCGGAGGACGGCAGGGCGATCGACGCGGCGCTGGCGCAGATCATGTCGGTGGGCTAGCCGGAGCGCCTCGGGGCGTCCGGCTCCCGCGCTCGGTTCAGCGCGGGATGGCGAGCTTCGCGAGTTCGCGGTCGAAGTCGATCCAGAGCTCCTCCTCACCGGACGACACGACGTCGTAGGAGAGGTCGAGGAACTCGGCGATGTCCTCGGACCGGCCGGCGAGGACGGCGAACCCGGTGGGCGCGTCCAGCTCCACGAGCATCCGCTCGGGGTCCTCGGGGGCGGGTCGCACGGCGATGTCGCCCTCGCCGGTCCGGGTGATGAGCCCGTCGGCCAGCAATTCACGGCCGAACATCCACTCCACCTCGCCCTGGCCGGTGTGGAAGCTGATGGCGACGGCGTACGGATCATCCGGGTCGTAGCGCAGTTCGGCCTCTATGGGAGCGGGTGGAGCTCCGGGCGTGAGCAGTTCGAACGTGGTGGCGACGGTGATCACGATCTTCTTGTTCATACTTCAACGATAAGTACCGAACGTGACGGCCGACACCCCTAGAAAGGGTGAGAGGACCCCGGAATCACCGAAGTGTGCACGCTTTTTCCACGAACGGGCGAGCGGTTGTTCGCTGGGTGACGGACCAGCGAATCATTACCGCGTTATGGCGGGTACACCGCCGCCATGGCCGCCACCGCGGCCGCCATCCGCTCCCGGAGTTCGGGCGGCCCGACGACCTCCGCGTGCGGCCCCAGCCTGAGGAGATCGGGTTCGGCGTGGTCGAGCGACTCGGTCGGCAGCTCCACCGTCGTCCACCCGTCCGCGTCCGGTTCGGCGTCGGAGTCGCGCAGCGCGCGGGCGGCGACGAGGCCGAGCAGGTACCCGGCGCGCCGAACGCCCTCCGGTGACAGCCGGACCGTGACGCGCACCCCGTACATGCGCTGCTCGAACCGATCCGACCAGGCCTCCCAGAACGCCGTCAGGTCGAAGTCGGCAGGCCGCTCGAAGTGGTCGTCGGTCGTGGCGAGCTCCAGCACCCGCGCGACGCGGTAGGTGCGCAGGTCGCCGTCGGAGCGCGCCACGAGGTACCAGACGCCCGCCTTGAGCACGAGGCCGAGCGGGTCCACGGTCCGGCGCACCTCGACCGCCTGCCCGCCCCACCGCCGGTACCGGATGTCGAGCCTGCGCTGGTGCCACACGGCGTCGGCGACGGCCGTCAGGTTCGGCGTCTCGTCGGCGTGCCGGAACCAGCCGGGGATGTCCAGGTGGAAGCGCTCGCGGACGCGCCCGGCCCGTGACCGCAGCTCCGGCGGGAGCGCGGCCTGGAGCTTGAGCCGCGCCGCCGCGACCACCGTGCCCAGCCCCAGTTCGGCGGCGGGACCGGGCAGCCCGGCGAGGAACAGCGACTCGGCCTCCTCCGTGGTCAGACCGGTCAGCCTGGTGCGGTAGCCGTCGACCAGCCGGTACCCGCCCGCCGGACCCCGGTCGGCGTACACGGGCACGCCCGCCGCGCCGAGCGCCTCGACGTCGCGGTAGACCGTCCGGACCGACACCTCCAGCTCGTCGGCCAGCTCCTGGGCGGTCATCCGCCCGCGCGACTGGAGCAGGAGGAGCAGGGACAGCAGACGGCTCGCGCGCATGCGTCCAAGTTTCCCCCGGTACCTGACGGGCGGTGTCAGGTACCGGGGGCAGGATCTCCGGCATGACCACACACGCGGCAGGCAGCATCGACATGAAGAGCTGGGACGAGAAGACCTGGGACGGCAAGGCCCACGACGAGGTCTCCGGCGCCAAGCAGACCGCGGGCACCATGGTCTGCGCCTACCGCGGAGCGCTGGAGGCCACGGGCGAGACGCGGTTCGTCATGACCTACGTCGACGACGACAACTGCTACACCATCGGCCACGAACTGGTGACCGGCACGCTCGACGGCCGCAGCGGCACGTTCGTGCTCCAGCACATCGGCCGGTTCAAGGACGGGTACGTGGCGGGCGGGTTCACCGTCGTCCCGGAATCGGGCACCGGCGAGCTGGAGGGCCTCAGCGGCAGCGGCGGGATCACCTGGGAGGAGGGCAAGGCGGGCGCCTACACCGTGGACTACGTTCTGTCCGCATGACAGGAGACCTCCTCGCCGTCGGCGAGCGCGTCGTGCTGCGGCGCTGGCGGGCCGAGGACGCCGAGGCGGTGTTCGAGGCCTGCCAGGACCCCGAGATCCAGCGGTGGACCACCATCCCGACGCCGTACGAGCGCGAGTACGCCGTGGGGTTCGTGACGGCCTACAGCGACCACCAGTGGACGACCGGCGAGGGCGCGCCGTGCGCGTTGGCGCTGCCGGACGGCACGCTCGTCGGGAGCATGGGCGTGGTGCGGTTCGACGGCCCGACCCCCGTGGTCGGCTACTGGACCGCGCCCGCCCACCGCGGTCGCGGCCTCACCGCGGAGGGCCTGCGGCTGCTGACGACGTGGCTCGCCACCGAGCGGGGCTCCGTGCGGGTTCGGCTGGAGGCCGACGCCCGCAACGGCGCCTCGCGGGCGGTGGCGCGCAGGGCCGGGTTCGTCGAGCAGGGCGTGGGGCCGGAAGGCCTGGTGGTCTACTCGACCGAGATCGACACCTTGTTCGGGTAGAACGCCACGTGCCCGGCGATCTCCTCCACCGCCGGGTACGGCTCGTCGTAGGTCCAGATGACGTCGGTCAGCGCCTGCTCGCCGGTGATCGAGTAGTACGACGCGTCGCCCTTGTACGGGCAGTACGTGCTGGTGTCGGTGCGCTCGATCACGGACTGGTCGACGTCCTCGATCGGGATGTAGTGCACGGCCGGGTAGGTCGACTCCTGGAGCGTGAGCGACCTGGTCGTGTCGGCGACGACCCGGTCTCCCGCGCGCACCACGACGTGCTCCGTCGACGGCGTCACGGTGATGGGGTGGTCGGGGCCGGGGGTCTTGACTGCGCGTGCCATGGCTGGTGCTGCCTTTCGCCGTCGTCGTGCTCCTGTCGAGGTCAACCCCGCCCGGGCTCGGATCATTTCCACCCCCGCCCACCAGGCACGACAGATTTTTGTCGGTGCTCCGGTCCACAATCGGCGGCATGGGCGAACCGGAGATCGTCTCCCAGCAGGAGTGGCAGAAGGCCCGCGACGAGCTGCTCGTGGCGGAGAAGGAGCTTACCCGCGCGCAGGACGCGCTCGCCGCGCGGCGCAGGCGGCTGCCGATGGTGGAGTTCGCGGGCGACTACCCGTTCGACACACCAGACGGTCCGAAGACGCTGCTCGACCTGTTCGAGGGTCGGCGGCAGCTCGCGGTCTACCAGTTCATGGACCTCGGCCCGGACGCGTTCTGCGGCGGCTGCACCTGGTTCACCGCGAACGTGCCCGCGACCGGACTGGGGATGCTGGCCGACAGCGGGGTGACGTGGACGAACGCGTCGACCATGCCGCTGGCGCAGATCGAGGCGTACAAGGAGCGGATGGGCTGGACGCTGCCGTTCGTGTCGTCGCACGGCACCACGTTCGCCCGCGACTGCGGGGTGGACGGCGGGTTC
>NZ_DASUSQ010000167.1:0-54913 GCF_036375055.1 Umezawaea sp.
CCCACCCAAACCCTTCACAACCCCAAGGCCTTCACAACGCGAGCGCTCAACGCCCACCCCCACCTCACCCCGCCCAACTCCCACCCAAGCCCCTCACCCAACGCCCGCCCTCACAACGCGAGCACCCAAAGCCCCTTCCCAGCGCAAGCACCCAATGCCCGCCCTCGCAGCGCAAGCACCCAACGCCCGCCCTCACAGCGTGAGCACCCAAAGCCCCTTCTCAGCGCAAGCACCCAACGCCCGCCCTCGCAGCGTGAGCACCCAGCGCGAGTGCCCAACGCCCACCCTCACAACGCGAGCACTCAGCGCCTGCCCACACAACGCGAGCACTCAGCACCTGCCCTCGCAGCGCGAGCACCCAACGCCTGCCCTCAATGCCCGCCCCCAACCTCGCGCTCAGCAGTTATGCCCAACGGTCGTACCCAACGGTCGTGCCCAACGCTCGCACCTGATGTCTGAGCCCAGCGGTCGTGCCCTACGTCCGCACCCACCGCCTCCGACCAGCAGTCGTGCCCAGCGTCCGCGGCTAGCGGTTTTGCCCAATGCCTGCACCCAGCAGTCGCACCCGGTGCCCGCCCCCCGGATGGTCCGTCTTCCTGGCGCAATCCACTCACCGACTCGGCCACCCACTTCACCGTGGTGCCCCGCCAACCGCGCCCTGACTCGGCGTTCGCCGAACGACCGGGCCGCCCCTATCCGTTGACTCCGCCCAGCGACCTCACCTGACTGTGCGCCAGCCGCCAGCCGCCAGCTCTGCCTAGCGCCAGCCACCCACACATCGGACTTCCGCAGGCAGCGACGCGAAGTCACCTGACTCCGCGTCGCCCGGCCCGCTTCCCAGGCGAGAGCAGCCCCCAGCCGACCCGCCCAGCCGCTGCCCTCGAACCCATCAACCCCGCTTGCCTGCTGACCACCCCAACCGCCGCCCACTCAACCCACCCACCAGCGGCGGCACTACGCCAAACCACGGATTTCCGCATAACTGCGAGAACCACTCGCCACCTGGACTGTGCGACCGCTCCCACGACCCCCTCAATCGATCCACCGGAACAACGCCGCTGTTCCCACAAACCCGCCCTAACACCCCGACCGTCTCGCCAGCCACAACCAACCGCACCCACCCATCCAGCTCGGCGACACGAACCCCAACACCCACCCCACCCTCGCCCGATGCCGTGCAGCAGCCCACACCCGCTGGATTCCTTGCAGCGCAACCACTCCCGACCAACCCAGCCAACCCAACTCAGTCCCGCCCAACTGCCCAGCAGTGGCAACAAGAACCGACCACCGGAGGTCGTCATGAGTCTTGATCGTGTTCGGCTGGCCCGCGCTTACCTCTCGCGCGTGGCGGAGCCGCCCGCGCCCGCCTTGGCCGCCTTCGTCGCCGAGGAAGGTCCCATCCGAGCGGCTGAGCTGGTCAAAGCGGGCAAGGTTCCGCCCAGTGTGGAAGGGCAGACGTCGGCTAGACGGGATGAGGACCGGGCTGCTGACGATCTTCGGCGAGTTGCGGCGATCGGTGGGCGGTTGGTCATTCCGGAGGACGAGGAATGGCCAGAGTGGCCGTTCAACGCGCTCGTCCTCGCCGCCGCGCAGGGGTTGAAGTGCGGGTTGGCGCCACTGGCGTTGTGGGTGCGGGGCGCGGCGAACGTGGCCGAGTTGGCGGAACGGTCGGTCGCGGTCGTCGGTTCCCGTGCGGCCAGCGGGTACGGGCAGCACGTCGCCGCGGAGTTCGGGCACGGGCTGGCGGAGGCGGGCATCGTCGTGGTGTCCGGTGCGGCGTACGGGATCGACGGGTGTGCCCACCGCGGTGCGCTGTCCGCCGATGGTGCGACCGTCGCGGTGCTGGCCTGCGGGGTGGACGTGGCCTACCCGGCGGGGCACGCCGGGCTGATCGCGCGCATTCCCCAGCGCGGCCTGGTGGTCAGCGAGTACCCGCCGACGCACACGCCCGCGCGGCACCGGTTCCTGACGCGCAACCGGCTCATCGCCGCGCTCGGCGACGGCACGGTGGTCGTCGAGGCTGGTCGGCGCAGCGGAGCGAAGAACACGGCGGCCTCCACGTCCGCGCTGGGACGGGTGCTCATGGCGGTGCCGGGACCGGTCACGTCCGCCAGTTCCACCGGTTGCCACGAACTGCTGAGGTCGGGGGAGGCCATCGCGGTCAGCAGCGTCGCCGAGGTGATCGAGTCGACCGGGCGGCTGGGCGTCGACCTGGTCGAGGCGACGCGAACGTCGTCTAGCGCGGTCGGTTCGCCCCAGGGCGACGCGGTTCGGGTGCACGAAGCCCTGGGGCTGACCGGTGGGCACAGCGCCGACGTGATCGCGGTCGAGTCGGGAGTCGCTTTGTCGACAGTTCGCGCCATGCTGCCCGAATTGGAGATGGCGGGCTTGGCCGAGCGGGTCGATTCCGGATGGAAACGCTCTCATGTCCGGGAGGGGCGTGGCGATGCTTGACCAAGGGCCACGGAGGGCGCAGCGTCATGGCCTATGTCCCGGCAGCCGCCCGTTCGGACTCGTCGTGCCCACGCGGGCCGGTCGCGTGGCGAGCCGGCCGAGGACGGCCGCGTGGTCGTGCACACGGTCGAGCGTCACCCGCCTTTGGAGCGCGGTTCGCCGTCGCACACGGTGCGTGTGTATCCGGACGGTGTTATGGATCTGTCGGCGCGCGTGGTCGTGCCCGACACGGCGGGCTCGACCGTCGCCCCTGCCGTGCTTCACTCCTGGCTGGCGGCGTGGTCGGCGGGAAGGGCGCGTCGCACGTCGATGGCACCTCACGCTGCGGCGGCCTGCGCGTTCACCGCCGGGAAGGCCCTCGTCGGCGTGCGTTCGACGGGCGGCGAACCGCCCCGTTCGCGCCGTGGAACGTCCGCCGTGCGGCGGCGGAAGGCCATCCGAGCGACGTCGCCCGGTGCAGATTTTGCAGCGGAGAATGCCGATCCGGTTGCGCTGCGTGACCGCCCCGTGGTGGAGTTGCTCAACGCAACAGGTGTCCGAGCCGCCGATTTGTGCGGTCTCGACCTCGACGCCGTGGACTACTCCCTGAGGGTGATTCGAGTTCTTGGCAAGGGCAGTCGCGAACGCGCCGCGCCGTTCGGCGTTCCGGTCGAACGTGCGGTACGACGTTGGGCGGAACGTGGACGGTCGGTACTGGTCAGCCGCGATGCGTTCAGCGCGCTGCCACCGGGGGTCCGAGACCGTCGAGCAGATGCCCGTACCGCTGGACGGGTTGTTCACGATGTAGTGGGTGTGGCACCCGGTTCCGCCCTGCTCGGGCAGCACCGACTTCGCCGTCCAGCGGCGGCGCACATCTCGGAAGGGGGAGCGGACCTGAGCACAGTCCAAGAACTCCTTGGTCACGCTACGCTCGCTACAACTCAGCTCTGCACACACGTCACTGTCGAACGGCTGAAGGCGATCCATGACCGAACCCACCCCCGTTCCTGACGTCGCAGGGGGAGGTTCGCGGACCGCAACCGTGAACTCCCCTACCGTCGCGCACGTCGGAACCACGTCGGAGGCGCACACCCCGACGGGGACCAACGGTCACCGCATCGACGGTGACCCTCTCCAAAACGGGAGTGCCGTGGCGAACGGCCATGCCGTCATGCTCGCGCCGGCGACGCGCAACGGCTCCCCGCGCCCAGCCCACCCGGCGTCCGAATCGCGCACCGCGGACGACGTCGAAGCCGGGATCATCGCCCTCTGGCAGAAGTACGGGAAGTCGCACGAGCAGGTCGTCCGCGATCGCCTGGTCCTGCACTACGCACCGCTGGTCAAGTACGTCGCCGGTCGAGTCGGCACGGGCCTGCCCGCCCACGTCGACGTCGGCGACCTGATCCAATCCGGCATCTTCGGGCTGGTCGACGCGATCGAGAAGTTCGAGTTCGAGCGCGGCCTGAAGTTCGAGACCTACGCCATGCAGCGCATTCGCGGCGCCATCCTGGACGACCTGCGTTCCCAGGACTGGGTTCCGCGCTCGGTCCGCTCCCGCGCGCGGGACGTGGAACGCGCGCTGGAACGTCTCGGCGCCCAGTTGCAGCGCACCCCGACGGACCGCGAGCTGGCCGTCGAACTCAAGATCGGTCTGGCCGAGCTGCGCGAGCTCTACGCCCAACTTCAGCTCACCAGCGTCGTGGCGCTGGACGAACTGATCGCCGCAGGTCGCGGGGGTACGGGTGCCGGCGCCTCCTTAGCCGAGTCGATCCCCGACAACCACGCCGAAGACCCGGTCGCGACCCTGGTCGACCTGGACAGCCGCCGCCAACTGGCGGACGCCGTAGCCCAACTCGCTGAACGCGATCGAATAGTGGTCACCCTCTACTACTTCGAGAACCTGACCCTCGCCGAGATCGGCAAGGTCCTGGGCGTCACTGAGTCCAGGGTCTGCCAACTGCACACCCGAGCGGTGCTCCGCCTCCGCACCAAGCTCAACGAGCAGTCGGACTGACCTCCACCTCGCTGTGATCGTCGCCGGTCGCCCGTGGCCGGGAGTTCCCCGCTTCCGGCCACGTGTCCAGACCCCACCAGGGCACCGCGACCTCCCGCCGCACACCAGTACCCGCTTGATGCGGCTTCGCCGGGAGGACGACGGGTGCACGCGAAGCACCGTGACGTCCCGCCGCACACCAAGTACCCCTTGAGCGGTGCGGCTTCGTCGGGAGGTCGACGGTTGCGCGGATTCAAGCGCGTCATCACCACCGCCGCACCACGGAATCGATCAGACCGGGTTCAGGCCGGGCACGACTCAAGGCGGATGAAGGGCTGATCGGTCCGGTCCGACTGGTCCAGTCCGGGTCGGTAGGTGCGGTGGGTCCGGTGTTTCTGCTGGCCAGGCGGTCAGGCTTGGCTGGTTCAGTCCGGGTCGGTAGGTGTGGTGGTGCTGGTGCCGGGCCGGGCGGTCCGGTCCGGCTGGCCAGCCCAGCTTGGTAAGTGCGGGGATGCCGGTTTTCCCGCTGGTCAGGTGGGTCCGGTTCAGCCGGTCGGGTGGATCACCGTTGAGGTGCCGGCCCGGTGTCGTCGCGGGTAACAGGCGGACGCGGCCGGGGGCGACGAGTCTGATCGGGTTGACGTAGGCCAGGCCGCGGCGGGCGCCCCAGTGCAGGCAGGCCGGAGGCGGGCAGCCCTCGTGGCCTGCTCGAAGAGTGCCCAGTGGTGCGCCGCGTCCGACCCGGTCGCCCGTGCGGACCGTCGGGGTCACCGGTTCGTACGTGGTCCGCAGGCCGTCGTCGTGGATCACCGACACCACCGGGCGGCCACCCACCTCGCCCGCGAAGAGGACGGTGCCGTCGCCCGCCGCCAGTACCGGCTCGCCCGCTGAACCGCCCAGGTCGACGCCTCGGTGGCCCTGGCCGTACGGGGTGGTGGGCGCGGTGAAGGTGCGGAGGACCGGGTGGGGTGGAGCCAGGGGCCAGGCGTAGTCGCCTCGGCGGGCGTGCGCGGGACCGGGGGGAGCCGCGAGCGCCATGGCCACGGCGATGACCGCGCTCATCAACGACAGGGCAGGCGTCGATGTGGTCAGTGCCTTTCGTCGGGTGGTCAGTGGCGCTGTGACGTGGGTGTGGTGGCGGGGCGGACCTGGTCGCGCAGCCTGCGGTGCCGGGGTGGAGTCTTCGCTGGTCCGGAGTGGTGCGGGCGTGGTGGGCGCGGTGGTCGGGGGCATGGGTTCACGGTCCGGTGCGGTGCGGGTCGACGCCACCGGGAATTTCGGATCTGTGGACAACCAGTCGGCCTGTGGACAACTTGAGGCCCCGGTTCGGACTTCGGGCCTCTTCGGCGTACACTTGTTTCACGCCCCGTCTGCGTACGGGACGACTTCGCGTGCCACTGCTGATCCGATCCCTTTCGAGTGTGGTCGAGTCACGGCGTCCGGCGGTCCCAAAGGTCAATTTTCTTCGGGTCTGGGCGGCGGCAGGGCACTAGGGCGGCGCGCCATCCCGGCTCGCCGCGACAACCGGAACACGCGCGCCGGCCGGTCCGGTGCGCCTGATCGAAAAGGTGCGAACCCGGCTATGGCCGTCGTCACCATGAAGCAGCTGCTCGACAGCGGCGTGCACTTCGGGCACCAGACCCGCCGTTGGAACCCGAAGATGAAGCGCTACATCTTCACCGAGCGCAACGGCATCTACATCATCGACCTCCAGCAGACGCTGACCTACATCGACCGGGCGTACGAGTTCGTCCGCGAGACGGTCGCGCACGGCGGGTCGATCCTGTTCATCGGCACCAAGAAGCAGGCGCAGGAAGCGATCGCCAGCGAGGCGCTCCGCGTCGGCATGCCGTACGTGAACCAGCGTTGGCTGGGCGGCATGCTCACCAACTTCTCGACGGTGCACAAGCGTCTCCAGCGCCTCAAGGAGCTGGAGTCGATGGAGCAGACCGGCGGTTTCCAGGGTTTCACCAAGAAGGAAATCCTGATGATGAACCGTGAGAAGGACAAGCTGTCCCGCACCCTGGGCGGCATTCGCGACATGGCCAAGGTGCCCTCCGCGGTGTGGATCGTCGACACCAAGAAGGAGCACATCGCCGTCGGCGAGGCGCGCAAGCTGCACATCCCGATCGTCGCGATCCTGGACACGAACTGCGACCCGGACGAGGTCGACTTCCCGATTCCGGGCAACGACGACGCGATCCGTTCCGCGGCGCTGCTGACCAAGGTCGTCGCCGAGGCGGCCGCCGCCGGTCTGATGGCCCGCTCGGGTGCGCGCAACAACGCGGCCGACGGTGACGACAAGCCGGAGCCCGGCATCGACGAGCCGCTGGCCGAGTGGGAGCAGGAGCTGCTGACCAGCACCACCCCCGAGGCCGCGGAGGCCACCCCGGCCGCCGAGACCGCCGAGGCGCCTGCCGAGCAGCCCGTCCAGTCCTGATCCCGCGGCACGCCACGTCCGCCGCACGGCGGACGTGGCGTGTTCAGCACCAACTCGCGCGTAACCCACGTCGGCCCCGCCGACATCGGACCGCAGAAGGAACGGAAATCGCACGATGGCGAACTACACCGCCGCTGATGTGAAGCGCCTCCGCGAGCTCACGGCCGCAGGCATGATGGACTGCAAGAAGGCTCTTGAGGAGTCGGACGGCGACTTCGAGAAGGCTGTCGAGATCCTGCGCATCAAGGGTGCGAAGGACGTCGGCAAGCGCGCGGAGCGCACCACCTCGAACGGCCTGGTCATCGCCGAGGACGGCATCATGATCGAGCTGCGCTGCGAGACCGACTTCGTCGCCAAGAACGCCGACTTCCAGGAGCTGGCCTCCCGGATCGTCGCCGTCGCGAAGGCCGTGCGCCCCGCCGACGTCGACGCCCTCAAGGCCGCCGAGCTCGACGGCAAGACCGTCGACGCCGTCGTGCAGGAGTTCTCCGCGAAGATCGGCGAGAAGCTGGAGCTCGCGAAGGTGGCCGTGTTCGACGGCACCGTCACGGTCTACCTGCACCGCCGTGCCGCGGACCTGCCCCCGGCCGTCGGCGTCGTCGTCGAGTACACCGGCGACAACGAGGAAGCCGCCCGCGGCGCCGCGATGCAGATCGCGGCCATGCGGCCGAAGTTCGTGACGCGCGACGAGGTCCCCGCGGAGCTGGTCGCCAACGAGCGTCGCATCGCCGAGGAGACCGCTCGCGAGGAGGGCAAGCCGGAAGCGGCCCTGTCCAAGATCGTCGACGGTCGCGTGAACGGCTTCTTCAAGGACGTCGTGCTGCTCGAGCAGGCTTCCGTCGTGGAGTCGAAGAAGACCGTCAAGGCAGTGCTGGACGAGGCCGGAGTGGCGGTTACCCGCTTTGCCCGGTTCGAGGTCGGCCAGGCCTGATTCGCGTGAGGGCGGGGTTGCAGCGCATCGCAACCCCGCCTTCGCCGTGTCCAGACTTCCAGCGCCGCGAGGAGGACCCGTGAGCGAAGACGTTGATGGTTACAAGCGCGTGATGCTCAAGCTCGGTGGGGAGATGTTCGGCGGAGGTGACGTCGGGGTCGATCCCGACGTGGTCACCGTCGTCGCCCGCCAGATCGCGGCCGTTGTCGGAACCGGCGCCCAGGTCGCCGTCGTGATCGGCGGGGGCAACTTCTTCCGCGGCGCCGAACTCCAGCAGCGCGGCATGGACCGCAGCCGCGCCGACTACATGGGCATGCTGGGCACCGTCATGAACTGCCTGGCGTTGCAGGACTTCCTGGAGCGCGAGCACGGCATCGACACGAGGGTCCAGACGTCCATCACGATGGGCCAGGTCGCCGAGTCCTACATCCCGCGACGTGCCATGCGGCACCTCGAGAAGGGCCGCGTCGTGATCTTCGGCGGCGGCGCGGGCATGCCCTACTTCTCCACCGACACGACGGCCGCGCAGCGCGCGCTGGAGATCGGCTGCGAGATCGTGCTCATGGCGAAGGCGGTGGACGGCATCTACACCGCCGACCCCAAGATCGACCCGGACGCCCTGATGTTCGACAACATCACGCACCGCGAGGTCCTGGAGCGCGGGCTCAACGTCGCGGACTCCACGGCCTTCAGCCTGTGCATGGACAACAACATGCCCATCATGGTGTTCAACCTCCTCACCGAGGGGAACATCGCGCGGGCGGTGCGTGGTGAGAAGATCGGAACATTGGTGAGCACCCCCGGTGGTCGCCCGTCCTTCTAGACCCGCTGGGAACACCCGGCTCGCACTAAGGAGTAGCCGTGATCGACGAGACCCTCCTCGACGCCGAGGAGAAGATGGAAAAGGCCGTGGCCGTGGCGAAGGACGACCTCGCGGCCGTGCGCACGGGGCGCGCCTCGCCCTCCATGTTCTCGCGCATCGTCGTGGACTACTACGGTTCGCCGACACCGCTGAACCAGTTGGCGAGCATCGCGATCCCCGAGGCGCGGATGGCGGTCGTCAAGCCCTACGACGCGAGCCAGCTCAACGCCGTCGAGAAGGCCATCCGCGACTCCGACCTCGGCGTCAACCCGAGCAACGACGGGTCGATCATCCGCGTCGTCATCCCGCAGCTCTCCGAGGAGCGCCGCAAGGAGATGGTGAAGGTCGCGAAGACCAAGGGCGAGGACGCCAAGATCACCATGCGCAACATTCGCCGCAAGGCGAAGGAGGAGATCGAGCGCATGGTGAAGGACGGTGACACCGGCGAGGACGAGGGCACTCGCGGTGAGAAGGAACTCGAGTCGGTGACGCAGCGGTACGTGCACCAGATCGACGAGCTCGTGAAGCACAAGGAAGCCGAGCTGCTCGAAGTCTGATGGTGACGTGGGAGTCGTGATAGGAGCACAGCAGGTGCCAGGCGGTGGTGAGCAGGACGCGCAGGCGCCGTCCGGCAGCGCGGACGGCGAGCGGAAGCCGTCACGGGCGGGACGTGATCTGCGGTCGGCCATCCTGGTCGGTGTCGGGCTGGGTGCCCTGGTCCTCGTCTCCCTGTTCACGATGCGGCAGGTGTTCATCGCCATCGTGGCGGCGGCGGTCGCGGTGTCGATCTTCGAGTTGGCCCGTGCGCTCAAGGCGAGCGCGGGCATCCAGGTCGCCCTGGTGCCCGTGCTCGTCGGCGGCCAGGCGATCGTCTGGCTGGCCTGGCCGTACGAGCGCGGCGGCGTGCTCAGCGCGTTCGTGGTCACCATGCTGGTGTGCCTGGTCTGGCGCCTGAAGGACGGTGCGGACGGCTACCTGCGGGACGTGACGGCGTCGATCTTCACGCTCGCGTACGTCGCCGTGTTCGCGGCGTTCGCGGTGATGCTGGTCGTGCCGGACGACGGCGCCTTCCGGGTGATCGCCTTCATCCTCGGCGTGGTCCTGTCGGACACCGGCGGGTACATCGCGGGCGTCCTGTTCGGCAAGCACCCCATGGCTCCCACCATCAGCCCGAAGAAGTCCTGGGAGGGCTTCGCCGGGTCGATCGTCGCGGGCATGGTCGGCGGCGCGCTCACGGTGAGCCTGCTGCTCGACGGCCAGTGGTGGCAGGGCGTGCTGTTCGGCGCGGCACTGGTGGTCAGCTCCACCACCGGCGACCTGATCGAGTCGCTCATCAAGCGCGACCTCGGCATCAAGGACATGGGCACGCTCCTGCCCGGCCACGGCGGACTGATGGACCGGATGGACTCGCTGCTGCCGTCGGCCGTGGTGTCCTGGCTGCTCCTGCACCTGTTCGTGCCGTAGCCGCTCAGTCGTCGTACGGGTCGTCCACGTTCGCGCCGCGTTCGTCGTCGGACAGCGGCACCGCGCGGGACGGGTCGATCACCGAGAACGTCGACCCCGTGTGGTCCCGCACCTCGGTGACGCGGCCGTACGGCGTGTCGTACGGCTCGACCGCGACCTCCCCGCCCAGTTCGAGCACCCGGTTCGCGACCGAGTCCGCGCCGATCTCCGGCGACGCCGTCAGGTAGACCATCCAGTGCGCGGGCACGGTCGGCGGGAACGAGCGGCGCCCCATCCGCTGCCTGCCGAGCACGCTCTCGCCCTCCACGGACCACACGGTGTAGTCGACGACGTGGCCGTCGCCGATCTGCATCACGTCGAAGTGGCACAGCTCCCGGAAGAACGCGTCCGCGGTGGCCCCGTCGCGCGTGTTCAGCTCCGCCCACGCGTACGCCCCGTGCCCCGTCGTGCCGAACCGCCAGTTCGGCGGCACGTGCCGGAACCCGATCACCCCGCCCGTCGGGTCGCCGATCACGGTCGTCTGCGTGTGGTCGGCCTCCACGCTCGGGTTGCGCAGCACCAGCCCGCCGAGCGCGAACACCTTCTCGGCCGTCGCGCGGGCGTGCCTGGTGTGCAGGAACAGCGTCCAGTTCGTGTACTGCTGCGGCAGCGCGCGGGTCACCGGCATGCCCGCGACGGGCACACCGTCGAGGGTGGCGACCGCGTAACCCCGGTCGTCGGTGTACCGCCACCCGAACAAGCCGGTGTAGAAGTCCTTCGCGGCGGCGAGGTCCGTGACGGGCAGTTCCAGCCAGCAGGGCGCGCCCGCGTGCAGGGCCGCCAGGGCGGGGGAGTTCGGCGCGATGGACACGGACGCCTCCTCGGAGCACTGTCCTGATCACGGTACGCCGAGGTCGACTGGAATAGCACCGCCAAACGACCGGCGCACTCTATTGTCGTGGGGTGAAGGGTTTCGTGCGCGCGGCCTTGGCCGCTGTCCGGCCCGCCGACGTGCTCCCGAGCCCGAACATCTGGCACTGGCCCGACGTGTACGAGGTCGAGAACCGGGCCCAGGACGTCGACGGCGACCTGTGGCGCGCGCTGCGCGAGGACTGCGACTGGGCCGGGCTGGACGTGGTCGACGTCGGCTGCGGCGACGGCTTCCACCTGCCGGTGTTCGCCGCGACCGCGCGCTCGGTCACGGGCGTCGAGCCGTACGCGCCGCTGGTCAAGCGCGCCAAGGCCCGCGTGGCCGACCTCGCGAACGCCTCCGTGCACGCCGGTCCCGCGCAACGGCTGCCGCTCCCGGACCGCAGCGCGGACCTCGTGCACGCCCGCACGGCGTACTTCTTCGGCCCCGGCTGCGAACCGGGGATGCGCGAGGCGGACCGCGTGCTGCGCCCCGGCGGCGCGCTGGCGGTCGTGGACCTCGACGGCGCCGCGTCGCCGTACGGGCCGTGGCTGTGCGCCGACGAACCCCGCTACGACCCCGCCGTGGTGGCGAAGTTCTTCGCGGACAGCGGTTTCAGCGCTCGGCACGTCACGGCGCGGTGGGAGTTCGAGCGCCGGGAGGACCTGGAGTCGGTGCTGCGCATCGAGTTCTCCGCGAAGGTGGCGCAGCGGGCCATCGACGAGACACCGGGGCTGTCGTTCCCCGTCGGGTACCGGCTGCACGTGCGCCGCAAGCCGACCGGGCTCGTTCTGCCCTAGCCGTGCAGCGGATCGCCGTCCCCGTCTCGTCATGGTGGGGGAGGGCGAATGGAGTTCATCGAGTACGTCAGGACGCGCGGTCCCGCTCTGCAGCGCCTCGGCTACCTGTTGGCGGGGGATGCCCACCTCGGCGAGGACCTGGTGCAGACAGCGCTGATGAAGGCCTACCGGCGGTGGTCGCGCCTGCGCGAGCCGGACGCGTACGTGCGCCGCACCATGGTGAACGCACATCTGGACTGGCGGAGGCGGCGGTCGGCGGCCGAGACCCCCGCCGAGGCCGCGGTGGTCGAGCGGGGTGCCGCTTCGGTGGCCGACCACTCCGACGGCGTCGCCGCGCAGGCCGAGATGTGGCAGGCGCTGGGGGAACTGCCGCGCAAGCAGCGCGCGGTGCTGGTGCTGCGGTTCTACGAGGACCTCGACGACGCCGCCATCGGTGCGTTGCTGGGCTGCGCCGAGAGCACCGTGCGGTCGCAGGCGTCCCGCGCGCTGGGGACGTTGAGAGTCGGTTGGACGCGGACGAGGGGAGCGGTCAGGTGAGCGTCGAAGAGGAGCTGCGGGACACGTTGGCCGAGCGCGCGCGCCACGCGTCCGCGGTGGACGGGTTGGCCGAAACCGTGGTGCGCCGGGTTCGGCGCGGACGGCAGCGGGCGAGCGTCGCGGGCGCGGCGCTCGTCGTGGGGGCGGGGCTGGTGGGGGGCGCGGTGGTGAGCGGGACCGGCGGCGTGCGGACGGCCACGTCGACCTCGGCGGCCCCGTCGTCGGGAGCACCGGCGTCGAACACGGCCGTGCCCGCGTTGGTCGGGCGGTGGGAACCGGTGTCCATCACCGGGTTCGACCTGTCGGGCGCCGATCGCGGCTCGGACACGCGGGCACCGGCGGTCGAGTTCGGCCGCGACGGCACCGGGAGCGTGGCGGACGGCTGCAACTCGGCGTCGTTGGCGTACCGGGTCGAGCCCGGCGGTGGGTTCTCCGCGTGGCTCGGCCCCTCCACGGTCGTCCGCTGCTCGAACGTGCCCAACGACCGGGTGCTGGACGAGGCCGTGCGGATCGGGATCAGCGGCGAGCTGCTGACCTTCTACGACGGGGCGGGAGGTGAACTCGGCCGGTACGCCAGGAAGGCCGGACAACCGTAGGATCGCGTTTCGTGGAGAACCGGAACGCGAACAGGATCGGACGCCCCGTCGGCGTCATCGGGCTCGGCTGCTGGCAGCTCGGGGGCGACTGGGGGCAGGTGGAGGAGGGTGACGGCATCGCCCTCCTCCACGCCGCCGCCGACGCGGGTGTGACCTTCTTCGACACCGCCGACGTGTACGGCGACGGTCGCAGCGAGAAGCTGGTCGGCCAGTTCCTGCGGGAACGCGCCGACTCGGACGTCTTCGTCGCGACGAAGATGGGTCGCCGCGTCGAGCAGGTGCCGGAGAACTACACCCGCGAGAACTTCCTCGCCTGGAACGACCGGTCGCGGGCGAACCTGGGCGTGGACACGATCGACCTCGTGCAGCTGCACTGCCCGCCGACGCCGGTGTACTCGACCGACGAGGTGTTCGACAGCCTCGACGAGCTGGTGGGGGCCAAGCGGATCGCCGCCTACGGCGTGAGCGTCGAGACGGTCGAGGAGGCGCTGCTGGCCATCGCGCGGCCGAACGTGGTGAGCGTGCAGATCATCCTGAACGCCTTCCGCCTCAAGCCGCTGGAGCGGGTGCTCCCGGCGGCGGCCGAGGCCGGGGTGGGGATCATCGCGCGGGTGCCGCTGGCGTCCGGCCTGCTGTCGGGGCGGTACACCGCCGCGACGACGTTCGGCGAGGACGACCACCGCACGTACAACCGCCACGGTGAGGCGTTCGACCAGGGTGAGACGTTCTCCGGCGTGCCGTTCGAGGTGGGCCTGGAGGCCGTCGAGCGGCTGCGCCCGCTGGTACCCGCGGGCGCGACGCTCGCCCAGTTCGCGCTGCGCTGGATCGTGGACCAGCCGGGTGTCACCGTCGTGATCCCCGGCGCGCGCAACGCCGAGCAGGCTCGCGGCAACGTCGCGGCGGCCGACCTCGCGCCCCTCACCCCCGAGGCGCTGGCCGAGGTCGCGGCCGTCTACGACGAACTGGTGCGGCCGCACGTGCACGACCGCTGGTAGTCACTCCGAAGGGCTGTCGGTGTCCTCTTCGACGTCCAGCTCGCCCAGGATCGCGTAGATCTTGCGACGGGCCTCGTTGAGGACCTCGACGGCCCTGCCCTTCTGCTCCCTGGTGCCCGCGTGCGCCATCTGCTGCATCGCGGACCCGAGGTGCCGCGACGCCGTGAGGAGCTTCGCGGACACGACGTCGACCTCGTCGTTGACCTGTTCCCACGGGGTCGCGCCCTCGCTCTTGGCCGCCTCGGCCGTGCCCGCCTCGGTGAGCGTGAACAGCTTCTTGCCGCCCGCTTCCTCGGTGGACGTGACCAGGCCCTCGTCGGCCAGCATCTGGAGCGTCGGGTAGACCGAGCCGGGGCTCGGCCGCCACACGCCGTCGGTGCGCTGGCCCAGTTCCTGGATCATCTCGTAGCCGTGCATCGGCCTCTCGGCCAGCAGCGCCAGCAGTGCCGCGCGGACGTTGCCGCGCCGCTGCCTGCCGCCGTGGTGCGGCCCGCCGCGCCTGCCGCCGCCACGGCCCCACGGGGGGCCAGGGGGGAAGGGCACCTCGGCGTCGGGCGGGAACGGGGGCCGCGGCGGACCCGCGAAGCCGCCGCCGAAGCCGCGGCGCGGGTCGTCGAACCCGCCGGAACGGTGGTGCCGGTGACCGTGGTGGTCGTGGTTGAAGGGGTTTCGCATCGGACTGCTCCTCGCACTGGTATCGGTAGGTACGAGCTAACGATATATCGGAACGTATCGCGATGCAACGACGACTGTCGGAAGAGTGGTCGGGAGCACCCACCGGGCCGTGGGACACTGGTAGGTGCTATGACTGCCCTCCCCCTCGTCTTCGACGCACCCAAGCGCGGCCTTCCCCCGCGCCACCTGGCCGACCTCTCCGCCGAAGGGCGTCGAGAAGCCGTCGCCGCGCTGGGCGAAAAGCCCTTCCGGGCCGCGCAGCTGTCGAACCACTACTTCGGCAGGCTGACGGTCGACCCGGCCGCCATGACCGACATCCCGGCCGCCACGCGCGAAGCGCTGGTCGCGGACCTGATGCCGCCGCTGTTCACCGAGATCCGGTCGGTGGCCTGCGACGACGGCACGACCCGCAAGACGCTGCTGAAGGCGCACGACGGCACGCTCGTCGAGAGCGTCCTCATGCGCTACCCGGACCGCGCCACCCTGTGCATCTCCAGCCAGGCGGGCTGCGGCATGGCGTGCCCGTTCTGCGCCACAGGCCAGGGCGGTCTCCAGCGCAACCTGTCGACGGCGGAGATCGTCGACCAGGTCCGCCGCGGCGCCGCCGCCATGCGCGACGGCGAGCTGCCCGGTGGTCCGGGCAGGCTGTCGAACATCGTCTTCATGGGCATGGGCGAGCCGCTCGCCAACTACAAGCGCGTGATCGAAGCCGTGCACCGCATCTGCGACCCCGCGCCGGACGGCCTCGGGATCTCGCAGCGGTCCGTCACCGTGTCGACCGTCGGCCTCGTGCCCGCGATCAAGCGCATGACGGAGGAGGGCCTGCACGTCCGGCTCGCGGTGTCGCTGCACACGCCGGACGACGAGCTGCGCGACACGCTGGTGCCGGTCAACACCCGGTGGAAGGTGTCCGAGGTCATGGAGGCCGCGCGCGGGTACGCGGACAAGACCGGCCGCCGCGTGTCCATCGAGTACGCGCTGATCCGCGACATCAACGACCAGGGCTGGCGCGCGGACATGCTGGGCAAGCTGCTCCGCAAGCACCTGGGCCCGCTGGTGCACGTGAACCTGATCCCGCTGAACCCGACTCCGGGGTCGAAGTGGGACGCGTCCCCGAAGCCGGTCGAGCGGGAGTTCGTGCGCCGGGTCGAGGCGCAGGGCGTGACGTGCACGGTGCGCGACACCCGAGGTCAGGAGATCGCGGCGGCGTGCGGGCAGTTGGCGGCGGAGGGCTGACTCCGCGCCGTGCGGCCCTCGTCCGGGCCGGCTACGCGGTGGACGTCCACGCACGCGACGACGGGCGACGTGGTTGGCGGGCCGGAACGCCTGCTGCTGCGCGGGTGCGGGTCAACTGACCCGTGGTGGTGTGCGCAACAGTGCCCACCGGGTGGAACAGGTGCTGGAAATCCGCGAAAAGACCTGTTCAGCGCACGGGGACCGTGTCCGCCGCGATCGTCACGTCGTAGTCGGCGCGCGCCGACTGGATCAGGTCGATGTGGTGCTCCGACCAGTCGCGCAGGGCCCTGAGCGGCTCGACCAGGCTCCGGCCCAGCGGCGTCAGCTCGTACTCGACCCGCAGCGGAACGGTGGGGTACACCGTTCGGGTGATCAATCCGTCGCGGGTCAGCGTGCGCAGCGTCTGGGTGAGCATCTTCTGCGTGATGCCCTCGACCTTGCGGCGCACCTCGCCGAACCGCTGCGGCCCGTCCTCCAGCGCGCCGATCGCGAGCGCGGTCCACTTGCTCGCGACCATGTCCAGCACTTCCCGGCACGGGCACTGCTTGAGGTAGACGTCGCGGGTGGTGGGGGTGCAGGGTGTGTCCACCTCAAAGTTGTACCACGTCAGCCCTGGTTTCCCAGAGGTACCTAGGGCAGAAGAAGGTGCCTGGTTGCGTGTGGGTACCGGGTGTCTGACGATGGGTGCATGAAAGCGATCACGCAGCAGACGGTCGGTGGCCCGGAGGTCTTGGTCCTCTCGGAGGTCGACCGGCCGAGCCCGCTCCCGACCGAGGTCCTCGTCCAGGTGCACGCCGCCGGCGTCAACCCCGTCGACTGGAAGACCCGCGCGGGCGGAGGGATGTCGGGTGTCCTCGGCGCCCCGCCGTTCATCCTCGGCTGGGACGTGTCCGGCGTCGTCGAGGAGGTCGGGTTCGGCGTCACGACGCTCAAGCCCGGCGACGAGGTGTACGGCATGCCGTGGTTCCCGCGCGCGGCGTCCGCCTACGCGGAGTACGTGACCGCCCCCTCGCGCCAGTTCGCGCTCAAGCCCGCGAGCCTGTCGCACGTCGAGGCGGCGGCCCTCCCGCTGGCCGTGCTCACGGCGTGGCAGGCGCTGGTGGACACGGCGCACGTCGAGGCGGGCCAGCGGGTGCTCGTGCACGCCGCGGCCGGTGGGGTGGGGCACCTGGCGGTGCAGATCGCGAAGGCCAGGGGCGCGCACGTGATCGGGACGGCGAGCGCCGGGAAGCACGGGTTCCTGAGGTCCATCGGGGCCGACGAGGTCGTGGACTACCGGACGACCAGGTTCGAGGACGTCGTGTCCGACGTCGACGTCGTCCTGGACCTGGTCGGCGGTGACAACGCGATCCGGTCGGTCCGGACCCTGCGGCGCGGAGGTCTGCTGGTGGCCGTTCCCAGCGGGCTGCTGGAGGGCGTCGCCGAGGCGGCGGAGGAGGCCGGGGTGCGGTCCACGCCGTTCCTCGTCGAGCCGGACGGCGCCGCGCTGACCGAGATCGCCGCGCTGGTGGACGCCGGGAGGATCCGCGTCGAGATCGAGGCCGTGCTGCCGCTCGCCGACGCGGGCAAGGCGCACGAGCTGGGGGAGACCGGACGCAGCACCGGGAAGATCGTGCTGTCCGTGGCCGGGTGAGCGGGGACGGGCCGCTCCGGCCCGTCCCACCGGACCGCTAGCGGCGCCAGGACGTGCGGCTGCGCACCTGGTCGCGGACCAGCATGGCGATCATGCTGACACCGATGATCACCAGGAACAGGTCCTCGGTGCGGCCGTGGTGGTTGCCGATGAGGAGGCCGAAGACGCCGACGGTCGAGGCCCAGCCCGCGACGCGGACGGCCTTCGGGAAGGACCCGTGCCAACCCCACTCGGCGGACGGCTCGTCGTGGACGTCGACAGCCGGACGCTTGTCCAGCTCCGTAGACGAAGACACAGCAGCCACGACCTTCCTGATCCGGTGGTACGGGAAGATTTTCGCACACGGGGGCGGGCCGGGCCGGGGGTGGTGCCCGGTGTGACCGGGGTCGCCCCGCCACCGGGTGACCGGTCAACTTTCGTCGTGCGGCGAAGCGACGAACGAGCGCCGACAGATCGGGGCCGGTCTCGTAGTTTGGGGGTGTGACTACCGTCGTGCAGCGGTTCCTGCCCGAGTTCACCGGGGTTCGCCAGTGGCCGGTCGCCTACCTGCGCGACGCCGTCGACCGGGTTCGGCGGGTGACGCCGTGGCGGGTCGGCAGCGAGGTCCTCGGGCTCGCCTTCGTGCTGGTGCTCGACCTGCTGCCCGGCTGGCTGAGCGACGAGCACCCCTCCGGGTGGACGCTGGTGGGGCTCACGCTGCTGTTCGCCGCCCTGTACGCGCTGCGGCTGGCCTTCCCGGCGCTGACGCTGCTGATCACGCTGCTGGTGGTGTTCGGCACCGACATCGGCGGCGTCGCGCTGATGGTCGTGGTGGCCTACTCGGCGGGCCACCGGATCACGTCGTGGCAGCGGGCGCTGCTGACCGCCGTGCTCGGGCTCGCGCTGCACATGCTCCAGTGGGAGGGCGGTGTCCCCGGCCTCAGCGGGTTCTTCGGGTCGTTCGTGATGCTGACCGTCTACGGCATGGTGGTCGCGCTGCCGTTCCTGGTGGGGCGGTACATCTCGCAGCGCAACGCCCTCGTCGCCGCGCTCCAGGAGCGCGAGGAGCGGATGCGCCGGGAACGGGCGATGCTGACCAGGCAGGTCCGGCTGCGGGAGCGGAACCGGATCGCGCAGGACATGCACGACAGCCTGGGGCACCGGCTGAGCCTGATCTCGGTGCACGCCGGGGCGCTCGCCCTCGACGGCGAACTGGGGGAGAGGCAGCGGGAGGCCGTGCAGGTCCTGCGCAGCGCCGCGCTGACCGGCATGGAGGAGCTGCGCGGGGTCATCGGCGTGCTGCGGCGCGACGACCCGCCGGAGGAGGACCTGGCGCGGCGGACCGTCGAGGCGATCGACGAGCTGGTCGACGGTGCCCGGCGGGCCGGGGTGCGGGTCAGCCTGGTGCGCGGCGGGGTCGCCTGCCCGCTGCCGTCCAAGGTGAGCCACGCCGCCTACCGGGTGGCGCAGGAGGGGCTCACCAACGCCAACAAGCACGCGCCGGGGGCGAGCGTGCAGGTGACGGTGAAGTACGAGCCGGACGCGCTGGTGGTGGAGGTGCGCAACAACCCGCCGCGGCCGGGGGTCGTCGACGGCGGTCCCGGTGTGGGGCTGATCGGCCTGGGGGAGCGGGTGCGGGTGGCCGGCGGCCTGCTGCACGTGGGACCGCTGCCCGCCGGTGGGTTCCGGATCGCCGCCGTGCTGCCGTACGAGGACACCACCGTCGCCGAGGAGCCGGACGACAGCCACGAGGTGCTGGTGGCCGAGGCCTCGATGGCGCGGTCCGGCGTGCGGAAGTGGGCCGGGGTCGGGTCGATCGTCGCGGCGGGCCTGGTGGTGCTGGTCGTCGTCGGCGGCTACACCTGGATCGGCCTCCAGCCCGTGACGAACGTGGTGCAGAGGTCGTTCTACGACTCGGTGTACACCGGCCAGCCGGAGGCCGAGGTGCGGGCGCACCTCCAGAGCGGGGGCTCGTCCGCGGCGGTCGGGGACCTGCGCGACAGGTCGGCCCCCGAGCCGCCGGGTTCCACGTGCGAATACCGTCTGTCGGACCAGCAGACCTACACCTCCGGCGGTCAGCTCGTCCTGCGGTTCTGCTTCGCGGACGGCAGGGTCGTCGAGAAGAACTCCCACATGCAGAGGATCTGAGTGAGCGTGATCCGGGTCTTGATCGCCGACGACGAACCGCTGATGAGGGCGGGCATCAAGGCCATCCTGGGCACCGCGGCCGACATCGAGCTGGTCGCCGAGGCGGGCGACGGGCGAGAGGCGGTCCGGATCGCCCTGGAGCGGCGCGTCGACGTGGCCGTGCTGGACATCCGGATGCCGAGGATGGACGGGCTGGCCGCCGCCCGCGAGCTGAAGTCGGTGGCCCCGTCGGTGCGGGTGGTGATGCTGACCACGTTCGGTGAGGACGACAACATCGTCCGGGCCCTGTCCGAGGGGGCCGCCGGGTTCCTGCTGAAGGACTCCGCGCCGGAGGAGCTGCTCAGGGCCGTCCGAGCGGTCCACGCGGGCGAGGCCTACCTGTCACCCATGGTGACCAGCCGGGTCGTCGGGATGGTGGCCCACGCCGGGCAGCCTCGGCGGCAGGAGGCCAAGCGGCAGGTCGAGGGGCTCACCGAGCGCGAGGTCGAGGTGCTGGCGCTGCTGGGCCTCGGGATGTCGAACGCCGACGTCGGGCAGCGGCTGCACATGAGCGAGGCGACGGTGAAGACCTACGTGAGCAGGCTGCTCGCGAAGCTCGGGCTGACCAACCGGGTGCAGGCCGCGCTGCTGGCCAGGGACGCCGGACTGGCGGGCTGACGCGCGACGAGGGCCGCCCCCGGTGGGGACGGCCCTCGTCGCGGGACTGGGTCAGGCGTGTGCGCGCCGACCGGTGACCAGCCGGTAGATGCCCAGCAGCACCAGCGAGCCGAGGATGGCCAGCAGCCACGTGCTCAGGTCGAAGAAGTTGTTGATGTCGCTGTTGAACAGCGCGCGGCCGATGAAGCCACCGAGGATGGCGCCGACGATGCCGATCAGCATCGTGACGATGATGCCGCCGGGGTCCTTGCCCGGCATGATCGCCTTGGCGATGGCACCCGCGATAAGACCCAGGACGATCCAGCCCAAGATGCCCACGGGGGCTCTCCTTCCAGCGTGGCCGCGACGGGCTTGTCCCCCGCGGCGTTCGGGGATGGAATGCCCTGGTTCTGATCGCCCTACGCCTGATTTATCATTCTGTGACCTGAGTACCGCCATGCGGTCCATCAGGTCGCTTCCGGGACAATGGACGGTGATGGACTCCTCCGCGCAAGCTCCACGACCGGCGTCGCAGCTCACCACGGCCGCACGCTCGGTGCTCCTCCTCGGGTCGACCGGCTCGGTCGGCACCCAGGCCCTCGACGTCATCGCCGCGAACCGCGACCGGTTCACCGTCGCGGGCATCGCCGCCGGCGGGGCCGACCCCGCCGCGCTGGCCCGCCAGGCGGTCGAGTTCGGCGTCGGCGCGGTCGCCGTGACGCGCGCCACGGCCGCGGAGGACGTGACGCTCGCCCTCTACGCCGAGGCCCAGCGCCGCGGCTACAGCAGGGGCGGGTTCCGGATGCCGCGCGTCTTCGCCGGGCCGTCCGCCGTGCTCGACCTCATCGACTCGACGCCCGCCGACGTGGTGCTCAACGCCATCACCGGGTCGCGCGGCCTGGAGCCGACGCTGCGGGCGCTGGACACCGGCGCGCTGCTGGCGCTGGCGAACAAGGAGTCGCTGATCGCGGGCGGCCCGCTCGTGCTCAACGCCGCCAAGCCGGGGCAGCTCGTCTCCGTCGACTCCGAGCACTCCGCGCTCGCGCAGTGCCTGCGCGGCGGCCGGACCGACGAGGTGGACCGGCTGGTCCTGACCGCGTCCGGCGGCCCGTTCCGCGGTCGCACCCGCGCCGAGCTGGCGAGCGTGACCGCGGCGGAGGCGATGGCGCACCCGACGTGGGCGATGGGCCCGGTGATCACCATCAACTCGGCCACCCTGATCAACAAGGGGCTGGAGCTGATCGAGGCGCACCTGCTGTTCGGCATCCCCTACGACCGGATCGACGTGGTCGTGCACCCGCAGTCGGTCGTGCACTCCATGGTCGCCTTCACCGACGGCTCCACGCTCGCGCAGGCCAGCCCGCCGGACATGAAGCTGCCGATCGCGCTCGGCCTCGGCTGGCCGGACCGCGTCCCCGGCGCCGCACGGCGGTGTAGCTTCGAAGTGGCGACGGCGTGGACGTTCGAACCGCTGGACGGCGACACCTTCCCCGCGGTCGAGCTGGCCCGCCACGCGGGGTCGACGGGCGGCTGCCTGCCCGCCGTCTACAACGCGGCGAACGAGGAGGCCGTCGACGTCTTCCTCGGTGGCAACACGGCTTTCACCTCCATCGTGGACACTGTCTCGCGAGTGCTCGCCGAGGCGGACGGATGGGCGCACGAGCCCGCCGACGTCGCCGAGGTGCTGGCGGCCGAGGACTGGGCGCGCGCGCGAGCACGGGAACTCGTGGCCACTTCGGTGGAGTCTGGAAGGGACTGAACGTGGTCGTCAACATCCTGGGCATCGTGCTGTTCGCGCTGCTCATCGGCGTCTCCATCGCCTTGCACGAGTTCGGCCACCTGCTGACCGCCAAGGCGTTCGGCATGAAGGTGACCCGCTACTTCATCGGGTTCGGGCCGAAGATCTGGTCGTTCCGCAAGGGCGAGACCGAGTACGGCCTGAAGGCGATCCCCGCAGGCGGGTTCTGCGAGATCACCGGCATGACCGCGCTGGAGGAGGTGCACCCCGACGACGCCCCCCGCGCCTTCTACAAGCAGAAGACCTGGAAGCGCGTGGTGGTGCTCTCGGCGGGCTCGATCACCCACTTCATCGTGGGTTTCGTCGTGCTCTACGCGATGGCCGCGACCATGGGCCTGCCCAACCTGAAGAACGAGCCGATCATCGCGTCGATCAGCGACTGCGTGCAGAGCGGCGCCACGGACGCGGCGTGCGCCCCCGGCGCCCCGGCCCCCGCGAAGAGCGCGGGCATCCGGCCGGACGACCAGATCGTCGCCGTCGCGGGCGAGGCCACGCCGACGTGGCAGGACCTGCTGGCGAAGACCCAGCAGCGCGGCGGCCCGACCGAGTTCACCGTCCTGCGCGACGGCCAGGAGCTCAAGGTCACGATGGACGTCCCGAAGGTCACCCGCGAGTACCGGAAGGCCGACGGCTCCACGGAGACGCGCGAGGTCGGCGCGATCGGCGTCGCCTGGCGGTCCAACTTCGAGTACAACCCGATCACCGCGATCGGCGGTGCCACCGCGTTCACCGGCACGATGTTCGAGAACACCTGGAAGGGCCTGCTCAAGTTCCCGGAGAAGATCCCGGCCGTGGTCAAGGCCATCGGCGGCGGGGAGCGCGACCTGGAGTCCCCGGTGAGCGTCGTCGGGGCCAGCAGGCTCGGCGGTGACGCGGCCGAGCAGGGCCTCTGGCAGTTCTTCCTGCTGATGCTCGCGGGCCTGAACTTCTTCGTCGGTGTTTTCAACCTCCTGCCGCTACTTCCACTCGATGGTGGGCACATCGCGGTCAACCTCTACGAGCGGGTGCGAGACTGGCTCCGCAAGCTCCGCGGCAAGCCCGCGGGCGGGCCCGTGAACTACATGCGGCTCCTCCCGCTCACCTACTTCGTCATCTTCATCGGTGGCGGCATCACGCTGTTGACCGTGACCGCCGACCTCGTCAACCCCATCAGACTTCCCCAGTGAGAGGTGCTATTCCATGAGTGACGGCGTCATGCTCGGTATGCCGGCATTGCCGCCGCCGGTGTTGTCCGATCGTCGAAAGACCCGGCAGCTCATGGTGGGCTCGGTAGGCGTCGGCAGCGAGTTCCCGGTGTCGGTGCAGTCGATGACCACGACCCTGACCTCGGACGTCAACGCGACGCTCCAGCAGATCGCGGAGCTGACCGCGTCCGGCTGCGACATCGTCCGCGTCGCCTGCCCCTCGCAGGACGACGCGGACGCGCTGCCCGCCATCGCCAGGAAGTCGCAGATCCCGGTCATCGCGGACATCCACTTCCAGCCGAAGTACGTCTTCGCGGCCATCGAGGCGGGCTGTGCGGCCGTTCGGGTGAACCCCGGCAACATCCGCAAGTTCGACGACCAGGTCAAGGAGATCGCGGCCGCCGCGAAGGACCACGGCACGCCGATCCGCATCGGCGTCAACGCGGGGTCGCTCGACCCGCGCCTCATGGCCAAGCACGGCAAGGCCACGCCCGAGGCGCTGGCCGAGTCGGCGCTGTGGGAGGCGTCGCTGTTCGCCGAGCACGACTTCCACGACATCAAGATCTCGGTCAAGCACAACGACCCGGTCGTCATGATCCGCGCGTACGAGATCCTCGCTGAGCAGTGCGACTACCCGCTGCACCTCGGCGTCACGGAAGCCGGTCCCGCGTTCCAGGGCACGATCAAGTCCGCCGTCGCGTTCGGCGCGCTGCTCCGCCAGGGGATCGGCGACACCATCCGCGTGTCCCTCTCGGCCCCTCCGGTGGAGGAGGTCAAGGTGGGCATCCAGATCCTCCAGTCGCTCAACCTGCGCCCGCGCAAGCTGGAGATCGTGTCCTGCCCGTCCTGCGGTCGCGCCCAGGTCGACGTCTACACGTTGGCCGAGCAGGTGACCGCAGGCCTGGAGGGCATGGAGGTCCCGCTGCGCGTGGCCGTCATGGGTTGCGTCGTGAACGGTCCCGGCGAGGCCCGCGAGGCCGACCTGGGTGTCGCCTCCGGCAACGGCAAGGGCCAGATCTTCGTGAAGGGGAAGGTCATCAAGACCGTTCCCGAGCACCAGATCGTGGAGACCCTGATCGAGGAGGCCATGCGCCTCGCGGAGGACATGGAGCCCGTCGAGGGCTCGGTGCCCGCGGTCAGCGTGAGCTGACCGGAACAGCTCCACCGGGAATCGGTCACGCGCACGGTCGCGTGGCCGATTTCTTTTTCGCATTCTCGATCGATGAATCGAGCGTTCGTCCGACGTCGGCGAAAAACCCGGTCGACCAGCCAGGGGACACGACCGGGGGCGAGCGCGATCCACCGTCCATCTGGCAGGCTGGGAGACGTGCTCAGGTTGGCCGGTGCGCGGCTGTTGGACGGACGGGACTTGCCCGAAGTGCTCGGGTTGCTGGAGGCCGATCCCGTGGCCTCGTGCATGGTCGCCGCGCGGGTCGAGGTGGCGGGCCTCGACCCGTGGCGCCTCGGCGGCGAGGTGTGGGCCTGCGACCACCGGGCGCTCCGGGGCGGCCGGGTCGACGGCCTCTGCTTCGCGGGCCCCAACCTCATCCCCCTGAAGGGCAACCCGTCCGCGCTGCGCAGCTTCGCGGACCGCGCCAGGCGCCGGGGCCGCATGTGCTCCTCGCTGGTGGGCCCGGCCGAGCAGGTGCTGGGGCTGTGGCAGGAGTTGCAGCCGGACTGGGGTCCCGCGCGCGAGGTCCGCGACGACCAGCCGCTCATGGCGCTGGGCAAGGCCGCCGACGTCGCCCCCGACCCGCTGGTGCGCCCGGTCCGGCCGGAGGAGCTGGACCGCTACCTCCCCGCGGCCATCGCCATGTTCATCGAGGAGGTCGGCGTCGACCCCTGCGCCGAGGACGGCGGCGCGGGATACCGGGCCAGGGTCTCCGAGCTGATCGCGGGCGGGCGGGCGTTCGCCAGGTTCGAGAACGGCGAGGTCGTCTTCAAGGCCGAGATCGGTGCCCTGTCCAGCAAGGTCGGCCAGATCCAGGGCGTGTGGGTCCGCCCGGACCGCCGTGGCCACGGCATCGGAACGGCGGGCACCGCCACGGTCGCCGACCGGCTGGTCCGGGGCCTCGGCCGCACCGCCAGCCTCTACGTCAACGGGTACAACGAGGTCGCCAGGTCGGCCTACCAGCGGATCGGGTTCACCCAGGTCGGTCAGTACGCGACGGTGCTGTTCTGAGGCGTTGCGGCATACTGCCGCCGTGCGGGTGAACCCTGAGTTGACCGTCGTGTTGAGCGCCCTGCTGGTCGTGACCGGCTGCGGCCTGTTCCAGTCGAGGCCTGGTCCCGACCAGATCACCTCGGACTTCCTCGCCCACCTCTCCAGCGGTGACACGCAGGCCGCGGCGGCGATGACCGACGATCCGGGTCAGGCGAAGGACCTGCTGGACAAGGTCCGCGCCGCGCTGAAGCCGGAGTCCGTCAGCGTCGAGGTCGAGCAGGTCCGCAACGCGGAGGGCGAGGGCAGCACGGCCGACGCGACCATCACCTACGACTGGAACCTCGGCCACAACCACGTCTGGAACTACCAGAGCAAGGTCGAGCTGCGCCGGGACGACGACGACTGGAAGGTCCACTGGCTGCCGTCGCTGGTGCACCCGAAGCTGGCCGCGCAGCAGAGCCTCGCCCTCGCGGAGCTCACGCCGAACCTCGCGCCGGTCCTGGACCGGGAGGGCGAACCGCTGCTGGCGCCCGAAACGGTCGTGTCCATCCTGCTCGACCGCAAGGAGATCACCGACCTGCCCGCCGTCACCGCGGCGCTGGCCACCGCGCTGACCCCGTTCGACAAGGCGATCACCCAGCAGTCGATCACCGACGGCGCGGCGAAGGTGCCCGAGGGGCAGGTCTACCAGGTGGCCGCGCTGCGCGACGCTGACTACCAGGCGGTCAAGCCGCAGATCTACGAGCTGCCCGGCGTCCGGTTCAGCACCCGGACCAGCCTGCTGCCCCCGGTGAAGAAGTTCGGTTCGCAGATCCTCCCCGCCATCCGCAAGTCGGTGGAGGAGCAGGTCGCGGGCCGTTCCGGCTTCCGCGTCTACACCGTGGCGGCGGGCGGCGACGAGCTGGAGGGCCTGCACGAGAAGGCGTCCGAGCCCGCCGAGGCGGTCAAGACCGCGCTGAGCAAGGCGGTGCAGGTCGCGGCCGAGGACGCCGTGGAGCCGCTCCCGGAGGCCGCGATGCTCGTGGCGATCCAGCCGTCGACCGGCGACATCCTCGCCGTGGCGCAGAACGAGCCCGCCGACGTCCAGGGCGCCATCGCCCTCACGGGCCAGTTCGCCCCCGGCTCCACGTTCAAGATCGTCTCGGCCCTCGCGGCGCTGGAGGACGGCAAGGTCCAGGCCGACACCGCCGTGCCGTGCCCCGGCAAGACCACCATCGACGGCCGCCGGATCGTGCCGAACGACCACGACTTCGACAAGGGCACCATCCCCCTGCACAGCGCGTTCGCCTTCTCCTGCAACACGACGTTCGCCGAGATCGCCGCGGGCCTGCCCGCCGACGCCCTCACCAAGACCGCCGACAAGCTCGGCCTCGGCGTCGACTTCGAGGTCCCCGCCATCACCACGATCACCGGCTCGGTCCCGCCCGCGACCGACGTCGTGGAGCGCGCCGAGGACGGCTTCGGCCAGGGCAAGGTCCTGGCCAGCCCGTTCGGCATGGCCGTCGTGGCGGCCACCGTCGCCAGGGGCGAGCAGCCCATCCCCTCCCTGCTGCGCGGCCAGGAGACCAAGGTCGACCACCGCTCGGCCACCATCGCGCCGACCGTGCTGGAGCCGATCCGCCAGATGATGCGCGAGGTGGTGGACGTCGGCACGGCCCAGCTCCTCGCCGACATCCCGGACGTGCGCGGGAAGACCGGCACGGCCCAGTTCGGCGACGGCGTCAACTCCCACGGCTGGTTCGTCGGGTACCGGGGCGACCTGGCCTTCGCGACCCTGGTGCTGGGCGCGAACTCCTCCGTGCCCGCGATCGAGGTGACCGGGAAGTTCCTGCGGGCGTTGGGCTGAGCGACCTGCTCCCGGTGCGGCGCACGGTGCCGGTGGAGCGGATCGGGCTGGGAGAACCCCGTCACCACGCCACCGGGCACGCCCGACGTGCGGGAGCGGGCGAGCACATCTCGATCACCGGTCGGGGCGAGGTGGTCGCCGCTCCCTGGGTGACCTGGAGGCGTTCGTCACCTGCGCCGAGCAGCTCGCGACCGCCGCCCTGGCCGCCTGCCTGCGGGTGGTCGCTCCCGCGCGGCGACCACGTGACGCCCGACCGGTCTCGCGCCGTAGTGTGGAGGCATGTCCGTGCGTGCCGCCCTGAAGCCAGGTGAACTGTCCCCCCGCCGTTCCGTCCCCGCCGCGATAGCCCGCCCCGAGTACGTGGGCAAGCCGGGCCCGACGCGGAGCGACGAGCCGTGGGTGCAGCCGCCCGAGGTGGTCGAGGCCATGCGGGTCGCGGGCAGGCTGGCCGCCCAGGCGCTCCAGGAGGCGGGCAAGGTCGTGGTGCCCGGCGTGACCACGGACGAGATCGACGCGGTGGCGCACGAGTTCCTCTGCGACAACGGGGCCTACCCGTCGACGCTCGGCTACCGGGGCTTCCCGAAGTCGTGCTGCACCTCGCTGAACGAGGTCATCTGCCACGGCATCCCGGACTCCACGGTGGTGGAGGACGGCGACATCGTGAACATCGACGTGACCGCCTACATCGGCGGGGTGCACGGCGACACGAACGCGACCTTCCTGGCGGGTGACGTCAGCGAGGAGAACCGGCTGCTGGTGGAGCGCACGCACGAGGCGACCGTGCGGGCCATCAAGGCGGTGAAGCCGGGCCGCCAGCTGAACGTGGTGGGCCGGGTCATCGAGGCCTACGCGAACCGGTTCGGCTACGGCGTCGTGCGCGACTTCACCGGGCACGGCATCGGGCGCTCGTTCCACAGCGGCCTGGTCGTGCTGCACTACGACGCGCCGCACGTGCCGACCGTCATCGAGACCGGCATGACGTTCACGATCGAGCCGATGATCACCCTCGGCGGGATCGAGCACGACACCTGGGCCGACGACTGGACGATCACCACCAAGGACAAGAGCTGGACCGCTCAGTTCGAGCACACGATCCTGGTCACCGAGGACGGGGCCGAGATCCTCACAGTCTGCTGAGCAGCGCCACCAGCGCCGCGGCGACCTGCTCCGGGTGGGTCGCCGCCGCCAGGTGGTGCAGGTCCAGCTCGCTGACCGGCCAGCCCAGCTCCGCCGCCGCGGCGGCCGCGTCGGCGTACTCGGCGCTGAGCCGCAGGTACGCCGAGGGGCCGGGCCAGGGCACCGACGGCCGCTGTTCCTTGAGGAACGCCAGCGGCACCTCGGGGGCCTCCTCCAGGATCTCCGCGAGCTGCGCGGGGTCCGGGATCAGGGTCGGGAGCAGCTCCGGTGGGAACCAGCGGTCCCAGCGGGGCATGACGTCCTCGCGGGAGATCTTCCGCATGTGCGCCATCAGCTCGGGCGAGAACGTCTCGCGCCAGCTCTTGCCCGGTGTGGGCAGGTCGGCGTCGAGGTAGACGAGCGCGCCGACCGGGGTCTCCAGCGCGTCGGCGAACGCGGGCAGCAGCGGGCCTGCCCCGCTGTGGCCCACGAGGACCACCTCGCCCTCCACGGCGGAGTCGTCGACGGCGTCGGCGAACTCGCCGATCATCCGCTGGTGCACCGGCGCCGAGTTGACGCTCACCCTCAGGTCGAGCACCACCACCGGGTGACCGTGCGCGGCGAGCGCGTCGGCCAGCGGCCGGAAGGTGGCGGGTCCGAGGAAGGGGCTGTGCACCAGGACCGTGGTGGCGGGAACGTCGACCATGGGGGGAATGATGTCAGTCTGAGCGGGTGGACGGGGGGAGTGCGGTCGTGACCGGTGCGCTGCTGGTGGCCGGGACCACCTCGGACGCGGGCAAGAGCGTCCTGGTGGCCGGGCTGTGCCGCTGGTTGGCGCGCGAGGGGGTCCGCGTGGCGCCGTTCAAGGCGCAGAACATGTCGAACAACTCGGTGGTCACGCCGGACGGCGGCGAGATCGGCCGCGCGCAGGCCGTGCAGGCGGCGGCGTGCGGGCTGGAGCCCAGCGTCCGGTTCAACCCGGTGCTGCTCAAGCCGGGTGGGGACCGGACGTCGCAGGTCGTCGTGCTGGGCCGCGCGGTCGGCGAGGTGTCGGCGCTGTCGTACCGGGAGCGCAAGGCCGAGCTGCTCCGCACGGTCTTGTCCACATTGGACTCGCTGCGGAACGACTACGAGGCCGTCGTCTGCGAGGGCGCCGGGTCGCCGACCGAGATCAACCTGCGGGCGAACGACATCGCGAACATGGGGCTGGCGCGGGCGGCGGACCTGCCGGTGCTGGTGGTCGGCGACATCGACCGCGGCGGTGTGTTCGCGCACCTGTTCGGCACGCTCGCGCTGCTCGACCCGGCCGACCAGGCGCTGGTGGCCGGGTTCGTGGTCAACAAGTTCCGCGGCGACCCCGCGCTGCTGGAGCCGGGGCTGCACCAGCTGAAGGCCCTCACCGGCCGCCCCGTGCTCGGCGTGCTGCCGTGGCGGGAGGAGCTGTGGCTGGACGCGGAGGACTCGCTGTCCTACAGCGCGGACGGCGTGATCGGCAGGCCGAAGCCGCCCGTCGGCGAGCAGTGGCTGCGGGTCGCGGTCGTGCGGCTGCCCCGGATCTCCAACGCCACGGACGTGGAGGCGCTGGCGTGCGAGCCGGGGGTGTCGGTCCGGTTCGTCACCGAGCCGTCGCGGGTCGCGGACGCGGACCTCGTGGTGCTGCCCGGCTCCAAGGCCACCGTGACCGACCTGGCGTGGCTGCGGGAGACCGGGCTGGCCGACGCGATCACCGCGCACGCCCGGCGCGGCCTGCCGGTGCTCGGGGTGTGCGGCGGGTTCCAGATGCTCGGCACGCGCATCGAGGACGCCGTGGAGTCGCGGGCGGGCACCGTGGACGGCCTCGGCCTGCTGGACCTCGACGTCCGCTTCGAGCCCGCCAAGACGCTGCACCGGCCGTCGGGCACCGCGTTCGGCGAACCCGTCACGGGCTACGAGATCCACCACGGCCGGGTCGCGCGCCGCGGTGACCTGGACACCCTCGTGACGCTGCCGGACGGCGTCGGCGAGGGCGCGCTGACGGGGTCGGTGGCGGGGACGCACTGGCACGGCCTGCTGGAGAACGACGGGTTCCGGCGGGCGTTCCTGCGCTGGGCCGCGGACAGGTCCGGCCGCGACGGCTTCACGCCCGCCGAGGACGTCGACTTCGCCGCCGCGCGGGCCGCCCAGCTCGACCTGCTCGGCGACCTGGTCGCGGACCACCTGGACACCTCGGCCGTGCGGCGGCTGCTCGACGGCGGCGCGCCCGCGGGGCTCCCGTTCGTGCCTCCGGGGGCTCCCACCTGACGCCATCGGAATTCCGAATGCCGTCCCGGTGGAGATCATCGTTCACCACAATGGTCGAGTGTGGCCGTGGTGATCACGGACTAGACAGGAAACTCCGACCGAGGAGGCGCGATGGCCGAACGTGACTTCGTCGTGGACACCGCTCGCAGCGTGGTGGCCGATCTCGCGCCGGACGAACTGGCTCTCTTCGAGCCCGTCAGCCGCGCCTACCTCCGCGATCCCAAGAAGGTCCTCTCCGACCGCGACCGGCCGGGGGCCGTGCTGGGGTCGGGCATCGACATCGCCATCGCGCTGCTGTCACCGGTGGCTCTGGGCGTCGCGACCGCGGTGTACGAGCACCTGCTCGACAAGACCGGCGAGGCGCTCGTCGAGCGCGGCGGCAAGCTGTTCAAGCGCCTGCGCCGCCCCAAGGACGCGCCCGAGATCACCGCCGACCAGCTCGACGGCCTGCGCGCGCTGGCGATCGAGCGCGCCAAGGAACTCGGGGTGGCCGACGACCTGGCGGAGAAGGTGGGCGACGCGGTCCGGACGACGCTCGAGCGCGAGCTGTAGTGGGGTCCGGCAGACCGGAGTTGCTCGGCACGCCCTCCGGCACGACGCTGCGCTTCGGCACGCTCGTGGCGCTGGCGCTCGCGACCACCTGGTTCGTCGCGGGCTCGTTCGCCTCCGCGTGGCCCGCGGACCCGTTCCTGGAGGACGCGAGCTGCCAGGTGAGGGCGGACCTGTACCTGACGTCCACGAACAGCGTCGACCCGGACGAGGCCAAGTGGGCCCTGTACCGCGAGTGCATGTCGGGTCTCTTCCTGCCCCGGATCGGGTGGCTGGTCGGTGGTGTGGCGCTGCTCCTGCTGGTGGCGGCCGTGGTCTACGTCGTCCTGCCGCGGTGGCGGGTCCGCCGGTCGCGGTTGGAACTGCTGGACCACGAGTCCTGCCCGGCGCTGTGGAGCAAGCTGGAGGGCCCGCTCGGCGAACTGGTGGCCAAGGCCGGTCTGGCGCGGGCGCCGGAGTTCCGGCTGGACCCGTACAGCACGCGGGCGGGCGGGGTCGCGTTCGGCACCCGCCGGAAACCCGTGGTGTGCCTGGACGCCGGCCTGGTGGCGCTGCTCGACCGCGACCGGGCCGGGTTCGACGCCGTGGTGCTGCACGAACTGGCGCACGTCCGCAACGGCGACGTGGCGACCACCTACGCGACGCTCTCGGTGTGGCGGGCGGTGCTGTCGGTGGTGCTGCTGCCGTACCTGGTGTTCTACCTGAGCCCGCTGCTGGACTGGAACCTCCCCAACCTGGACTCGCCGATCACCGCGGGCCTGCTCGTCCGGGTGTTCCTGCTGGTGCTGCTGGTGTACGCGGCGCGCACCGCCGTGCTGCGCTCCCGTGAGCGCTACGCCGACGCGCTGGTCGCGCTGTGGACCGACGACACCGATCCCTACCGCACGCTCAGGGCGGAACCCGAGCACCGCCGCGTGCTGAGGTGGATCGCCATCCACCCGACCCGCGTCGCGCGGAACGCCGCGATGAGCGACCCGAAGTCGTTGCTGCGCAACGGTTTCGGCGAGGCGCTGATGAGCGGCCTGGCGATCCAGCTCGCCTGGTCGCACCTGGTCGCCGGGTTGAGCGGGATCAGCTGGTACCGCGAGGGCAACGAGTCGTTCCTCGTGATGCGCGTGGTGTGGAGCGTCGCCGTCGCCTCGCTGGTGTGCGTGATCGCCCTGCGCGGCGCCGCGTACCTGCGGGCGGGCGGCGTCGGGCGGTGGACGTTCGTCCGGCCGGGCCTGGGGCTGGGGCTGGGGCTGGCGATCGGCCTGGAACTGGACCTGTCCCGCGCCGCGGCGCGGATCTTCGGCAACGGCTTCGTGGTGCTCGGCGCGGCGATCCTCGTGCTGGTCACCGCGCTCGTCTGCGCCTGGGCGGGACTGGTGGCCGTGCGGCTCGCCGACCGGGCGCGGGGGTGGCTCGGCGCGGTGTCCGCCGCCGCCGTGGTCGTGGTGTGCCTGAGCTTCCTCGGGTGGTTCCGGGAGTTGCTGGTCGCCGAGGTGCTCTGGCGCGACCACCTGGGTCCGGCCTTCACCCTCGTGAGCGGGTACGGGCGGGTGGCCGGGATCGTGGTGGTGCCGTTCCTGCTGAACTCCGACCGGGTCCTCACGGCCGCCGCGGTGGCGCTGCTGTGGCTCGTGCCGCTCCTGCTGGGCCGGGGGTCGGCGCGTCTCGGCGTGCTCGCGGGACTGGTCGGCGCAGCCGGGTGGGGTGTGGTCGCGGTGGCGCTGTCCTTCACCGCGGGCGGTACGCCGGAGGCCGCCGCGGCCCGGTCGGCGTGGGAACTGGTGGCGGTGGTCGCCGTCCAGGTGCTGGTCGCCGCGCTCGTCGCCCGGCGGTCCGAGCTGGTCACGGCGCTGCTGGCCACCTGGGTCGTCGGGGTGGTGGGCTGCCTGGGGATCTGGGCGCTGCACCTGGACGGCTGGCAGGTCGACAGCGTGCTGGCCGCTCGCCCGTCGCAGGTGCTGCCGGTGCTGGGTGTCGTCGCCGCGCTCGGTGGAGCGGTCTTCGCCCGTGGTGCGGTCGTGCCGCGGCGAGGTTCGGGTCGACTGGTGGTCGCGGCCGTGCTGGTGGTGTCCGCGGTCGCGGTGGTGTGGTGGCCGAAGGCCCCGCGGGCGGCGGCGCTGCTGCCGGAGGCGGGGCCCGAGGTGGTGGTGAACACCGACCAGGCGGTCAACACCTGGCAGTACGGCGGCGGGTTCGACCAGTTCATGGCCGTCAGGTTCGCGAGCGACGAGGTGTTCAAGGCGTTCGAGGCGGAGGACACCGCGCGGATCGCCGAGGCCTGCGAGAAGGCCAGCGCGCGCAGCGAGGAGGCGGCGGCGTTCCCCGAACCGCCGGGCGCCGAGGTCGCCGAGTCCTGGAGGGCCGGCCTGGCGCTGCTCGTGCCCGGCGCCCGCGAGTGCGTGAAGATCTACCGCGACGGGGGCGGGGACTCGCAGGTGATGCTCGACGGGTTCATCAAGTCGCTCCCCGACTTCGAGCGGACGTTGACGCTGCTCAACGCCGCCAGGGAGAGCACGCTGCCCGGTTCCGGCTGACGGGGCCTGATCGCGGTGCTCGCCATGCCCGCGATCACCAGCAGCGCGGCCGTGCAGCGCAGGACGGTCAGCTCCTCGCCGAGGACGAGCCACGCCGACAGCATCCCCGCGACCGGCACCAGCAGCGAGAACGGTGCGACGGTGCCCGCGTCGTACTCGCGCAGCAGGTACCCCCACAGGCCGAAGCCGAGCAGCGTCGAGATCCACGCGACGTACCCGAGCGCCGCCGCGCCGGTCCAGTCGAACGCCGCCAGCGCGGCCAGGTCCGCGTCGACGCCCTCGACCAGCAGCGACAGCCCCAGCAGCGGCAGGACGGCGACCGCGCTGACCCAGACGATGAAGCTCAGCGCGTCCGGCGGCTTCGCGTAGCGGGTGATGACGTTGGACAGCCCCCAGCACGCCGCGCCCGCGACCACCAGCGCGAACGCGCCGAGCGGGCTGCCGACGCCGTGGTCGAGGGCGATCACCAGGATGCCGACCGAGGCGACCCCGATGCCGATCAGCTGCGTGCGGCGCGGCCGTTCGCGCAGCAGCACGGCCGCGAACACGACGGTGAAGACCGCCTGGCTCTGGAGCACCAGCGACGACAGCCCCGCGGGCATCCCGGCGTGCATGCCGGTGAACACGAAGCCGAACTTCGCGACGCCGAGGACCAGGCCGACCGCGGCCACCCACTTCCACGCGACCCTCGGCGGGCCGACGAGGAACAGGGCGGGGACGGCGGCGGCGAGGAACCGGAGACCGGAGAACAGCAGGGGTGGGAAGTTCCGCAGACCGATCTCGACGACGACGAAGTTGACGCCCCAGATGGCCGCGACGAGGACCGCGAGAGCGGCGTGCCGTGGTTTCACCCGACCGAGTCTGGGTGGGCCGACAGTTAAGCACCAGCGAGATTTGCTTCACCCCAGGGTTTAGCATTGCTTCATGATGGACCTCGGCAGGCTCCGCGCGCTGCACGCCGTCGCGACCCACGGCTCGGTCGGCGCGGCGGCGTCCGTGCTGGGCTTCACGCCCTCCGCGGTGTCCCAGCAGATCGCCAAGCTCGAACGCGAGACCCGCACCACGCTGCTGGAACGCCGTGGTCGCGGTGTCGCGCTGACCGATGCCGCCTACGGGCTCGCCGCCACCGCCGCGCAGGTGCTGGCGCTGGTCGAGGAGGCCGAGGTGACCCTGGAGGAGCAGCGCGGCGCGGCGGTCGGCACGGTGACCATCGGCGCGTTCGCGACGGCCGCGCGGGGCCTGCTGCCGCTCGTCCTGGTCGACCTGATCACCCGGCACCCCGCCCTCGACGTCCGCACGGTCGAGCTGGACCCGCCCGACGCCCTCCAGGCCGTCGCCCGCGGCGAACTGGACCTGGCCGTCACCCACGACTGGGTCAACACCCCGCTGGCCGTGCCGGAGTCGTTGTCCCGCAGCACGGTGGGCCAGGACTACGCGGACGTGCTGCTGCCCGTCGCGCACCCGCTCGCCGACCGCCCGTTCCTCGTCCCCGAGGACCTGGCCGGGCAGCGCTGGATCTGCCAGCCGGAGGGGACCGTCTGCCACGACTGGCTGGTCAAGACGTTCCGCGGCGCGGGCCTCGAACCGGACCTCGCGCACCGGGTCGGCGAGTACGAGACCCAGATCGCCCTGCTCGCGCACGGCATCGGCGTCGGTCTGCTGCCCAGGCTCGGCCGGGGCGCGCTGCCGCCGACCGTGCGCGCGGTCCCGCTGCACCCGACCCCGACCCGGCGGCTGTTCGCGGTGTGGCGCACCAGGGCGGGCAGGCGACCCGCCATCACGGCAGCGCTGACGTCGCTGCGGGCGTGCTGGGAGCACCGGAGCACCGCGTCGGGCGACCTCGTCGACCACGGCAGGCCCACCGAGGCGCCGTGACCGGAGCGCCGACCCGGTCGCGCGCCCTCCGCCGGTCGACCCCGGCAGCGTCGGCGGACGCCCGCGGCGAGGTCAGGGCGCGAACCGCACGTCGTGGTCCTGGCCCGGAGCGAGGAAACCCAGCAGGGACAGGCCTTCCTCGGCCAGGGCACTCCGGTCCTGTGCGGACACCTCCCGGTACGGCGTGATCGTGAGGACGCCCCCGTCGACCTTCCAGGTGCCGCTGAGGAACCCGTCGAGCAGGAAGCTGGGCGGGAAGACGGCGTTCGACACACCGCCCCAGCGGGCGCGGTGCTCGTCGGACATGATCCGCGTCCGGTCGGCGTGCGAGAGGAGCACGTTGTCGAAGTCGGGCAGGAAACGGGGCGGGGCCGGGGTTTCCGGGTCGGTGAGGACGCCGTCCGGGACGTCCAGCAGCGTTCGCCCCGACTCGTCGCGGTAGGTCTTCAGGTCCAGCCGGTCCACCACGGCCCGCAGCCCGGTCAGCCGCGACCACGCCGCCACGTCCGCGACGCTCGCCGGACCGAACGCCGCCAGGTACCGCAGCACCATCTCGTCCGGATCGGCCTCGGCCGGGATCTCGGTGGCGAGCCACGTCGCCGCGACGGCGTTGAGCGGTTGCCCGCTGCGCCCGAACACGCCGCGCGGAGGCGTCTGCACCACGGGCAGCAGCGCCTGGACCAGGGAGCCCAGCCCGGTGATCCCGTGGTCGGGCCACCGCCGGGTCAGCTCGGCGGCCAGCTGGGCGTTCGTCATCGGCGCCGCGTCGAGCAGCGACCTGGCCGCGGCGACCAGGTCGGCCAGGTCCTCGGCTCGCCGGGAACGGGCGAAGTTCGCGGTCGCCGTGCGGGCCAGCATCGGCTGGAGCGCGGGCCGCAGCCGCACGCAGTCGCGGGCCGTGACGAGGTGCAGCGTGCCGCGCATCAGCGTCGTGCGGACCGCCGTGCGGTCCAGCAGCATCGCGCCGACCTCGCCCGCGTCGAAGTCCCGCAGCCGCGACCACAGCGCGACGTACGGCGACGAGGTCGCCTGGGCCTGCAACCCGACCAGGTGCTCGATCGCCCGGTCCGGTGGCAGGTCGTGCCGTTCCAGCAGCATCTGCCGGGCCAGCGTGGTGCGGTTGAGCGTTCGCGTGGTCAGCATCTACAGGCTCTGGAAGAAGGCGCGGACGTCGTTCGCCAGCAGGGCGGGCTGTTCGAGGGCGGCGAAGTGGCCGCCGCGGTCGAACTCGGTCCACCGCACGATGGTGTTCGTCCTCTCCGCGATGCTCCGCACGGGCAGGGCGATCTCGGCGGGGAACACGGCCACGGCGGTCGGTGTCGTCGACACCTCCGTCGCGGTCCAGGACCTCGTCGCCTCCTTGTACAGCCGGGCGGACGAGCCCGCGGTGGCGGTGAGCCAGTAGACCATCACGTTGGTCAGCAGGAGGTCGCGGTCGACGGCCTCCTCCGGCACGTCCTCCGAGTCCGTCCACTCCTTGAACTTCTCGACGATCCACGCGAGCTGCCCGACGGGGGAGTCGGTGAGGCCGTAGGCGAGCGTCTGCGGCCTGGTGCCCTGGATCCGCTGGTAGCCCGACATGTCGTCGGCGAAGTGCTGGAGCATGCCGAGCCGGGCCCTGTCGTCGTCGGTCAGCCCGCTCAGGTCGTCACCGGGGAACGTCAGCACCATGTTCAGGTGCACGCCGACCACGTGCTCCGCGTCCACGATCCCGAGGTCGCGCGAGACCGCCGACCCCCAGTCACCGCCCTGCGCGCCGTAGCGCTCGTAGCCCAGCCGCGCCATCAGCTCCGCCCACGCGGTCGCGATGCGCCGCACGTCCCACCCCGTGTCGCGGGTCGGGCCGGAGAAGCCGTAGTTGGGCATGGAGGGGATGACGAGGTGGAAGTCGCGCGACAGCGGTTCGACCACGTCGAGGAACTCGACGACCGAGCCCGGCCAGCCGTGCGTGAGGACCAGCGGCAGCGCGTCGGCCCTGGCGGAGCGGACGTGCAGGAAGTGGATGTTCGCGCCGTCGATGGTCGTCGTGAACTGGGGGAAGGCGTTGAGCCGCGCTTCCCAGGCGCGCCAGTCGTAGCGCGTGCGCCAGTGCTCGACGAGGTCCTTCAGGTACGCGACGGGCACGCCGTCCGCCCAGCCGGTCCCGTCGGGTTCGGCGGGCCATCGGGTGTTCGCGAGCCGGGTGTGGAGGTCGTCGAGTTGCGACTGCGGGATCTGGATGCGATAGGGCTCCATGGGATCAACCATAGGATCGCCCGCGGACGGTTCCGGTCCGCGGCCTCACTCGCCGTGTCGTTGCAGGATGTCCTCCAGGAAACCGCTTGCCTCGGCCGCCGCTCGGACGGGGTCGCGGTCGCGCACGGCGTCCAGCAGCCCCGTGTGCGACACCGGCGGGTCGAGGTCCTCGTCCACGGTCGCCGTGATGCTCGCGCGGACGGTTTCGTTCAAGCCGCGGTACAGCTCGCTCAGCAGCGTGTTGTGCGACGCTTGGACGAGCAGTCCGTGGAAGGCGGCGTCGTGCTCGATCATCCGCTCCCAGTCCTTGGCCGCCACGGCCGCGTCGCGCTGCGCGAGCAGGGCTGTCAGCTTGCGCAGGTCGTCCTCGGTCCGGTGCGTCGCGGCCAGCCGCGCGCCCTCGACCTCCAGCGTGCGCCGCACCTGGAGGACCTCGCGCAGCTCGGTGCCGCACAGCCGCCGCACCGCTCCGGAGATCTCGCTCGTGGCGCGGACGAACGTGCCGTCCCCCTGCCGCACCTCCAGCAGTCCCGCGTGGGACAGCGCCCGAACGGCCTCGCGCACGGTGTTGCGCCCGACGCCGAGGGCCTGGACGAGCTCCGGCTCCGGCGGGATGCGGCGGCCGACGGGCCATTCGCCGCTGCTGATCGCACCTCTCATCTGGTCGATCACCTGATCGACGAGGCCCGCCCGCCGGGTAGTGGCCAATGGCACAGCAAAGTCCTTTCATCCGAACATCCCATGTCTGGGACAGTAGTCGGGTGACGATTCCGCGATCGATACCGTCGAGTGATAACACTGCCACCGATAGTGGTGTCTCCGCGACGGTTCGGGTACACGGAGTGGTTGAACCCGTAGGACGACGCCGACATGTGGCCGTCACCGGCGGCATCCTGTTGGCGGCAGGCGTCACCCTCGCGGCAGCCAACCTGCGACCCGCGGTCACCAGTCTCGCCTCGGTGCTGGGCGACGTCCGGGCCGGTCTCGGCGTCTCGGCGGCCTGGACGAGCCTGCTCACCGCCGTGCCCGTCCTCTGCTTCGGCGCCGCCGCCTTCGCCGCGCCGTGGGTGGGCAGGCGCCTCGGCCTCAAGCGGGCGGTCGGCTCGGCGCTCCTCGTGCTGACCCTCGGCCTGCTCCTGCGGGTGGTCGACGGCCCGCTCGTGGTGCTCGGCGGCACGTTCGTCGCCTGCGCGGGCATCGCCGTCTGCAACGTCCTCATCCCCGTCGTGGTGAAGGACTCGTTCCCCACGAGGATCGGGCCGATCACCGGGATCTACACCGCCGCGATGGCCGCGGGAGCGGGCGCCGGTGCCGCCCTGACCCCGCCGCTGGAGGCGTTCCTCGGGAGCTGGCGGCTGGCGGTCGGCGCGTGGGCGCTGCTGTCGCTGGCCGCGCTGCTGCTCTGGCTGGCCGGGTCCCGCCGCGGCGTGGCGGGCCGCGTCACGGGCCCGCCGCCCGGCCGCTCCCTGCTGCGCAGCCCGCTGGCGTGGGTCATGACGGTCTTCTTCGGCAGCCAGGCCCTGCTCGCCTACACGGTGATGGGCTGGCTCCCGGCGATCCTCGGCGACGCGGGCGTCGACCGCACCACGGCGGGCTTCCTGCTCGCCATCACCGTCGTCCTCGGCGTCCCGGTCAGCTTCGTCGTGCCACCGCTGGCCGCCCGCTGGCGCTCGCAGACCGGGATGGTGCTCGTCCTCGGCGCGCTGCTGCTGGCGGGAGTGCTGGGTCTCGCGTTCGCACCCGGCACCCTGACGGGCCTGTGGGTGCTGCTGGTCGGCCTCGGCATGGGCGGCATGTTCCCGCTGGCGATCGTGCTGGTCTCGCTGCGCTCGTCGACCACCGCGGACACCGCCCGGCTGTCGGCGATGACGCAGAGCATCGGCTACCTGATCGCGGCCACGGGCCCGTTCGCGTTCGGGCTGCTGCGCGACTCGACGGGCGCGTGGACGACCTCGATGCTCGTCCTGGCGGGCCTGGTCGTGCTGCTCACCGCGCTCGGTTCCATCGCGGGCCGTCCCCGCACCGTGTAGGACGGCTCCACGGGCGAGGAAGCGCACGGCGACGGCTCGCCGACCCCGACGAGGTCGTGCGTTCGCTCGGCAGCTGATCACGGCTGTCGCGGGTCCCGGCGGTCGCGACGGGCCATCGCGACCGCCCGGACGCCGTTCGACTAGTCCAGCGGCAGGTTCAGCAGGGCGTTCTCGACCAGTTCCGGCATGGCCGGGTGGATCCAGTACTGGCCCGCGGCCATCGTGCGGGCGTCCAGGCCGAAGCTCATGGCCTGGATGAGCGGCTGGATGACCGTCGGGGCCTGCGGACCGATGATGTGCGCGCCCAGGATCTGCCCGGTGGCCGGGTCGGCGAGGACCTTGGCGAAGCCGCTGTGGTCCTCCATCGCCCAGCCGTAGGCGATCGACGCGTACGCCTGCGTGCCCTTCACGTACCGGACGCCCTGCTCGACCGCCTGCTCCTCCGTGAGGCCGACGGAGGCGATCTGCGGGGACGAGAACACGGCCGACGGCACGAACCGGTGGTCCGACTTCCTCGGCGAGTCGGGGTGCAGCAGGTTGTGCCGCACGACCTTGCTCTCGTGGTTCGCGACGTGCTTGAGCTGGTACTCGGAGCTGATGTCGCCGAACGCGTAGATGCCGTCCACGACGGTCCGCTGGTACTCGTCCACGACGATCCGGCCGTCCGGGTGGGTGGTCACACCGGTCTGCGCGAGGTCGAGCAGGTCGGTGTTCGGGGTGCGGCCGACCGCGATCAGCAGCGCCTCGGCGTCCACGACCTCCGCGCCGTCCGGACCCTCCAGGTGCAGGCGGAGGCCGCCGTCGGTGCGCTCGGCGCGCACGGTCTTGCGCTGCAACCGCACGTCCCACCTGTCGGTGGCGAGCGAGGTGAAGCGCTCGGCGATCTCGTGGTCCTCGTGGCGCAGCAGCAGGTCCGAGCGGGCGATCATCGTGACCTTCACGCCGAACGACGAGAACACGTGCGCGAACTCGTTCGCGACGAACCCGCTGCCCAGGATGACCATGCTCTCGGGCAGCTCGTCGAGCCGCATCACGGTGTCGCTGGTGTGGTAGTCGACCGTGTCGAGGTCCACGACGTCCGGGATGACCGGCCTGCTGCCCGCGCCGATCGCGAACCGGTCGGCGGTGATGACCTCGCCGGTGCCGGTGTCGAGCGTCTTCGGGCCGACGAACCTCGCCGTGCCCTGGTAGACGGTCACGTTCGCGTTGTCCTCGGACCGCCAGCGCAGCCCGCCCGCCGAGATGGGGTCGATGCGGCCGAAGATCCGGTCCCGCACGTCCGGCCACCGCACGCCGTCCAGGTGCTCGTCGACACCGAACTTGGCGGCACCCGACGGGGTCGAGGCCACGTCCGCGGTGTGCACGAACATCTTCGTCGGGATGCAGCCGACGTTCAGGCAGGTGCCGCCGAACACGCCCTTCTCGACGATCGCGATCTGCTGGCCGGCGAACCGCTCGTCGGGGATCGAGTTCCCGGAGCCGCTGCCGATGATGACGAGGTCGAAGTGCCGCACGATGCCGTCCTGCCTGGTAGGTGGGGTTCCTACTCTCTCAAACGGGCAGGACGGCCGTGCGATTCCCGCTCAGGTTTGCTGGAAGACAGGGGTGAGGATCGCCCGCGCGAGCGTGTGGAACGCCAGGTTGAAGCTCACCACGGCGGGCGAGGCGTCGCCGTCGACGTCCAGCTCCTCCACGTCGACCGCGTGCACCACGAAGAAGTACCGGTGCGCCGGGTCGCCCTCCGGCGGGGCCGCGCCGCCGAACGCGCGCGTGCCGTAGTCCGAGCGGACGTGGAACGCGCCACCCGGCAGCGAGTCGTCCGACCCACCCGCGCCCGCGGGCAGTTCCGTCACCGACGCGGGCAGGTTCACCGCGACCCAGTGCCAGAACCCCGACGGCGTCGGCGCGTCCGGGTCGAAGCACGTCACCACGAAGCTCTTGGTCCCCTCGGGAAAACCGGACCAGCTCAACTGCGGAGAGGTGTTGCCGCCCGCGTGCACCTGCGCCTGCGGCAACGTCTCGCCGTCGCGCACGTCGGTCGACGTCACGCTGAACGAGGGCACCACCGGCAGCAGCGAGTAGGGATCGGGAGCAACGGGGCGCTCAAGGCTCATCGGGTCCTCCACGGGTGATCATCGGTCGATCCGAGCCTAGTGGGGGCACTCGGACGGCGCAGTTTCCCGTGTTCGCAACCACGGGGGCCGCCGAGCGTCTCTAATGGGGAAGCGCTCCTCGGGGCGGAGCGCTTTCCGGCCACACTTGGGGAGGGGTAGCCATGAGGACTCGTTTGCGCGCGGTAGTCGTGTTGTTCGCCGCTTTGACCGCTGTCGCGTCGGTGGTGTCCACGGCGTCCGCGTCACCGTCCACGCCGTTGCTGACCAACGTTCGAGTGGGGGCGCACGCCACGTACGACCGGATCGTGCTGGACTTCACCGGGCCGAAGCCGACGATCCCGTTCGCGCAGGTCGTGCCCGAGCTGACCTACGACGGGTCCGGCCTGCCGGTCAACCTGCCGGGCACCTACTTCTACCAGGTCGTGACGTGGCCGGGTGCCGCGCACGACGACAACGGCGACCCGACCTACACCGGTCCGCGGAAGTTCACGACCCCGCAGCTGTCCAACGTCCAGGCGTTCGCGATCACGGGCGACTTCGAGGGCCAGCTGACCGTGGGGCTCGGCTACCGCCGGGCCACCTGGCAGTCGGTCTCGGTCCTGGAGAACCCGACGCGGGTCGTCATCGACATCGGCGTCTGAGTCCTCGGACCCAGCCGTCGCACGAGGAAAGGCCCCGCTCGGATGACCGAGCGGGGCCTTTTCACGTCCGGACTACGCCGCGGCGGTCACCGCGGACGCCGCGGGCTCCAGGGCGTGGACCAGCACCTCGCGGACGTCCGCCACCAGGTGCACGGTCAGCGCCTCGCGGACCGACTCCGGCACGTCGTCCAGGTCGGGCTCGTTGCGCGCCGGGAGCAGCACGGTCGTGATGCCCGCCCGGTGCGCGGCCAGCAGCTTCTGCTTCACGCCACCGATCGGCAGCACGCGGCCGGTCAGCGACACCTCGCCGGTCATCGCCACGTCCGAGCGGACCGGCCTGCCCGAGAGCAGCGACGCGAGCGCGGTCGTCATCGTGACGCCCGCGCTCGGGCCGTCCTTCGGCACGGCACCGGCGGGCACGTGGACGTGGACGCCGCGGTCGGCCAGCGAGCCGACGCCGAAGCCCAGTTCGTCGTCGTGCGACCGCAGGTAGGACAGCGCGATCTGCGCCGACTCCTTCATCACGTCGCCCAGCTGCCCGGTCAGCGTGACGCCGCTCGCGCCGGAGTCCTTGGCCGCCAGCGACGCCTCGATGAACAGGACGTCGCCACCGGCACCCGTGACGGCCAGCCCCGTCGCAACGCCGGGGACCGAGGTGCGCTCGGCCGATTCCGGCGTGTGCTTCGGCTTGCCCAGGTAGCCGCGCAGGTCGGGCACCTCGACGCCGACCGGCAGCGCCTCCTCGTCCAGCGCGACCTTCGCCGTGACCTTGCGCAGGATGCGCGCGAGGCCGCGTTCGAGCTGCCGCACACCGGCCTCACGGGTGTACTCGCCCGCCAGCTTGCGCAGGGAGTCCTCCGAGATCGTGACCTCCTCGGGCGTCAGGCCGGCCTTCTCCAGCTGCCGGGGCAGCAGGTGGTCGCGGGCGATCGTGACCTTCTCGTCCTCGGTGTAGCCGTCGAGCTGCACGAGTTCCATGCGGTCGAGCAGCGGCGCGGGGATCGTGTCGAGCACGTTCGCCGTGGCCAGGAAGACCACGTCGGACAGGTCGAGGTCGACCTCCAGGTAGTGGTCGCGGAACGTGTGGTTCTGCGCCGGGTCGAGCACCTCCAGCAGCGCGGCCGTCGGGTCGCCCCGGTAGTCCGAGCCGACCTTGTCGATCTCGTCCAGCAGCACGACGGGGTTCATCGTGCCCGCCTCGGTGATGGCGCGGACGATCCGGCCGGGCAGCGCGCCGACGTACGTGCGGCGGTGGCCGCGGATCTCGGCCTCGTCGCGCACGCCGCCCAGCGCGACCCGGACGAACTCGCGGCCCATGGCCCGTGCGACGGACTCGCCGAGCGAGGTCTTGCCGACACCGGGAGGACCGACGAGGGCCAGCACGGCGCCGCTGCGCCGACCGCCCACGACGCCCATGCCGCGGTCGGTCCGCCTGCGGCGCACCGCCAGGTACTCGGTGATCCGCTCCTTCACGTCGTCCAGACCGGAGTGGTCGGCGTCGAGCACGGCCCGCGCGCCGCGGATGTCGTAGGCGTCGTCGGTGCGCTCGTTCCACGGCAGTTCCAGCACCGTGTCCAGCCACGTGCGGATCCAGCCGACCTCGGGGGACTGGTCGGACGTGCGCTCCAGCTTGTCCACCTCGGCGAGCGCGGCCTTGCGGACGTGCTCGGGCAGGTCGGCGCCCTCGACGCGGGCGCGGTAGTCCTGCTCCTCCGTCGCGGGCTTGCCGTCCAGCTCGGCCAGCTCCTTGCGGATCGCGGCGAGCTGCTGGCGCAGCAGGAACTCCCGCTGCTGCTTCTCCATGCCCTCCTTGACGTCCTTGCGGATCGTCTCGGCGACGTCCAGCTCCGCCAGGTACTCGCGGCCCCACTCCAGCAGCTTCTCCAGCCGCTCGTTGACGTCGCTCGTCTCCAGCAGCCAGACCTTCTGGTCCTCGGTCACGTAGGAGGCGTAGCCCGCGAGGTCGGCCAGCGCCGACGGTTCGTCCACCTGCTGCACGGAGTCGACGACCTGCCACGCGCCGCGCTGCTGGAGGATCGTGGTCACCAGCGCGCGGTACTCGCGGGCCAGCTCGGTGGTGCGGTCGTCGGCCTCGGGGATGTCGGCGACGGTCGCCTCCACCCACAGCGCCGCGCCCGGTCCGGTCGTCCCGGTGCCGATCCGCACGCGCTCGGTGCCGCGCACGACGGCCGCCCGCTCGCCGCCGGACAGCCTGCCGACCTGCTCGATCACGGCCAGCGTGCCGACCTTGGCGTACTTGCCGTCGAGCCGGGGCACCAGCAGCAGCTGCGCCTTGGCGCCGTTCTCGGCGGCGGCGGTGGCGGCCTCGACGGCGGCGCGGGCCTCGGCGTTGGCGTCCGCGCCGGAAAGCCGGACGGGAACGACCATGCCGGGGAGCACGACCACGTCGTCGAGGGGCAACACCGGAAGTGCCAGAGTCTTGCCCATCAAGTCACCCTCCAAAGTTGAGTCTGACTGGCTCAACCAAGTGGAGTCGGGGATTGTTTCCGCCGGGCGTTCGCTCTGAGCGAGCACCTAGGGTGTCGCAATGCAGAGCCTCGACCTGGACGGCCAAGGGCTGACCGAGTTCCCCGACCTCCCGCCGGACCTGTGGGAGCTCAGCGCCTACGACAACGACCTCACGGCGTTGCCGGACTCGCTCTGGGAGCTCGTCGAGCTCCGCTCGCTCAACGTCGCGGCGAACCGCGTCGGCGAGCTGTCGCCGAAGATCAGCGGGCTCACCACGCTGCACACCCTCGACCTCGGGCACAACGCCCTGACGGCGCTGCCGGATTCCCTCGGCGACCTGACCTCGCTCGACCGGTACCTCTACCTCGGCGACAACCGGCTCACGTCCGTGCCGGAGTCGCTGGGCGGTCTGGTGAAGCTGCGCTACCTCAACATCGCCGACAACCTGCTGACCTCGCTGCCGGAGAGCGTCGGCGGCCTGGCCGGCCTGCGCGAGCTCCGGCTCTACGGCAACCGGCTCGCGGCGCTGCCGGAGTCGATCGGCGACCTCACCCGGCTGCGGGAGCTGCACCTGCGCGGCAACCTGCTGACGGAGCTGCCGGGGTCCCTCGGCCGCCTGACCGACCTGCGCGAACTCAGCCTGCGCGACAACCACCTGACCGCGCTGCCCGTCGAGATCGGTGACCTCGCCGCGCTGCGGGTCCTCGACCTGCGGAACAACGCGCTGTCGACGCTGCCGGACGTGCTCGGCGGCCTGCCCGCGCTGGAGAAGCTCGACCTCCGCTGGAACAAGCGGCTCGCGATGCCGCTGTGGCTGCTCGACCTGGAACGGCGGGGCTGCGTCGTCCTCACCTGACCGCACCTGGACAGTTCCCGACGCGGCGGGGTTGGATCGAGTGTGATCGACATAGCATCGGTGGAGGGGCTGTCGTGGATCTGTGGGTGCCGTCCTCGGTCGACCTCACCCGACCGAGCGTCGCGAGGATGTACGACTACTTCCTCGGCGGCTCGCACAACTTCGCCGTCGACCGCGAGGCCGCCAAGGCCGTCGAGAAGATCTACCCCGGCATGGCGGGCGCCGCGCGCGCCAACCGCAACTTCCTCCGCCGCGCCGTCCGCTACCTGTCCGACCAGGGCGTCGACCAGTTCCTCGACCTCGGTTCGGGCATCCCCACGGTCGGCAACGTCCACGAGATCGCCCAGCAGACCAACCCCGGCGCCCGCGTCGTCTACGTCGACGTGGAACCGGTCGCCGTCGCCCACAGCATCGCCATGCTGGCGGAGGAGCAGCACGCCGTGGCCGTGCGCGCCGACCTGCGCGACCCCGACGAGGTGCTGGCCACCCCGGAAGTTCGCGAGGTGCTGGACCTCGACCGCCCGCTCGCGGTCCTGCTCTCCGCGGTCCTGCACTTCGTGCCCGACGGCGACCACCCGCACGCCGCCGTCGCCCGCTACCGCGACGCCGTGTGCTCCGGCAGCTACGTGGCGATCTCCCACGGCAGCCTGGACGGCGTCACGCAGGACGGCGTCACCAGCGGCGAACGCGTGCAGGCCGTCTACCAGCGCTCCGACGCCCGTCTGGTCCTGCGCTCCGCCGCCGACATCGCCTGCTTCTTCGACGGCCTCGACCTGGTCGACCCCGGCGTCGTGCTGCTGCCGGAGTGGCGTTCCGACTCCGACGACGCGTACATCAGCGCGTACGTCGGGGTGGGCCGCAAGCCGTGACCGACCCTGTGCCGCTGACCCGCGTACGCCCATTCGAGTCTCATGTGGACTCGAAAGAGTGAGTGGCGCGCCAAGGGGATAACGCTGCGTGCGGGAGCTTCGACGGAACGGGCGACCGGAACACCGGTGCGCTCAGGTTGGAGGCACTCCCATGACGCAACCGCCCGCAGGTCCTCCCGATCCCCCGCCCCCGTACGGGCCGCGACAGCCCCAGTGGGGCGGCCCGCCTCCGGGAGTCCCGCACGGCCCGCCTCCGGGCCGGTGCGTTCCGCCACCCGTGCCGCCGCGGCCGAAGACCAAGCGGTGGCCGTGGGTCGTCGTCGGTGTCGTCACCCTGCTCGTGGTGATCAGCGTGGCCAACGGCGGTGAGCGGTCGGGGCAGGAACCGGGCGCCGCGGCGTCGTCCGCCGCCGCCGAACTCGCGAAGGCCCCGGCCACCTCGGCCAAGCCCAAGCCCACGACCACGACGGTCCGGACGACGACCACCACGACCAAGCCCCCACCACCGCCACCGACTGTCTACACCGGACAGGGCGACGACGTGGTCGCGCTGGACCGGCCCAGCGGCATCAAGATCGTGAAGTTCGAGTGCCCCGCCTGTTCGAGCAACACCACGCTCAAGTCGGACGGCTTCGAATCCCTGCTGGTCAACGAGATCGGCGCCTACAGCGGTCTGCGGTGGATGGACATCAGGGACGGCAGCCGCACCACCACCCTGACCGTCGGCGCGCAGGGCGCGTGGACGTTGACCGTCGGCGGGCTCGACCTGGCGCCCCTGGTCGAGGGCGTGGCGTCGGGCAGCGGCGACTCGGTGGTCTTCCTCGCCGCGGGCGCGACCAAGGCGAAGGTCGGCAACGTGGGCGACGGCAACTTCGCCGTCCACGTCGCGTCCCTCAAGACGAGCAGGATCGACCTCGCGGTCAACACCATCGGTGGCTACGAGGGCACCGTGCCGCTGGCGGGTCCGGCGATCGTCCAGGTCACGTCGAGCGGGGACTGGTCGATCACCCCGTCATGAGCCCGTTGGCCCGCGCGATCCCGCCGATGTCCGCCGGTGTGCCCGACATGATCGTCCGCACGTGCTCGGTCACCAGGTCGACCGGCCAGTCCCACCACGCCGCCCTCAGCAGCAGGTCGACCTCCTCGGCCGAGTACCGGGCCTTCACCGGCTTCGCCGGGTTGCCGCCCACGATCGTGTAAGGCGGCACGTCGGCCACCACGACCGCGCCGCTGGCGATGATCGCGCCGTGCCCGATGGTCACGCCGGGCATGATCATCGAGCGGTAGCCGAACCACACGTCGTGGCCGACGGTCGTGTCGCCCTTCGACGGGTTGGCCAGCATGAGGTCCACGGTGGACTCCGCCCAGTCGCCGCCGAAGATCGTGAACGGGAACGTGGAGACGCCGGTGGTCAGGTGGTTGGCGCCCGCCATGATGAACGTGGTGCCCGCGGCGATGGCGCAGTACTTGCCGATGACGAGCTTCTCCTCGCCGTAGGAGTAGAGGACGTTGCGGTGTTCGAACCGCGTCGCGTCGTCCGGGTCGTCGTAGTAGCTGTAGTCGCCGACCTCGATGGTCGGGGAGGTGATCAGCGGCTTGAGCAGCACGACCCTCGGGTGGTCCGGCAGCGGGTAGAGCTGGTCCGGGCTCGGGGCGATGGGCACGGAGGGTCCTCTCTCAGGCGGGCAGCAGGGCGCGGAGGCCGCGGACGAGGCTGCGGCGGAACGTGGCGAAGTCGTGGCCGCCGGGCGCCTCGTGGTAGTCGACGGGGTAACCCTTGGCGCGCAGCACGGTGCGCAGGTGGCGGTTGGCGGCGCGCTGGTCGACGCCGGGGGACAGGGGGCTGGAGCCGGTCTCCAGCGTGCCCACGTCGACCCAGAAGCGCAGGGGCAGCAGGGGCGCGTCGGCGTACTGGCGGGTCAGCCACTCGGGCTCGGAGTCCTTGCCCCAGCCCGTGCCGTCGTAGCCCCACCAGTGCGAGCCGGAGCACGACAGCACGGCCTCGAACACGTCGGGACGGGTCAGCGCGGCGTGGGCGGCGGCCAGTCCGCCGAGGCTGTTGCCCGCGACCACGGCGCGGTCGGCGACGGCGTGCAGCGAGCGCACGAACGGGACGACGCGGTCGGCGAGCAGGGTGGCGAAGGCGGGGTCGCAGGCCAACTCGGCCATGCGGGCGGCCATCCCGCCGGTGTTGTGCACCATCGCCACGACGGCGGGCGCGATCTCGCGGCCGGTCAGGTTGTCGAGCGCGGCGGGCAGGTCGGCGACCAGCGGCCAGCACTCGCCGTCGAGCAGCACCACCAGCGGGTACGTCTCGGACGGCCGGTAGCCGGGAGGGGTGTAGACGGTGACGGCGCGGCCGTCGAGCCGGTGCTCGGTGAGCGCGCCGCGCTCGCCCTCTGGGGTGTCGAACCAGTCGAGCGGCTCGGCGTCGGGCAGGACCAGCACGGAGTCCCAGTGCTCCGGGGCGGCCGTCCGCTCACCCGCGACCACCGCCATCTGCGGGAACAGCCTGCGGGGGTTCACCGGGTCGGCGAACATCCGGGCGCGCGCCGCGAGCATGAGCCGCCCCAGTTCGGCCAGGTCGTCGCGGTCGGCGTCGGGGAACGGGTCGTCGACCAGGAACTGGTAGCAGGTGACCACGTCGGACGGGACCACGGCGGCGAGGTGCCACACGTCCGTGCCCGGCACCCGCCGCATCGGGTGCGACAGCGCGTTCGGGTCGTCGAACACCTGCGCCCGCACCGACACCTGCCGCTCCGGACCGATCCACACGAACGTCACCCGAACCCTGCCGCCGTCGACGCGCTCGACCAGCGGCCCACCGGATCCGACCAGGTCGGCGCGCAGCCGTTCGGTGGCGGCCACCGGGTCCCGCTCGGCGTCGGCGGCGAACTCGGCCAGGCGATCCACCACGACGAACTCCTCCCTAATGCAACAAAAGTTGCGTTATTGTCTCCACGTCCGCCCCGACGACGCAACTGGATTCCGATGAGCACCCGACCCGGAGGCCGTTCGGCCCGCGTCCGCGACGCGGTGCTGGCCGCGACCTACGCCGAACTGGCCGAGCACGGCTACCCGGCGCTCACCGTCGACGCCGTCGCCGCCCGCGCGGGCGTCCACAAGACCACCGTCTACCGGCGCTGGGGCAGCGTCGACGTGCTCCTCGCCGACGCGCTCGACCACACCCGCGACACGCCGTGGCCGCTGCCCGACACCGGCAGCGCCGAGGGCGACCTGATCGCCATCACCACCGAGGTCGCCGAGGCCTTCGCGCACGGCCTGGTGCCGACGGCGGTCGTGGCCGCCGCGTTCCAGTCACCGCGCGCCGCCGACGCCCTCCGGGACTTCTACGCCGCCCGCCAGGCCCGAGCCGCCCTGGTCGTCGTCCGCGCGGTCGAGCGGGGCGAACTCCCCGCGGGCGTCGACCCGGTCGAGGTGGTGCGCACGGCCTGCGCGCCCCTCTGCTACCGCGTGCTCGTCACGCGCGAACCCGTGGACGCCGCCGTCGCCGAACGCGCGGCCCGCGCCGCGCTGGCCGCCGCCCGCGCGGGCGTGATCTAGCATCCCGAACCGTGGACAAGACGCGATTCGGGTGCTGGCTGGTCGTCGCCGTCGCCGTGGTGCAGACGATCTCGACCCTGCTGTCCCCGCTCGCGGCGGAGCTCGTCGCCACCGCCGTGCTGTTCAACGCGGCCGCGGGCTTCTCCACGTTCCTGCTGCTGCGCCGCCCGGACCGCAACCGCTGGCCGCTCGTGCTGTGGACCGCGGGCTTCTTCGGCTGGCACGTCACCGGTCTGGTGACCATGGCCGGCCTCGTGTCCACCGACCTGGACGCCGCGTTCCTCATCGCCTCGCAGCGGGAGCTGTCGATCGCCTACCAGGTCGTCCTCGCCACGCTGGCGGGCTTCGCCGTGCACATCCTGCTGCCCCGGCCTAGCGCGGCCCGGCGGCGCTGAGCAGCAGCACCCCCGCTTCCGGGTCCTCGCCCGGCCGCAGCAGCGAGAACGTCCACGGCGTGCCGTCGACGCTCGTCGTCGTGGTGCGGAACGCCCGCACGGACCGGCACTCCCACCAGCACGCCAGCTCGGGCCGCCGCGCCGCGAACCGGGCGAGCAGGTCACGGGTGCGCGGGTCGTCCGGGTGGCGGTCGGCGTGCATGCGGAACTGGCGGAACACGTCCTGCGCCAGCGGTTCCCACCCCGGCACCCGGTCGCGCACGGCGGGGTCGGTGAGCAGCAGCACGAGGTTGCGCTCCGGCAGCCGCCACAGGTCCAGGTACGCCGGGTTGGCCGTGACCAGGTCGAACCGCCGGTCCACCGCCGCCGCGGGGCCGGGCCAGGCGTCCACGAGCGGCGTCAGGACCGCCGAGAGGTCGACGTCCTGGTCCACCACCGGCCGCAGCCCGGCCAGCGCCAGCACGTGGCCGTGCGAGTCCCGGTCCAGCCGCAGCGCGCGCGACACGGCGTCGAGCACCTGCCGGGAGGTGTCCACCCGGCCCTGCTCCAGCCACGTGTACCAGGCCAGGCCCACACCGGACAGCGCCGCGACCTCCTCCCGCCGCAGGCCGGGGGTGCGGCGGCGGGAACCACCCGCCAGCCCCACGTCCGACGGTGCCAGCCACTCGCGGTGGGCGCGGAGGAACGCGCCCAGCTCCTGTTTGCTCGCCACGACCCGAGCCTATGACCACCGGTAACCCCATGAACCGCTGTCTCGTCCCGTGGACGCGGAGGTCGCAGGCTGGTGCCATGACCGATCAGCTCTGGCGCCGCGACCCCGACTCGTCCACCCGCACCACCCCCCGCCCGTACATCCGCGCGTTCGTGCCGCGCGGTGGGCTCGACGACGCGATCTCCTTCTACGAGCGCCTCCAGGGGGTGCGGGTCGACCTGCGCACCCCGTACCCGGAGAAGGGCCTGGACATCGCCACCGTGGGCGCGTTCCTGCTGGTGGAAGGTACGGAGGAGATCCTCGAACCGTTCCGCGCGACGCACGGGACGCTGCTCGTCGCCGACCTCGACGTGTACGAGGAGCGGCTGGTGGAGCAGGGCGCGGAGGTCCTGGACGCGCGGATCGACGTGCCGACCGGGGCCGGGCTCACGGCCCGGCACCCGGACGGGACGATCGTCGAGTACGTCCACCACCGGCCCCAGCCGCACGAGCGCTAGCGCTCCAGGAACTCGTCGACCAGCTCGAACGCCCGGCCGCGCACGGGTTCGGCCGACAGGAACAGGTCGTGCATCCCGCCGGGGACGGCCAGCGACGTGACCTGTCGGCCGAGCTTCGGAGCCCAGCGCTCGATGTGCTCCACGTCCAGGACGGTGTCCGTGACCATCGCGCGCTCGGAGAACGCCTTCGCGTGCAGGTGGCTGGCGTCCGAGCGCAGCACCAGCGCGGGCACGCCCACGTCGAGGCCCGCGTGGAGCCGGAAGTGGGCCAGGCGCACGGCCCGCAGCCAGCCCGCGTGCACCGGGAAGGCCTCGATCGGCTTCCACGTGAGGTCGAAGTCCCACTCGCCGTGGTGGTCGCGGTGGATGCTCTCGCCGTACACCGGGCCCAGGCCCGGCTTGAGGACGAGCTCGGGGGAGAGGCGCCCGACCCCGCGCACGACGGCGGTGCCGACCGTCCGCATGATCCACGGCTCGGCCAGGTCGAACCACGGGCTGTTCAGCACCAGCGCGTCGACCACCTTCGCGGCGCGGCGGTCGTGCGCCCACAGGCTGGTGATCAGTCCCCCGGTGGAGTGACCCATGACCACCAGTCGGGTGTGGCCGTGCTCCGAGCGGATGATCCGCGCGGCCTCGTCCAGCTCCTGGTGGTAGACCGCCAGGTCGGTGGTGAAGTTCGGCGTCTCGCCCTGCTTCAGCGACCGGCCGTACGCGCGCAGGTCCACGGCGTAGAAGTCGTAGCCGAGGGCCGAGTAGTGCTCGGCCACGTGCCGCTGGAAGAAGTAGTCGGCCCAGCCGTGCACGTACAGCACGGCCCCGCGGGTCGCCTCGGGCGCGCGGTGCCGCACGAGGGTCGCGGTCGCGTCGCCGCCGCCCAGCGGCAGCGCACGGGTCTCGAAGTCGGCACCGAGCACGTCAGCGGTCATCGGGGCAGTCTGCCCGGTGATGACCCCGTTCCGGCAGGCTGAGTTCCCAATCGTGTCTAACCTGGGGTGATGACCGAGGAGATCGAACGTTCGACGGCCAGGGTGCGCTTTCCGGGGATCAGTCCGCGCGCGTACGAACATCCGGCCGACCGCGGCGCGCTGGCGCTGCTGCGCGCCGTGCCCGGCATCGGGCCGGTGCTCCAGGCGGTGGCGGGCGCGTTCACCGAGCGGGGCGAGCGCCTCGTCTACCTGGCGTCCTCCATCAGGGTGGGGCCCAAGCAGTACCCGAAGCTCGACCGGCTCAGGCTGGAGGCGGCGGCGACGCTCGACGTCGACCCGGTGCCCGAGCTGTTCGTGCAGCGCAACCCGGTGCCGAACGCGCTGACGCTGGGCATCGACAAGCCGTTCATCGTGCTGACGACCGGGCTGGTCGAGCTGTTGGACGACGAGGGCCTGCGGTTCGCGATCGGGCACGAGATGGGGCACGTGCTGTCCGGGCACGCGCTCTACCAGACGATCCTCCAGCGGCTGATGCAGCTCCAGTACAGCCTGGGGTGGATGCCCGCCGGGTACTGGGCGATCCGGGCGGTCATCGCGGCGCTGCACGAGTGGTACCGCAAGACCGAGCTGTCGTGCGACCGCGCGGGCCTGCTGTGCGTGCAGGACCCGGCCGCCGCGCTGCGCGTGCACGTGGCGATGGCGGGCGGCATGGACACCTCGCAGATCGACACGGCGGAGTTCCTGAAGCAGGCCAAGGAGTACGAGCAGGTCGAGGACATCCGCGACAGCGTGCTCAAGCTGGTGAAGACGTGGCCGCTGACGCACCCGCTGGCCGTCGTGCGCGCCGCCGAGCTGCAGAAGTGGGCCGCGTCCGAGCAGTACCGGGAGATCCTGACCGGCACCTACCAGCGGCGGGAGGACGACCGGCCCACCAGCACGTTCACCGACGACATCAAGTCCGCGGCGAAGTCGTACAAGGACTCGATGAGCACGTCCGAGGACCCGTTGATGAAGGTGTTCAACGAGTTCGGCGAGGTGCTGGGGAACACGGCGGGCAAGGTCTGGAGCAAGTTCGGGAACTCCCCGAACAACTGACGTTGGGCTGAACGGCCCAGCTTTTGTCGGACGTCTGGCCTAGTGTCCTCGGTTAGTGGTTGATCGCACTGGATCGCACCGAGGAGGCCCCGTGGGGGAGATCAAACGACTTTTCGCCGTGCTCGTGGTCGCGGCGGCGGCGCTGCTGACCGCCGTCGCGCCCGCGTCCGCAGACGTGGAGATCGTCGGCGGCGAGCGGGCTTCGATCGCGGAGCACCCGTGGGCGGTGTACCTGACCGACGCGAACGGGTTCCACTTCTGCGGCGGCACGCTGGTGGCGCCCACGAAGGTGCTGACGGCCGCGCACTGCTCGGTGGGGCGGGCCGCGTCGGGGCTCCGCGTGGTGGCCGGTCGCGAGGACAAGAGGAGCACCGCGGGCGTGGTCGCCGCCGTGTCGCGGGTGTGGGTCCACCCGGAGTACGTGGCCGCCGACCGCGGCGAGGACGTCGCGGTGCTGACGCTGCGGAGGGCGTTGCCGTACTCGGTGCTGCCGCTGGCCGACGGCCCGGAGTCCTACGCGGCCGGGACGTCCGCCGCGGCGTACGGGTGGGGGCGGACCAGCGAGCAGGGGGCCGCGTCGCGGTACCTGCTCGGGGCGACCGTTCCGGTGACGTCGGACGCGGCCTGCGGGGCCGCCTACTCGCAGTACGACGCCGAGCAGATGGTGTGCGCCGGGTTCCCCGAGGGTGGGGTCGACACCTGCCAGGGGGATTCCGGGGGGCCGTTGGTGGCCGGGGGGAAGTTGATCGGGGTGACGTCCTGGGGTGAGGGGTGCGCTCGGGCCGGGAAGCCAGGGGTTTACGCGCGGGTCGCTGCTTTCGGGGGTGTGCTGGCGCCCGAGTTGGTGGAGGGGGCGCTGGTGCCCTAGGAGGCGGTTCACCCCGCTTGCTCGATTGTCTCCACACCGGTTTTCGCTTGTCAAGGCG
>NZ_DASUSQ010000168.1:0-10880 GCF_036375055.1 Umezawaea sp.
GGCGCGGGCGTGCTCGGCGAGCCGCGGCTCGCCGAGCACGCCCGCGCCGACCATCGCCCCCTCGGCGAGCAGGAACAGCTGGGGCGCCAGCGCTTCCGGTAGCCCGGCGGCGGTGACGAGACCCGCGAGGTAGTCCGCGAAGGCCTGCTTGTGCTCGCGCGCGGCCCTCGCCACGACCTCGGACGTGGCGCCCAGCTCGCCGTACCCGTTGACCCACGCGCAACCGCGGAACCCCGGCTCCCGCAGCCACTCCCCCAGCCAGTCGTACACCGCGAGGATCCGGTCGCGGGGGTCGTCGGCCTGCTCCACGAACGCGGCGAGCGAGCCGCGCCAGCGGACGTCCCGCCGCCGCAGGTACGCCTCGACGAGCTGCTCCTTGGCCGGGTACAGCGCGTAGAGGCGCTTGAGCGAGAGGCCGGAGCCGCCGCGGAGGTCGTCCATCCCCACGGCCTGGATGCCGCGCGAGTAGAAGAGGTCCTCGGCCGTGTCGAGCAGCCGGGTGCGTGCCGTGTCGGCGTCGAGGGGCATGGGGCGTCCTAGGGGCTTGCGTCGGGGAACGTGCGTTCTCTAGAGTACTTGGAGAACGCACGTTCTCGTCAGTTGGGAGCCCCACCGTGAGCGATCGACCGCCCCTGCCCCCGTTCACCCCCGACACCGCGCTGCGGAAGGTCCGCGCGGCCGAGGACGCGTGGAACACCCGCGACCCGGAGAAGGTCTCCCTCGCCTACAGCGAGGACTCCGTGTGGCGCAACCGCGGCACGTTCGTCCGGGGCCGCGCGGAGATCGTGGCGCTGCTGACGGCGAAGTGGGAGCGCGAACTGGACTACGCGCTGCGCAAGTCGCTGTGGGCGTTCGCGGGCAACCGCATCGCCGTCCGCTTCCAGTACGAGTGCCGAGACGCCGCGGGCACCTGGTACCGCAGCTACGGCAACGAGAACTGGGAGTTCGACGAGCACGGGCTGATGACCCGCCGCGAGGCGAGCATCAACGACGTGGTGATCGCGGAGTCCGAGCGCCGCATCTTCGGGCCCCGCACCGACGACGAGCCCGACCTGCCCCTGCGGTAGGCCCTCAGGGCCGGACGAACTCCGGTTGGTCCAGCACTCGCAGCCAGCTGCCGTCGGGCTGGCGGCGGACCACCTGGGCGCGGGCGCCGGAGCCGTCCCCCGGCGGTGTCGACGTGAGGGCGATGTCGCCGCTCACCAGCGTGGGCAGCGGCTCCTCCCGCTCGAAGTGCGGCCGGTCGGCCAGCACCCGCTCCCACAGCGCCTGGATCGCCGCGCGGCCGACGGTCCGGCCACCGGGCGGGTAGGCCAGCACGGCCCCCTCCTCGTAGAGCGCCGCCACGCCCGCCGCGTCGCCCGCGTTCGACCGCTCGACGAACAGGCGGGTGATGTCCTCTGGTTCCATCGCTCTCTCGTTCACGCCACCCAGCCTGGTGGCGGTCCGAGCAGAAGTCCAACAGCTACTTCTTCTGACATCTAGAATCACCGGTCATGGACCTGAGGCAGCTGGAGTACTTCGTCGCGGTCGCCGAGGAGCGCAGCTTCACCAGGGCCGCCGAACGCGTGCACATCAGCCAGTCCGGTGTCAGCGCCCAGATCCGCAGGCTGGAACGGGAACTCGGCGCGGCGCTGTTCGACCGGTCCGCCCGCACCGCCACGCTCACCGTCGCGGGCGAGGCCGCCCTCGACCACGCCCGCGCCGCGCTGGCGTCCGCGAACGCCGTCGGCCAGGCGGTGGGCGAGGTGACCGACGTGATCAGGGGCAGGCTCACCGTCGGCATGGTCGTCGGGTGCACCGTGACGCCGCTGTTCGACGCGCTCGCCTCGTTCCACCGCGCCCACCCCGGCGTGGAGGTGTCGCTGCTGGAGGACGGCTCCGACCGGCTCGTCGGGGCGGTGCGCGACGGCACCGCGGACCTGGCGCTGGTCGGCACGGCGGCGTCCACACCGGACGGTCTGGCGGCGGTGACGATCATCAGCGAACGGCTGGTCGCCGCCGTGCCGCCGGACCACCCGCTGGCGGCCCGCCGCCGGGTCACCCTGCGCGACCTGTGCGACCACCCCCTCGTGTGCATGCCGCCCGGCACCGGCCTGCGCGCGGTCTTCGACCAGGTCACCGCGGCGCGGGACCTGCACCCCGTCATCGGGCTGGAGGCGAGCGCCGCCGACGCCGTCGCCGACCTCGCCGCCCGCGGCCTCGGCGTCGCCGTGCTCAGCGAGTCGATGGCCGAGCACCACCGAGACCGCCTGACCGCGCTCCCGATCGCCGACGCCACCACCCCGGCGCTGCTCAGCCTGGTGTGGCGCGACTCCCCCGGCCCCGCCCTGCGGGCACTGCTCTCGCACGCCCGCCGCGCCTTCGCGGCGGACCAGAGCGGCGGAACGGACTGGGCGGACCGGAAGAAGTCCTCCGGGTCGTAGGCGGTCTTGACCTCGCGCAGCCGGTCCGCGTTGTCCGCGTAGTAGGCGGACATCCAGTCGGTGAGCGCCGGGTCGGGGATGTTCGCGTAGGCGCCGCCGGTGTCCCACGGGTGGACGGCGGCCCAGCTCCGGGTGAGCCGGTCGACCGCCTCCCGTCCCCGCCGGGCCGCGCCGACCGGTCCGACGAGGACGGTGTGCTTCACGAGGTAGGTCGCGTTCGGGTGCGCGAACGCGGTGGCGTGCGCCGGAACGCCGCGCGACGGCGTGAAGGCGACCTCGTGCGGCTCGCCGTTCACCCGCCCCCCACGAGGTGCGCCGTCAGCTCCCGCACGGCGTCCTCCGGCAGCGCGCGGTCGAAGAACCCGGTCTTGGCCGCGCACATGCCGGGCCGGACGCGCACGAGCGGGATGCCGACCGGGTCGTGGGCGACGGCCGAGGCCGGGGTCGCCTGCACCAGCACGGCCCCCGCCGCCGACAGGTGCTCGACCTCCACGAGCCGCGGCTCGGCGGCGACCCCGGCCAGGAACTCCGAGAGCGCGTCCGCGGGGGCGGCGCCGACCAGCAGCGCCTCCGGCTCGTCGTCGGGGTGGTCCGGCACGAGCAGCACCAGCTCCAGCGACACGTCGTCCGGCGCGAACGGCGCCCACCCCAGCCACCGGCCGATCAGCTCGGGCGCGTCCCGCGACGGCCAGGCGAGCCGGACGTGCGTGCCGTGGTGCTCTCCCTTCCTCGTGGGTGACGCGACGGTGGCCAGGCCGTGCGCACACGTACTCAGCGCCGGGGGCCGGGGTTCCGGACCGGGTCGAGCAGCCGCGCGGTCGCCGGGTTCGGCCGGCCCCCCAGCTCGACGTCCAGCACCGCGGCCAGCCGCCGGTGGGCGTCCAGCGCCTCGCCCCGGCGCCCGGTCGCCACCAGCGCGAACAGCAGCCGGTGCCACAGCCGCTCCCGCGGCGGGTGCTCGACCACGAGCCCCTTGAGCACGGGGACGAGGTCCCGCTCGTGCCCGAGCGCGAGCCGGACGTCGACCAGCTCCTCGGTGGCGCGCAGCCGCAGGTCGTCGAGCACGACCGCCCTCGGCTGCGAGACCGCCGGGACCGGCACGCCTCCATCAGCTCGCCCCGCCACAGCCTCAGCGCCCCGGCCGGCAGGCGCGCCGCGTCGGCGTCCTCGCCGCGGCCGACGCGGGCGGGCGCTCCGGCCACAGCCCGTCGACGACCCACTCCAGCGGCAGCCTCCGGTTCGGGCGCAGCGCGAGCATCCCCGGCAGCACGCGCGCCATGCGCCTGGCCGGGCGCGGCACGGCACCGCCCGCGTGGACGGAGGGTCGACCCAGCAGCAGCGCAGCCATCGCCGCCCCCACCTGAACGGTCCGTTGTGGACGGAATTCCGCACGACCCCACGCTGGTATGAGCGCGCTCGGCGGGCCCCGGACACACCGCGGGCGAACCCCGTCCCCTGACCTCCGCGGGGGTCACGCCGAGGTTGCGAAAGGAGCGAGCGGCGAAAATTGTCGGTGCCCGTCGCTACCCTCCCGCTCGACACCAGGAAGACCGATTCGCAGGAGGAACCGTGGGCTGGCTCGACGCCGCGTCCGGGTACCAGGTGCGGCTCGCGGAGAACGGCAAGGTCCAGTGCCGCAACGGCAAGGGCAAGCTGCTCTCCTCGACGCCCGCGTCCATCAAGGACGATCCGCAGGTGGTGCAGCTGCGCCAGCTCGCCGAGTGGCTGGCGCGCCACAAGGCCGAGTGCCTGTCCGCCGTGGACGGATGGATGGTCCGCTCACTGCCCGTGCCCACGGCGTTGCTCACCGAGGTGTGGGCCGACGCCGCGTGGGCCGACGCCCTGCGTGACCTGGTCGTCACGGCGGACGGCGGCAGCGGCCCGGAAACGGGGTTCCTGCGGGACGTCGACGCGGAGAAGGGCCTCGGCGTGGTCACCCTCGACGGCGACACGGTCCGGATGAGGCCCGAGGTCGTGTCGATCCCGCACCCGGTCCTGCTGGACGACCTGGAGGAGCTGCGCGAGTTCGGCGCCGAGCTGGGCGTGGAGCAGAAGGCGCAGCAGCTGTTCCGCCAGACGTTCGCGCGCCCGGAGTCGTTCCCGGCGAACCGCGGTGCCGTCGACGACTACTCCGGCGGCAAGTTCGAGCAGCTCAACCACGCGCTGGGCCGGTGCCGCACGCTCGGCTACCCGGTGCGCGGAGGCGAGGCGGTGTACTCCGCGTTCGAGGACGGGCGGATCGTGGAGGCCCGCTACTGGATCGGCTCGGACTACCCCGAGGGCGAGACGTGGACCGGTGACCTGCACTGGACGCTGGAGAACGGAACCGCGGTCCCCCTGTCCGACGTCGGACCGGTCGCGTGGTCCGAGGGTATGCGCATGGCCTCGGCGATCCACGCCGGTCGCGTCGTCGAGGAAGCGGTGGTAGCACCATGAGCAAGGCACTGATCGCCGCCGGAGCCGTCCTGCCCGGTGTCGAGGCCGCGGGGGAAGACCGCGACACCATCACCGCCCGCCACTACACGCACCCCGGTCTCGACGACCGCGTGGTCGTGCGGCTGGTGCCCGCCGTCCTCGGGCGCGCCGAGGACCTGACGAGCGAGTACCTCGGGTTCAGCGCTCCCGTGCGCACCGCCGAGGTCGGCACCGGCAGACGCAGCGCCCTAGGCTTCCCGGCGTGGGCGCTGGTGAACGACCCGGCCAACGCCCACCACGCGCTCAACCTGGTGAAGGACGTCGAGCGCCTGGCCCGCACCGCCCGGTCGCGCGCCGGAGCCGCCAAGGACGGCTTCACCCACCTCGGCGTGATGCTGGGCCGCTCCGCGCCGCACTTCCTGCCGACGTTCTACGAGCAGGCGGGCCGGATCTTCCTGGAGCACGGCAACCCCACGTACGCGGCGAGCATGTTCGGCAAGGCGCGGGAAGCCGAGGAGGTGCACGACCTGGAGGTCGACCAGGAGCGCACCCGCGAGGTGTTCCTGGAGTTCGCGTTCGCCGGGGCGCTGACCGCGAAGGCCCTGTCGGCGCACGCCAAGGGGCTGGCGCGCAAGCACGACGGCGGTTCGGCCTACGAGCTGTTCCTCACCCTGTGCGTCGAGCGCACCCGAGGCGGTCTGCCGCCCTACACCGGGATGCCGGAGGACCTGCGGCGCCTGGCCAAGGTGGCCAAGCTCGACGTCGCCGCCGAGGACGAGCGGCTGCTGCGCGCGGTCCTGGACAGCTCCGCGATCACCCGCGCGGGCGTCGGGTTCTGGAAGTCCTACCGCGAGGCGCTGATCGCACTGGCCACGCGCGACACCGAGGTCCGCCACCTGCTGCTGACGTTCGTGCCCGCCTCGGCCGCCGCGCTCGACACGTGGCTCGGCGTCCTGGAGGCCTGCGGCGCCACCCGCGCGCTGGTCGAGCCCGCGGGCGAGGTGCCGACCGTGCCCGCCCAGTGGCTGTCGTCGGTGCTCGCGGTCCGCGCCTCGGAGTGGCGGTCCGTCGGCCGCTCCACCGCGCTGCTGGACCTGGTGGAGGCGATGGCGGGCAGGCTCGCCGCCGACGCCGTGCCCGTCAAGGCGCTTCAGGGCTGGCGCCAGCGCGAGCTGGACGTGCTGGACCTGCTCGTCTCCCACGACATCCCGCTGACCGCGCCCGACCGCGCCGACCAGCAGTACGACGTCTCCGACTGGCTGTCCGACGAGGCCCCCGGCCGCCGCGACCTGACGGCGCTCGCGGCCTCCGAACGGCTCGCCCCCTCCCTCGGCGGCGGGGTCGTCGCCCACCTCCGCTCCAGCGCCCGGCACGGCGTGGCCGACACCGAGGTGCTGCTGGGCGTGCTCGCCGTGCCCGGTCTGCGGGCGGCGCTGCGCCGCTGGATCACCGGCAGCGCGGCCGGGATCACCGCGTCCGCGCTGCCCGGCCTCGCCACCACCCTGGAGACGCTGGCCGTGGTGCGGCTGCCCGAGGCGTTCGCCGACGTGCCGGAGGCGGCCGAGGCGATCGGCACCACCGACGTCGCCGCCGCCCTGCACACCACGCTGCGCACCGGCCTGTTCGACGAGCTGGGCTGGCCCGCCCTGGAGGAGGCCTACGCCAAGCTGGCCACGGTGGGCGGCAAGAACAACGAGGGCGTCACCGCGTGCGGCGAGGGCTGGCCCGCGCTCGTGCTCGGCCGCGGCGGCACGTTCATCGTCGTCGGCCCGGACGGGATCCTCGCCGAGCACGTCTCGCGCGTCCCCGCCGACACCAAGACCACCTGGTCGTCCACGCCCGTCGCGTCGTGGTTCGACGGCGCCCTGCTGGTGCGCTGGCGGACGTCCGACGGCGAGCGGGCGTACTGGAGCGACGCCCCCGACCAGGTCTTCGCCCCGACCAGCGAGTACCGCGGCTACTACAACAGCGACGTGGACGACCCGTCGATCGCGCTGCCCGACGGCGGCCGGTTCAGCGGGCGGCGGGCCGTGCACCGGGGCGACACGCAGATCCCGGACCCGGCCAAGGCGTTCGGCGACGGCACGACGGTGTGGACCGGGGCCCGGCAGAACCAGCGGTGGTGGTGGCACGAGGTCGACCCGGCCACCGGCGAACTGGGCCGGGCCAGCCTGCCGCGGTTCCTGGAGGAGTTCACCGAGGACGGCACCAGGCTCGCGCTGGCGGACTGCGACCTGCGCCCGGTGGCCGAGGGCACCGGGTCGAGCCCGCTCGGCGCGGCCGACGGCCTGCACGGCTGGCGCGTGCGCCAGGAGGCCGACGGCTCGTGGCTCGGCGAGGGGATCGACGGCCGCCGGGTGCGGCTGCCCAAGGGCTCCCGGACCCCCGAGGGCGTCCTCGGTCTGCCGGGCGGCGGCAGGCTCGTGTTCGCCGGGTCGTACCGGTCGGTGGAGCTGTTCGACGACGGCGGCACGCTGCTCGGCAGCCTGTCCACGAGGGAGTCGCACTCGCCCTACGCGGCGGGCACCCCGTTCCTCGTGCCCATGGCCTGGTGGCACGCGTTCAAGCCCCGCGACGAGGCCGGGTCCGCCGCCCTGCGCGGGATCACCCGCCGTGCGGTGGACGACGTCCTGGCCGCCGCGGTGGCCGAGCTGGACAAGAAGGAGGGCCAGGAGCGCTCGCTGCGCGACCGGCTCACCTCGCTGCTGGGCGGGGAGCGCGACGACCTCGCGCGCGCCGTCACCAAGGCGCTGCCCGGTCTCACCCACCCCGGTCTGATCGCCGGTGTCCTGGACGTGGTCCGCCGTGCCGCGAAGCAGCTGCGCACCTTCCGGGGCTTCGGCGAGATCGCGGTGGCCGCGAAGTCCGTCGACCTGGACGCGCTGGCCCCCGCCGGTCCCGTGGTGACCGAGGAGGAGATGAACGCCGCGCTCGGCTGGTTCGGCGGGTACCGCTCCAGCAGCACGCACGGCGCCAAGGCGACCGCGCTGCCCGAGCTGGTCGCCGCGCTGGCGGGCACGGCGGCGGAGGCGAAGCCCTCGGGGCGCGCGCTGCCCGAGTCGTCCGCCCCGGACTGGTTCGACCACCTGCCGAACCTCGGGGCGCTCGCGCTCCGCGCGGCGTCGCCGCTGACCCCGGAGGAGCAGCGCGCCGCCCTGGTGCTGCTGCTCCGGTCGCTCGCCGACAGCGGCCTGGCCGACGGCGACGGCCGCTGGCGCACCGTCGGCGTGGTCGTGCCGGACGGCACCGCCAAGCCGCTGCACCGCGTCGTGCCGGTGGGCGACGGGTTCATCGCCGTGTTCGAGGAGAACTGGCGGCACAGCCGGGCGAACATCTTCGAGGGCGTCCAGTTCAGCCGGACCCCCGGCAGGTTCGCCCTGCCCTCGGGCTGGCTGCTGGAGACGTCGGCGGAGGTGCGCCCCCGGCTCGCGGGCGAGCGGATCACCCGGTTCCTCGACGTGCTCGCCGAGCGCGGGCCCGCCCCGTGGGTTCCCGACGCCGTACCCGCGCTGGTGGAGCACACCGGGCTGGGCAGCGCCGAGGCGACCCTGATCCTCGCGGGGATGCCGGGTGTCGACCGGTGGGACGCGAACTACCTCGGCACCGCCGACCGCCGTCTGCTCGCCCTGTCCGCGGGCGGCGCCAAGGCCGCCAAGGAACGGCTCAAGAGGCTGACCGACGACTACCGCTTCGCGCTGCTCGCCGCGGCCGTGCCGGAGGACCCGGCCGAGCTGTGGACGAGCGGTCCGGACGTGGCCGCCGTCGCGGAGGTGTGGACCGCCGCGCACGGGCACCGCTCGCCGGTCCCGGACGACGTGCTGGTCGACGCCGCGAAGCTGCTGCCCGTGCCGCAGACCGGCGAGTACGTGACCGGTGTCGTCAACCCCGACAGCACCCCGTGGCTCACGACGGACGCCGACATGCGGCTGGACGGCACGACGCTGCGGACCCAGCGCGGCGACGGTTTCACCAGCGGCACCCTCGTGGCCGTGCCGCAGGTGCTGCTGTGGCTGGCCCAGCGGCTCCCGGCCGGTTCGCCGCTGCGGGCCAGGCTGCCGGAGGCGCTGGAGCTGGCCCGGCAGCGGGCCGCGGACCCCGGTTTCGCCATCGAGGTCGGCAGCTGGCTGTCGCGGGAGAACGTGGGCGGTCTGCTCGGCGGTGACATGCCGGCAGCGGGCGAGGTCGTGCAGCACCGCCCGTGGCTGACCGTCATCGGCATGTCCGACCAGTACTGCCGCCTGATCGTGTGGCCGGGCCGCCTCGGTCCGGCCGACCACGACCTGCTGGCGGCGCTGGTGGAGGTGACGCACACGCGCAGCGTGTTCACGTCGCTGGAGCTGCTGCTGGACGACGCCCTCACCGCCGCGTGCACCGCGACCGCGCCCGAGGGCGTGGACCCCGCGACGTACTTCCAGGACCCGACGGTGTCGGTGCCGCACCTGGTCGGCGAGGTGGCCGCGAGGTTCGGCCTGGACGAGGACGCGGCGGCGCTGTACCTGCAACTGCTGGCGCTGCCGGACCCGACGGACGCGAACGTGGCGCGCTGGACCGGCTGGAAGCCCGCCCGGTTGAAGAAGGCGCGCGCCGCGCTCGGGGCGACCGACCTGGTGCTGACGGCCAAGCGCGCCAGGGCTGGGCGCTCGCTGTTCCTGCCCGGCGGCTGGCTGCCGCTCAGCGCACCGCACCTGCCGCTGGAGACGTGGAAGACCCCGATGTTCGGCTTCACCTCCGTCCCCGCGGGGCTCATCGCCCCGCACGAACCCGTCGCCGCGCTGTTCGCCCGTGCTTGGCAGCGCGTGCTCGACGGCGACGCCCCCGCCTACGAAGAGCTCAAGACCGGAGGACGCAGGTGACCGCCGTCGCCCCCAGGCAGGTTGAACCGGCCGAGGACGCCCACCACGACGAACTGGCGTTCCTCGCCGCCTACGACGACGGTCTCCGGCCGCCGGGCTGGCGGCTCACCCCGCGCGCCGTCGTCACCTACATCGTCGGCAGCGGCGACCCGTTGGCGCTGCCCAAGGGCGTCACCGCGGCAGGCGTGCCGTCGCGCATGGTGATCAGCCCGAAGTTCGTCGGCGAGCGCGCGCTCGTGGAGCGGGCCGTCGTGACGCTCGCAGGCGAACGCGGTCTGCTGCTCGTCGGCGAGCCCGGCACGGCCAAGTCGATGCTCTCGGAGCTGCTGGCCGCCGCCGTGTGCGGCACCAGCCAGCTGGTCGTGCAGGGCACGGCGGGCACGACCGAGGACCAGCTGCGGTACGGCTGGAACTACGCGCTGCTGCTGGCGGAGGGGCCGAGCCCGCGGGCGCTGGTCCCGTCCCCGGTGCTGACCGCGATGCGCACCGGTGGTGTCGTGCGGGTGGAGGAGGTCACCCGCTGCCTCCCGGAGGTCCAGGACGCGCTGGTGTCGATCCTGTCGGACCGGCGCATCGCCGTGCCGGAGCTGTCGGGCAGCGACGACGCGACCGTGCACGCCGCACCGGGTTTCACCGTGATCGCCACGGCGAACCTCCGCGACCGCGGCGTCTCGGAGATGTCCGCGGCCCTCAAGCGGCGCTTCAACTTCGAGGCCGTCGGCCCGATCGGCGACCTCACCGCCGAGATCGCGCTGGTCCGCAGGCAGGCGAGCGCGGCGCTGGAGCGCGTGAAGGCCCCGTTCGCGGTGGACGACGTGGTGCTGGAGGCGCTCGTGACCGCGTTCCGCGACCTCCGCAACGGCGTGTCGGAGGAGGGCTGGGCCGTCGAGCGCCCGTCGACCGTCATGAGCACGGCCGAGGCGGTCTCGGTCGCCACGGCGCTCGGCTTGGCGGGCACGTACTTCCCCGGCGACCGCGACCCGCTCTCCCTGCTGCCGGGCCACCTCCTGGGCGTGGTCCGCAAGGACGACCCCGGCGACGCCGCGAGGCTGCTCGGCTACTGGGACGGCGCGGTCCGCCGCCGCGCCGAGTCGGGCTCGCGCACCTGGCGCCGCATGTGGGAACTCCGTGACGTCCTCGACGCCTGACGCACCGCTGGTGGTGGGCGGCCCCGCGGCCGCCCACC
>NZ_DASUSQ010000169.1:0-83657 GCF_036375055.1 Umezawaea sp.
ATCGGTCGGACGCCGGCGGCAGGGGAATTCCTCGCCCCTCGCGGGGGAGGTCTCAGTGGGGCGACGGGACGCGGTGGTCCAGCGGGACGTCGCACGGCCGGGTGGACCCGTGCTCGACCTCGGAGGAGCGGAACGGGGTCGCGGAGGTCCGGTCCGCACGGGGAGGGGAACCGATCACCAGTGGCCTCGTGCTCATCGGGTCGCTCCCCAGGACGTTCGGTGCAGGGGGCGGCGGCCCGGTCGGACCCGAAGTGTCGGCGTCGCGGCCAAGACTCGTCTCTACGGATCCACCACAGGTTTTCCCCGGCCCACTAGTCTCTGCGTTGTGCGCGTACTGGCGGTCGAAGACGACGCTGAGCTGGGCCATGAGGTCGTGTCCGGGCTTCGGCAGGCCGGATTCGCCGTGGACTGGGTGATGGACCTGGCCGCGGCGGAGGAGAGCCTGACCGCGAACACCTACGACTGCGTGGTGCTGGACCGGGGGTTGCCCGACGGTGACGGGCTGGACCTGCTCGGTCGCTGGCGCGCGCGCCGGTCGCGGGTGCCGGTCCTGATGCTGACCGCGATGGACGGCATCGCCGAGCGGGTCGCGGGGTTCGACCACGGCGCCGACGACTACCTGGGCAAACCGTTCGCGATGGCGGAGCTGGTGGCACGGGTCGGCGCGCTGTGCCGCCGGGCCGAGCAGCCGAGGCCGTCGCTCGTGCGGATCGCGGACCTGGAGGTCGACGCGGCGCGGCGGAGGGTGACGCGGGCGGGGGTGATGCTGAGCCTCACCGCCAAGGAGTTCGCCGTCCTCGAACTGCTCTGCGCCCGTCGTGGCCAGGTAGTCTCGCGCTCCGACCTCATCGAGCACTGCTGGGACGCCATGGCCGAACCGATGTCGAACGTGGTGGACGCGGTCGTCGTCCAACTCCGCCGCAAGCTGGGGCCCCCGCCGCTGATCGCGACGTCGCGAGGGGTCGGTTTCGTGATTGACGAGATCGGGTGACCACGGCGTGGCAGAGCACCACGGCGAAGCGGTTGCGCCGGGTGCGCTGGGTGCTCACGGTGCTGTTCACCGCCACCACCGCCGTCTGCATCGGCACTCTCGCCACGATCGCGCTGGTCAACGACGAGCGCTCGCGCAGCCAGGCGCTCGACATCGAGCTGGACCGCCAGGTGGCGGGCGTGTCGCGGGTCGTCTACTACGACGGCGACGGCAACCTGCACCTGGAGCCGCTGGACGTGGACGCGCTGGTCAGCCGCACGTCGCTGCTGCACGTGTGGACCCGCGAGAACGGCCTCTGGGTCTCGAAGTACTCCCGCGAGGTCGACAACGCCAAGACCGAGGAGCGCAGCGAGCTGGCCCTCGTGGACCAGGTCCGCGACCTCCAGTACACCGTCCTCGGCGACGGCTCCTCGCCCACGGGTGAACGGCTGCGCCTCGCCGCCGCCCCGGTCTGGAACACCACGAACCAGGTCGCGGCCGTCGTCGTCGTGGCGGGCGACCCCGCGCCCGGCGTCGCCGCGCACCGCGAGTACGTCATGTGGACGTTCTGGGGCTGCCTCGCGATGCTCGTGCTCGCGGCCGCCGCGGGCCACATGCTGTCCTACATCGGCACCCGCCCCGCCGTGCGCGCGCTCGAACAGGAGGAGCGGTTCCTCGCCGAGGCCGCGCACGAGCTGCGCACACCGCTGGCGACGCTGCGGCTGATCGCCGAGGCCGGTGCGAACGACCCGGTCCGGGCGGGCGCGTCGGCCGCGCAGGTCGTGGGTCTGGTGGACCGGATGGCGCACCTGGTCACCGGGCTGCTGGCGCGCGCCCGCGTGCGCAACGGCACCCGAGCGATGGAGTGGCTGCCGCTGCGGCTCGACCAGCTCGTGGAGGAGGTCGTCGGCGAGCAGATCGACGACGGCCGCGCGGTCGCCGTCGACCTGCACCCCACCGTCGTCGAGGGCGATCCGGTGCTGCTCTCGCAGGCGCTGCGGAACCTGGTCGACAACGCGGTGAAGCACGGCGCCCAGGAGGACGGCCGGGTGAGCGTCGAGGTGAAGGTCGCGGGCGGCACCGTCACGGTGTCCGACCGCGGGCCCGGCATCGACGTGGCCGACCGCGACCGGGTGTTCGACCAGTGGGTGACCGGCAGCAGCTCCGGCACCGGCATCGGGCTCGCCATCGTGCGGTGGGTGGCCGACCTGCACCGCGGATCGGCCCGCGTCGTGGACTCGCCGCTGGGCGGCACGACCATCGAGCTGGCGCTGCCCGAAGTCGTTGCGTGATCAAGCGCTCACGGTTTTCTCAGAGGGTGGCTGCGAAGGTTCCACGTGAACGAGCATCAGCACGTGCGCGGGGAGTGGCCGATGACAGACACCCTGACCCGGTCCACAGTGGACAACGGGTTCCGCTCGGTGCGGTCCGCCTTCCTCGCGGCGTGCCGCGGTGTCGAACGCGGCCCGGCCGTGGAGAAGGCGGCGTCCTGCGACGCCTACGCCGACCTGTGGCACGCCGTGTCGGTGCTGCTGTACGCCGACGAGCCCGGCACGGCCCTCGAACTCTGCCTCCGCGTCGAGGAGAGGACCCGCCAGCGCGCGGTCCTCGGCCTGCTGCGGGCCCGGATCGCCCACGCCAACGGCCAGCCGCTCGTCGCCCGCGACCTCGCCCGGTCCGTCCTGGAGGAACGCGCCCTCTCGTTGCGCACCAGGCACCTCGCGCTCGCCGAACTCGTCACCGCCGAGGTCGGGCTGGAGCAGTACGACGTGGCGACCGCGCTGCTGCGCGAGCACGGGTTCGACGGCGAGGTCCCGGAAGGACCCGAGGCGCCGTACCTCCTGGCCGCCAGGGGCGCGCTGCACGTGGGCTCCGGCCGCCGACGCCCCGGTGTCGACGACTACCTGGAGTGCGGGCGGCGGCTGCTCGACGGCGGCGTCCGCAACCCCGCCGTCATCCCGTGGCGGTCGCGCGCCGCGCTCGCCGCGGTCGGCGACCGGCGGCACGACCTGGCGAAGGTGCTCGCCGAGCAGGAGCTGATCGAGGCGCGCTCGTGGGGCACCTCGCGAGCCGTCGGGATCGCGCTGCACGCCGTCGCCGCCACCCGTGACGGCGACGAGGCCGTGGAGGTGCTCGGGGAGGCCGTCGACCTGCTCTCGCTGTCCGCCGCCCGCCAGGAGCTGCTGCGCGCCCGCGAGGACCTGGCGCAGATCGTCCGCGCGGGCCGCGACCTGACCCGCCAGGAGGCGAAGATCGCCTGGCTGGCCCGCTCGGGCTACAGCAACAAGCAGATCTCCGAACAGCTCTTCCTCACCCGTCGCACGATCGAGTTCCACCTCTCCGGGGTGTACCGCAAGCTCGGCCTGTCCGGCAGGCACGAACTCCGGGTCGCGCTCCCGGACCAGTTCGGTGACCAGTCGGTGTGACCCGCTCACTTTTGCCGGTCGCTGAGGCACACTGACCGCCATGTACGACTTCGACGTCCTGGTGCTCGGGTCCGGTCCGGGTGGGCAGAAGGCGGCCATCGCCGCCGCGAAACTCGGCAAGAAGGCCGCGGTGGTCGAGCGCCGCGACATGATCGGCGGGGTGTGCATCAACACCGGCACGATCCCGTCCAAGACCCTGCGCGAGGCCGTGCTCTACCTCACCGGCCTCAACCAGCGGGAGATGTACGGCCAGAGCTACCGCGTGAAGCACGACATCACGATCGCGGACCTGTCCGCGCGCACCCAGCACGTGGTGGGGCGCGAGATCGACGTCATCCGCAACCAGCTCTCCCGCAACCGGGTCACGCTGCTGCCCGGCCTCGGCAAGTTCCTCGACGAGCACACCATCGAGGTCGTCGACGGCACCGAGCAGCTCCACAAGGTCACCGCCGACAAGATCGTCATCGCGACCGGCACCCGGCCGTCGCGACCGGACACGGTGGACTTCGACGACAAGACGATCATCGACTCCGACGGCATCCAGCACCTGGAGCACATCCCGCAGTCGATGATCGTGGTCGGCGCCGGGGTCATCGGCATCGAGTACGCCTCCATGTTCGCCGCGCTGGGCACCAAGGTCACCGTCGTGGAGCGGCGCGACCGGATGCTGGAGTTCTGCGACCTCGAGGTCGTCGAGGCGCTGAAGTACCAGCTCCGCGACCTGTCGGTCACGTTCCGCTTCGGCGAGACCGTGGCGTCGGTCGAGCGGTACGCGCGCGGCGCCATCGCCGTGCTGGCCAGCGGCAAGAAGATCCCCGCCGAGACGGTCATGTACTCGGCCGGGCGGCAGGGCATGACCGAGGGCCTCGACCTGGAGAAGGCGGGCATCGTCGCCGACAACCGCGGCCGGATCTCCGTGGACGACCAGTTCCGCACCCCCGTGGAGCACATCTACGCGGTCGGCGACGTCATCGGCTTCCCCGCGCTGGCCGCCACGTCGATGGAGCAGGGCAGGCTGGCCGCCTACCACGCGTGCGGCGAGCCGGTCAGGGCCATGAGCGACCACCAGCCGATCGGCATCTACACGATCCCGGAGATCAGCTACATCGGCCGCACCGAGGACGAGCTGACCGCCGCGTCCATCCCGTTCGAGGTCGGCATCTCGCGCTACCGGGAGCTGGCGCGCGGCCAGATCATCGGCGACTCCTACGGGATGCTCAAGCTGCTGGTGTCCTCCGAGGACCGGTCGCTGCTCGGCGTGCACGTGTTCGGCACCCAGGCCACGGAGCTGGTCCACATCGGCCAGGCCGTCATGGGCTGCGGCGGCACCGTGGACTACCTCGTGGACGCGGTCTTCAACTACCCGACGCTCGCCGAGTCGTACAAGGTGGCGGCGCTGGACGCGATGAACAAGATCAGGCAGGTGACCTGGCTCGCCGAGTGAGGCGGGCGGCGACCGGGCCCGCTCCGGACGCCAACCGGGCGGGAAACGGCTCCGGCGGGTCGCGGGGGACGCGGCTCCGCTGGGCCGTTCGGCGTAATCCTGGTCTCCTCCGGGCGCTGAAAAGCCTGGTCGCCGGTAAATAGGGGTACCCGTCCGGAGATCGGGTGTGAGAATAGGGGGAATGTAAGCCGATCAGGGGTTGTTGGCACTTGCGGGATCGTCCGTGACTCGCTGGGAGGTTTGTGGTGGTGCTGGATCCGGAGAACCTGTACGAGGTGGACTCCGACGTACCGGACCTGACCGGGGCCGTCCTGCTGCACCATTTCGACGGCTTCATGGACGCCGGTGCCGCGGGCAAGCTCCTCGTCGAGCACATCCTCACGAGCTACGAGCACCGCGTGGTCGCGCGATTCGACGTCGACCAGCTCATCGACTACCGGTCGCGGCGCCCCAGCATGATCTACGCGACCGACCACTTCGAGCCGCAGCCCGCGCCCGAACTGGTCGTCAACCTCGTCTTCGACGCGGCGGGCTTCCCCTTCCTGGTGCTCAGCGGCCCTGAGCCGGACTTCCGCTGGGAAACCTTCATCGCCGCCGTGCAGCAGCTCGTGGACCGCTGGCAGGTCGGCACGACCGTCGGCTTCCACGGCATCCCGATGCGCCTGCCGCACACCCGCCCGCTGGGCGTGACCGCCCACGCGACCCGCCGCGAACTGGTCTCCGGCCACCAGCCGTTCTTCAGCCGCGTCGAGGTCCCCGGCAACGTGGCCGCGATGCTGGAGGTCAGGCTGGGCGAGCACGGCCACGACGCCATCGGCTTCGCCGCCCACGTCCCGCACTACCTCGCGCAGTCCACCCACCCGGCGGCCGCGCTGGTGCTGCTGGACACGATCACCCGCACCACGGGCTTGGCACTGCCGTCCGACGTGCTGCGCGAAACCGCCCGCCGGGCCGACGCGGAACTCCAGCGCCAGGTCTCGGAGTCGGAGGAGGTCTCGGAGGTCGTGGCCGCCCTGGAACGCCAGTACGACGCCTTCACGGGCGCCGAACGGCAAGACCAGAGCCTGCTCCTGGAAGAAGAGGAAATCCCCAGCGCGGACGAACTGGGCGCCGAGTTCGAAAAGTTCCTGGCAGAACAGGGCCCCCAGTAGCACCACACCAACACCGACGAAAGGGCCGCCCCACCAGGGGCGGCCCTTTCGTCGTCTTAACCGAACCGAGGCCGAGCGGCAATCCGCTGAGCCAACCGCCGAGCAGGAAGCCGCCGAGACCGCCCGTCCCACCCTGGATGGCTCTCCGGCCCAGAAGCAACACCCCGAAGGACCAGCAGCGCACGCAGGATCGTGGACGTGATCACCAGCTACCTCCTAGCAACGGACGTAAAACCACCGTAGTGACCAAGCCCGTCACCGCCAAAGGCTTTGACAAAGACACCCGGAAGCGAGGACCGGGTCGATTGCCCACCAACCCGAGCACACCGCCCCGGAGCAGCAGCCGATTTCGCTCGGGGATTTGACCCTCACCCCGGTAGACCGGGCAGGTGGCCACCACCTGCCCTTGAGCCCGATCACAGGGTCACGTCGAGGGGTCCCAAGCCAATCGCCGGGACTGGCAGCGGACACATCCCCGTGGAACCAGCGGCCATCCCACCGGAACCAGCAGCCGAACCCCACCTCAAGCCCGCATCACCGTGGCGATCGGAATCCGAGCCGCGCGGATGGCCGGGATCAACCCACCCAGCACGCCCGCGACCAGGCCCGCGACCACCCCGGCGACCCCGGCCTCCCAGGGAAAGGCCACGTCCTGCAAGAACGGCTCCCTCGACCCCAGGACCACGCTCACAGCCTTCAACCCCACCGCGCCGAACCCGATGGCGAACGCGGCCGTCAGCAACCCGGTCAACAACGTCTCCGCCAACACGATCCCGGCCAGCAGCATCCGCGGCGTCCCCACCGCCCTCCGCAGCGCGAACTCCTCGATCCGCTCCCCGACCGTGGCCAGCCCGACGTTCAGGATGCCCGCCACACCGATCAGCAGCACCAGCGCGGCCATCCCCAGGAAGATCCACCGCATCAGCGTCAACTGGGACCGCATCTCCTCCAGCGAGTTGACGGTCCGCACCTGGAGTTCGTCCGGGTTGACGCCCGCGGCCGTCAGCCTGCTCTTCAGCGTCTGCTGGAGGTCCGCGGTGGTGCCGGGCGCGAGCATCAGCTCCATGCCGCCGTAGCGCTGGTCGCTGAGGCTGTCCACCGGCATCCAGTTGAGCAGCTCGTCCGACCGCACGTAGGCCGCCGGGCCCCAGCCGCCGTCGTCCACCACGCCGATGATGCGCGGGGTGGTGTTGGCGACGGCGCCGTCCACGCGCATCTCCGCGGGGACCTGGTACTTGCTGAAGCCCTCGGCCGCCTGCTTGTTGAGGACGATCCTGGGGGAGAGCGACGGCGTGCTGCTGGAGTCCAGCCACTCGCCCGATTCCAGGCGGAACGGGCGGAACTGGCGGATGTCGCCGGTGACCGCCTTCATGCTGAGTTCGATGGCCTGGCCGGACGGGGCCTGGGCGGCTTCCTCGTCCATCGGCCTGCACTGGCCGCTCGCGTCGCACGTCATCGCCGGGCCGCGGAAGCCACCGCTGCCGTCCAGCGGTCCGCCGCCCTCGTTGATGGGCTTCACGCCGGGCTCGCCGATGACGGCCTTGCCCGAGGTCAGGCCCGCCACGTCCGCGCGGCCCTGGATCAGCTCCATCGTGATCGGGACGGCCTTCGGCGTGGGCGGCAGGTACATCTGGAGCGTGCCGTCCTTGCCCTGGCTGATCTCGATGTCGGACAGCAGCGCGCGCTGGGCGATCACCGACCCCGCCTGGACCGTGACCACGGCGAGCACGCCGAGGAACAGGCTGATCATGGACAGGAACGTGCGCATCTTGCGGGCCCGGATGCCCTGGCCGCCGATGATCAGCGAGGACCGGAACCGGCCGGACAGGCGGATCACGCGACCACCCGCTGCGGGGTGCGCTCGAAGACGCCGTTCGTCAACTGCATGACCCGGCCCATCTTCGCGGCGTGGTCGTGGTCGTGGGTCACGAGGATGAGCCCGCAGCCGCGGTCGGTCGCCGAGCGCAGGGCTTCCACGACGAGGTTGCCGGTCTCGGTGTCCAGCGCGCCGGTCGGCTCGTCGGCGAGCAGGATCTTCGGTTCGCGCACCAGCGCGCGGGCGATGGCGACGCGCTGCTGCTCGCCACCGGACAGCCGGGGCGGCTTGTGCTTGGCCAGGTGGCCGATGCCGACCCTCTCCAACGCCTCCATGGCCTTCGCCCTGCGCTTGCGGCGCGGCAGCCAGCCCTGGCCGTTGACGAGCGCCATGGACACGTTCTGCACGGCCGTCAGGTGCTTGAGGAGGAAGAACCGCTGGAAGACGAACCCGAACTCCTCGCTGCGCAGCGCGGCGGCCCTGCGCTCGGGGATGCGGGTGATGTCGTTGCCGTGCAACAGGTACTGGCCGCCGTCGGCGCGGTCGAACAGACCGATCAGGCTGAGCAGGGTGCTCTTGCCGGAGCCGGAGCGGCCGAGGATGGCGATGCTCTCCCCGCTGTGCAGGGTCAGGTCCGCGCCCGCGAGGATCGTGCGGGGCTCGCCCTGGCCCTTCAGGGTCTTGGTGAGACCGGTGATGCTGATCAGCGGCGTCATCACGACCCCGGCGTGGGGTTGTTCTGGTCCTGCGGTGCGGCGGGCAGGTTCGGGCCCGGCATGCTCAGCGTCTCATCACCGGTCAGACCGGACTTGATCTCGACGACCTTGCCGTCGGTCAGACCGAGCACGACGTCCGCGATCACCTTGCTCCCGTCGGACTTCACGATCTCGACCTTGCCGTTGCCCTGGCCGCCCGCGACGGCCTCGACCGGTACCACGAGCGCGTTGGCGGAGGTCTGCGTGACGACCTCCAGCGTCGCGGCGGCGCCGTTGATGAGCTTCACGTCGTCGGGCGCCGTGCACACCAGCCGCAGACCGGTGGACTCGGACTTCTGGCCTCCCGCGTCGGGCTGGGGCTGCTGCTGCTTCGGCGAGTCGGTGGGTTTGTCGGCGTCCGCCTCGGTGTCCTTGTCCTCCGCGGGGGTGGGCGCGGGCACGGTGCCCGCGGGCAGGGCGGCGATCGTGCCGAGCACGGCGCACGGGAACGGCCCCGGCCCGTTCTTGATCTGCCCCTGCACCGACGCGGCCCCGTCGGCGATCTTGTAGGCCTGGGCGCTGTCGATGTCGGCGGCGATGCCGTACCCGGCGAGCTTCGCGGAGGCCACCGGCATCCCCGCGGTCACCGTGGACTTGTCGTCCACCAGCCGCCCGGAGAACGTCGCTCCCGCGGGCACCTCGAACCACGTGGGCGAGCCGTCGGCCCACACCGACCCGACCCTGGTGGCGGTGGTGGGCGTGCCCGCGGGTTCCTTCACGTCCATGAACCGCACCTGCCCGGCCACCGGCGCGACGAGCCCGAACACCGGGTTCATCGTCACCTTGCCGGTGAGGCTCACCTTGTTGGTGAGGTCCTGCCGGGTGGGCTTGGCCGTGGTCATCGCGGTGCCCCTGGGCGCGAGGTCCGGGTTGACCGGAGCCCCACCTGACGAGCCGCAGGCGGTCGCGGCGACGGCCACGACGGCCAGCCCGCCCAAGCGGACGAGGACTTGCTTCAACACCGGGTATCCCCCAACTGATGAGTCGCGGTCGGACTCGACCTGAAGGTCTAGACGCCTATCAGACGATCCGGGTTGCACGTCCCGCTTCGGTAAATCGGCCGAAGGGCGAATAGCCGATCGGCCGATTGCCGGGTGAACGGATCCGTGCCCGACGCCCTGACCAGCTCTTCTCCCAGCAGGAACACGGCGAGAGCCGCCCGTGTCCGAACAGGACACGAGCGGCTCTCGCCGATCGGGGGTCTAGCGGGTCGGGATCAGACGGTCCACTTCTGGTTCGCCGCGCCCGTGCACTCCCACAGGTGCGTGCGGGTGCCGTCGCCCGGGTTGTTGCCGATGACGTCCAGGCACTTGTTCGCCGGGATGTTGACGATGTCGCGCGCCCCGCTCACGGCCCACTGCTGGGCACCCGTGCCGTTGCAGTCCCAGAGCTGGACCAGCGTGCCGTTCGCGGTGCCCGCCGACGCCGCGTCCAGGCACTTGCCCAGCGCGCGGATCGTGCCGTCACCGGGACGGCTCCAGTTCTGCGCGGCGTTGCCGTTGCAGCCGACGATCTGGATCGGCGTGCCGTTGGCGCTGTTCGCGCCCGCGACGTCCAGGCACTTGCCCGCGAGGCCGATGATCTGGCCGCCACCGGGCTGCGGGCTGTCCGACGTGGTCACCCGGACGTAGTCGATGAGGAGCTGCTGCGGGAACTGGGTGCTGCTGTTGGGGTCGCCGGGCCAGTAGCCGCCGACCGCCAGGTTCATGATGATGAAGAACGGCTTGTTGAACACCCACTGCCTGCCGCCGAGGTCGGCGGGCGTGCGGGTCTGGTAGACGTTGCCGTCGACCGACCAGCGGATGGAGTTCGGGGCCCAGTCGATCGCGAACGTGTGGAAGCCGTCGGAGAAGTTCGGGCCGTTGTAGGCCGCCCCGATGCCGCCGGAACCCGAGTAGCCGGGCCCGTGCAGCGTGCCGTGGACGGTGTTGGGCTCGAAGCCGACGTTCTCCATGATGTCGATCTCGCCGCTGCCCGGCCACGGGTTGCCGGTGTTGATGTCGGCGCCCAGCATCCAGAAGGCGGGCCACATGCCCTGGCCGCGCGGCAGCTTCATCCGCGTCTCGTAGTGGCCGTACGTCTGGGTGAACCTGCCCGCCGTGTTCAGCCGCGCCGACGTGTACTCGCAGCGCCCGTACCAGCAGTTGTAGTTGGCCGGGTTCTCCTTGCGGGCGGTGATGACGAGGTTGCCCGCGCCGTCGGTCGCCGCGTTGCTGCGGCTGTTCGTGTACATCTGGCGCTCGTGGTTGTTGACGTTGTCACCCGTCTCCAACTGCCACTTGCTGCCGTCGACCCCGCCGCCCGCCGGACCGTTGAACTCGTCCGCGAACGTGGTCGCCATGGCGCTGACGTCCTGTGCGGAGTTGGCGGGTGCGCTGCTGGCCGGGGTGGACACGGAGATCGCGCCCAGCGTCATCAGCAGGGCTGCACCCAGCATTCCGGCTGCTCGGGCACGCCGAAGAGGCCCTCGTGTCGACATCGCAGATCACCTTTCACGCAGGGTGGTGGCTCGTCGTCGAACCACTGATCGGCGGTCTTCAGGGGGGATCAGTGATAAATGGTCCGAACCACCTGGTGTGTGCGGAACGTTACTCGACGTCTTTGTTCAAGTCACGATGCAAGTAGGGGCAGCCTCCTTCATCGCTTCAGTGCGGACCGAGAACAAGCATTCCCCGATAGTGTGCTGACGAGGGCGCGACCCGCCTGCTTCACTGAACGAACGGTCGGTAGATCACCCCGGACCTTGGAGGACGACCCCGATGGCTCTGCTGCGCAGTTACGTCTCCGGCCACTGGCACGTGCCGACCGCCGAGGGCGCACCCCTGCACGACGCCGTGACGGGGGAGGAGATCGCCCGGATCTCCTCCGCGGGCATCGACATGGCCGCGGCGCTGCGGCACGGCCGCGAGGTCGGCGGCCCCGCGCTGCGCGAGCTGACGTTCCACCAGCGCGCGGCGCTGCTCAAGGCGCTCGGCTCGACCCTGCGCGAGCACCGCGACGAGCTGTACGCGCTGTCCGCGCGCACCGGCGCGACGAAGAACGACTCGATGATCGACGTCGACGGCGGCATCGGCGTCCTCCTCGGCTACGCCAGCAAGGCCAAGCGCGAACTGCCGAACGACACGGTCTACGTCGACGGCGCGCTGGAGCCGCTCGGCCGCGGCGGCACGTTCGCGGGCCAGCACATCGCCACCCCGCTGCGCGGTGTCGCCGTGCAGATCAACGCCTTCAACTTCCCGATGTGGGGCCCGCTGGAGAAGTTCGCCCCCGCGTTCCTCGCGGGCGTGCCCAGCCTGGTGAAGCCCGCGTCGCAGACCGCGTACCTGACGGAGAGGCTCGTCGAGCTGATGATCGGCTCCGGGCTGCTGCCCGAGGGCTCGCTCCAGTTCGTCTGCGGCAGCGCGGGCGACCTGCTCGACCACCTGACCGAGCAGGACCTCGTCGGCTTCACCGGCTCCGCCTCCACCGCGCAGCACCTGCGCACGCACCAGGCCGTCGTGCGCTCCAGCGTCCGGTTCAACGCCGAGGCCGACTCGCTCAACTGCTCGATCCTCGGACCGGACGCGGTGTCCGGCACACCGGAGTTCGACCTGTTCGTCAAGCAGCTCGTCACGGAGATGACGGCCAAGGCGGGCCAGAAGTGCACGGCGATCCGCCGCGCGTTCGTGCCCGCGCCGCTGATCGACGAGGTGTCCGAGGCCGTGTCCGCGCGGCTCGGCAAGGTCGTGATCGGCAACCCCGCCAACCCGGACGTGCGGATGGGCGCGCTCGCGGGCCTGGAGCAGCGCGAGGAGGTCCGCCGCTCCCTCAAGGGGCTGCTGGAGGCCTCGCGGATCGTGTTCGGCGACCCCGAGCGCGTCGAGGTCGTGGACGCGGACGCCGAGCGCGGCGCGTTCCTCTCGCCCGTGCTGCTGCGCGCCGACGACCCGGAACTCGCCCAGCCGCACGAGGTCGAGGCGTTCGGCCCGGTCAGCACGCTGATGCCGTACACCGACACCGAGCACGTCGTCCGGCTCGCCGCGCGCGGCCAGGGCAGCCTGGTCGGCTCGATCGTCACGGCGGACCCGGCGTTCGCCCGCGAGGTCGTGCTCGGAGCGGGCGCGTGGCACGGCCGGATGCTCGTGCTGGACCGCGACGACGCCAAGGAGTCCACCGGGCACGGCTCGCCGCTGCCCGCGCTGGTCCACGGCGGGCCCGGCCGGGCCGGTGGCGGCGAGGAGATGGGCGGTATGCGGGCCGTGCTGCACCACATGCAGCGCACGGCCGTGCAGGGCAGCCCGAAGGTGCTGGCGGCCGTCACCGGCCGCTGGGTGCCGGGCGCGCCGCGCACGGAGTCCGAGGAGCACCCGTTCCGCAAGAGCCTGGCGGAGCTGAAGGTCGGCGACAGCGTCGTGGCGGGTCCGCGCACGGTGACGATGGAGGACGTGGAGCACTTCGCCGAGTTCACCGGCGACACGTTCTACGCGCACATGGACGAGGACGCGGCGAAGGCGAACCCGTTCTTCGGCGGCCGGGTCGCGCACGGCTACCTCGTGGTCTCGTTCGCGGCAGGCCTGTTCGTCTCGCCCGAGCCCGGTCCGGTGCTGGCCAACTACGGCCTGGACAACCTGCGGTTCCTCACGCCGACGTTCCCCGGCGACGAGCTGACCGTGACGTTGACGGCGAAGCAGATCACGCCGCGCGAGGACAAGGACTACGGCGAGGTGCGGTGGGACGCCGACCTGGTGAACCAGGACGGCGCCTCCGTCGCGAAGTACGACGTGCTGACGCTGGTGGCGAAAACCCGCTAGTCCCGAGGGAAGGGGGTTCTCCGTCCACATCGGACGGAGAACCCCCTTCGCCGCACTAGGTGGTGGTGTAGGAGAGGACCTCGGCGCTCGTCCAGTCGCTGGACACGATCGTCGCGCCGATCCCGCCCAGCTGCCGGACCTTCGCCCAGGCGTCGGCGGGCGCCGGGTCGCGGCTGTCGACGGCGGGCGGCACGTTGTGCGCGTCCGTCATGACGACCAGGTACTTCCCCCCGAGGTAGGGGCCGCCGCCGAAGCCCGCGAAGGCCGAGGCGTTGCCGTCGAACGCGACCATCCACGGCTTGCGCGCGCCGCCGCGGTCACCCGTGCGCGGGTCGGTCGCCGACGCGCCGTTGATCGCCGGGAACGAGAGCGCGGAGGAGAGCGTCCCGCTGGAGTTCGCGGCGATCAGCCGGTCGGCGACCTCCAGGTCGGTGTCGTAGGTGTCGAACGGGTTCCCCAGCTCGAACGTCCCGTTCTCCAGGATGACGATGAACTTGCCCGTCAGCGCCGACCGCGACGGCCAGCCGCTCGCCCGCACCGCGGTGTCGAGGTCGGCGTGACCGCCCTTGAGGTTCGCGGGGGAGAACACGTTGCCCGCGCCCAGGGTGTTCGCGAGCAGGGTGTCGAACTGCGGCACCCCGAAGCCCGCGCGGCCGTCGAAGCCGTTCTTCATCTCGACCTTGAGGACCATCGGGGCGTGGTTCGGGTTGCGGTCGTGCCACAGCCGGACGTTGCGCAGGCAGCCCGCGAGGTTCTGGTTGCGGCTGCCGGACCGCAGCCCCTCGTAGGTCGTCGAGCTGGAGCAGTTGTTGGCGTTGCCGGGGTCGTGGCCGACCTGGAAGTCGTTGGTGAAGAGGAAGTTCGTCCACACGTCGATCTCGATCATGCCGGGGTTCCGGTCGAGCACGTCGACCAGCCAGGGGGCGGTGGCCTGCGTGTAGCTGTTGTGCAGGCCGACGGCCGTCGTTCCGGTGGCGGTCGGCGTCGCCTGTGCGGGTGGCGCTACCGCGATCAGCAGGGCGGCCGCGACCACCGCGGCCGTGATTCGCTTCATCCGAGACTCCTCGCACTGGACGTTCCCGTTCGGTTGCGCAGCGTAGGAACGTGAAGAGTGATCACGATGAACGCCGGGTGGCCGGTGCGGGAAGCGTCGACGGACGTCAACACTTGACGGTGGCGCGACGGATGTCGACCTTCAGCTTCGGTGCCCCGTCAACCGGTGCGGGCTCCTCGGGGGTCGGTGCGACACCCGCGGCGGCGACCGCGTCCACCGTCTTCAGGCCCTCCTCGCCGATGGTGCCGAACACGGTGTAGTTGGGGCGCAGCACCGAGTCCGACGTGACGAGGAAGAACTGGCTGCCGTTGGTGTCCGGCCCGGCGTTGGCCATCGCGAGCGTGCCGCGCGGGTAGGTGCGGCGCTCGCCCGTCGGGTCGTTCGGCGCGGGCGGGAGGGTGGTCGGCAGCTCGTCCTTGTACCGGTAGCCGGGGCCGCCCTCGCCGGTGCCGCTCGGGTCTCCGCACTGGAGCACCTTGAGCGTCGGGTACGTCGTCAGCCGGTGGCAGGTGGTGACGTCGTAGAAGCGGTGCTCGGCGAGGTGGATGAAGCTCTGCACCGTGCACGGGGCCAGCGCGCGGTCCAGGGTCAGCGGGATCGGGCCCCGGTTCGTCTTCAGCAGGACGTCGACCGTGCCGCGGTTCGGGGTGTGCCTCGGGTCCTTGGGCAGGCGGACCGGGCGGGCGGCGGGTTCCTCCGGGGTCTTGGTGTAGGCGCAGGGACCGCGGGTGACGTCCGGTTCCGCTGACGCCGCTGGGGCGGTGCCCAGCAGCAAACCGGCCGTCGCCACCGCGGCGAGCGCGATCGTCTTGCTGTCCAACTCGGGTCCTCCTCGACTCGGGGCGGTTGGGTCGTCTCTAGTGGAGGTCCCGTTCGGCCCGCAAGGGCCGGTGGTCTGGGACGTGGATCATCTCGTGGGCCGACGCGTGCGCGACTTCGGTCATCCGATGATCCGGGTCGGTGGTGGATCTTCCACGGGGGAGCGGGATGCGGTCGGTTCTGGTGTTGGTGGCGGTTCTGGGGTTGCTGGTCGGTGTCGGCGGTGTCGGCGGTGTCGGCGGTGTCGGCGGTGTCGGCTGGGGTGCGGTGGCGGTCGCGTCGCCCGCCGTCGTGTGGACGCCCTGCGGTGAGCACGGGGCCGAGTGCGGGACGGTGCGGGTGCCGCTGGACTGGGGGAACCCCGGCGGGGAGCGCATCACGCTGGCCGTGAGCCGGTTGCGGGCCGCCGATCCCGCTCGGCGGATCGGGGTGCTGTTCTTCAACCCCGGTGGGCCCGGTGGGGCGGCCGTCCCGTTCGTGCGGGACGAGCCCCGGCTGTTCCCGCCGGAGCTGCGGGAGCGGTTCGACGTCGTCGGCGTCGATCCGCGCGGCGTGGGGGAGAGCGTGCCCGCCATCGCGTGCGAGCTGCCCCCGACGGGGGTGGAGCAGTTCCCCGAGTCCCGTGCGTCGTTCGACCGGCTCGTCTCCTACAACCGGGAGGTGGCGCTGGGGTGCCTGCGGGCGACCGGGCCGTTGATCGACCACGTCGACACGGTGAGCGCCGCTCGGGACTTCGACGTCGTGCGGGACGTGCTCGGGGAGGCTCGGGTGTCGTGGCTCGGGTTGTCCTACGGGACCCTGCTCGGGGCGACCTACGCCGGGGTGTTCCCCGCGCGGGTGCGGGCCGCGGTGCTGGACGGGGCCGTCGACCACGCGGTCGGGTCGCGGCGGATGGCGCTCGACGAGGCCGTGGTGCACGAGGAGGTGTTCGGGCTCTTCGCGCGGTGGTGCGCCGCGGACGCGGGGTGCGCGGCGCACGGGCGGGACGTGGTGGGGGAGTTCCGCGAGCTGCTGGCCCGGCCGGGACCCGGTGCCACCGCGGCCCAGATCGGGTACGGGGTGTACTCGGGGCTGTCGATCAGGTCGCAGTGGCCCGCCGTGGCGGAGATCCTGGTGACGGCGTTCGGCGGGGACACGTCGGCGTTCGCGGGGGTCGGGAGTGACGCCGCCTACCGGGTGATCGCGTGCCACGACTTCCCGTCGTCGGTGCGCGGGGCCGCGGACATGGCCGCGCGGGTGGCCGAGGTGCGGGCTGCCGCTCCGGTGACCCGCGGGTACGTGGAGGGGTGGGACGTGCAGGCCGGGTGCGCCGGGTGGCCCGTTCCGGCCCGGAACCCCTGGGGGCCCGTGGTGGTGCGCGGGGTGCGGAACGTGATGGTGGTGAGCGGGGCGCACGATCCCGCCACGCCGCACGTGTGGGGGGTGGGGTTGGCCGGGCAGATCCGCGGGGCCCGGTTGGTGCGGTGGGACGGGGTCGGGCACACGGCGTGGTTCAACGACGTGGACGTGAGGGGGGTCGAGGTGGGGTACCTGGTGGAGCCTCGGTAGGTGGGGCTCGGTGGGTGTGGGTTCGGTGGGCGGCTCGGTGTTGGTGCGAGTTGGGGCGGCTCGGTGGTGGTGCGGGTCGGTGGGTTGGTTCGGGCCGGTTGTGGTGCGGGTCGGTTGTGGGGCGGGCCGGTTGTGGTGCGGGTCGGTGGTGCGGGTCGGTCTCACCCCGCTCGCGCGATTGTCTCCAGCTTCGCCCTTGGTTTGTCAAGGCGGGAAAGATGCCTTGACAAACCAAGGGCGAAGTGAGGGCGCTTCGGATCGGGGTGAGGCCGGGGGTGTGGGTTCGAACTCGGGTGGCGCCTTGGTTGTGAGTCGGGTTTTCAAGCCCCGGTTCGGGTTGCGAGCCGTGTTCCGTGTTCCGTGTGGTCGGGTTGTGCTTCAACGTCAAGAGCCCGGCCTCGGAACTGTGTTCCGGGGCCGGGCTCCTGGTGCTGTGGTCAGCCTACGATGCGGCGGATGGTGTTGATCGGGCCGATGGAGTCGATCGGCGCGGTCTTCACCGGGACGCCCTCGGTGGAGGCGTGGACCGCGGTGTTGCTGTCCACGACCATCGAGACGTGGCCCTGGTCGGCGTAGTAGATGACCAGGTCGCCCGGCTGGACCTCGCTGCGCGAGACCGCGCGGCCCAGGACCGCCTGCGCGTACGTGGTGCGGCCGATCGAGATGCCCGCCTCGCGGTAGGCGGCCTGCATGAGGCTGGAGCAGTCCCAGGAGTTGGGGCCGTTCGAGCCGAACACGTAGGGCTTGCCGCGCTGGCCGAGCGCGAAGTTCACGGCCGTGGCCGCCGCGCCGGAGGCGTCCACCGTGATCGGCGTCTGCTCGCTGCCCGCGGCGAGGGAGTTCCTCGTGGTGCTGCTGAGGGCGTTGTAGGCGGCCTTGGCCTCCTTGACCCTGCCGTCCAGCTCCTCGGCCTTCTTGTCGATGTCCTCCAGCAGCTTGGCGGCATCGTCCTTGGCCTTGCCCGCGCGGTCCGTCGCGTCCTTGGCCGAGACGCGGGCCTGGTCGGCGGTCTCGACCGCGCTGGACAGCTTGCCGAGCGCCTCGCTGTTGTCCGCGGCCAGCACGCTGATCGCCGACATGCGGTTGAGGAAGTCCTGCTGCGAGTCGCTCACCAGCAGCGCGGAGAGGTTGTTGAAGCGCGCGCCTTCGAAGGACGCCTCGGTGAGCAGGTCGACCTGGCCCCGGAACTGCTCCTCGGTCGCCTTCGCCGCGTTCTCCGCGTCCGTGGCCGCCGTGAGGTCCGTGTTGGCCTTGCCCAGCTCGTTCTCCGCGACCGTGAGGGCCTCCTGGGCCTTCAGGTGGTCGGCGTTGAGAACCTCGGCCTCGTGCGAGAGGTCGTTGTACTTCTGGAGCGCCTCGGACGCGGGGTCGGCCTGGGCGTAGGGGGCCGTGCCGAGGACTGACGCGGCGACCGCGGTGGCCGCCAGCGCTCCCTGAAACATCCGCTTGCGTGGTTGCGACGACACGTCGCGCAGCCTCCTTCGTCGGTACTTCCCACCTTGTGCCCAGGGGGCACTGTCACAGTCTGTGCGGCGGTGACCTGGCCGTTTAACCCGGAAGGGTTACTGCCTGGCGCGAAGTCTCGATCAGGTTACGGAACGTCTTGCTTGGAGTCCACCTTCGGGTTTAAACCGCCCCTAACGGCCCTGCGGGAATGACCTGCCGCACAAAATCGTTTGAACCGGTGAGTTGAAGTGTCAACCTGGAGGAAACCATGCCCGCGGTCACCGTCACCGACATCACCAGCCTGGCCCGGATCCCCGAACCCGCCCCCGAGGCTGTTGACCGGAAAGTCCGTTCCGTAACCACTGGTCCGCAGGGGTTCGAGGGCGAGGGCTTCCCCGTCCGCCGGGCGTTCGCGGGCATCGACCTGGCCGACCTCGACCCCTTCATCCACATGGACCAGATGGGCGAGGTCGACTACGGGCCGGGTGAGCCGAAGGGCACCCCGTGGCACCCGCACCGCGGGTTCGAGACCGTGACGTACATCATCGACGGCGAGTTCGAGCACGCCGATTCGCACGGCGGTGGCGGCAACATCACCAACGGCGACACGCAGTGGATGACCGCGGGCGGTGGCGTGCTGCACATCGAGAAGCCGACCGAGGAACTCGTGCGGACCGGTGGCGTCTTCCACGGCGTGCAGCTGTGGGTCAACCTGCCGCGCGCCCAGAAGTGGGTGGAACCGCGCTACCAGGACCTGCGCGGCAACCAGTCGGTGCTGCTGACCTCCCCCGACGGCGGCGTGCTGGTGCGCGTCATCGCGGGCGACGTGGCGGGTCACCAGGGCCCCGGCTCGACCTACACGCCGATGGCCATGCTGCACGCCACCGTGAGCCCCGGAGCACGCGTGAGGCTGCCGTGGCGGCCGGACTTCAACGCGCTGGTCTACGTGCTGGCCGGTGACGGCACGGTCGGTGCCGAGCGGCGGCCGATCTCCACCGGGCAGCTCGCGCTGTTCGGGCCCGGCGACACGATCGTGCTGGACGGCGCGGGCAAGCAGGAGTCCCGCTACGCCGAGATGGAGGTCGTCGTGCTGGGTGGCGCGCCGATCCGCGAGCCGGTCGCGTGGGGCGGGCCGTTCGTGATGAACACGCGCGCCGAGGTGCTCCAGGCGTTCGAGGACCACCAGGCCGGGCGGCTCGGCAGCATCCCCGCCCAGTACCTGCCGCACGGCGACATCGGCGGTCAGATGTCCTGACCTGGCAAGGAGAGTGCGGAACGTGCGACGGCCCCCAGCTCACCTGGGGGGTTGGGAGCCGGGGGCCGTGTACACGCCGGGTGCGGTCAGGGGGGTCGACAACACCGGGCAAGCAAGAGTCTATGCGGTGAATTGGATTCGTGTACGCCAACCTCGCGGAGAAGGCCATGCGAATTTCCGATCCGGTCAACTCGCCATGGCGGCGGCGAAGCTGCTGAGCGCCTCCCGGTCGGGGCGGCTGGTTTTGCTGATCAAGCTCGCGACGTGCTTCTCCACGGTCCTGGGGGAGATGTGCAGGCGCGCCGCGATGGCCTTGTTCCCCATCCTGTTGGCCAGCAACAGGAACACTTCGAACTCCCGAACAGTGACGCCCAGCACCCTCAGCTGGCGCGGCACCTGATCGGTGCCGGTGCGCCGCTGCTGCACGGTCGCGCCGACCTGCCGCAGCAGGCCCCGGCACGCGCTCGCGACCGGCGTCACCTGCGCCTGGTGGAAGTACTCCTCCGCACCGCGCAGCCACGCCACCGGGTCGCCCCAGCCGTCCGCGTGCGCCGCCTCGGCGACCAGCCGCAGCCCGAGGTGCCGCGCGACCGGGAAGATCGACGCGGCGTCCTGGGCGGCCCGCACGGCGGCCTCGGCCTCGGCGGCCCTGCCGTCCCGGCCGAGCAGCACGGCGTGCGCCAGGTCGGCGAACACCCGGTTCCACCGCATCCGGCTCGCGGCGGCGCTGGTGATCTCGCGGTGGTGCGGCCACCCCACCCGGCCCGCGAGCACGCCGAGCAGCAGGTGCAGCCCGTGGCGGCCCGCCAGGTGGAAGATCGTCGGGTTCTCCGCCTCGTGGGCCAGCGCCTGCGCCAGCTCGCTCTCCGCCAGCTCGCGGTCCTCCTCCAGCAGCGCGCAGAACGTCCGCGCCAGGCCGAAGCACAGCGGCTGCTCCTGCGAGGCGCCGCCGTCGGAGACCGCGCGGAACTCGGTGAGGGCGTGCTCCATGCCCTGCCGGTCGAGCCGGTGCGCGGCCGACGTCGCCTTGACCATCAGCAGGTACCGGGTCAGCGGCGTCATCTTGAGCCGCGAGGTGACCCTGGCCGTCTGCTCGACCAGCTCCGCCGCCCCGGCGTGGTCGCCCACCAGCACCGCGTGCAGCGACCGGATCGCGTCGACGTTGTAGGCGATGGTGATCGCGCCGACCCGCTGCGCCTCCTCGCGGGTGCGGTCCAGCGACGCCGTGGTCGCGTCGACCAGCCAGTCGTTGCCCGCGATCCGCACCATCGCGTACACCTGCTGGATCGGCAGGTCGTGCTCCTCCGCCAGCTTCCTGGCCTGCTCGAAGCACGCGTTGGCCTCGGCGGTGTCGTCCTCGCGGGCGATCATGCCCAGCACCTGCCACGCCTCGCAGCCGACCAGCGGCAGCGGCACCCGCGCCGCGGCGTCCACGGCCCGGCGCGCGAGCGCCGCGGCCGTGTCGATCCGGTCCGTGCTCTCGGTGTGCACCGTCAGCATGGCCGCCACGACGTCCACCGGCGCGGTCTGCTCGTCCCCGGCGTCGCGGCCCAGCAGCGCGCGGGCCGCGCCGACCTGGCCCATGCCGTAGTCCCACCGGCCCGCGATGTGCGCGGCCCGCGCGAGTTCGGTGTGCAGCCTGACCCGGCGCGGCTTGGGCAGCCCGGCGGCCGCCAGCTCGGCCAGCGTGTCGGTGAGCGCGATGGCGGACTCGAACTGGCCCGCCTCGGTCAGCGCGGGCAGCAGCGACTCCAGCACGTCCGCGCGGATCTCCGGGTCCACCCCGCTCGCCAGCAGCCGGTTCGCCTGGTCCAGCAACGTGATCGCCGACCCCGGCGCGCCGCCCTTGAGCGCGCGGCGACCCGCTTCGGCCAGCAGCCCGCCCGCGCGCGCGTCCTCGCCCGCGTCCAGGCGCAGCGCCGCGACCAGCGCGCACCACTCGCCGGGCAGGTCGGGGTGGGCGGCCTGGATGGCGTCGGCCGTGCGGCCGGAGATCTCGGCCCGGTCGCTGGGCGTGAGCTGCGCGCGCAGCGCCTCCGCCGTCAGCGGGTGGCGGAAGGCGTACCAGTCCGGCGCGGGCTCGTCCGGGGTCACGAGCTGCGCCGCGACACCGGCGTGCAGGTGGCTGAGCAGGCCCCGGTGGTCCATCCCGGTCACCCGCCGCACGATCGAGAGCGGGAACCGGTGGCCCAGCACGGCCGCCACCGACAGCAGCTCACGGCCCTGCGGCCCGAGCCGGTCCGTGCGGTGCGCGATGCTGCGCACCAGCGCCGTCGGCACCTCGATCCGCAGCTCGCCGAGCACCCGCCAGCCGTCCGGGCCCGGCACGAGCAGACCGCTGCTGACCATGCCGTGCAGCAGTTCCTCGACGACGAACGGGTTCCCCGCGCTGTCGGCCCACAGCCGGTCCGCGACCTCGGCGGGCACCGCGTCGCGTTCCACCTCCAGGCAGGACGCGGCCATCCGGCGGACCTCGTCGCGGTCGAGCCGCGCCAGCTCCAGCACCACGCCCGCGCCGCGGCGCGCCGCCAGCGTCACCACGTCCAGCGCGTCGCCGGGTTCGCCCCGGACGGTCGCCAGCAGCACCACCGGCTGCTGGTCGAGGTTGTCCGCCAGGTACTCGATGACGGCGAGGGTCTCGGCGTCGGCGTCGTGCAGGTCCTCCAGCACCAGCAGGCACGCCTGCCTCCTGCCGACGGCGGAGAGCAGCCGCAGGACCGCTTCGGCCAGGACGACCAGCGACTCGCCGTTGTGCTGGGCCTCGCCCCGGCTCCACTCGGGGATGAGCCTGCCGAGCACCGGCTTGTAGGGCCCCAGCTCCACCTCGTCGGGCGCCTCGCCACCGCGGAACAGCGACAGCAGCGCCTCCGCCAGCGGGCGGAACGGGACCATCGGGCCGATCGTGCTGCCCCGACCGCGGAGCACCCTCATGCCGCTGTCGAACGCGCGGCCCGCGGCCACCCGCGCGAGCCTCGACTTCCCGACACCCGCCTCACCGACGAGGAAGACGGCACCGCCGCGACCAGCCCTGGCGTCCTCCAGAGCCCGCTCCAGCTCGTGCACTTCCTTGTCCCGGCCGACCACCACCGGCGCGCGGGTCTGCATGAGGGTGACCTTAGCGAGCATCCGGCGTGCGCCGGTTCCGCTATTCGAATGCCGAATGCGGGGCACCGGACGGCCTGCACCCCCAGGGGGCAGGCCGTCCGGGCGAGGGGACGGTCACACGGGCAAACCGGGCGCGCTGACCGTGGTGAAGGAGTTGGTCCCGTAGGCCAGGACGGCCATGCCCGCGGTGAGGGCGATGCCGGAGAGCACCCTCGTGCGGATCCCGGCCGTGGTCCTGCCGGACAGCGCCATCTCGCCCGCGGGGCTGGTACCGGCGTCGAACTCGTCGTCGTCGATCGCCGGTACCTCGGTGTTCATGGCGTCGTTCATCGGAAATCTCTCCTTGAGGGGTGTGAGTTCTACCGTGGTTGGAGCAGGAGCACCGAAGGTACGTGGTCGGTGAACCCGAGTCGGAGGAGTCCGTAGCCGATCCCGGACAGCCCGGTGAGCAGACCTGCGGAGGGGACGCCGCCGGGGGTCCCGCAGCGCGCCCCGTACTGGTCGAGCGCGCCGAGCACGAGCCCGGCCCGCCGGGTCCTGGCGGCGGCCGCCCGCTCGTGGCCGCGCTCCGCGAGCACCGTCAGCGCCTCCACGACGCCCAGCTCCCCGTGGCACAGGCTGAGGTCCCGCAGCGGTTCGTGCACGGCGAGCGCGTTGATGCACCGGTCGAGGTGCAGCGTGTACGCGTCCAGCGGCTGTTCGGGGTGCGCCACGTGGGCGAGCACCGCGCCGGACAGGCCGGAGCACCAGCCGTGGTCGGCCTCGCCGACGGGCAGCAGCCGCTGCCGCAGGCTCCGGTCGGCGCGCAGCGCGGCCCGGCCGGACACCGCGTGCCGGACGTCGCCGCCCGCCGCGGCGAACCGCAGCAGCGCCCAGCCGACCCCGGCAGCGCCGCGGGCGAACCCGTCGCCGGCGGCTGCCCGCTCGGCGAGCCGGTCGGCGAAGCGGGCCGCCAGCTCACCCGCCAGCGGCAGCCCGGTCTGCGCGTGCACGGCGAGCATCGCGGCCAGGCCGCCCGCGCTGCCCTCGACCACCGACGACGACTCGTCCCGCAGGTCGCGGGCCAGCTCCACGGACCGCTCCAGCCAGCGGGGCAGGTCGGGGTCGTCGGCCAGGATCGCGGTGAGCCGGGCGAGCGCGTAGCTGATGCCGCCGAGGCCGTGGAACCCGCCGCTGCCGACGGCGGGCGCCAGCTGCGGGTCGGCGGCCAGCACGTCGAGCAGGTGGGGGATCGGCCGCAGGGCGTCGCGGGCGAACTCGGTGTACCGCTCCGCGCCGGTCAGGGCACCGAGCTGCGCCAGGAACAGGGCGACACCGGTGTAGCCGTTGGACAGGCCCGCGCCCATCGGCATGACGGTCCAGTGCCGGTCGTCCACCAGCTCCAGGCCGAGCCAGTTGACCCGGTTCCCCTCGACGGTGGCGTGCGCCAGGATCTCGTCGGCGATGCCGCAGGCCGCTGCCAGCAGCCGCTGCGGGTCGGGCACGCCCGCCGTGACCCGCCCCGGCACCACGTCGGCGCCGCGGTGCTCGACCGCGCCCGACCGGCCCGCCAGCGACGCGGCGATCAGCCACTGCTGGTCGTGCCGGTCGACCTCGTCCATCCGCTCGACCTTGCGCAGCGCGGCCTCCAGACCGGAGACGGGCAGCAGGTCGGGGATGCGCTCGCCGGTCGACGTCCAGATGTCGCGGCTGCCGGGCCGCACGGTGAACAGGGGCACGTCGCCCGCCCACAGGTCGGCCAGCTCGTGCGGGACCAGCGCGCGCAGCAGCGCGTCCTCGCGGGCCTCGGTCCACAGCAGGTCCAGCGCCAGGTCGCGGTCCAGCGCGTCGCGGGCCACCTCGGGGTGCGTCGTCTCGTCCAGCGCCGTCGCGTAGGTGCGGGTGGCCCGCGCGACGAACCGCACCGGCACGTCGGCGCAGCGCCGCAGCAGGTCCAGCAGCTCGGCGCGGTGCGCGCAGATCGTGTCGTGGCCGACGCGGAAGCCCGCGAGCAGCGCGGTCTGGTAGTCGCTCGGCTCGGCCTCCTGGCCGCCGAGGCGGGGCCGGTTGTGGGCGCCGGTGCTCGGCGCGGTCCGCCGGACGAGCCGCATGGTGTCGGTGGCCGGGTCCAGCCAGTCGACCGTCTGGGAGGGGTAGGTGCGGTCCCGGTCGCCGCCCAGCCCGGACAGGTCGAACACGCCGTGGTCGCCGATCAGCATCTGCGGCAGCAGCGCGGTCCGCGTCACCGAGCCCGCCAGCGCGTTCGCCGCCGGGTCGGTGCTCGGCGCGGCGGTCAGCAGCGTCGGGTGGAACAGGGTCTCGACGTCGATCAGCACCGGCTGGTCGCCGCACGCGATCAGGTTCTCGTAGTGCATGTCCGTGCCGTCCACGGCGTAGACGAGCGCGAGCAGCGCGCCGAGCCGGTGGTAGAACCGGCCGATGCCGCTGACCTCCGAGCACTCCCCGTGCTCGACGAACTCGGCCCAGCCGTAGCCCTCGCCGCGCACCACCCTGACCCGGCGGAGCCCGAGGCGGGTGTGGCCGTCCAGCCAGCCCAGCATCTCGTTGAAGCGCACGTGCAGGTCGACCGGGCGGGGCTTGTAGACCAGCCGAGACCCGTCGGCGAACCGCAGCACGCACACCGTGCGGCCGCGGCCGTGCGAATCGCCCTGGCCGGACTCCACCGCGATGACCGCTCCGGGGTCGACCCCGTCGAGCAGGTCGGCCACGATCCGCTCGCGGTCGGCGGCGAACCGGTCGAGCAGCTCGACGTGCGCCGCCGCGCCGTGCAGCGAGGTCAGGGCGAGCAGCCGGGCCAGCACCGGGTAGCGGCGCAGCAGGTCGGCCAGGTCGACGTGGTCCACGAAGTGCGTGAACCGGTCCGCGGGCGTCGCGCCGACCAGGTCGCCGCGCCTGCGCGCCAGGTTCAGCTCCAGCACGAGCGTGCGGGCCGCGATCCGGACGAGCCTGCCGACCAGCTGCTCGGTGAAGGCACCGTCCAGCCTCGGGTCGTCGCCCGCCGCCTCGGCCAGCGGGCGCAGCACGTGGGCGAAGGCCTCGGACCACGTGCCGCCCGCGAAGGTGGTGGGGGCCGCGTTCGTGGTGGCGCGTTCCACGAACGCGGCCCACTCCGGCCGCCCGGTTCGGGCGGCCAGTTCGGGGGCCGGTTCGGCCAGCAGGGCGTCCAGCGCGTCCTCGTCCAGCCCGGCGTCCGCGAGGCGCTGGGCGAACCAGGCTTCGCTGTCGTGCGCCGAACGCCACTTCGCCAGCCGCGCGCTGGTCCGACCGCTCGTGACGACCGGCCGTTCCGCGAGGCGGAGACCGCCCGCCCACCAGCTGGCGGGCTGCTTCGCGGCGGGCGTGGGGATCACGGTTCGACGGTCTCACCCGCGTCGCCCGTTGGACATGGGTGCTTCGCCCCCAGATTCCCGCCGCGCCGCCCTCCGGCGGCTCCGACCGAAATGTGGGGGTGTCGTACCCATGTCCGCGACCGGGGTGGGGGGACACACTCGGCACCGCCCCACCCGAAGGCCTACCCAGCCGGAGAGGACCGCGCAGATGATCCTGCCGACCGCCGCCGCACCCCCGCTCCCACGGGCGCACGCCGTCCCGCCGGTGCCGCGTCCCGAGACCGCGGGCGTGGTGGCGACGTGAGCGGCCTCGGTGCGCTGGACTTCCCCGAGGACCAGGTCCGCGCTCGGGCGCGGGACGGAGCCGCGTGCGCGTTCCCGCCGGTCGAGCAGTACGGGCGCAGGCTGTTCGGCGCGTCGGTGGGCCGGTGCGTCGACGAGCTGGACACGATGCGGCTGGTGCCGCCGGTGTTCATGCCGCAGCGGCTGGAGAAGCTGATCGACCTGGACCGGGAGCCGGTGCACGGCGACGTCGACCTGACCACGATCATCGGCGGCCTCCAGTCGACCATGCCGGTCTACCTGTCGGCCTTCGGGTCCGCCGAGGTCGGCGGCACCGACCTCGGTCGGGCCGCGAGCAGGCAGGCCGGGGCGCTCGGCATCCCGGTCGTGCTCGGCGGGGACACCGACGGGCGCGGCGGGGTGGGCGGGTCGACGCTGGAGCGGATCCGCGCCTACACCGGCACCGTTCCCGACGGCTGGGGCGGCGTCGTGGTCCAGCAGGGGACCGCGGGCACCGAGGTGTGGGACCAGGTGTACCGCGACCCCGCCGTCCGGCCGCTGCTGGAGGACGGGCGGCTCGCGTTCGAGCTGAAGGTGGGCCAGGGAGCCGGACCCGGCCTCGGCGGGATGGCCGTGCTGGACGCCGACCGGGCCGCGCGCATCGCCGACGCGTTCGCGATCGACCCCCTGTTCGGCAACCGGGTGCTGCGCTCCGAGAGCCCCGGCACGTTCACCGAGGAGATCCTGCACAGGCAGGTGCGGCTCCTGTGCGACACCTTCCCGCTCGCCCGGATCTGGGTGAAGCTGCCGCCCGCGCGGGACATCGGTTCGGCCGTGCGGGTCGCGTGGCGGGCGGGCGCCGACGCGGTCACCGTGGACGGCGCCGAGAGCGGCACCGGCTGGGCGCCGTCGGGGTTCCTGGACCACGTCGGCCTCCCGCTGGCCGAGTGCCTGCGCCGGATCGGCGAGCCGGAGGGCTGCCTGCTGGTCGCCGGTCGCATGTGGGAGGGCAGCCGGGCCGCCAAGGCCGTCGCGCTGGGCGCCCGCGCCGTCGGGCTCGGCCGGGCCGCGCTGATCGCCGTGGACGAGGACCCCGAGGTGGGGTTGGCGCGGTTGGCGGAGTGCCTCGCGCTGGAGCTGCGGCTGCTGATCAGTTCGGTGGGGAAGTACGCGCCGTGGGCGCTGGACCGCGACGACGTGTGGACGCGGCCGTCGCCCGAGCAGATCCTGCTGCCGGAACAGGAGGTGCGGTCGTGATCGGGGGACGTGAGGTGTGGGCCGAGGTGGAGCCGTTCATGCTGCTCGGGCGCACGGGAGCCGTGCCGCGCGAGGTGCGGGCCGCTCCCCGGCCCGCCGTGCCGTTCGCCGCCGCCGCGGCCGCGCTGGCCGTTCCGGTGACCGGCAAGCCGGTGCTGGAACTCGTCGAGGGCGACGGCGGGGTCGGCGGGGCGCGGTCGTCCGCCGAGCTGGTGCTGGTGGTCCGGGTGGAGGAACAGGCCTGAGGGGACGCGGGCCGTGCGGTGCGGTCCGTCGCGGGAACCAGCCGTTCGAGGGGTGGCAGCCGGGGGTTCGGTGGGCACACTGAGCGTGTTCGCCCGACTACACCCCTGCGTGGTCGGGCCTGCACGAGAGGTGCTTGCCTTGCGACCCAGAACCCTGCTCACGGCCGTGCTGGTCGCGGCCGCCCTGGTCGTCCCGACAACCGCCGCGGCCGCTCCCGACCGCGTCCCCTACGTCTGGCGGGTGCCGGTCACGTCCACCGCCCAGATGCACCAGCTCGACCAAGCCGGATTCGACGTGACCGAGCGCGACTCCGACGCCGTCCTCGTGGTCGGGGACGCGGCGGAGGCCCAGCGCCTGCGCCGCGCCGGATTCCGACCCACCCGCTTCGACACGGTGTACAAGCCGGTGGAGGCGGGCGCGGCCGACGTCGGCACGGCGTCGTTCTACGGCGGGTACAAGACCGCCGCCGAACAGGAGGCCCACCTGGACGCCGTGGTCGCGGCCCACCCGGACCTGGCCACCCAGTTCGACATCGGTGACTCCTGGCGCAAGACCCGCGGGTTGAGCACCGGGCACGACATCAAGGCCATCTGCCTGACGAAGAAGCAGGCCGGTGACTGCGCCCGGACGCCCAACTCGACCAAGCCGCGGTTCACGATCGTCGCGCAGATCCACGCCCGCGAGTTGTCCACCGGGGAGCTGGCCTACCGGTGGATCGACTTCCTGGTGGACGGCTACGGGACGGACGCCGACGCGACGTCCATCCTGGACACCACCGAGGTGTGGGTGGTGCCGGTCGCCAACCCGGACGGCGTCGACCTGGTGGCGGCCGGTGGCAACAGTCCCCGGTTGCAGCGGAAGAACGCCAACAACCTGCGCGGGTGCAGCGGAACGTCGATCGGTGTCGACCTGAACCGGAACTCGTCGTTCAAGTGGGGCGGGGACTCGAACTCGCCCTGCACGGAGACCTACCAGGGTGCTTCGGCGAAGTCCGAGCCCGAGACGCAGGCCCTGGAGAACCTGTTCACGTCCATCTACCCGGACCAGCGGGGGACGTCGGACACGGCGCCCGCCCCCGTCACGGCTCGGGGGACGATGATCACGCTGCACAGCTACGGGAACGACATCATCATCCCGTGGGGGTGGACGTCCGCCACGGCCCCCAACGACGCGCAGATGCGGGCGTTCGGGAAGAAGATGGCTGCTTACAACGGTTATCTCGTGGGGACCAACGAGGAGACCGTCGGGTACGACACCAGTGGGACCACCGATGACTTCACCTACGGGGTGTTGGGGGTCGCCAGCGTGACGTTCGAGGTCGGGGCCTCCAGCGGGACCTGCGGTGGGTTCTTCCCGGCCTACTCCTGCGTCAGCAGTACGTTCTGGCCCAAGAACAAGGGGGCGTTCGTGGTGGCGGCCAAGGCCGCTGCCGCTCCTTATCGGAGTTGAGGTGGTGGGTGGGCCGGGCGTCCTGGTGGGCGTCCGGTCCGCCTGGTTCGGTCCTGCTTGGAACGGGTGGGTGCCGGTTGCGTCGGGTTGACTGGGCTGCTGGTCCCAGCGGGTGGCCGATGTGACTCGGGGACCCCTCGATGTGCCCCTGTGATCGGGCTCAAGGGCAGGTGGTGACCACCTGTCCGATCTACCGGGGTGAGGGGCAAGTCCCCCGAGTGACATCGGCCTTGGTTTCGGGAAGGCTGTGGCCTCCTGTTGGCTGGTCTGGTGTGTTTTTTGTTGTTGTGGCTTAGCATGTCCTGTTTATGCAGGTCGTTACTACCCGTGTTCGTGCCGGGTATGCGATGGGGTCGTTCGTCACCGGTGCTTTTGGCACTGTGCCCGGCTTGCTCCTGTTGCCCTATCTGACTGACGGTCTTGCTGTGCCTGCTGCTGCTGCCGGGCTTGTGGTGTTGTTGCCCAAGGCCTGGGATGTCCTGTTCAACCCCGTTGCCGGGCGTATCAGTGATCGCGCTGGGGTTCGGCGGCCCTTCTTGTTGGTGGGCGGGCTTGGGGTCGCGGTCTTGTTCGCCGCGTTGTTCGCTGGTGGGTCCGCTGTGTATGTCGCGGTGGTTTTTTTGCTGTGCGCCACCGCTTACGCGTTTTTTCAGGTGCCGTACGTCGCCATGTTGGCGGAGATCACCGAGGACTACGACGAGCGCACCCGGTTGATGGGGTGGCGGATGGCCGTGCTGGCGCTGGCGATCCTGGTGAGCGGGGCCGGTGCGCCTGCTGTGCGGGATGCGACCGGTTATCCGGTGATGGGTGTCGCTGTCGGGGTGCTGATCGTCGTCGGGACGCTGGTGACGTACTTCGGCACGGCTGGTGCCTCTGGGGTGCGGCGGGTTCCGGTTGCCGCTTCGCCTCGTGAGCTGTGGGCTGTTGTCCGGGGTAGCCGGCCCTTTCGGTTGTTGCTGACCGTTTTCGTGGTGCAGGCGGTCGGGCTGGGGACGATGTTGGCCGGGGTCGACTACTTCGCTCGGCTCGTCCTCGGGGATTCTCGGTACCAGACGTTGTTGTTCGTCGGTTTCGTCGGGCCCGCGCTGGTGGTGATGCCGTTGTGGCAGCGGGTGGGGCGGAGGTACGGGAAGCGGGTCGGGTTGGTGCTCGCCTCCGTGCTCTTCGCCGGTGCGGTGGCGGTGCTGGGGGCTTCGCTGGTGCTGCCCGCCGGTGTGGTCGTCGCGGTGATGGCGTTCGTGGGGATCGGTTATGCCGGGATGCAGGTGTTCCCGATGGCGATGTTGCCCGACGTGATCACGGCGTCGGAGAAGGCCTGCGGGTCCACGCGGGCAGGGTTGTTCTCCGGGGTGTGGACCGCGGGGGAGACGTTCGGGTTGGCGTTGGGGCCCGGTGTGTACGGGGTGGTGCTCGCCGCTGGTGGTTACGCCGCCAGTTCTGGCGGTGCTGTTGTGCAGTCGTCCGGTGCCGTGTTGGCTGCGTTGATCGGGTTCACGGTCGTCCCGGCCGTGCTGGCGTTGGCGGCGTTGCCGCTGCTGAGGGGTGAGGAGTCCGCGTGAGCGACTGGGTGCTGGACGAGCTGCGGGCGTTGCGGCGCGGGGACCTGCCCACCCACGGCGGGCGGACGTTGGCCTACGTCTACGACAGCGCGGTGCCCGGACTGGACGCGTTGGCGGCCGAGGCGCACGCGCTGGCGTCGTCGGTCAACGGGCTGGACCCCACCGCGTTCCCCAGCCTGCTGCGGCTGGAGAACGACGTCGTGGCGATGGCGTCCTCGTTGCTCGGCGGCTCCGCGGGCACGGTGGGCACGGTGACGTCCGGCGGCACCGAGTCGTGCCTGCTCGCCGTGGTGGCCGCTCGCGACTCGCGGCCCGAGGTGCGGAACCCGACCATGGTGGTCCCGGAGACGGTGCACGCCGCGTTCCGGAAGGCCGCCCACTACTTCGGGGTGCGGTTGGTCGCGGTGCCGGTGGACCCGGTGACCTTCCGGGCCGATCCCGTCGGCATGGCCGCGGCGATCTCGGCGGACACCGTGCTGGTGGTGGCGAGCGCGCCGTCCTACGCGCACGGGGTGGTGGACCCGGTGGTGGAGATCGCCGCCGCTGCCGCCGCGGCGGGGGTGCGGTGCCACGTGGACGCGTGCATCGGCGGCTGGGTGCTGCCGTACTTCGCCCGGCTGGGGGTCGAGGTGCCGTCGTTCGACTTCTCCGTGCCGGGTGTGACGAGCGTGTCCGTCGACCTGCACAAGTACGCCTACTGCCCCAAGGGCACGTCGGTGCTGCTGCACGCGTCGGCCGACCTGCGGCGCGCGCAGTACTTCGCCAGCGCGGACTGGCCGGGGTACACGATGCTGAACTCCACCACGCAGTCCACGCGCTCCGGTGGGCCGCTGGCCGCGGCGTGGGCGGTGACCCGGCACCTCGGCGACTCCGGGTACCTGGAGCTGGCGCGGAAGGCGTTGGGGGCCACGAAGCTGATCCTCGACGGGATCGCGGGCATCGACGGGCTGCGGGTGCTGGGCGAGCCCGGTTCGACGTTGATCGCGGTGGCCGCCGATCGGGCCGACCTCGACCTGTTCACGGTGGCCGACGAGATGCGGGCGCGGAACTGGTACGTGCAGCCGCAGTTCGCGCACGGGGCGTCGCCCGCGAACCTGCACCTGACCGTCACGGCCGCCAACGCGGGCAGCGAGGCCTCGCTGGTGGCCGACCTCGACGACTCCGTGCGGGCCGCGCTGGAGGCCGGGCCGGTGCCGGTCGCGGAGGAGGTCGTGGCGGCCATCCGCGCGTTGGACCCCGACGCGCTGACGCCGCGGGAGTTCGCCGGGCTGCTGGCCGCCGCCGGGCTCGGCGGGGGTGGGGCCGGGGTGCTGCCGGAGCGGATGGCTCCCGTCAACGCCCTGCTCGCCGCGGCCGGTCCGCGGTTGCGGGAACGGCTGCTGGTCGAGTTCCTCGGGGTCCTCTACTCCTGACGGAACGGGCGGGGCGGCCGTGGCCGCCCCGCCGGGCACTCACCGCTGCTGGGCGCGCACCCACTGCTCCAGCTCGTCGGGCGCGGACGGCAGGGCGCTCGACAGCAGCTGCACGCCGCCCTCGCGGACGACCACGTTGTCCTCGATCCGGACGCCGATGCCGCGCAGCTCCGGCGGCACGGTCAGGTCGTTCGGGTGGAAGTACAGGCCGGGCTCGACGGCGAGCGCCATGCCGACCTCCAGCGGGCCGTCGTGGTAGGCCTCGGCGCGCGAGTTGGCGCAGTCGTGGACGTCCAGCCCGAGGAAGTGGCCGACGCCGCAGACGATGTAGCGGCGGTGCTGCTGGCCGTCGACCGCCAGCGCCTCGTCGACCGACACCGGCAGCAGGCCCCAGTCGTCCAGGCCCTCGGCCAGCACGCGCATCGCGGCGCGGTGGAACGCGCGGTAGTCGTTGCCCGGCCGCACGGCGGCCAGCGCGTCGGCCTGGGCGCGCGCCACGAGGTCGTACACCTGGCGCTGGGCCGCGCTGTACTCGCCGGAGATCGGCAGCGTGCGGGTGATGTCGGCGGTGTAGAGCGTGTCGACCTCGACGCCCGCGTCCAGCAGCAGCACGGCGTCCTCCGGCACGACACCGTTGTTGCGCACCCAGTGCAGCACGGGCGCGTGCGGTCCGGCCGCGACGATCGAGGCGTAGCCGGGGCCGTTGCCGCTGGTCCTGGCCCTGCGGTCGAACGTGCCCTCCAGCCAGCGCTCACCGCCGCCCTTCACGGCCGTCGGCAGCTCGGCCGCGACCTCGGCGAAGCCGAGCACGGTGGCGTCGACGGCCTTCTGGAGCTGGCCGACCTCCCAGTCGTCCTTGATCCGCCGCAGCTCGGACAGCGTCCAGCGCAGCTCGGCGCTGTTCCCGCCGTTCGCGAGCGCGTCCAGCAGCGGGTCCGTGCCGTGGGCGGAGAACACCTCGGGCAGCCTGCCGCGCAGCGCCGCGGCGAGCTGGTCGATCGGGCGGCAGCGCAGACCGAGGGCCTCCGACCACTCGGTCAGGCCGGGGACCGGGCCGACCCACAGCTCGCCGTCGCGGGCGCTGGCGAAGAAGTCCGGTTCGTCCGGTCCTGCGGGCTCGTGCAGGAACAGCTCGGCGTCGCCGTCGCACAGCACCAGCACGGCGCCCTCGGCCGAGCAGCCGGTGAGCCAGGAGAAGTCGCTGTCCGGGCGGAAGCCGTAGTCGGTGTCGTTGGCGCGGACGGGCGCCCAGCCGGACGCGACGGCGATCCGCCGTCCCGGCAGGGCGGCGGCGAGCCGGGCCCGGTGGTCGGCGGCGGCACGGGCGGCGCCCGCGGTGAGCTGGACGGCGCGGTCGGTGTCGCCCCAGCCCTGGCGCACGTTCTCGCGGAAACCGGTGGCGTCGACGAGCCTGCTCGGGTCACGACGGGCGGGTCGGGTCATGCGATCCCCTCAGTACGGTGGTTCGGTGGCACGACTGTGCCATCCGCCCTGGCCCGGCCGCATCCCGGCTCACGCCGGAGCGGGGCCCGACGTGCCGTTCGCCACGTCGCCGCGACGGGGAACGCCCCGAACCCCTGGTGGGGTTCGGGGCGTTCCCGCCGTGCGTCCGGCCGGACAGGGGGAGGCCGGTCGACCGGTCAGAACACGAGGTTCCAGGAGTTGACGTAGCCCGTGTCGGCCGCGGCGACGTCCTGGACGCGCAGCTTCCACGTGCCGTTCGCGACCTCGCTGGAGGCGTTGACGGTGTAGGTGGTCGTCACGTTGTCCGCGGAGTCGTTGGCCGACCCCTTCAGCCGGTAGGCGGTGCCGTCCGGCGCGACCAGGTCGATCACGAGGTCGCCCCGGTAGGTGTGCCTGATGTCCACGCCGACCTTCAGCGCGGTGGGCGCGTTGCCCGTGCGGCCGGAGACGGTGATCGACGAGGTGACCGCGCCGCCGTTGTCCGGGATCTGCACGTCGGCCGTGTTCTCGAACGTCCCGCCGACCGGCGGCGTGGTGCCGCCACCGGCCGCCGCCACGGTCTTCGCGGCGTCGGCCAGGCCCGCGCCGCAGCCGCCCGTGCAGGTGCCCGCGAGCGGGCGGGCGTTGTTCTTGATCAGCGTCTCGACCTGGGCGGGCGTGAGGGCGCTGTTCTTCGCGAGCACGAGCGCGGCCAGACCGGCGATGTGCGGCGCGGCCATGCTGGTGCCCTGGTACGGCGTGTAGGTCTCGCCGCCCGGCGTCGTGGTGCCGGTGTTCAGCGTGGACAGGATGCCGTTCTGCGGCGTGGAGACGGTGCCGCGGCGGGTCTCGCCGCCGGGTGCGGCGATGTCGACCTTGGAGCCGTGGTTGGAGTAGTACGACCGGTTGCCCTCGCGGCTGCTCGCGGCGACGGCCACGACGTTGTTGCAGCTCGCCGGGGTGAACCCGGAGATGTCGGCGTTGGAGTTGCCCGCCGCGACCACCACGGTCGTACCCCGCCCGACGGCCGTGTTGATCGCGTTCTGGTAGGTGGCCGAGCACGCCGACTGGCCGCCGAGGCTCATGTTGATGACCTTGGCCGGGGTCGCGTTGGCCGGCACGCCGGAGACGGTGCCGCCGGACGCCCAGACGATGGCGTCGGCGATGTCGGAGGTGCTGCCGCCGCACTGCGCGAGCACGCGGATCGGCTGGATCTTCGCGTCGTACGCGATGCCCGCGACACCCTTGCCGTTGTTGGTGGACGCGGCGATGGTGCCAGCGACGTGCGTGCCGTGCCAGCTGGAGTTCTGGTCGGCGGGCGGGACGGGCTGGCCGAGCGAGTCGGTGCCGCAGTCGCCCCTCCTCATCCAGTCGCCGTTGTCCGACGCGTCGGAGTCACGGCCGCCGCCGTCGCGCGCCCGAGCGGCGTCGGACACGAAGTCGTAGCCCGCCACGGTCTTGCCCGCGAGGTCGGAGTGCGCCACGTAGCCGGTGTCGATGACCGCGACGGTCACGCCGCTGCCGGTCGAGGTGCCCCACGCGGACGGCACGTTCATGCCCGCGGTGGCCTCGTAGAGGTCCCACTGCTTGGCGTACTCGGTGTCGTTGGGGTCCGCCATCGGCTGCATCAGCAGGTCGGGCTCGACGTAGGCGACGTCCGGGTCGGCCCGGAACTCCTCGATGGTCCTGGCGGCGTCGCCCGCGGTGGTCGTGCCACCCAGGTCCACGACCGCCGCACCGGTGGCCAGCCGCCGGTTCAGCTTGAGCGAGCGGCCTGCCCTGTCGCCCTTGGTCCTCGCGTCCTCGGCTGCCGCCGCGTCCGACCGGGCCTCGGTCGCCGACGACCTGTAGCCGACGATCAGGCGCTCGTAGGGCCGGGCGTTCCCGGTGGGGACGGGCTGGGCCAGCGGGTCCGCGCCGGGCTGGGCCGCGGGGGCCGCGAACGCCGTCGCGGTGATGCCACCGAGCAGCGTCACCGTGACGGCAGCGCACGTGGCGGTGCGTCGCAATCCATTCACAGCGGTGTTCCTTCCCACTACAGGGACCCCGCTTGCCGCCGAGGGATCAGGGTTTCTGAAGCGGCTGCGGAGTTGAGCTGGAAGGTAGGCAGGGCTGTGGTGCCCGGCACAGGGTCTGAGCAGGCTGGTTCCCGTCAGTTGCGTATTCCCGCCACCCCTTTTGCGATGTTCGGACCAGTTCATTGGTTCTTTTGGCTCAATGGGTGACAATGCGCTGGTGTTCGAACACCTGGGCGTCACGCCGGATCAATCGCGGGTCTACGAGCTGTTGATCAGGGTGGGCACGTGCACCGCCGCGGAGATCGCCGCCGAACTGCCGGGCGTGGCCGCCGAGCCGGTCGTGGCGTCGCTCGGCGAACTCGGCCTCGTGCAGCGCCGCTCCGGTGACCCGGCGGTGTGGCAGGCCGTCGCGCCGGACCTGGCCGTGGAGATGCTGATCGCCGCGCGCGAGGACGGGCACCGGCGGGCGCGGGCCGAGGCGCTGCCGCTGATGGAGCTGTACCTGAAGGGCCGCGACGAGCAGCACCAGGACGACAGCGGGATGGTCGAGGTCGTGACCGGGGTCAGCTCGGTGCGCGACCTGTGGGAGACGCTGCTCGCCGGGGCGCGCTCGGAGGTGTGCGTGCTGGACCAGCCGCCGTACGTGTCGCCGCCGGAGGACCACGTGGCGCTGGAGGTCGACACGCGCGCCAGGCACGTGCAGTGGCGGGTGATCTACGACCGGTCCAGCATCGAGCTGCCCGGTCGGCTCGCGGAGATCGTGCACCTCATCGCGGCGGGCGAGCGGGCCCGCGTCACGCCCACGCTGCCGTTCAAGCTGGGGCTGGTCGACGCGCGGGTCGCGGTGCTGCCGGTGGGGACGAACGGGATCGTGGACAAGGTGCTGCTGATCAGGCCGTCCGCGCTGCTGGACGTGCTGATCTCGACGTTCGAGCTGTACTGGGACCGGGGGATCCCGTTCACGCCCAACTCGGCCAGGAGCGGGGCGGCCGACGAGGTGGCCGACCCGCAGCTGCTGGCCCTGCTGGCCGCGGGGCTGACCGACGAGAGCATCGCGCGGCAGTTGGGCCTCGGCCCGCGGACCGTGCAGCGGCGCGTTCGGCAGCTCATGGACCGCTCCGGGGCGCAGACCCGGTTCCAGGCCGGGGTCCAGGCGATGAGGCGCGGGTGGCTCTGATCCCGGTCGCCGGACAGGCAAGCCTTCACAGGCTGTGCAGCACGTCGTCGGGGACGGTGGAACTGGCGGCTTCCTCGCACAGGCGGGCCACCACGCCGTCGTGCTGGTCGAGCACCCGCTCGGCACCGCGATCTGGTGGTCGGTCACCACCTCGCCGCCCGCGGTCGCGACCTCGCTGCTCTCCGCTCGGCTGAGCCCCGCGAACACGATGATCGTCTTGCCTTCCGGCAGGTCCGGCGTGGTGACCGCGGGCCAGAGCGCGAGCTCGGCCGGAGGAGGTCGGCCCGTCAGGGTGGCTTCCGCGCGGACCATGAGCCCGTGGCCGCTGGAGGGCCCCTTGGTCAGCTCGGGGTGGCCGGTCACGAGGACCCGCGCCACGAACGGGGAACGAGCCGCGTCCGCGCGGATGGTCTCGGCGGTCGGCGGCAGGCAGTCCTGCGGTGGGGACTGGCCGCATCCAGTCCCCACCGAGCACGGCGCCACCACCAGGACGGGCAGTGCCGCCGGTGCAGACCGTTTGATCATGTGCGAATGGCCCAGAACGGGCCGTCCTCACTTCCGGTGGTGTCCCACACCGGATGGTTCCTCCGGTCGGTGGTGTGGTGGCTCAGCAAAGGCCGGCCATTCGCTCCACGACCGGTGACCATCGTCGTGTGGTCCGGGATGTCCGGCGGGTCGCCGTACGCGTTGAAATCCATTGGGAATACATCGGAAATCGGCAGGTCGCTCAAGTAGGGCAGGAAGGTGACCCGGTTGCCGTAGTTGTTCTCGTCGATGTTCCAGTTCCGCGCGCCACCCCAGGTATATGTTCTTCGGGGTGAGCAGTCGTTGCGGCGGTAGTACCAGGCGGCGTGGTCGTCGTGGTTGAAGACCGCGTCGATCAGGCTTTCACTGCCTGCTTCCGCGTAACGGCCGTTCCGGAGAACCCATGACATGAAGGTCGTGCAACCATTCGTGTCGCGGACGTGGGGAACCGCGTTGTCCCTCGCGTAGTGGACGGCGACGTCCACCATGTACTTCCTTCCCGCCGTCGGCAGGCGGCCTCGCCTCGACCCGCTCGCCCGACAGTTCGGCCTCGTCCCGGCCGTCAGCGCGGGCAGGTCGCGCTGGATCCCTGGTGGATCGTCGAGGTCCGATCGACGATCGCCGCACGGCGCTGTTCGGCGGACTCGCCCTCGGCGGAGGCGATGCGGGCATCGCTGACCACGCTGTCCTGGTCGAGCGGCGTGATGTCGGAGATGGCCCACCGACAGTCCGCCCACTCGTAGGAGACCGGTGGTGCGAGGTGGACGAGGTGCCTTCCTCCGTACCCGCCACCGGGTGACCGCTGACCTCCTCGACCTCGGCGGTCCTCGACGTCCCGCTGCCCTGGGCCGATTCGTCGCGCACCGACGTGGTGACGGTGTCGAACTCGGCCCCGGCCGCCCCGCGGGCGAACCGGCGGTCCTCGCTCAGCGACATCCGAGTGGCCACCTTGCCCCTGGCGGGCGCTGTGACCGCCGGGTTCAGTCCAGCGGTGACCTCGGTTCTGGCGTCGTCCGGGAGGACCGCCGCGTTCTCCAGCGTCAGCAGGTCCTCGGCCAGGTCGGCGGTCGACGGTTCCGGCGGAGCCGCCAGCGCCGTGCCCGGCAGCACCACCGCGGACACGCACAACATCGTCGCCAGCACCGAAATGGATCTTCGCGACCGGCGTCCAATTCGTCTTTCGAGCAATGCGGAATACCCCCTCGGATATCCCTGTTCACCGCGAATCGCGAAGGGCTGAGGTCGGGTCGACCACAAGGGTCCGACTGGGAAACTCCCCCCTGGCAGAGTCGAACTGCACCCCCTGGCCCTCGGTGCGAACCGAGCGTTCCGCGGGTGCGGCGCCAAGGGGGTGCGCGGCCTTCGGTGAATGAGTCGATCGCTGTTCTCGGACGTCGAACCGTGGTGGTCGACCGCTTGGTGAAGCGAATGTTTTGTCGAGTTCTTCGCGGTGGCCGATCGTCCATTCCTCGACGTGGCCGACTGCTATCGCGAGTCCCTCGGACGGGCATTCCGCACTCCACGGTCGGGTGCGTCGGTGGTTTCCGAACACCCGCCGACGTTCGCTGATCCGACGACACGCCGCATGTCACTCGATGGTGGTCACCCGCATGACACGCGGGCTCGGATTCAGTCACAGTGACGATCTCATGTCCGTCACCCTGGAGTTCACCGACGGGGTCGCGCTGATCCTCGTCGAGCACTCTTCGGCGGGACCGACCGGCGCCGACCTGGCCGCAGTGCGATCGGCGCTCGACGCCGCGTCGGACGCGGTCGCGGTCGTGCTGCACGGCGGCGACCGCTCGTTCTTCTCCGGTGTCGACCTCCGGATGGTGGCCCGTACCGCTCCGGCCGAGGTCAGGGCCCACGCGGAGGGCTTGAGGGCGTTGTGCGCGCAGGTCGCGCGGATGGCGGTCCCGGTGGTCGCCGCGATCGGCGGTGACGCCGTCGGCGGCGGCTGCGCGCTGGCGATGGCGTGCGACGCGCGGGTCCTCGTGGACGGCGGCAGCCTGGGCAGCGTGACGTCCGCGCAGGCCGACCGGGCGGTGCTGATCGGCCGCCGGGTGCCCGCGGCGGAAGCGCTGCGCGCCGGACTGGTCGACCTGGTCGTACCGCCTTGCGCGCTGCTTGCGTCAGCGCGGGAACTGGCCGTCAGCCACGCCGCACACGCGCCACGCAAACGAGCGCAAGAGTACGCAAAAGTCCGTTAATCGCTGTCGTATACTTGCTCTATGACGCAGCGACGGTTGGCGGAAGTGGCCGCGAAGGTCGGCGTGAGCGAGGCGACCGTGAGCCGGGTGCTCAACGGCAAGCCCGGCGTCTCCGACGCCACCCGCTCCGCCGTCCTCACGGCCCTCGACGTGCTCGGCTACGAGCGGCCGACGCAGCTGCGCGGCGAGCGCGCCCGGCTGGTCGGGCTGGTGCTCCCCGAACTCCAGAACCCGATCTTCCCGGCCTTCGCGGACGTGGTCGGCAACGCGCTCGCGCAGCGCGGCTTCACGCCCGTGCTGTGCACCCGCACGGCGGGCGGCGTGTCCGAGGCCGACTACCTGGAACTGCTGCTCGAACAGCACGTTTCCGGCGTCGTGTTCGCGGGCGGCCAGTACGCGCAGGCCGACGCGCCGCACGAGCACTACCGCCAGATGACCCGCCGCAAGCTGCCCGCCGTGCTGGTCAACGCCGCCGTCGAGGACCTCGGGTTCCCGAGGGTGTCGTGCGACGACGCGGTGGCCGTCGAGCAGGCGTTCGGCCACCTCGTCTCGCTGGGCCACCAGCGCATCGGCGCGGTCCTCGGGCCGCCCGACCACGTGCCGTCGCAGCGCAAGCTCGCCGCGCTCAAGGTGTGCGCCGAACGGGCGAACCTGGAGCTCTTGCACGACTTCGTCGAGCACACCATGTTCTCCCTCGAGGGCGGGCAGGCCGCGGCCACCCGCCTGCTGAACCGCGGGGTCACCGGCATCGTCTGCGCGAGCGACCCGCTTGCGCTCGGCGCGGTGCGCGCGGTGCGCAGGCAGGGCAAGCGGATCCCGCAGGACGTGTCGGTGGTCGGCTACGACGACTCGGCGTTCATGAACTGCACCGAGCCGCCGCTGACGACGGTCAGGCAGCCGATCGAGGCGATGGGCCGGGCGGCCGTCGAACTGCTGGCGAACCAGATCTCCGGCGCCCAGGTGCCCGACGAGGAGCTGCTCTTCGAGCCCGAGCTGGTCGTTCGTGCGTCGACGGGTCCCGCGCCGAGGTAGACCTGGTTCCGCCAGACCCCGAAGGGGCGAGCCGCCACGGCTCGCCCCTTCTTCACGTCACCCGTTCGTGATAAATGTCAGCATCTTGCGAAATCTCGTAGACATCTTGCGGACTTCGGCTTGTCACGCTTATGGTGTGCGCCACACAAGCCGTCGCTGATCCGCCGCCGGGAGTCACCACCGACTCACGGACAGATCCCGCGCACCCTCGTCGAGAAGGGTCCCCAGACGATGAACACATCAACGGTCCGCAGAGCCGCAGGCCTGTTGCTGGTCAGCAGCCTCGGCCTCGCCACGGTCGCGTGCTCCTCCGGCACCCCCGACGCGTCGACGGGCGGGAAGGTGGCCCTCACGGTCAACGGGCAGCCGCCGCAGACGCAGGCGTTCGACCGGAAGATCTTCGACGAGGACGTCGCCGAGTTCGAGGCGGCCAACCCCGACATCGACCTCCAGCCGAAGGAGGGGTTCATGGACCCCAAGACCTTCTCGGCGAAGCTCGCGGGCGGCCAGCTCGAAGACGTGTTCTACGCCTACTTCACGGACCCGGCGAACCTGATCGCGCGCAAGCAGGCGGCGGACATCACGGAGTACGTCAAGGACGTGCCGCACTACGCGGACATCCAGCAGAACCTCAAGGACGTGTTCAGCGCCGACGGCAAGGTCTACGGCGTGCCCACCGCCAACTACTCCATGGGCCTGCTCTACAGCCGCGCGGTGTTCACGAAGGCGGGGCTGAACCCCGACTCCCCGCCGAAGACGTGGGACGAGGTCGCGGTGGCGGCCAAGAAGATCGCCGACCTCGGCGACGGGACGGTCGGCTTCGCCGAGTACAGCAAGAGCAACCAGGGCGGCTGGCACTTCACCACCTGGATGTACTCGCAGGGTGGGCGGATCGCGAAGAAGGACGGCGACAAGTGGGTCGCGGACTTCAACGACGACAAGGGCAAGGCCGTGCTGAACCACCTCAAGAAGATGAGGTGGGAGAACAACAGCATGGGCGAGAAGCAGCTCCTCGAACTCGCCGACGTGCAGCAGATGATGGGCGCGGGCCAGCTCGGCATGTACCTGGCCGCGCCGGACAACGTGCCCACGCTGGTCAACCAGTTCAAGGGCAAGTACGAGGACTACGGCCTGGCGGGCATCCCGGACGGCAAGGGGACGCTGATCGGCGGCGAGGGCTACATGATCAACCCGAAGGCCACGCCCGAGAAGATCAAGGCCGGGCTGAAGTGGGTGCAGTGGAAGTACCTGAACCCCGACCGCATCGAGAAGAACCTCCAGCGCTACAAGGCCGAGGGGCAGCCCATCGGCCTGCCGGTCCCGCCGGTCGCCGACATCTGGACCGGCGCCACCCGTGACAAGCAGAACCAGCTCAAGGACGCCAACGCGACCGTGCCGGTGGCGAACTTCAAGGCCTACGTGGACTCGTTCGAGAGCATCAAGGGCGCCATCGAGCCCCCGAACGCCCAGCAGGTGTACGCGATCCTCGACAACGTGATGCAGGCCGTGCTCACGAACAAGGACGCGGACGTCTCGCAGCTGCTCTCCGACGCCGAAGCCAAGGTGAACCCGGTGCTGGCCCAGGTGAAGTGATGTCGGCTTCCACACTGCTCCGCCCTGCCGGAGCACCCGCCCCGGACGCCGCCCGGCGTCCGGGGCGGGCCCCCGGCCGGGTGCGCCGCCGGATCGTGGAGAACCTGACGGCGTACGGGTTCCTCTGCGCCGCCCTGGTCTGCTTCGCGCTGTTCTCCTGGTACCCCATCGTCCGCGGTGTCCTGCTGGCGTTCCAGCAGGTCAACTTCATCACCGACCCGGAGTGGGTCGGGTTCGAGAACTTCGAGCGGCTCTTCGCCGACCCGCTGTTCTGGGACGCCTGGGGCAACACGCTGCTGTTCACCGGGCTGGCGCTGGTGTTCGGGTTCTTCGTCCCGTTCCTGATCGCCGTGCTGCTCAACGAGCTGCGGCACGCCAAGGGGTACTTCCGGCTGGTCGTCTACCTGCCGGTGATGCTCCCGCCGGTGGTGGCGGCGCTGCTGTGGAAGTGGTTCTACGACCCCGGCCCCGGCCTGTTCAACTCGATCCTGCGGACCGTCGGGATCGACGGCCCCCGCTGGCTCGACGACAGCACGACCTCGCTGCTGTCGCTGGTGCTCGTGGCCACGTGGTCGAACCTCGGCTCGGCGACGCTGATCTACCTGGCCGCGCTCCAGACCATCCCCGGCGAGCTGTACGAGGCGGCCGAGCTGGACGGCGCGACCGTGGTGCAGCGCCTGCGCCACGTGACGATCCCGCAGACCCGGTTCGTGCTGCTGGTGCTGCTGCTGCTGCAGGTCGTCGCGACGATGCAGATCTTCACCGAGCCCTACATCATGACCGGCGGCGGTCCGGACGACTCGACGGTCACCGTGCTGCTCCTGCTGTACCGCTACGCCTTCGTCTACAACGACTTCGGCACGGCGAGCGCCCTGAGCACGCTGCTGCTCGTGTTCCTGTCGGTGTTCTCCTTCGCCTACCTGCGGATCACCAGGAGGGCAGACGCGTGAGCGACCGTCCTGTTCGGACCCTGTTCTCCGGCAGCCGCACCGGGATCGGGTACAAGATCGTGTTCACCGCGACGGTCGTGGTGTTCACCGCCGCGTTCGTGCTGCCGTTCCTGTGGCTGGTGCTCGGCGCGATGAAGCCCGCCGTGGAGCTGGCGAAGGTGCCGGTGACGGTGCTGCCCGAGACGTTCAACCCCGGCAACTACGTCGAGGCGTGGGAGCTGATGGACCTGGGCGAGTACTTCCTCAACACCGTGCTGGTGGTGGCGGGCGCCTGGTTCGTGCAGATCCTGTTCGACGTGCCCGCCGCGTACGCGCTGTCGAAGCTGCGGCCGGTGTTCGGCGACGGCGTGCTGGTGGCGATGCTGGTCACGCTGATGCTGCCGCCGTCCACGCTGCTCGTGCCGATGTACCTGACCATCACCGACGTGCCGCTGCTCGGCGTCAACCTGGTCAACAACCCCGCCGCGATCTGGCTGCCCGCCGCCGCCAACGCGTTCAACATCTACCTGCTGAAGCGGTTCTTCGACCAGATCCCGACGGAGCTGCTCGACGCCGCGCGCATGGACGGAGCGGGGGCGGTCACCGTGCTGTGGCGGGTGGTCCTGCCGATGGCGCGGCCGATCCTGGCCGTGGTCTCGATCCTGGCCGTGGTGGCCGCGTGGAAGGACTTCATCTGGCCCCTGCTGGTCTTCTCCGACCCGTCGCTGCAAACGCTCAGCGTGGCGTTGCAGCGGTTCGCGCCCGACACCCCGATCAACCTGCTGCTGGCCGGTCTGGTGCTCGCCGCCCTGCCGATGATCGCCGTTTTCCTGCTGTTCCAACGGCACATCCTGGCCGGTCTCACCGCAGGCAGCGTCAAGGGCTGACCCATTCCACGAGGAGGGCATTGAAGTGGCCGAAGCGAAGACGACCACGACCACGCGTTGGTGGCGCGGGGCGGCGATCTACCAGGTGTACGTCCGGAGTTTCGCGGACGGCAACGGCGACGGGGTCGGCGACCTCCAGGGCCTGCTGCGCAAGCTGCCCTACATCGCCGAACTGGGCATCGACGCGATCTGGCTCAACCCGTGGTACCCGTCGCCGATGGCGGACGGCGGCTACGACGTGGCCGACTACCGGGCCATCGAGCCGCTGTTCGGCTCGCTGGTGGAGGCCGAGAAGCTGATCGACGAGGCGCACGCCCTCGGCATCAAGATCATCATCGACATCGTGCCCAACCACTGCTCCGACCAGCACCCCTGGTTCCTCCAGGCCATCGCCGAGGGGCCGGACAGCCCGGCGCGGGAGCTGTTCTGGTTCAGGCCGGGCAAGGGGGAGGACGGCTCCGAGCCGCCCAACGACTGGCAGTCCCGCTTCGGCGGCCCGGCGTGGAGCCGCTCCACCAACCCGGACGGCACGGCGGGCGACTGGTACCTGCACCTGTACAGCCCGGAGCAGCCGGACTTCAACTGGACCAACCGGAAGGTGCACGACGAGTTCGACGACATCCTGCGGTTCTGGCTGGACCGCGGCGTCGACGGCTTCCGCATCGACGTGGCCGACGGCCTGGTCAAGGAGGACGGGCTTCCCGACCTCGACGGGCGGACGCCGGAGCCGCTCCCGTTCTCCGACCAGGACGGCGTCCACGAGATCTACCGGCACTGGCGGCGCATCGCCGACGAGTACCCCGGCGAGCGGATCTTCGTCGGCGAGATGTGGCTGCCCGACCCGGAGCGCTTCGCGCGCTACCTGCGCGAGGACGAGCTGCACTCGGCGTTCAACTTCGACTTCCTCGGCTGCCCGTGGGACGCGGCGGCGCTGCGCGGGGTCATCGACGACACCCTCGCCGCGCACGCCCCGGTGGGCGCGCCGCCCACGTGGGTGCTGTCCAACCACGACGTGACCAGGCACGTCACCCGCTACGGCCGTGCGGACACCTCGTTCGACTTCGGCGACCGCCAGCACCTGGCGACGACCGACTTCGAGCTGGGCACCCGCCGGGCACGGGCGGCGGCGCTGCTGACCACGTCGCTGCCCGGCGGCGTGTACGTCTACCAGGGCGAGGAACTGGGGCTCTGGGAGGTGGAGAACCTCCCCGACGAGCTGCGCGAGGACCCGGTGTGGGTGCGCTCCGGCCACACCGACCGCGGGCGCGACGGCTGCCGCATCCCGATCCCGTGGGGCGGCTCGGAACCGCCGTTCGAGTTCGGCGACGGCACGGCGTGGCTGCCGCAGCCGGAGGAGTGGAGCGACTTCACCGCCGAGGTGGAGGCCGCCGACCCGGACTCGATGCTCTCCCTCTACCGCACGGCGCTCCGCCTGCGCCGCACCGAGGAGGCGCTCGGCGACGGCGACCTGACGTGGCTGGACCTCGGCCCCGGCGTGCTCGCGTTCACCCGCTCGCCCGGCTTCGCCTGCGTGGTCAACCTGTCGCCGGACCCGGTCCCCCTGCCGGACCACGCGGGCGTGCTGCTCACCAGCGACCCCCTGCACGACGGCGCGCTGCCGTCGGACACCGCCGCCTGGCTCCGCCTGGCCTGACCGGAGGAGGACAACGATGTCGGTCCGCCTGAGACCCGAGCACCCGTAGTCCCCGCTCCGCGTGCGCCCACCGGTGGTCGTCCGCTCGACCACCGGTGGGCCCGGCACCCACCCGCCCGGTCCGCCGGGTCGTGACCCCTGCGCTTCACCCCTGCTTGGAGCCGTCGATGTCTCCTGTCCGCAGCACAGCCCTGCCCCTGACGCTGGCGCTCGTGGCCGCCAGCGCCGTGGCCGGGACGCTCTTCGCCACCGCCCCGACCGACTCGCCGCCCCTGACCCTCACCGCGGGCGGGAACGGCGCCACGGTCCCGTTCACCGAGTACGAGGCCGAGGCCGCGGCGACCAACGGCAACCGCATCGGCCCGGACCTCACCCAGGGCAGCCTCGCGTCCGAGGCGTCCGGCAGGCAGGCGATCACCCTGTCCGGCCAGGGCCGGTACGTCGAGTTCACCCTCACCAAGCCCGCCAACTCGATCGTCGTGCGCTACAGCGTCCCGGACGGCAGCCAGGGCACGGTCTCCGTGCTCGTCAACGGCGCCAAGGTCCGCGACCTCGCCGTGACGTCGAAGTACAGCTACCTCACCGCCCCGTGGATCGTCGGCGCCAAGGAGCACCACTTCTACGACGAGTCGCGGGCGCTGCTCGGCCGCGACGTCCAGGCGGGCGACAAGGTCCGCGTGCAGCTCGACGCGGGCAACGTCGGCACCGCCACCGTCGACCTCGCCGACTTCGAGCAGGTCGCCGCCGCCGCGGCGCAGCCCGCGAACTCGCTGTCGGTCACCGGCTACGGCGCCACCCCGAACGACGGCGGCGACGACGCGAACGCGTTCGCCAGTGCCGTCACCGCCGCCAGGTCGCAGGGCCGCGAGGTGTGGGTGCCGCCGGGCACCTTCGAGATCGGCCGGGGCCTGGCGATCGACCAGGTCACGATCCGCGGCGCGGGCAACTGGCACTCCGTCCTGCACAGCAACAACCCGTTCCTCAACAACGGCCAGGTGCGGGGGAACATCAGGCTCCACGACTTCGCGGTCATGGGCGAGGTCACCCAGCGCGTGGACACCAGCCCGGACAACGCCTACCACGGTCCGCTGGGCAGCGGTTCGGTCATCTCGGGCCTGTGGATGCAGCACCTCAAGTGCGGCATCTGGACCATGAACGGCACCACGAACGGCGCCGTCATCGAGAACAACCGGTTCCTCGACCTGGCCGCCGACGGCCTCAACTTCAACGGCCGGGTCACCGACTCCGTGGCGCGCGACAACTTCCTGCGCAACACCGGTGACGACTCGCTGGCCATGTGGTCGCTCGGCGCGGACGTGCGGGACTCGTTCGTCGACAACACGATCGTCCAGCCGAACCTCGCCAACGGCATCGCGATCTACGGCGGCACCGACACCACCGTGCGCGGCAACCTGATCCGCGACACCAACGCGCTCGGCGGCGGCATCGCCATCTCCAACCAGGCGTTCGTGCACGACGGCTCGTTCTCCCCGCTCGCGGGCACGACGACGGTCGCCCAGAACACGATGGTCCGCACCGGGGCGATGAACCCCAACTGGGGCCACCCGATGAGCGCGATCCGCTTCGACGCCTACGACTTCCCGATCACCTCACCGGTCACCGTCACCGACAACCGGTTCGTCGACAGCCCGTACAGCGCGCTCCAGTTCGTGTCGGGCGGCGGCACCGGCAAGCCGATCACCGGCGTCACCGTGGACGGCGCGTCCGTCGAGGGAGTCGGCACGGTCGTGCTCCAGGTGGAGGCGCCCGGTTCGGGGCGGTTCAGCGGCGTCGTGGCCTCGCGGGTCGGCACGCGCGGGTTCTACAACTGCGTCTACCCGTCGAGCGCGGGCACGTTCACGATCAACCGCGGCAGCGGCAACACGGGCTGGGACAGCCAGTGGACCGACTGCGGGAGCTGGCCCCCGCGCAACGCGGGCGACACCCCGACCACCCCTCCGCAGTCCGGGAACGTGGCCCGCGGCAAGCCGGTCACCTCGTCCAGCCAGGTCGGCGGGTACCCGTCGTCGAACACGACCGACGGCAACGCCGACTCCTACTGGGAGAGCGCGAACAACGCGTTCCCGCAGACGCTCACCGTCGACCTCGGCGCGGCGACGGCCGTCAAGCGGCTGGTGCTGACGCTGCCGCCCGCCACGGCGTGGGGCGCCCGCACCCAGACCCTGAGCGTCTCCGGCAGCGGCGACGGCAGCGGCTTCAGCCAGCTCGTCGGGTCCACCGGCTACCGGTTCGACCCGGCGAGCGGCAACCAGGTGACCGTCCCGGTGACGGCGAACCAGCGCTACCTGCGCCTGACCTTCACCGGGAACACGGGCTGGCCCGCCGGGCAGCTCTCCGAGTTCGAGGCCTACACCTCCTAGAAGGGCCGTCCCATGCGCTCCTCCCTCCGACGGCCGCTGGCGTTCGGCGCCGCGTGCCTGTCCGCGGCGGTGGTGACCGCGCTGGTCGTCGCCGCACCCCAGTCCGCCTCCGGCCAGGTCAGCGCGGCGGCGGCCTACCAGTCGCCGTTCGACGTCCCCGGCCGCGGCGCGACCGTCCCGTTCACCGAGATCGAGGCCGAGAACGCCGCCACCAACGGCACCAGGATCGGCCCCGGCCGCAGGCAGGGCACCCTCGAAGGCGAGGCGTCCGGCCGCCAGGCCGTCACGCTGTCCGGCCAGGGGAAGTACGTCGAGTTCACCCTGACCAAGCCCGCGAACTCCATCGACATCCGCTACAGCGTCCCGGACGGCAACGGGGGAGCGGGCATCACCGCGCCGCTGTCGCTGTACCTCAACGGCACCAGGACCACGAGCCTCACCCTGACGTCGAAGTACTCGTGGCGCTACGGCGGCTACCCGTACGCCAACGATCCGGGACAGGGCAAGCCGCACCACCTGTACGACTCGACCCGCGCGCTGTTCGGCTCGACCCTCCCGGCGGGCGCCAAGGTCCGGTTGCAGGTCGACAGCGGCGACACCGCGCCGTCGTACACGATCGACCTCGCCGACTTCGAACAGGTGGCAGGCCCCGCCACCCGGCCCGCCAACTCGGTCTCGGTGACCGAACACGGTGCCGTGGCGGGGGATTCGGGCGACGACAGCACCGCCTTCGTCGCCGCCGTGGCCGCCGCGAGGGCCGCGGGCAAGGAGGTGTGGATCCCGGCCGGGACGTTCACCGTCACCCGGCACATCACCGTCGACCAGGTGGTCGTGCGCGGCGCGGGCCACTGGCACAGCGTCGTGCGCGGCAACCGCGTCGGCTTCTACGGCCTCGGTGAGCCGTCGAGCTGCGGCACCGGCGGCAACACCGGCCGCAGCAGCCGGGTGGAGCTGCGGAACTTCGCCATCATCGGCGAGGTCACCACGCGCGAGGACTGCGACCAGGTCAACGCCATCGGCGGCGCGCTCGGCGGCGGCTCCGTGGTGGACGGCATGTTCCTCCAGCACACGAAGGTCGGCCTCTGGCTCGACGGGCCGTTCGACGGGCTGACCATCAGCAACAACCGCGTCGTCGACCAGCTCGCCGACGGGATGAACCTGCACCGGGGCGTCAGCAACGTGCTGATCGAGAACAACCTCTTCCGCAACATCAGCGACGACGGCATCGCGTTCTGGTCCGAATACGACGCCGACCACGGCAACACGATCCGGCACAACACCGTCGTCGTGCCGATGAAGGCCAACGGCATCGCCATCTACGGCGGGCGGGACAACACCGCGACGGACAACGTCGTGGCCGACACCCAGGACCAGGGCGGCGGAATCCACGTCGGCAACCGGTTCCAGTCGGTGCCGCTCGCGGGCACGACCACGTTGGCGCGCAACACGACCCTGCGCGCCGGGGTGCTCGACTCCAACTGGCAGTTCGGCGTCGGCGCGCTGTGGTTCGACGCCCGCGACGGGGCGATGTCGGGGCGGATCGACGTCACCGACACGGACCTGATCGACTCGAACCACGAGGCGATCCAGTTCATCAGCGGGACGATCACCAACGTGCACTTCAACGGGGTGCGGATCCTCGGGGCGGGGACGTTCGGGATCCAGCTCCAGTCGCCCGGCGGCGCGTCGTTCTCCAACGTGACGGCGACCGGGCTGGGGCGCGGCGGGATCTACAGCTGCCTGGGGTCGGGCGGGTTCGCGATCGAGCGCGGCACCGGCAACTCCGGGTGGGACACCACGCCGTACTGCGGCCCGTGGCCTGAGCCGGTGTACGGCGATCCGACCGTGCCACCGACGACGACCACCACCACGACCACGACGACCACCACCGTTCCCCCGGACCCCAGCGGCAACCTCGCGCGCGGACGTGCGGCGTCGGCGTCCAGCCAGGGCTCGGGCTTCGCCGCGTCGAACGCCACCGACGGCAACGCGGGGTCCTACTGGGAGAGCACCAACGGCTCGTTCCCGCAGACGCTCACCGTCGACCTCGGCGCGGCGGCGGACGTGGGCCGGGTCGTGCTGAAGCTGCCGCCGTCGTGGGAGGCCCGCACCCAGACGATCGCCGTGTCCGGCAGCGCGGACGGGTCGGCCTTCACCCAGGTGTCCGGGCCCACCGGCTACCGCTTCGACCCCGCGTCCGGCAACGCCGTCACCATCCCCGTGACCGCCGGCCACCGCCACCTGCGGGTGACGGTCACCGCCAACACCGGCTGGGCGGCGGGCCAGGTCGCGGAGTTCGAGGCCTACCGCTCCGGTGGCCCGACCACCACGACCACCACCACGACGACGACGGCCCCGACCGGCAACCTGGCGCGCGGCAGGTCCGCCTCCGCGACCAGCCAGGCGGACGTCCACGGTCCGTCCAGGACGACCGACGGTGATCCCGGCACCTACTGGGAGAGCGCGAACAACGCGTTCCCGCAGTCCGTCACCGTCGACCTGGGAACGTCGACGCGGGTGGGCCGGGTGGTCCTCAGGCTGCCGACCCCGGCGGCCTGGGTGAGCAGGACCCAGACCATCGCGGTCGAGGGCAGCACCGACGGCACCGCCTACCGCACCCTGTCCGCCTCGGCGGGCCGCACCTTCGACCCGGCCACCGGCAACACCGCCACCATCGCGTTCCCGGCGGGCCAGGCCAGGTACGTCCGCCTGGTCGTCACCGCGAACACGGGCTGGCCCGCGGGCCAGGTCGGCGAGTTCGAGGTCCACAGCGGTTGACCACCGACCTCCTGAGCACCACTCCGGACACCGGGCCCCCGAGCCTCGACCTCCTCGGGGGCCCGGCCCGTGTCCGGGTGACGTCGCCCCGCCCCACAGTCCACGCGCACCGTCCGACCCGGACGGGGGCGGGTCCGCGCGGGGTTCCGACCCGTCGCCGGAGGGGGAAACGGGCACGGGAGCAGCCACCCCTGAAAGGGGTTCTGCCAACCCCTAGCACCCCCTAGCCTGTTCAATCGTGACCGTTCGGACATTGGTCTGTGACCCGCATCGGCCCAGTTGAGCGCCTGTTTGCATCCACAACAACTGAGAAAATCGTGTGGGGGACGCTCCATTCCACGCGGATCAAACCGACCCGCCACGCCTGGCGACGATCTGGCGGCACACTCGCAATTGGCTCCGCTTCGCGAAAAACGGGCAACTTTTGACCAGTGATCGGGCACGTATCCGCATCGATGTCGGCATTCCCCCACGTGTTGACTAGCCAAACGGGCGCCAATCGGGCATGTTCGCACGTGCTGTGTCGCTGGCCACACTGTTTCCCCGGTGTTAAACCTATGGGCAGCCCGAACGGGCATCTGCAAGTCCGAGTGGGCAGGAGGATGTGCATGCAGGCAGAAGAGCGTCAGCGCCGCATTCTCGCTCGTGCTCGGGCCGACGGGCGGGTCGACGTCGTCGACATCGCCGCCGAGCTCGGAGTGGCGCCGGAGACGGTCCGCAGGGACCTGAGGCTCCTCGACGACCACGGCTTGGTCCGGCGGACGCACGGGGGTGCCTTCCCCGTGGAGAGCGCGGGGTTCGAGACCGGTCTCGCGTTCCGCTCGGCGTCCATGGTGCCGGAGAAGCGGCGCATCGCGAAGGCTGCGGCCGACCGCCTGGCCGACGCGGAGACGGTGTTCGTCGACGAGGGGTTCACGCCGCAGCTCGTGGCCGAAGCCCTGCCGACGACCCACCCGCTGACCGTCGTCACGGCGTCGCTGCCCACGGCCGCGGCACTGTCCGGCACGCCCTCGGTCACGGTGCTGCTGCTGGGCGGCCGCGTCCGCGGTCGCACGCTGGCCACCGTGGACCACTGGGCGATCCGGATGCTGAGCGAGATGGTGATCGACCTCGCGTACATCGGGTCGAACGGGATCTCGCGCGAGCACGGACTGACCACACCCGACCCCGTGGTCGGTGCGGTCAAGGCACAAGCCGTGGGCGCTTCGAGACGGAAGATCTTCGTCGGCGTCCACACCAAGTTCGGCGTGGCGAGCTTCAACCGGTTCGCCGCGATTTCGGATCTCGAAGCCATAATCACGGATTCCGGACTGCCCGCGGCCGAAGGTCACCGCTATGCCGCGCTCGGCCCGAAAGTTGTCAGAACCTGATCAAGTCCCCCGAGTGGTGCACCACGGCGTGGTGACCTGGCTGCTCGACGCCCTCCTCAGGGCAAAAACGGTTAGATGGGAAGGAAAGACGATGACGTCATTCAGTTCTCGCCGCGTCGCCCGTGTGGCGGCAGCCGCGCTGGTGGCAGTCGGGGTGACGGCGTGCAGCGGCGCCGGTGGGGGTGGATCCACGGCCGACGGTTCGTCGATCAACGTCCTGATGGTCAACAACCCCCAGATGCAGGACATCCAGAAGCTCACCGCCGACAACTTCACCAAGCAGACCGGCATCAAGGTGAACTACACGGTGCTGCCCGAGAACGACGTCCGCGACAAGATCAGCCAGGACTTCTCCAGCCAGGCCGGTCAGTACGACGTCGCGACGATCAGCAACTACGAGACGCCCATCTACGCCAAGAACAACTGGCTGGCGCCCCTCGACGACTTCATCGCGAAGGACAGCGGGTTCGACCAGAACGACATCCTGGAGCCGATCCGCCAGTCGCTGACGGCGGAGGACGGCAAGGTCTACGCGGAGCCGTTCTACGGCGAGTCGTCGTTCCTCATGTACCGCAAGGACGTCTTCGACGCCAAGGGCCTCACGATGCCCGAGAAGCCGACGTGGCAGCAGGTCGCGGACCTCGCCGCCCAGGTCGACGGGGCCGAGCCGGGCATGAAGGGCATCTGCCTGCGCGGCCAGCCGGGCTGGGGCCAGGTCATGGCGCCGCTCACCACGGTGGTCAACACCTTCGGCGGCACGTGGTTCACCAAGGACTGGCAGGCGCAGGTGAACGCGCCGGAGTTCAAGGAGGCCACCAAGTTCTACGTCGACCTGGTCCGCGCCCACGGTGAGGCCGGTGCCCCGCAGGCGGGCTTCGCCGAGTGCCTGAACAACATGACGCAGGGCAAGGTCGCGATGTGGTACGACGCCACCGTCGCCGCCGGTCTGCTGGAGGCCAACGACTCCCCGGTGAAGGGCAAGCTCGCGTTCGCGCAGGCCCCCGTCGTCAAGACCGAGGCGTCGCAGTGGCTCTACACGTGGGCGTTCGGCGTCCAGAAGGCCAGCAAGAAGCAGGACGCGGCCTGGAAGTTCATCTCCTGGGCGTCCGGCAAGGACTACGAGAAGCTGGTCGGCACGTCGCTGGGCTGGTCGAAGGTGCCGGACGGCAAGCGCTCCTCCACCTACCAGAACCCCGACTACCTGGCCGCGGGCAGCTCGTTCGCCAAGCAGGCCGAGGCCGCCATCAAGGGTGCCAAGCCCACCGACCCCGGTGTCCAGCCGAGGCCCGCGAGCGGCATCCAGTTCGTCGGCATCCCCGAGTTCACCGACCTCGGAACCCAGGTCTCCCAGCAGATCAGCTCCGCCATCGCGGGCTCGACGTCCGTCGACGACGCGCTCAACGCGGGGCAGGCGCTGGCGGAGAAGGTCGCCGAGAAGTACCGCGCGAAGTAGCGAGGAGCCTTCGATGAGCCTCGACACGGCACCACCACCGGCAAAGCAGCACAGGCGGGGCACCCCTCCCGCTCCGACGGGGCTCAGCGCGGCAGCGCGCTGGGCCCGTCGGGCCCCCCTCCTCCCAGCGCTGATCTTCACCATCGTGGTGACCCAGCTTCCCTTCGTGGCGACGCTGATCATCTCGGTGCTGCGCTGGAACTCCCTCGACCCCGAGAACCGCGGGTTCGCCGGGTTCGACAACTACGTGGCGGTCTTCACCGACCCGAACCTCAGGTCGTCGATCGTCACGACGGTCATCCTCACCGTCGTCGTGGTGGTGGTCAGCCTGATCCTCGGCCTCGGTCTGGCGCTGTTGCTGGACCAGAAGTTCTTCGGCCGCGGACTCGCCCGCACGATGCTCATCGCACCGTTCCTGGTCGTCCCGGTGGCCGCCGCGCTGCTGTGGAAGCACGCGCTCTACAACCCGGAGTACGGCCTCTTCAACGGCGCCCTCACCTGGCTGTGGGGCCTGTTCGGCGCCGACAACCCACCGCAGCCCGAGTGGGTCAGCGACATGCCGCTGATCGCCGTCGAGGCCTCGCTGGTGTGGCAGTGGACGCCGTTCATGATGCTGATCCTGCTGGCGGGCTTGCAGAGCAGGCCGATGGACGTGGTCGAGGCCGCGCGCATCGACGGGGCGACCGGGTGGCAGATCTTCCGCTACCTGACGTTCCCGCACCTGCGGCAGTACCTGGAGCTGGGCGGCCTGCTCGGGTCGATCTACATCGTGCAGAACTTCGACGCGGTCTTCACCATCACCTCGGGTGGTCTGGGCACGGCGAACCTGCCGTACACGATCTACCAGACCTTCTACCAGGCGCACGACTACGGGCAGGCGTCCGCGGCCGGTGTCGTGGTGGTCATCGGGTCGCTCATCATCGCCAACTTCGCGTTGCGCGTGGTGTCGTCCCTGCTGAAGGACGAGGTGAAGTGATGCGCAGGCTTGTCGGTGTGGTGGCCTGGTTCTCGGCGATCCTGTTCTTCGCGCCGGTGGCGTGGATGGTGCTGACCTCGCTGCACAGCGAGTCGGACGCCGCCACGAACCCGCCGTCGCTGGCCGCCGGTCTGACGCTGCAGGGCTACGAGGAGTTCTTCGGCGCGTCCACGGGCCAGTCCCCGTGGCCGCCGCTGATCAACTCGTTCAGCGCGAGCATCGGCTCGACGATCATCGTGCTGCTGCTGGCGATCCCGGCCGCGTACGCGCTCTCCATCAAGAAGGTGGAGAAGTGGACGGACGTCATGTTCTTCTTCCTCTCCACCAAGATGCTGCCGGTCGTCGCCGGTCTGCTGCCGATCTACCTGGTCGCGCAGTTCACCGGGATGCTCGACAACATCTCGTTCCTGGTGATCCTCTACACCTCGATGAACCTGCCCATCGCCGTCTGGCTGATGCGCTCGTTCCTCGCCGAGGTGCCGATCGCCATCCTGGAGGCGGCGTCGATCGACGGTGCCGGTCTCATCACGACGCTGCGCCGGGTGGTGGCTCCCATCGCCATGCCGGGCATCGCCGCGACCGCGTTGATCTGCTTCATCTTCAGCTGGAACGAACTGCTGTTCGCCAGGGTGCTGACCGGCGTGGTCGCGGGCACCGCACCGGTGTTCCTCACCGGCTTCGTCACCAGCCAGGGCCTGTTCCTGGCGAAGGTCTGCGCCGCGGCGACGGTCGTGTCCCTCCCCGTGCTGATCGCGGGGTTCGCCGCCCAGGACAAGTTGGTCCAGGGCTTGTCGCTAGGAGCCGTCAAGTGAAGGCTGTCGTGATCACCGGGGTCGGTCAGCTGGAAGTGACCGAGGTGCCGGACCCGAAGGCAGGGCCGCGCGAGGTGGTCGTCGACGTCGCCGCCTGCGGTCTGTGCGGCACCGACCTGCACATCCTCCAGGGCGAGTTCGCGCCGACGCTCCCGGTGATCCCCGGCCACGAGTTCGCGGGTGTCGTCGTGGAGGTCGGTTCGGCGGTCACGGAGGTCGCCGTGGGCGACCGCGTCGCGGTCGACCCGTCGCTGTACTGCCACGAGTGCCGGATGTGCCGCCTGGGCCGCAACAACCTGTGCGAGCGGTGGAACGCGATCGGCGTCTCGGTCGCCGGTGGCGCCGCCGAGTACGCCGTGGCGCCGGTGGCGAACTGCGTGAAGCTGCCCGACCACGTCCGCACCGAGGACGCGGCGCTGATCGAGCCGCTGTCCTGCGCGGTCCGGGGCTACGACATCCTCCGGTCGCAGCTCGCGAGCCGGGTGCTCATCTACGGCTCGGGCACGATGGGCCTGATGATGCTCCAGCTCGGCAAGCTGACCGGCGCGGCCAGCATCGAGGTGGTCGACATCAACACCGACCGCCTCGCCACGGCCAAGCAGCTGGGCGTCACGGCCACGGCGACGTCGGCGGACGAGCTGGACCGGCCGAAGGGCTGGGACGTCGTGATCGACGCGACCGGCAACGAGCGCGCGATCCAGGACGGCCTCAACCGGGTCGCGAAGGGCGGGACGTTCCTCCAGTTCGGCGTCTCGGACTACGCGGCCCGCGCCGTGATCGAGCCGTACAAGATCTACAACCAGGAGATCACCATCACCGGTTCGATGGCGGTGCTGCACTCGTTCGAGCGGGCGGCGGACCTCTTCGCGACCGGCGTCCTGGACCCGGACGTCTTCATCAGCGACCGGCTCCCGCTCGACTCCTACGCGGCGGCGATCGAGCAGTTCAAGGCGGGCGAGGGGCGCAAGATCCAGATCCTGCCCTGACCCACCCGCGAGCGGACCGGAAGCCCACCAGCCGAACAGGCCGGTGGGCTTCCGCACGTCCGGGGCAGGAGCGCCGTCCTCAGGCGGCGTGCCTGCCGCGCTTGCGCGGGTTCCTCATGCTGAACACCACGACGCCACCCGCGGTGAGCACGCACAGCCCGAAGAGCAGCGGGATCGCGATGGACGCGCCGGTCGTCGGCAGGTCGGTGTCGTCGGCGACCACCAGGACGCCGTCCTCGCTCGTCGTCGTGCTCGTCGCCCGCTCCGAGGTCGTGCCGCGGGTCTCGCCGCCCACCGGCCCCCTGCCGTCACCGGGCACCGAGGAGGACGTGGAGGTCGCCGCGGACGTCCTGCTCCCCGGCGGCGTTTCCGAGCCGACGGACGTCCGAGCCGTCGGTGGCTCGACGAGGCTGACGAGCGGTGGCACCAGCGACGGCAGGGCCCTGGTCGGCAGCGCCGTCGAGGTGGGCCCGTTCCGACCGGGCGGCTCGGTGCCCCGCCCCGGCTGCTCCACGGGCGGCTCCGGCACCGCCGCGGTGGTGGTGGTCGTGGTCGTCACCGGGGGAGTGGTGGTGTGCGTGGTCGTCGTCGTGGGCGCGGTGCCGGTGGTCTTCGGAGCGCTCGTCCGCGTCGCCGTGGTGGTGGAGGAGGGCGGCGACGTGGTCGACCGCCGCGTCGGCGTGGGCGCGACCTGCTCGCAGGGCGGCTGCGACACCGTCCGGTCGAACGAGAAGCCCTGGTCGCCGGTCCGGTCGTTCCCGGCCCTCACCCTGACCCGGTAGGAGTGCGCCGCGTTGCCCGGCCGGATGAAGGAGTTCCGGTAGGACGACCCGAACCGCTCGCCGTCCAGCACCCGCTCGCCGTCCAGGACGGTCACGGTGTTCGCCACCCGGCTGTCGTAGCCGCGGATCTCCACCGTGAGCGCCGACTGACCGCCCACGCAGTTCGCCTTCACGGTCGGCGCGCCCGCGCCCGCGGGGTCGACGAAGCCGAACCAGACGACCGCCGTGGTGCCCACGAGGGCGAAGGCTCCGAGGGTGCGCCTGGCCACGCGCACGGCCGCGTCGTCCGATCGTGCAAACCCCATGGTGACACTCCTGTCGTGGTCCCTGCGGCGGGCATCGCGAGCCGCCACTTGCCTATACGGGACGGCGGAGGTCACTGTTCACGGCGGCCGTTAGGCCGATCAGGTGAAGGTTGGTCACTGTCCGGAGTGCGACGTGCCTGGTCAGGGCCGTTGAGGCCGTCGATCCGGTCGGTCTCGGCGCTTGAGGCCGGTCAGCACCACACCGAGCGCGCTGACCAGGCACAGGCCGATCAGGAGCGGGATCGCGACGGACGCCCCCGCCGCCGACAGCTCGGTCTTGCTGCCGAGCGGCACGATGCCCGTGTTCGTCGTCGGCGCCGTCGAGGGCCCCGGCTCGGTCGGGGAACCACTCGGGGTGGGCGTGGTGGTCGTCGTGGTGGGTGTCGCGCCCGCGACCGAGGACGGCGCCACCGACCCCGGAACGGTCGACACCGACGGCGGAGCCGCCCGACTGGGCGAGGCGCACGGCGTGGTCCGCACCTCGCGGGCGAACGACTGGCGGGTGTTGCCCGCGACCCGCACCGTCACGACGAACGTGTGCGCCACGTCCGCGGGCCGGGGGAACGAGCCCACGTAGGACCCGCCGAACTCCCGTTCGGACAGCACGACCTCGCCGTCCCGCACGCTGATCGTGTTCCGGCCCGCCGAGAACCCCCTCAGGTCCACCGCGAGCACGGCACCGCCCGGCCCGCACGACGTGCTCAGGTCCGCCTTCTCGGCCGATGCGGGGACGGCTGCCGTCAGCAGCGCCACGGCGGCCGTCGTGGTCGTCACGACGACGCCGAGCCCCGTGCGGGCGGTGCGGGCGAACTCCATGCGGGCTCCTAGGAGGTGGTGCGGTGTACAGGGCAGTACGGCCCTGGTAGGCCCGTTGTTCACCCGCTCCGCTGCGCCATCCGGGTGAGAGCGGTTGTCAACGAGGCACCCGGTGGTTTCACCAGTTGGACGTTCGCACCCGAGTCCTCCCCGTGTCTTGCCCACCGCTCCGCGGCGTGGCTACCGTTCCTCCAGACGCCGGAAACCCCACAGCGGAACGGAGAGCGACATGACCGTCCTGTGCTCGCGCCGCCACGTGGACCTCGGCCGCATCAGCAGCGCCCTCTGTCGCACCCGCTGATCCCCTCCTCCTCACCGCACTGAGCCCGGCCCACCCCGGCCGCCGGGCTGTTCAGCCGACCCCGGCACAAGGACCCCTCATGAGCGTTTCCGCGCGCCCCCTGGTGGCCGCACCCGATGACGAGGCCGACCCTGCGTCGCTGGAGGTGGTGCCCGCCCGCCACCCGTGGCGGTGGGTCGGCGTCGCCGTGGTGCTCGTCCTGCTCGCCCAGTTCGTCCACGGCCTGGTGACCAACCCCGGCTGGGACTGGCCCACGTTCAGGCAGTACTTCACCGCCGACTCGATCCTGCGCGCCGTCGGCGTCACCATCGAGCTCACCGTCCACGGCACGGTCCTCGGCTTCGCGCTCGGCGTGGTCCTCGCGCTCATGCGCCTGTCCAGGAGCCCGTTCCTCCAGGTGGTCAGCTGGACCTACGTCTGGGCGTTCCGCTCGATCCCGCTGATCGTGCAGCTGCTCTTCTGGTTCAACATCGCCTACCTGTACCAGCGGTTCGACTTCGGCATCCCGTTCGGCCCGTCGTTCATCTCCTTCGACACCAAGGACCTGATCGGCCCGATGAGCGCGGCCGTGCTGGGCCTCGCCCTGCACCAGGCCGCCTACTCCGCCGAGATCGTCCGCTCCGGCATCATCGCCGTCGACCACGGCCAGCTCGAAGCCGCTGCCGCGCTGGGCATCCCCAGGCTGCGCCAGTTCCGCAGGATCGTTCTGCCGCAAGCGATGCGCTCCATCCTGCCGAACGCGGCCAACGAGGTCATCAGCCTCTTCAAGGGCACGTCGGTCGTCTCCGTCATGGCGATCGGCGAACTCTTCTACCAGGCGCAGGTGATCTACGGCCGCAACGCGCGCGTCGTGGCCCTGCTCATGGTCGCCACGGTCTGGTACATCGCCATGACCACGCTCCTGTCGGTCGTCCAGCACCACGTCGAACGGCACTACGCCAAGGGAGCGCTGCGCGACCTGCCACCCACGCCGCTGCAACGCCTGCGTGCCCGGTGGTCCGCGCTGCGGGCCAGGGCGGGGGCGACCCGATGAGCGGGCCGATGGTCGACCTGAGGGGGATCCACAAGAGCTTCGGCGCGCTGGAGGTCCTCAAGGGCGTGAGCCTGGAGGTCGAACAGGGGCAGGTGGTGGTCGTCCTCGGCCCGTCCGGCTCCGGCAAGTCCACCCTCCTGCGCACGATCAACCACCTGGAGAAGGTCGACCGGGGCCACGTCAGCATCGACGGCGACCTCCTCGGCTACCGCAGGAGCGGCGGCAAGCTCCACGAACTCAAGGAACGCGAGATCCTGAAGCAGCGCACCCACATCGGGTTCGTCTTCCAGAACTTCAACCTGTTCCCGCACCTGACCGTGCTGGAGAACGTCGCCGAGGCCCCGCTCTCCGCGCAGCGCAAGCGGAAGGCCGAGGTCCACGCCGACGCCGTCCGCCTGCTGGCCAGGGTCGGCCTCTCCGACAAGGAGAACGCCTACCCCAGGCAGCTCTCCGGCGGCCAGCAGCAGCGCGTCGCCATCGCCAGAGCACTGGCGCTGTCCCCGAAACTGCTCCTGTTCGACGAGCCGACCTCGGCACTGGACCCCGAACTGGTCGGCGAGGTCCTGGACGTCATCAAGGACCTCGCGGCCACCGGCACCACCATGATCGTCGTCACCCACGAGATCGGTTTCGCCCGCGAGGTGGCCGACCGCGTCGTCTTCATGGACGAGGGCGTCATCGTCGAACAGGGCCCGCCCACCGCGGTCCTGGACCACCCCCAACACCCGCGCACCCGCGCCTTCCTGTCCAAAGTCCTGTAGCAGCACGGAGGAACACAGTGTCACCATCCAGACTCGTCCCGGCCCTGGTAGGTCTGCTGGTGCTGGTCGCGGCCTGCGGCGGTGCCGACGGCGCGGTGGTGGAGGACCAGGTGGTGTCGGAGGGCAAGGTCATCAACCTCGGTCCCGACCAGAAGCGCGTGACGGCGGAGAAGGACCCCACCATCGCCGCCGGGGTCCCCGGGGAGGTGCGGAAGACCGGCAAGATCACCATCGGCGGCTCCGCGGGCACGGCCCCACCACTGCGCTTCTACGCCACCGACGACAAGACCCCCATCGGCGTGGAGACCGACATCGCGGTCCTGATCGCCCAGGTGCTGGACCTGGAACCACAGCTGGAGGTCTCCTCCTGGGAGAACCTCTTCGTCGGCCTGGACTCGGGCGCCTACCAGCTGGGCCTGTCCAACATCACCGTGACCGAGGCCCGCAAGGACAAGTACGACTTCGCCACCTACCGCCTGGACACCCTCGCGTTCGAGGCGAAGAAGGGCGGCACCTGGAAGGTCGAGGGCCCGGAGGACGTGGCGGGCAGGACCATCGCCGTGGGGTCCGGCACCAACCAGGAGAAGATCCTCGTCGACTGGTCCCGGCGGAACGAGGACGAGGGTCTCAAGCCGACGGACATCAAGTACTTCCAGAACAGCTCCGACTACTACCTGGCCCTGGAATCAGGCCGCATCGAGGCCTACCTCGGCCCGAACCCCACGGCCGCCTACCACGTGGCCACGTCGGGCAAGACGGAGATCATCGGCAGCTTCTCCGGCGGCGGCGACATCGTCGGCAAGATCGCCGCCACCACCAAGAAGGACAGCGGCTTGGTCGAGCCGGTAGCGGAAGCGCTGAACCTGCTCATCAAGAACGGCAAGTACGCGGAAGTCCTCGAACGCTGGGGCCTGAGCAGCGAGGCGGTACCCACCTCGGAGATCAACCCACCGGGCCTCCCCAGGTCCTAGCCGGCGAGGACCGACCCACCGCGCGAGCGGGACAGGGCTTTCCCCGAAGCGGTGGCCGGTCCTGCTCGGGGGATTCGACCCCTGCCCTTCGGCCCGATCACAGGGGCCAGGGGCCACGGGTCACTCCACGCCGGGACCAGCAGCCAGGTGGCGGATCCCCCACCCGCAGGGATAGGCCGGGGATCCGCCACCCTCCACAACGACACCCGGAACCGGAACGCCCTCAACGCCCGACTCCGGGCCCTCCCAGGGGAAGGATTCCCCAACCCTACCCAGCGGCCCCGTCCCCGACCCCATAACGATCCCCCATAAACCGAACGGATGCCCCGCCCCACCGCCGGGCCCCGTCCATCAGCCCGATCATCCCCGACACCAACCGCATCTGATCCACCCCGCGGATGTCCGCCTCCACCAACCGGGGCGAGCACACCAGCACGGCCACCACCTGAGCCCGCGACAGGGCCACGTTCAACCGGTTCCGGGACAGCAGGAAGTCCAACCCCCGAGGCAGGTCCACGGCGGCGGACGACGTCATGGTCGCGATCACCACCGGCGCCTCCTGCCCCTGGAACTTGTCCACCGTCCCCACCCGGACCCCGTCGAACCCGGCCTTCTCCAACGCCCTCCGCACCACCCGCACCTGGAGGTTGTAGGGCGCCACCACCAGGACGTCGTCCTCCGAGAGCGGCCGGGACTCCGCGCCGTCCGTCCACGGTCGACCGATCAGCGTCCGCACGATCCCCACCACCTCCTCGGCCTCCTCCACCGAGCTCGTGATGTTGTGCGAGTGGTCCACGAGATCCAGGTACAGCCCGGACTCCACCCCCTCCAACGACCTCGAACCGGCCGACGGGTGGGCGTGCAGCCTCCCCGAGTACGACAGCCGCGACACCGGCGCGCACACCTCCGGGTGCATCCGCCGGGTCTGGTCCATGAAGTACCCGAGGGACGCGGGGATCACGTCGGCGTCCCCGATCAGGTGCCCCAGCGCCGACGCGTCGGCCCCGGCCGGGTGCGTCCCCTGCACCACCTGCGGCAGCTGCTGCGGATCCCCGAGCAGCACCAGGTTCCGGGTGCACGTCGACACGGCCAGCGCGTCCGCCAGCGCGAACTGCCCGGCCTCGTCGATGATCAGCACGTCGAACGGCTGCTCCCGCAGCGCGGCGTTGGAGAACGTCCACGCCGTGCCGCCGACGAGGTGCCCCCCACCCTGCTCGCCGCGCCAGCGGACCAGCGCGGGGTTGTCCCTGGGCTGCTCCCACTCGCAGTCCCGCACGGGCTTGCCCTTGGCGCGCTTGGCGCAGGGGATCGGCACCCCGAGTTCCCGCCCGGCGGCCCCGGCGGCCGACAGCACGTTCTCGACGGCCTTGTGGCTGGTCGACGTCACGGCGACGCTCTTCCCCCGCCGCACCAGGTGCGCGATCAGCCGCCCGGCCAGGTACGTCTTCCCGGCCCCCGGCGGTCCCTGCACGGCCAGCGTCGACCCGTCCAGCGCGTCCACCGCGCTGATCACGGCCGCCACCAGGTCCTCACCCACGGGCAGCGGCCCCGACGTGACCAGCCGCGGCGGCGTGCGGCGCAGCAGGTCGATCCCGGGGTGCGGGGGCAGCACCGGCAACCGCTCCACCACGGTCTGCGCCAGCTCGTACACCGCGTCGTCCTTCGGCGCGGGCTTCACCGGGTCGCCGGGCAGGATCGCGATCGGTCGCGCCGAGTCCAGCTCGTCCGGCTTCACGCTCTCCAGCAGCACCACCCGGTCCGCGCCCTCGGCGATCACCTCCGCCTTGCGGGTCCGGGCGGTCGGCGTGCCGGGGTACAGGAGCCGCACCTGGTCGCCGTGGCCGAACGGGTGCGGCCGGTCCGGGTCGCACACCGCGTGCACCTCGCGCTTGGCGTTGCGCACCCGGCCGCTGGGCATCACCCAGTCGTCCACGCGCACCGACACCGGCACCGCGCAGGTGCCGTCCACCTCCAGGTCCGGCAGCGGAGCCCCCACCTGCCGGAAGAAGTCCCACCACGCCGGGTTCGTCTCGCGCCGGTGGTAGCCGACGGCCGCGGCGAGCAGCGCCCGCGCCTTCTCGTCCGGGGTCGCGTCGGCGGGGTTGTCCGGCAGCCCGGCCATCAGCGGGTCCACGACGGCGGCCAGCTTCGCCGCGCGCTCCGCCCTGCGCTCGGCCGCCAGCTCCTCGTCGGTCCGCCGGACCAGGCCGTCCAGCTCGGACTCCTCGGGCACGTGCGGTTCGATCCCCGCCTCGACCCGCACGTCCAGCAGGAACCGGTACAGCCCCTGCGTCGACACGCAGTCGTAGGTGTTGTACGCCTCGATCCCGGCCAGCACGACCGAGGCCTGCTCGGCGTCGCCGAGTTCCAGCAGCGTCAGGTACTCCTCGTAGGCCTCGATGCTGGAGACGGCGTTCTTCACCTCGCCGGACCGCGACCCCGGCATGTACAGCGGCTCCAGGTCCTTGATGGAGTACGACCGCTGCGACACCCGCAGCGCCTTGCGCACCACCGCGTACAGGTCGATCAGGGAACCCGTGCGCAGCAACGTGTCCACGGCCTCCTCGCGGGTCCCGTGCAGTGCGGCCAACCGCTTGAGCGCGCTCACCTCGTACGGCGCGTAGTGGTACACGTGGCTGCCGGGGAACTCCGTCAGCCGCGCGAGGGCGAAGTCAACGAACGCCTCGAACGCCGCCTTCTCCTGCGCCCGGCTGTGCGCCCAGAACGGCGTGAAGACGCTCCCGGCGGTGACCGCCCCGAACAGGTACTCCAGCCCCTCACCGGCCAGGGCGAACGGGTCGCCCTCCATGTCGAAGAACACGTCCCCGTCGGCGGGGCTCGGCAACGCCGCCAGCACGTCCGGTGCCAGCACCTCGTAGGCGACCTTGCCGGTCGGGTCGTCCGGGGTGCGCGAGTTGTCCTGGATCACCTGGAGCGCGGCCTGCGACCGCAGCGCGCCGAACGTCGTGGCCGACATGTCCGACGGCCGGTCGGTGGCGGTGGCGTTGGCCAGCGCGTCGATCGTCCCCAGCCCGGCGGCCACCAGCTTGCGCCGCTGGTCGGTCCGGATCCCCGCCACCAGCGACAGGTCGCGGGCGGTCTCGCGCCCGGTGGCGCAGCTCCGCGCGAAGCGGCAGGTGCCGCACGCGGGCCGCTCGTCCGCCCACACGGGCGAGGGCGTCACCGCGGGCGCGGACAGCCGCTCCCGCAACCGGTTCCGCAGGTGGTCCACCAGCGGCAGGAAGTCCGCCACCGGGAACGAGTGCGTGGCGTCGTCGCCGAGCAGCAGGTGCATGGACGGCCCGGTCGGGTGCCCGGCCCGGCGCAGCGCGTCGGCGTACGCCGTCAGCTGGAGCACCGCGGCGGGGGTGGCGTGCCGGGCCAGCTTGGTGTCGTGCGGCTCGTACCCGTCCGGCGACGCGACCACGAAGTCCGCGCGGCCGTGGAAACCGTCCGAGTAGAACACCGCCTGGTAGACGACCGGGGCGCCGGACTCCAGCGCGGTCCGCGTCTCCTCGGCGGCCTGGAGCAGCGCCTCGTGCCGCGGCGCGGGCTGTCCGATCTCGACGACCCCGGCGCCGAACCGCTCCCTCAGCCGCTCCAGCGCGGCCCGCTCGTGCGCGAGGCCGTGCTTGGTGATCAACGTCGCACCCGAGCCGTCCGGTGTGGGCACTCCCGGCAGCCGGGCCGCGACGGCGTGGTTGAGCGCGCTGCGGTGCTCGCACTCCAGCAGGTCGACCAGGTCCGTCGGCGAGATGACCAGGCCGGCCTCCGTGGTGAGCATGACGGGCAGTATCGCGGCCCCGGTCGCCGTGCTCGTGGACGCACGGGCCCCCGCGTGTCGGCGTCCCGGTAGCGTTGCGCCCATGGCGACACTGGTCTCGTTCCACGCCCATCCCGACGACGAGTGCATCCTGTGCGGCGGTGTCATGCGCAAGGCCGCCGACGAGGGGCACCGCGTGGTGCTGGTCGTGGCGACCCGCGGTGAGGTCGGCGAGGTGGACGACGGGTTCCTGGCCGAGGGCGAGCCGCTGGGCGAGCGGCGCGTCCGCGAGACCCACGCCTCGGCGGAGGTGCTGGGCGCGAAGCGCGTCGAGTTCCTGGGGTACGTCGACTCCGGGATGATGGGGGAGTCCACCAACGACGCCCCGAACACCTTCTGGACCGCGCCGGTCGAGGAGGCGGCGGCCAGGCTCGCGGCGATCCTGGTCGAGGAGTCCGCCGACGTGCTGACCGTCTACGACGACAACGGCGGCTACGGCCACCCCGACCACATCCAGGTCCACCGGGTCGGGCTGCGCGCCGCCGAACTCGCGGGCACGCCGAGGGTCTACCAGGCCACGATGAACCGCGACCACGCGAACCGCGGCCTGGCCGCCGCCGAGGAGGCGGGCCACCGGCTGCCCGACGTGGACACCTCGACGTTCGGCAAGCCCGAGGCCGAGCTGACCACCGCGGTGGACGTCACGGCGTACCTGGAGGTCAAGAAGGCCGCGATGCGGGCGCACGCCAGCCAGATCAGCGAGCAGTCGTTCTTCCTGGGCCAGACCGACGAGGCGTTCGCGTTCTCGTTCGGCACCGAGTGGTTCATCCGGGTCGGCGCCGAGCCGGGCATCACCGAGTCGGACCTGCTCACGGGGCTGTAGCCAGCCGCCGGTGCTCGTCGGCCAGCGCTCGGGCCCGCTCCAGCGCCGCCGGGGGCACCGGCTCGTCCGCCCACTCCGCTAGCACCTCGGCCATGCCGGTCACGAGGTCCCGGCCGATCGCCGTCAGCCCGCCGCTGCCCAGCATCGTCGCGGTCGTGTCGAGCGCGGCGGTCCGCCAGCGGGCGAACTCCACGTGCCCGTCCTCGTCGGCCTCGCGTTCCCGCCGCCAGAACCCGGCCACGCCCAGGTGCGCGTACGTCCCGTGCAGCAGCCCGGCCAGCGGCCGGGGGTCGTCGCGCCACGGCGCGTAGAACCGCCTGCCGGGATCGGGGCGCAGCAACGGGAACAGGTCCATCAGCGCCACGAGCTTGGTGTGCTGCACCTCGTGCGCCAGCGTGACGGCCACCGACCGCGCGTCCGGACCGAGCGAGAGGAACACGCACCCGAACGCGTCCCCGAGCGTCGCGCTGCTCATCCCGCCCTCCGCCGAGCGCAGCGGGGCCAGCACCGTCACGGCCGCGGCGACCTCCTCGGCCACCGCGGGGTGCCGCAGCGCCAGCAGGTCCCAGGCCGCGGTGACCCGCTCGCGCCAGCGGGCCACGTCGGCGCGCGGGTCGACCCGGAGCGCGTCGGGGACCCCGCTCCACCGTTCCAACCGGAACACGACCCCGCCGCCGACCGCGATCTCCGGCGTCGGCCGCCACTCCAGGCGGTCCACCCGGACGGTGCCGCGGACCGGTCGGTCCACGTGGCCCAGTGACGGCAGCGGGAACCCGTCCGACGCCGGGAAGTCGAGCGCCACGTCCAGCCCCGCCCGCACCGCCGCCGCGGCGGCCACGTGCGCCAGTTCGGCGGGCCGGGCCCCGCGCCCCCGGCCGAGCGCCACCGCCGTCCGCGTCGCCCACGCGCTCACCGCCGGGTCGTCCAGCAGCCGCTCCACCTCGGCTGGCGCCACCCGCCGCGCCTCGGCCAGCACCTCGAACGCCTGCCGGGCCGACGGGTCCCGCCCGACCACGAACCGGAGCAGCAGCAGCGTCCGGCTGCGCCGCGCCGCCACCAGCGCCCGCACCGCCCCGGTCCCGCCACCGCCGCGGGCCAGCGCGGCGAAGTCGGCCCCGGACAACGAGTGCGGCCGTGTCACGATGGGGAACCCCTGTCCCGCAACGGGGTCACGACACCCGCTCCAGGTCGCGCGCGAGCCGACCCCGCACGTGCCGGATCAGCCGGTACAGGTCCGCGCAGTACACCGACGGCCGGTCGAACCCCGCGCCCTCGCGGTACCGGTGCGCCCGCAGCCCGCCGCCGCACACCGCGTGCAGGTCGCACGCCCGGCAGACGGCCGACAGCCCCGCGAGCCCCGCCTGCCGCGCCCGCACCTCCGGCAGCCGCAGCGCCGCGTCGAACGAGTCGCGCGCCACGTGCAGGCCGGTCGCCGCCGCACCCTCGAACGCGGAGGCCAGGATGTCGGACTGCTCGATCATCCCGTCGGTCTCGACCACGACCTGCAACGCCGGGCTCAGACCGATCCCCTCGACCCGCGACCGGCCGCCCAGCAGGACGTGCACGACCTCCTCGAACAGCCGCACGCCGGTCTCCCGCACCGGTGCGCCGTACCAGCGGTCGAACACCGCGACCAGCCAGTCCGCGTACCCGAAGCCCGGCGGGGGAGCGCTCCAGTTCCCGTGCGGCAGCAGGAAGTCCACCGCGGGCGGCTCGAACGCCAGCAGCGACTCGTAGGTGCGGACGGGGTCGTTGCGCAGGTCCACCACGCACAGCAGGCCCGCGAACAGCGGCCGGAACTCCGGCGACCCCAGTTCCGCGAGCCCCGCGAGCACGGCGGCGTGGCTGTCGCCGCGGTGCCGGGCGGTCGCCGCCGCGTCGCCGTCCAGGCTCACGCCCACCCGCACGTCCAGCGCCAGCAGCACCTCCAGGAACCGGCGGTCGAGCAGCGTCCCGTTGGTCTGCACCGAGAACCGCGCGGGCACCCGCGACCGCACGGCCGTGACGACGTGCTCGACCACCGCCGGACCGGCCAGCAGCGGTTCACCGCCGTGCAGCACGACCTCCACGTCGGCCAGGCCGTGCGCGCGGGCGTGCTCGGCGATCCGCTCGGCCGTGTGCTCGACGTCCTCCGGCGACATCACCCTGGGCCTGCCCCGCCAGCGCTGGTCGGCCATCTCGTAGACGTAGCAGTAGTCGCAGGCCAGGTTGCACCTGCTGTGCACCTTGACGACGAACTGGTGAAACGGTCGCACGCGCACCCCCGATCCCGTCCCCTCCCGCCATGAAACACGGCGTCGGGCCGCCGCGGTGGTCCGATCGGCCCATTGACGGCATTACCGGTTGCCGCGCACTAGGATGGAGATCGAATCCCGGTCGACCGGAGGCACGGAACCCGCAACTCCGCGGGCGCCGGGTGTAGGGGGCGCGAGCGCATGGAGACCGACGGGGTGCTGGAGTCCGAACTGCTCGACGTGACGGGCATCGACCTGGCGCGGCTGGACGCCCTGCCGGACGACGTGCTGAGGGCCTCGCTGCGCCGGGTCCTGGCCGAGGACCCGGAGATGCCCGAGCAGTACGCCGCCTTCCAGAGTTCGCTGTAGGCGCTGCCTCCATCCGAGTGAATCTTCGCCTTGAACGGAGTCCGTTCGGGCCGTGGGGTCCACCCGGCACCGTCCCGCTTGGTTTATTCAACGAGTTCACGTCCCCGGACTGGAGTGGTGATGAGCGGTTCGCTGAGCGTTCCGGGGCAAGCGGGTGTCGTCGCGTTCCTGTCCGCGACCGGCGGCACCGGTCGGACCAGCGCGGTGGCGAACCTGGCCTGGGTGCTGTCGAGCGCGGGCAAGCGGGTGCTGGTCGTCGACTGGGGCTCGGAGGTGCCGAGGGTCCGCGAGTACCTGGAGCCGTTCCTGGTCGACCGCAGGCCCTTCCCCACGCAGCTGGGCCGCCAGCTGCTCGCGGCGTACACGTCGACCCCGGTGCGCGAGGGCTACGAGCCGAACGCCGAGCGGTTCGCGCTGCCCGAGGCGGCGGGCCACGTCGACGTGGTCGCCCCGATGGAGCCGGACGCGGCGGGCCGGTTCTTCCCTGACTTCCAGCACGGCGACCCGAGCGCGATGACGGACCTGCGCACCCGGCTGACCGAGGCGGACTACGACCACGTCCTGATCGACGCGCCGACCGGGGCCGGTGAGGCGTCGCTGACGCTGATCGCGACCCTGTGCGAGGTCGCAGTCGTCTGCTTCCGCCCCCGCCCGCGGGCGATCTCCGACGCCGCCGACCTGGCCGCCCGCCTGCGCCGCCGCGCCCCGGTGCGGATCGACCTCGTGCCGGTGGCGACGCTGTTCGACGACGCCGACGAGCTGTCCAGGGCGCAGCGCATCCGCTCGGCCATCCACGCGGCGTTCGCCGAGCTGCTGGCGGGCCAGTCCCGGCGGCTGCCGGACGACGGCTCGATCGAGATCCCGTACCGGCCCTACGACGCGTTCGACCCGCTGCTGGCGATCCTGGTCGAGGAGCCGCGCCCCGGCGGCACGCTGGAGCGCCAGTACGGCCGCCTGGCGTCCGCCGTGACGGGCGGCGAGGTCACGGGGGTCACCCCGGTCTCGCCGACGCTGCGGGCCCGCTACCGGCGCGTCTTCGGCCTGGACTCCACCGTCGAACCGGACCGCGTGCTGGTCGCCTACGCGCCGCCGGACCGCGCGTGGGCGGACTGGGTGCGCGGCCAGCTCGACCGCGCGGGCGCGCAGACCAGGACGCTGGCCGACGCCGGGGCGTGGCTGGACGCCGCCCACCCGCCCGGCCTGGTCGTCATCTCCTCGCCGAACCTCGACGGCTCGGCCGAGCAGGCGTCCGTCGAGGAGTTCACCCGCGGTCGCCGGGCGACCGTGCTGAAGCTGCACCTCACCGACACCGAGATCGCCCCGGAGGACGTGGCGACCACCGTCGCGGTCTCCGAGCAGCACCACGAGTCGGTGCGGGCCCGGCTGCTCACCCACTTCGGGCTGATCGACCGACCCGGCACCGTGCGGGACGTGGGGATGCGCGTGCCCGGCGCGGTGCCCGCCGTGTTCGGCCTGCCGCCGCGCCACCCGCTGTTCGTGGGCCGCGACGCCGACCTGGAGGAGCTGCGCGACCGGCTGGTGGAGGCGGGCGACGCGCGGGTGGTGGTGACGCTCGGCGGCGTGCCCGGCATCGGCAAGAGCGAGCTGGCGCTGGAGTACGCCTACCGGTTCGCCAGCGACTACGACCTGGTGTGGTGGCTGCCGTCGCAGGACCGCCAGTCCGTGCTGGTGGGCCTGTCGAACCTCGCCGCCCGGCTGCGCCAGCCGGGGTCCACCGACTTCGGCACCACCTCCGCGCTGGAGCGGCTCGCGGGCGACCCCGCCTACCAGCGGTTCCTGCTGGTCTACGACAACGCCGACGACCTGGCCGTGCTGGAGGAGCTGCTGCCGGGAGGCTCCACCGGCCACGTCCTGGTGACCTCGGGCAACGCCCCCGAGACCGCCATCGAGCTGGTCCCGATGAGCGCGGGCGACAGCGCCAGGCTGCTCGCCGACCGGGTGCCCGGCCTGTCGCCGGAGGACTCCGAGCAGGTGGCGCTCGTCGCCGGGCAGCTGCCCCTCGCGCTCGACCTCGCGGGCGCGTGGCTGGAGGAGGTGGCGCACACCGAGCGCGAGGCGGGCAGCACGGCGGCCGACTCGGCGGCGTGGGCCGTCCGGACGTTCCTCGGGCTGCTCAACGGCCAGGAGGACACCACGGCCCGCGTGCTCGCCGTCGTGGTGGGCGCGCTGCGGGAGTCCTCGACCGGGCGGTTGGCCGTGCTGCTGGCCCAGCTCTGCTCGTTCCTGTCCCCGCAGGGCGTCGACCTGGGCCTGATCCGCTCACCCGCGCTGCTGGGACGGCTGGTGGTCGCGGGCGGCGTCGACGCCGAACCGCTGCGGCTCGACGCGGGCGAGATCGACCGCGTGCTGTGGACCGGAGCCCGCTTCGGCCTGTTCCGCGTCGACTGGGGCGACCAGTACACGCTGCGGCTGCACCGGGTCGTGCAGAACGCGCTGCGCGAGGGCATGGGGCAGCTCGAACGCGCGTCCCGGCGGGCGGAGGTCCTGTCCTGCCTCGCCGCCTACGCGCCGTCCGAGGTGGAGCTGACGGCCCCGGACCGGGCCAGCCGCTTCACCGAGCTCCAGACGCACGTCTACCCGTCGGGCGCGCTGGACAGCGACGACGACCTGGTGCGCCGCTGGCTGGTCAACCAGGTGCGGTTCCTCTACACCGACGGCGGCACGGGCGTGCGGCGCTCGGCGCTGGACCCCGGCGAGAAGCTCCTCGAAACGTGGACCAGCCGCTACGGCCCCGGCGACCCGCTGCGGGCCAGGCTCGCCGCGCAGCTCGCGAACATCCACCGCGTGCTCGGCAACCCGTTGCAGGCCCTGCGGCTGGACGACGCCGCGCTCGCCCAGCAGCGCCGCTCGCTCCAGCTCAGCCACCCGCAGGCGCTGATCACCGCCCGCGGTCGCGGTGGCGACCTGCGCGGGCTCGGCCTGTTCGACGAGGCGCTGGTCGAGGACCAGTCGACGTGGGAGGGCTTCCGCCGCGCGCTGGGCGAGGACCACCCGCACACCCGCAGCGCGGCGAACAACCTGGCCATCTCGATGTTCCTGTCCGGTGACCCGGCCGGAGCGCTGGAGCTGGAGGAGGACAACCACCACCGCAGGCGGCGGCTGTTCGGCGAACGCGACCCCGACACGTGGTTCTCGCTGTCGCGGATCGGCGTCTACCAGCGGGAGCTGGGCGACTACCCGAACGCGCTGACGTCGCTGATGACCGCGATGCAGAAGCTCCAGACCCTGCGCTCGGAGCTGAACCCGATGCAGCTCACCGCGCGCTGGAACCACGCCATCGCGCTGCGCAGGGCGGGCAGCGCGCAGGACGCGAAGGCACGCAACGGCAAGACGCTGCGCGACTTCCGGGAGATCTTCGGCCCGCACCACCCGGACACGCTGGCGTGCTCGCTCAGCTTCGCCGCGGACCACCGCACGGTCGGCGGCGACCCGGCGCTGGCCGTGGAGCTGGCCACCGGCGCCCTGCGGGGGTTCCTCACCGAGGTCGGGCTCGCGGAGCAGCACCCGTACGTCGCGCTGTGCAGGCTCGGCCTCGGGCTGTCGCTGCGCGCGGCGGGGGACGCGGACGCGGCGATCCGGGAAGTCCTGGCGGCGCGGGAGGTCCTGCGCGCCCGGCTCGGCGAGACGCACCCGTGGACGCTGGCCGCGGACGTCGACCTCGCCCGCGTCGTCTTCGCCTCCGGCGACCTGCCGCGCGCGGTCGAGCTGATCACCGCGGCCCACGCCGACTGCGTCGAGTTCCTGGGCGTCGACCACCCGTTCACCGTCATCGCGGCGCACGACGTCCGGCTCGCCGAGCAGGCAGGCGATCCCGACCGGGCCTGGAGGGAGATCGATGTCGACGTTCCCCAAACGTCCTGACGAGGTGTTCGAGGAGGTCGCCGACCACCTCGGCCCCGAGTTCGGCGACGCCCGGCAGGCCTGCTTCGACACGATGGTCAAGAGCACCGCGCTGCGCTACCTCGCGCACTACAGCCGCGCCGTGTTCGACTTCGGCCTCGACGCGCTCGGCGACCCGCCGCCCTCGCCCGACGCGCTGCCCGGCACCACCCGCCGCGACGAGCTCAAGCGCCTGGGCCGCCAACTCGGGTTCACCGTCACCACCCTGGACCGCACCCTCCAGGAGGCCCGCACCGGCAGGCTCATCCGCACGGTGGTGCAGACCGAGGAGGGCGCGGTCTTCTGCGACTCCGTCGTGCCCAGCGAGAACGTGGTCGGCCTCGTCGTCGACCGCTCCGCGACCGAGCACCCCGTGACGCCGCTGGCGCTGGCACCGGACGTCCGCGCCGCCGACCGGGCCGTGGCCGAGCTGGCGAGCACGCTGCGCGCCCAGGTCCGGCTGCCGTCGTTGAACCCCGGCGGCTGGGAGTCGGCCGACCCCGTCGAACCGCTGCCGTCGATCGGGTCCGAGCCCGCGCCGTTCACGACCGTCCTGGCCGCGCCGGGCGAGGACACCGACCGGCTGCTGTCCGCGTGCGTCCGCGCGGTGCGCCCCGAGGACCTGCACCTGGTCGCGTACTGCTCGCAGGGCGAGCTGCCGGTCATGGTCGACCACCTCGACCACCCGTCGCTGTCGCCGTTCTTCACCCAGATCGCGGTCGAGACCCGCCGCCGGTTCTACCAGGGCTTCAGCCGCGAGCTGGGAGCGCTGGCGCACCGGCTGAACCGGACGACCAGCACCGCGCTCGGCGGCGTGCTGGTGCGGCTGGTGCTCGACATCGAGATGGGCGCGATCTACTACTACCGCCTCGGCCCCGGCGACTACCTGGTCGGCGTCACGATCGACCAGAACCGGGTCAGCGGCGCGGACGACCGGATGGCGGCGCTGGCACTGGAACTGCGGTGAACTCCGCACTGCGGTCGGTGGCGCTCCTCGCGGCGGCGGGCGCGGGGTGGGCGGCGGCCGAGCTGTTCCGGCTCGACGACGTCGACTCCTCCGACCCGTACCGGTTCTTCGTGACGGCGCTGCTCGGCTTCGGCCTGTACGCGAGCACGCGCGGCATCGAGATCGACGAGTTCCGCACCCACCTGCGCACGGTCGTGGTGGCCGTGACGTTCGGCGTGCTCGCCAAGGTGGCGTTCATCTTCGGTGTGCTCTTCCTGGTGTACCGCGAACCGGACCACCTCGTGCTCGCCGTCGCCCTGGCCCAGATCGACCCGCTGTCCGTGGCGGCCGTCCGGCTCAAGAGCCGCATGTCGGACTCGGCGAAGGCCCTGCTCGCCGCGTGGGCGTCGTTCGACGACCCGATCACCGTGCTGCTGACCGCGTACTTCACCGCGTTCGCGCTGGGCGCCCACGACACCGTCGGAACGGGCCTGACGTCGTTCGGCACCAGCCTGTTCTGGAACGCGGTGCTCGTCGTCGTCGCGTACCTGGCGCACCGGGTCTGGAAGGCGCGGCGCACCGCGTCCGAGGGCCCCCGGCCGTGGCCGGTCCGGTGGGCGGTGCGGACCGGGCTGATCCTGGTGCTGCTGGCCGCCGGGTTCCTGGCCGTGCGGTACGCGCTGCTGCTCGCACTCGCCGTCGTAGGCCTGTTCTTCCGCCCGAACCTGGGGAGGTCGCTCGACGGCCTCACGCAGGTCGCGCTGTACACGGCCACGTTCGCCGTCGGCGTGGTGCTGGTCGGCGGCCTGCGGATCGGGGAGGGCGTGGTGCTGGGGATCGCCGCGTACACCGCGCAGATCGTGGTCGCGCTGGTGCTGACGATCCCGAAGGTGTGGCGCGGCGACCGGATGAGGCTCGCGCTGGGCCAGCAGAACGGGCTGACCGCGATCATCCTGGCGCTGCTGCTGGAGCCGAACTTCCCCGGCACGATCGCCGTCGTCGCACCCGCGATCATCGTGGTGAACCTGCTGCACGCCCTGTGCAACGGCCTCTACGACCGGTTGGCGCCCGTTCGGGGCCCGGACGACGGTCAGCGGCCACCCGCGCGGGACGACCGCCACACCGCGCGCTTGACACGGGGGCTCAGGTTGTCCAACGCCATCGCGACCCGGTTCCGCCGCCCCGCCTGATTGACCGCCGCCACCATGCCCGAGTGGCGCGCCGCCCACGGCGGCAGCTCGAACAGCGGGTCGAGCCCGAACACGGGCAGGTACTCCGAGATGCCGTCGTAGGCCCGGCAGACCTGGTCCAGCCGGTCCTCCGCCTCCGCGGTCGGCGCGGCACCGCCCGCGGCCTCCGTGCCGAACCACTGCGCGACCGACGCGCGGAAGCTCTGCACGGACCTCTGCATCATCACCGCGCGCCCCGCGGCCTCGCGGTAGTCGATCGACCGCAACCGGCGCTGCACGGCCTCCTGCGTCTCGTCCTCCGCGGGCTCCAGCGCCTCGGTCAGCATCACGTCGAGCTGGGTCAGCTCCTCCAGCACGTCCACCGCGTCGCGGAACAGCTTCTCCACGTCCGGCGGCAGCGCGGACCGCGTCGACCGCTCGGTCCCGCCCTCGCCCGGCAGGGTGGCGAGCCTGCGCTGGATGGCGGCGAGCTGCCGGTCCGTCGACCCGCGCGCGCTGTCGACGTGCTCGGTGAGCTGCTCGATGAACCCGTAGATGCTCGACTGCTGCCGCGCCACGACCTCCAACCGCTGCCGCAGCGCCGTGACCACGTCGCCGTCCGCCGGGCCTGCGAGCAGGTTGCCGACCGCCCCGACCAGCGCCTTGAAGTCCTCGGCGAAGGTGCGCTCGACGTGCACCAGCGGGTCGCGGCCGATCAGCTCGCGCACCTGGATCGCCGCGCCCTCGACCAGCACGCCGTTGACGACCACCAGCACCTCGGCGCCCTCGGCGGCGTCCTTGACGGAGGCGATCCTGCGCCGCACCTCGGCCACGTTGTCGCTGTCCAGCAGGGATTGCGTGACGAGCACCGCGCACCCGCCCTCGCGGCCGGGGTAGGTGATCCAGAAGTCCGCTTTGGACTCCTCGCCCAGGCCGAGCAGGTGGTCGTGGTAGTAGTCGTACCCCGACGCGTCCAGCAGCCGCCGCACGACGCCGTGGATGTCGTCCGAGCTGAGCGTGCCGAACAGCTCGCGCGCCGCCCGCTCCACCACCTCGTGGGTCACCAGCGCGTCCGGGCCCTCGTCGTCCACGATCCGGAACACCCGGTGGCACAGCCGGATCACGTTGCGCGCGTTGCCCCTCGCGACCGCCGTGAGGTAGCCGATCGAGTCCATCGTGAACGGGTCGAGCGTCGGGCCGCCCTGCGCCGACTGGACGAACTCGGCGACCTCCTCCTTGCTCAGCCCGGCCATCGTCACGGTGTGCGCGATGCGCTGCCGCACGCTCGGCCCGAGCACGGTCCGGAAGTCCGGCAGCCCGGACAGCACCAGGCACGCGCCCGCCTTGGCGAACACCTCCAGCAGCGTCTGGAACGCGGCCAGCGTGCTGGGCTGCGGCTGGTTGTCCAGCGAGAAGATCTTGTCCAGCTCGTCCACGACCAGCACGAACCGCCGCCGCCTGCCGCCGAACAGCAGGGCGAACACGCCCATCGCCTCCAGGGCGGCGACCTCGCTGTCGATGGGCTTGGTGATGCCGCGCTCGACCAGCACCTGGTCCGGGTGGCCGCCGGTCAGCCACGCCCACACGGAGTGCTCGAAACCCTTGCGCAGCAACAGCGCCAGCGCCGTGCCGAAGTCCTTGTTCTCGGTGACGCCCCGCAGCGCGGCCTGCACCTTGCGCAGCAGGGCGCTCTCCATCAGGCCCATCCGCTCGACGACCTGCTCCGGCTGGAGGTCGCGGGTGTTGAGCCACTCGACGGTGTCCGCGGTCAACCCGGTGCTCTGCAACGACTCCGCGACCACGTCGGCGTAGTAGTCGCTGACCTGCGAGAGCACGCCCGCCAGACCGACCTTGTGCATGAACCGGCGGTACAGCTCGATGAAGCTCTCGGCGGTCGCGTCCAGGTACATCGCGTTCGCCGGGTCGCTCAGCTCGGCGCGCGCGTGCCGGACGAGCTGCACGGCCAGGTGCGTCTTGCCCGTGCCGTAGTCGCCGACGATCGCGATGACCGTGCCCGCCTGGTCGCCGCCGTCGGAGGCCCGCAGGTAGGACGTGACGTGGGAGCGCGCCTGGCGGATCGCGTCCGTCTCGATCGACACCTCGGGGGAGTCGTGCGAGTCGAAGTCCGTGATGCGGGCGACCGCCATCGGCGAGAAGGGGTTCCTCCGTGCGCGCGGTTCGCCGTTTCCGCTCATCGCTACTTCCCCAGTCCGTTCCGGGACCCGTTGTTGAAGAACGCGACGATGTCGTCCACGGTCACGACGTCGCCTTCGCCGCAGCTTAGTCCCAGGCTGCGGCGGCTCTCGTAAGTTCCGTGCAAAGTTCGCTGGAGCTGGGCGACCGACTTGGCCCACCGGGTGAGGAACTCGATCGCCTCGTCACTCATCCGTGGGTAGCGGCCCACCATCGAGTGTCGCTCGAGCCGGTCCTCCACGAATCTGCGCACGTCACCCTCCTCCAGCGCGCCGACGTGCAGCGTCAGCGGCGGCACCCAGGCCTCCAGCTGCCGCACGACGTCCGCCACCTCGTCGGGGTCCAGCAGGTCCGACTCGGCCATGAAGAGCACCTTCGGACCCGCGAAGGCCCGTGCGTACTGGACCACCTCGGCGGCCAGTTCGCCCGGTGTCGGCAGCAGCACCACCAGCACCAGGTCCTCGGTGAGCGCGGCACCCAGCCGGGGGTAGATCCGGCGCGGCGTGTCGCGGTCGGGGCCGAGCTGCTCCACGGCCTGCGGTCGCAGGGCCTCGTTGTCCACCAGCCGCCCGAACAGCTCGTCGCACACGTGCGCGGCGCGCTCCTCGATCGACTGGGCCGGACCGTCGGGCAGGCACCCGGTCAGGTCCAGCACCAGCCCGCGCGCGTTCGGGCCCAGCTCGCGGTTCTCCCGGAGCCGGTCGACCTCCCGCACGACCCAGTCGGCGCAGCGGTGCACCAGCGCCGTCTTGCCGCACCCCGACTCGCCGGTGACCAGCACCAGCCTGCCCTCGGCCAGCAGCGCGGACAGGTCGCCCATCTGCTGGGTGAAGTCGTCGAACTGGAAGTCGGAGTCGTCGACCGTGACGTAGAACTCGCGGTGCCCGGCGTTCTTCCACGGGCACAGCGGGCGCATCGGCGTGCGCTGCCAGCCGGGCAGCGGGAACGGGTTCAGCCAGGGCTTCGTCATCGCGGTCGGGGGCTCATCTCCGGGTGCCGCCGCGCGGGCCGCGCCAGCGCCGTCGCCACCAGCAGCACCTCGTCGCGGAGTTCGTCGAGCCGCACCCGCAGCTGGGCGTCACGGGCCTTCGCCGCGTCGCCCTGGCCCGCCCGCTGGGTCAGCGCCTCGCCGAGCGGGCCGTCGCGCAGCCCGTCCAGGAGCTCCTGCACCCGGCTCCAGCCGCGGTGCTCCGACTTGACCAGCGCCAGTTGCGACACCAGCCCGGCGCGCGAGACCAGCACCGGGTCCTCCGCCCGCTTGCCGACGTAGGCGGACAGGTAGGCGGTGACCGCGTTCTCGAACTCCACCAGCGCGCCCCGCAGGTCCTCGGCCTGCTTGCGGCCCCGCGCGACCCGGTCGCGCCACGCCGTCGCCGCGTAGGCCAGCAGCGCACCGAACAGACCGGTCAGGAACGGCAGCGCCTGGGTGAACCAGCCGGGCGACGGTGCCTTCTCCGACCCGTACAGCGCCGAGCACACCCGCTCGAACTCGGCGGGTTTCGCCCTGCGCCACGCCGGGACGTCGCTCGGCACCTCGACGCCGACCGCCCTGCCCGCGTCGCGCAGGTTCCGCTCCGACTTCACGGTCAGGCAGAACACGGCCTTCGCGTCGTCCTCGCCGTCGGCGCGCGCCTGGCCCCCGCCACCGACCAGCAGGACCGCGGCGACACCGAGAGCGGCCACCACGCGCTTGCCCACCACAACCCCCATCGACGGCAGATCGTCAACTCTACCGAGGGGAGGTCGCCCGCAGTGGGCGGTTCGTCACCAGGCCGACGGCTCGAAGTCCTTGAGGAAGCAGCCGTACAGGTCGACGCCCAGCTCACCCTGGACGATCGGGTCGTAGACGCGGGCCGCGCCGTCGACCAGGTCCAGCGGCGCGTGGAAACCCTCGTCCGCCAGCCGCATCTTGGTGGGGTGCGGGCGCTCGTCGGTGATCCAGCCGGTGTCGACGGCCGTCATCAGGATGCCGTCGCTCAGCATCTCCTCGGCGCTGGTGCGGGTCAGCATGTTCAGCGCGGCCTTCGCCATGTTCGTGTGCGGGTGGCCGGGACCCTTGTAGGCGCGGCTGAACTGGCCCTCCATCGCCGACACGTTGACCACGTACTTGCGCCGCGCGGGCGAGGCCGCCATCGCCGCCCGCAGCCGCGACACCAGGATGAACGGCGCGGTCATGTTGCAGAGCTGCACCTCCAGCAGCTCCAGCGCGTCGACCTCGTCCACCCGCTGGGTCCAGCTGTTCTCGTCGTGCAGGTCCGGCAGCAGCCCGCCCGCGTCGATGGCCGTGCCGGTGGCGATCCGCGCGGGCGAGGCCGATCCGGCGGTCAGCGCCAGCGCGGTCAGCGCGTGCGGCGTCGGGATGGCGTGCACCTGCCCCTCCAGGGCGGCCGGGTGCTGGTCGTTGGTGTGGCCGAACGTGATCAGCTCCGGCAGCGGGCCGTCCGGCAGGGGAGAGGACTCCAGCGCGGCCAGCGGCGCGTAGGACTGCGGCGACCGGCGCACGGTCTGCGCGGCGTTGTTGATCAGCACGTCCAGAGGGCCCGCCGCGGCCACGGAGTCGGCCAGCGAGATCACCTGGGCCGGGTCGCGCAGGTCGATGCCCACGATCTTCAGCCGGTGCAGCCAGTCGGCGCTGTCCGGCATCGCCGTGAACCGGCGGACCGCGTCGTTCGGGAACCGGGTCGTGATCGTGGTGTGCGCGCCGTCGCGCAGCAGCCGCAGCGCGATGTACATGCCGATCTTCGCGCGACCACCGGTGAGCAGCGCCCGCCGACCGGACAGGTCCACCGACGCGTCGCGGCGGCCCCGGTTGCGGGCCGCGCACGGCGGGCAGAGCTGGTGGTAGAACGCGTCCACCTCGGTGTAGCGGTTCTTGCAGGTGTAGCAGGCCTTCGCCTTGATCAGCGTGCCCGCCTTCGCGCCGGGCGTGGTGTCCCGGAGCAGGATCCCCTGGGTCTCGTCGTCGATGCGCTGCGGCGACCCGGTGGCCGTGGCCTCGATCACGGCGCGGTCCGCGGCGGACTCGGCGGCGCGGCGCGCGGTGCGGCGCATCTTCCGGACGGTCTTGAAGATGCCCGCGGTGGCGCGCCGGACCGCGACCGCGTCCGGGTGCTCGGTCGGCAGCTGCTCGACCTGCGCCAACACCTTCAGGCAGGTCTCCATCAGCGCCGGGTCGATCCCCGCCACGTCCTGGTCGGGGTCGATCGCCACGTCGTGCTCGGTCACCGTCATGCCCTACTACCGTCCGTACGTCGCCTGCTCAGGGGTTCCCGCAGCACTCTACCGGCGACGTGGCAACGCCCGATCCAGTGAGAAATCCGTCGCCGGAAGGGTGAAATTCACGTGAGCCACGGCTAGGGTGCCCCGCATGCCAACAGCGGATGGTCCGCGCGTGAAGCGACTGGCGCACCCCGACGCAGACGTCCGAGCACGGTCGCTCGGCGTCCCGAGGGGCCGCCCGGTGATCGCGCTCTTCTCCTCCGGCGAAGCCCTGACCACGGAACTGGGCGCCAAGGTGCTCCCGCTGCTCCGGCGGGTCGTCGCGGGCCGGGACGCGGTGTTCATCACCGCGGGAGCCGACGTCGGTGTCGTCCACCTGCTCGGGGTCGCCCTCGAAGCGGTCGAGGGGAAGCTGCCCCCGTTCGTCGCCGTCGCGCCCAGCGGCAAGGTCGTGGCGGGGGAGGACAAGCCCGCCGAGGGTGAGCTGGCCCTCAACCCCAACCACGACGTCGCGGTGCTCGTGCCCGGCAAGGACTGGGGCGAGGAGACGCCCGCCCTGTTCCGGACGGTCGACGCGATCACCGGCAAGCGCGGCCGGTCGACGGCCCTGCTGATCGGCGGCGACGCCGTGGCCCGCGCCCAGGTGACCGCGCACCTCGGCGGCGACCGGCCGCTGGTCGTCGTCGCGGGCACCGGTGGCCTGGCCGACGAGATCGCCAGGGGCACCCTGTCCGAGGACGACGACCTCGCCGTGCTGGTCCGCAGCGGCACCGTCTCCGCCGTGCACCTGGACGAGGGCCCCGAACGCGTCGTGGCGGCCCTCGACCGCACGCTGGGCCCCAAGCCCGTCCCGAAGCTGACCGTGTGGCCGAGGCTGCGCTACCGCGCCCCGGAACCCGTGCCGATCATCGACCCCGGCTTCGTGGTCGAGTACCCGCTGCTGGCGGACGCGATCCACGAGGCCAACCGCGTGGTCGCGCCCGCGTTCCACGAGGTCGACGAGACCGCCCACCGCGAGCGCAACCACGCCAGGCTGCTCATCGTCCTGGCCATCGCCGCGGGGTTCGGCACCATCGGCTTCGGCGCGCTCCAGGCGTGGCTGGGCGACCAGGCGTGGCCCGGTGTGCTGGTCGCCGTCAGCGGCGCCCTCGCCGCCGCGCTGGTGGCCCTGTCCCGCCGGTACGAGGCCTCCGAGGACGACCTCTCCTCGGCCCACCGCGCGGAAGCCCTCCGCACCCTGTACTTCGACCACCTCGCCGCCCCGCTGCCCGCGTCCGACGCCGAACGCGAGGCCCGGCTCCAGGACCTCGTCAACGCGGTGGCGCGGCACCGCCACGAACCGGTGACCACCTCATGAGCGACTCCAGGACAGAATCGACGGCACCGGGCAAGTCCGGGGCCACCGAGCAGCCCAAGCCCGCCGCGGCGCCCGCCAAGCAGGCGCCCGCCAAGGCCGCGCCCGCGAAGCCCGAAGCCCCCGCGCCCGCGAAGACCGGGGCAGCGCAGGCCAAGCCCGAGGCGACGACGTCGGCCAGGAGCGGGGCGGTGCAGGCCAAGTCCGGAGCGGCGACCGCCAGGACCGGGTCCCCGGTGTCGGCGAGGCTCGACGCGGCTCCGCCGGCCAAGGCCGAGCACGCGGCTCCGCCGGCCAAGGCCGAACCCGCGCCGCCCGCCAAAGCCGAACCCGCGCCGCCCGCCAAGCCCTCACCGAAGCCGCGCCCGAAGCCCGCGGCCAAGCCCGGCCCCCCGCCGTCGGCCGAGGAGCGCAGGAGCCAGTTCGTCCGCGTCTACCTCAAGCACCGGGTCGGCGAACGCCTCGACGGCTTCGAACGCGGACGCGCCAAGTACACCTCGTCCCGCCGCTGGACCGGCGCGCTGTCCGTCCTCCTGCTCGCGGGAGCGGCGGCACTGGGCGCGGTGGCCGCGGCGGACGCGAGCCGCCGCCCCATGTGGGGCTTCCTGGCCGCCGTGGCGGCCTCCCTCGCCGTGGCCGTCGCCTGGTACGAGTCCGCGTTCGGCCTCCGCCGCCTGGCCCGCAGGTCGACCAGCGGCGCGGCCCTGCTGGAGATCCTCCAGGCCCACGGGGCCCCGTCGGACGAGGACGGCGTCGCGGCGTTCGTGACCGAGGTGGAGAGCGTGCTGCGCCACTCCGACTAGCCGGCTTCGTGCCCCCGAAGGCAGTGCCTGTCCACGGCGCGGTGCGCCCACCAGACTCCCTCGCATCCCGGTAGGAGCCGGGAAATAACCAACTGAGGGAGAACATCGTGCGCCTTGCCCGCATGCTCTCGACACTCGTCCTGGCCGTCGTGGCCCTGGTGGCCGGCACCTCGGTCGCCCAGGCCGACGTCAGCGCCCAGGTCACCAAGCTGTCCCACGGCGACGCGGCCGGCCGCCTCACCTCCGCCGGGATCACCTGGTCGTCCAGCGGCGGTTGCAGCAACCGCAACAACCCCACCTGCACCTCGTTCGACCAGGTCAACCTCGCCTCGATCCAGGGCGCGGGCGTCCTCAAGCGCGCCAGCGGGTGCGCCCTGCACATCACCGGCGGCACCGAGACCGGTCACGCCAGCGGCACCTACAGCCACTGGAACGGCTACAAGCTCGACTTCCGCCTCAGCACCTGCATCACCAACTACATCACCGGCACCTTCACCTCCATCGGTGGCAACAAGTGGCGCGCGGCCTCCGGCAACGTCTACTTCAAGGAGTCGAACCACTGGGACGTCACGTTCTACAACTGCGGCGGCTGCTGACGGCTCCCGCACTCGCGCCCCGACCACCGGGTCGGGGCGCGAGCCCACCACCATCAGCGGATTGACACCCGCACCAGCGCACGCCCGCTGGCACCACGACGTCCCCGAACGTGCGACCCATCACCCGGCAGGCCCAACCACCCCCGCCGACCAGGGCTTTCGCGGAAGCCATTCGAGGGACTTACCGGCGCGCGGCCATGTGGCAAGGTGTCCGGCGTGACGACGGAACAGGTCCTCTTGCTGGACGAGGCAGGCAACCAGATCGGCCTGGCCGACAAGGCCGAGGTGCACCACGCGGACACCCCACTGCACCTGGCGTTCTCCAGCTACCTCTTCGACGACCAGGGCCGCACCCTCCTCTCCCGCAGAGCACTGCACAAGAAGACCTGGCCGGGCATCTGGACGAACACGGCCTGCGGCCACCCAGCCCCAGGCGAGAAGATGACGGACAGCGTCCTGCGCAGACTCAAAGACGAACTGGGCCTACCCGAAATCAAACAGGTGGACCTGATCCTCCCGGAATTCCGCTACCGAGCAGAAATGCCAAACGGCGTAGTGGAGAACGAAATGTGCCCAGTGTTCAGAGGCACGGTGATCGGCACCCCAACTCCCAACCCGGCCGAGGTGGACAGCACGGAATGGGTCCCCTGGCACACCTTCGCAGAAGAAGTGCTGAACGGCACCAGAGACATCTCCCCCTGGTGCCGCCTACAGGTAGCAGAGCTGGCAAAACTGGGCCCAAACCCCATGGAATGGCCAGTAGCCAGCGACGACAACCTACCCCCAGCGGCAAAAATCTAAAACAAAAGCAGGACAAAACCAGCGCACGCCGCCGTGGCCGTGGCCGATTTTGCTCGGAGGATTTGACCCTTGCCCTGGTAGATCGGGCAGGTTGACACCACCTGCCCCTTAGCCCGATCAC